>CALUGT010000003.1 GCA_944320265.1 uncultured Bacteroidales bacterium | reverse complement strand
AACAATCTGCTCTCAATCTCATAGTTGAACAAAACCTTCTTGCGGAGAGCTTCCACCTTTTGCGCGAACAATTCCGGCTTGAAGTTTTTGGCTTGCCGCTTTACTTCAGCCACCAGAGCACGCTTGTCTTCCGCATATAACCCTATGATGTCGATTTCATGCTGCTCTTTATTGTTTTTCCCCTGCCACCAAGAACCTATTTCGGCAAAGTCCTTGCTCTCCATCATCTGCTGGCGGAAATACATTTCCAGCGCGAGTCCGGAAAAAGTCGGATAATCATCCTTTATAATGTTTGCCAACCGCTCGTAGTTCTGTATCTCAATGTAGCTTTGATGCTTGATGAAATAGCGGAACCAAAACCGCAGGAACATATCCGATACATCATAGCGGACAGACTGCGAACTCTCTTTGGAAAGTATCGGACGCTTTTTCTTAACCAGATTATAATCCTCTTCCAACCTTTTCAGTTGCCCCCCCAAACTGATGCCGCCCAAAGCGGCCTCCATTTCCGGCAAGGTATTCCTACCGTTGGATATGGCGGAGAGTATGGAGAAATAATTCCCGTATTTCTTGCCGAACTCCTGTATCAACAGTGCCTGGCCTTCCGTGAGGAAGGAAGACTCCGGCTGCAACATGAAATCGACCATGCTTTCCATGTCCGTACAGCCGTTGTCCATGAATTGCTCAATATATTTTGGAACGCCGCCGGTGAAGGTGTATAACGCCAGCAAATCGTCTTTCGTATACTCCGGTTTATGGTCTGCCAGTATTTCTTTCAATACGGGAGTCGTGAAGGGGAACAACTTCACGATGCTGTCCGCACGGCCATACAGAGGTTCTTTCATATCCCTGAAGATCCGGTTCATAAGCGTATAGACCGAGCCGCTGACAATCAGGTTCACATGGCTTTCCTTGCGATACCTGTCCCAAGTGTCCTGCATCAGACTATATATTTCAGGATTGATATAATAGAATTCCTGAAATTCATCGATGAGCAGATTGAATTGCATCCGCTTTCCCAAATCCATCAGGAAACGGAACATTTCGCTGAAACTCGTAAAGTCCGGCGCATAAACATCCAACGACTGGCGCACTTCAGCGGTGAAGCGCATGCAAAGGTCGGCTTCATTGCTCCGGCTGACAAACAGATAAACGGTTGGTGTACCTTCACAGCTTTTGAAAATCAGACTGGTTTTCCCAATCCGGCGCCTGCCGGTCAGTACGGTCATTTGAGAATGACTGGAAAAGGCAGTCCGGCGGACTTTTTCCAATGCGGCAAGTTCTTTTTCCCTGTTGTAAAACTTCATCTCTCCTATTTGTTATTACTTTTATATTGTCCGTCCGTAAAGTTTACGATTGCAATATTTACAGTGGTAAATTTTACCTTAGTTGCAAAAATAGCAATTCTATTCGAACAACAGGATAGGGAAGCATGAAAAAAGGCGGTCATGGCCGCCTACGCTGACCCAACAAAACTAAACTTGACACAGTTTAGTTGACTCTCCCCTAGTCTAAACAGAAGACCATTCATGCATCAACAAATTGATCAACACCCCACAATGGCCAAAGCAACTTGTCAGTATCAACATTACGTAACTCCTTATTGCCCAAATTAGTTGTATATCGTAAAACAGGTTTTACTGTCTGTTTTTTTAGAATTTTGTATTCAACAGTTTCCCCTATACTTGAATGCAAAGGGCTACACATAATAACCGCTATCAATGAATCGCCAAACTGAAGAAACATTGATGAGCCCACATTTGGTCGAATCAAAAAACGATATTCTCTTTCCTTCTTCCAATCCAATGACTTTGTAAAAAAAATATCTCGATAATTTTTCTCCACTTCCTGCCGTGCAGAAATGGAACATTGAGAATCCGAAAATATAGCATTAGAAAAATTCTTCGTATAATGAATCCTCCCTCGTCTTCGAAATCCCGATAATTTGTTGAAACAAGCCACTAACATTTTTTTATCAAATGCAAGACATATTCCGTTTCCCCTTTCTGCATAATAGCCCCACAACGAATCAATAGAAAATGCCCGAATAATATTCCCATCCTCTGTAAAGCTAAGCGATTTATACAGCAAAATCTCCTCCGCTAAGTCGTCAGAGAACACTTCCCTCCTTGCTTCAGATATATCGTTCATACTAGCAAATTCACCAAAAAGCAAATAGTTTGTCGCTAATATCTTTATAGCAGATTCAAATTTCGTAAAATGAAACAACATATTTCCATTATAAGTCATGATGTTTGATTTTTCATAGCCTATGTTGTCCTGCCCCATACCCCTTTCTTTATTAATATAATTTTCAATTCAAAACAAGCGCTACAATCGTAAATACGCGGAATTACTTTCTTGTAATTCTATTAAAGAATTTCCACTTACGACTTTCGTTTGATTTTGAAAATTCTCTTACTACCATTTCCGGATTTACGTTGACTCAGTAATCCATTGGCGGAAACATCCAAACACACATATTTGATATGTCTACCGGTTTTCTTTACCAATTACATTCTGCCCCACCTCCGCCAATAGATAGAAATCTCTACTTATACGAGAAAGTCAATGTACGATTTAATTCCCATCTATCGTTAAATCTGGGGGAGAAACGTCTTCTTCCAGTTTCTGGATCTTCCCCAGGTATATATTCTATGTCTGGCAAATAGATTTCTATTCTCCTTATCAAACCCTCTTCCGAGAATTCGTATACCCCAGAAAACTCTGTTTCGTCCAATACATTGTTATTCAGAACACCATAGTACCCGAACATAGCCAACAATCCGTTTAATCCTCCATCATCTATTCCACGTACCCCTAAAAAAGTTTTCTGTAGCCACGTGTCGCCCGCATTCAAAAACAATGAAGAAAACACCCCGAGATCCATATTACACAGATTCACTCTAGTCGAATAGGCAAATTCGTAACCCATTTTCCATTTCCTCGTCAATGGCGTACTTATCAAATTACCATCAACCCAACCGTATTGTATCTCAACCCTATGGTCTTTACTACATGATGAAAGCTGTCCATTCTCATCATAATCATATTCATAACCTGCAGCATCGTCCTTTACTATAAATCCATCCTCATTCAATTCGTATCTCCTTAAATAGGTTGAAGTTTTATCTCCTTCGACACCCCGAACCTCCTCTTCCCTCCAATACAAGTTATTACCAGTCACCGTAATCTCATAGTTGCGTACGATGAGTTCTTCATGGGATCCTTCATATATACTCCTTCTCATTTCATCATTGTCATACGTAGAGTGAACCACATGAGATGCAGAAGTCAGTCGTCCTTGTCCATCGTAGGAAAATTCTATGTAATTCTCCTTTTGCACATAATTCTTCAGCATGCAACGATACAACGCTAGGCCATCATCCGAATAATCGATATCAATTCTCGACACCAAACGTCGACCATTCGAATCTCGTGTAGGACGACAAGAAAAAAACAGCATCAACGATGCCAACATCAAAAAAGAAACATACTTTTTCATATCTATTTTGTCTTCAACATCAAATGTTTAGCCAAGGAGAAAATGATTGTCATCAACGCCCCATCCTTCCAAGGAAAACGAGGACCGACCCACGTTCCCCCAGAATTCAACCCAATGCCCAACTTAAAAACAAGACAGCTTCAAAAATTCAAAAAGTATCAAAGTCCCCAACAGCCCTATCCCGATTACCGATATTGAGGAACTGGACTGCCACCGAAACTCTGCCCCGTTCCCCCAACAGGAAGCATCGTACGGCGCAGTCCATTCCATGTCCAAAATCGACAAAGCCTTCTCTCCGGACTGTCAAAACCAAAGACACCGAAGCTGTTGCCCGAATTCCTGCGGCATCAGGAACCGCAATTTTGAAAGATTGGAAAAACGAAAGATTTTACAAAAGGACTCCGCAGGAGACACCTCTCCCGCAAAGGCTACGAGATACCACGCTTCAAAGCATCCTCTCCAGATGCCTCAAAAAAGCCCGGCCATCGCACCTAAGACATAACTACTCCTTTTGCTCGTCCCGTTTCCTGGCGATAGGTTCCAAAAGTTGCGAAGTTCTGAAGTGCCAAAACAAAAACGCGCAAAAAACTGTCCTTGCCATCAAGCATCCCGGCATGAAAGGGGAAACCTCCTTCCAATGCAACAGGAAGCCGCTGCAAGACCCTGCAAAATTACACATTTTCCCGTATCTGCCATAAACATTCCTCCTCATCTTTGTATTCATCATCTTTGTATTCCCCGTTCTCCTTCAAGCCTCAAAACAATCTTTGTTTCTGCACGCAACTTTTCCTATCTTTGCCACGTGCTGAAGGAGTGTCCATGGCAAAAAGCCATGTACAAAGGAAGAGGCGGTTCAATCGTCCTCTCCTCCGGGTCTTCTTACGGCACATTACATAACAAGACGTTTACACGTTTTGACTCCGCGGCTTCAAAACTTCGCAACTTTTGAACACACCGCTGAGCGCAAAGCAACCGTAGATGTCCATGCATGCTTATTCCATGCCCTGCCGCGCAAGCGGCAACGTGGGGTTCTGCATACGACGTGGGTCTCTGTGTTGCTCGTTCAGCGGTGTGGGGCAATGCGAAGGCCTTGAAGTGCGGGATGAGCTACGAAAAGCAGGGCCCGCGTCTTTTTTTACATCCATCTCCCTATTTTCCCTCCTACACACCACATCTCCAGCAGAGAGGACACAAAAGTACCAGCCCATTACGAACTCTATTTTCGCAAGATATTCTCCCCAAAGAACACAAAAACAAACAGACTAATAATCAGAATTATAGCTAGAACCCTACCAGAACCCCACCGGGCCAATCAAATAGGCCTTGGGGTCGCACGTGTACAAACTAAAGACAGACGAAAAAGAGTGAGCGCGGAAACAACGAATAACAGAAACAACGCGCAACAAGAAAACAGCATACGGCAATACAAACTCAAATACGCCCGGCGGCAAGCCCGGCCAGCCGCCCTATCCGCACCCGACATCAGACAGACAAACAGGCAATTCAAGAATCCACCCGTTCTTTCTCCACCGCCTCCATGTAACAGCGGCGGCAAAGCGGCTCGTAGGTATCGGTCTCGCCCAATTGGACCAAAGCCTTGCTCGAAGAAAGACGGTGCGAGAACTGGGCCGGGTTGCCGCAACGCACGCAGACAGCATGTACCTTGCTCACCGATTCGGCCACGGCCATCAGAGCCGGCATCGGCCCGAACGGCCTCCCCTCGAAATCCATGTCCAGGCCCGCCACGATGACCCGCCTCCCCTCCGAAGCCAGTCCAGTGCAAACATCCACCAGCTCCGGCCCGAAGAACTGTGCCTCATCGATAGCCACCACCTCGGCATCGCCCAGATTCAAAAGAATCTCCGAAGCATTCTGCACCGGGACGGAATCCACCGCCGTGGAATCGTGGGAAACCACCCTGACCACATCATAACGCGTGTCCAAGGCAGGCTTGTATATCTCCACTTTCTGATGGGCGAACCGCGCCCTTTTAAGCCGCCGTATCAGCTCCTCCGTCTTGCCCGAGAACATCGAACCGCAAATCACCTCGATGCCACCCCGGGGACCGGCCATCCACTCCGAACCTTCAAAATGCATCTTCCTGTTAACGTTCAATTGTTTAGAAAAAAAACGCCCGCATGACGAGCGAACGCGAATTTACAATTATTTTGCAAAAGGGATTTTAAGTTTTCATTGCCGATGCAAGACATTGTGTTACAAAACAATCTAATCGAGACATTAGATAATGTCGTCCTCAGGATAGAAGAAATCGTCACCGATCAATCCGCCCTGACCCAGATTAACATAGACATCCTGAAAAACGATGTCCGCACTCTTTACAAGACAATCTGCCAGATAGAACAGACCTTGCCCTCTTATCCCGACACGCCCATCCACAAATTGAAGAATTCCGTAGAGGACTTGAAGCGCAAAGTAGAACAACAGATCGAAAGCGAAGCCGTCCCAAAACCGATTCCCAATCCCGACGCTTTCAGCTTCCGCCCGGTCGTTGAAGACGAAAGCCCGGACACACCGGACACGGGCCGAACCGAAGAGATGCCGGCATCCTCATCCGCAAGCCCCGGGCAAGCCATCGCACCGGAAAGCTTCCAAAGCGAACCGGACTCCACGATACTGAAAGGAGGCACCAGCCTGGCAAATCGCTCCAGCAACCCTAATCCTGACGAACCCGTTTTTCCGGAAATAAAGAGCCAAACCATTCAGAACCAGCAATATGGCTCACATCAAGACATTCTTCCAAGCCCGCGGCCCAGTTCCCAATCCGACCCGGATTCCCGTCCGCTGCCGGATTCCCTGCCCGAAGAAGGAACCGAAAGAGAGCCAGGGCAAGACCCCGCCTCAACCCAGACCCGCGGTACCGAAGCTGGCATACCCGGCATAGATACCGTGCCCGCGCAGGCCGATGACGCTCCCGGCGCACCGGACTTGTCCGATTTCATGCCCAAAGCCGACGAAGAACCGGAATCTTACGTGACCGAACTGACCGCCATGGCTCAAGCCAATGCCAAAGAACAGGACATGTCCCGAATCGCCGTTTCCTCCACTGCCATGCCCGATGAAAAAGTCGCCCGGATGGTCGCCAACCGGTGGAATGCCGCATCTCACGAACCCAGAGGACCTCAGCCGGACGGCCCAGACCGGGACGAGGACTCCCGTCCCGGGATCTTCAGCAGGCTCAAAGAAACGGAAGCCTTGAAACAGAACCCGCAAAACGGACTCAAGGACCTATTCGAGAAACTCAAAAGCAACAGGACCGTCAACGACAGCCGCCAGCGTCAGGCGCAGGATTTGCGCTCGCTAATCGGCCTCAACGAAAAATTCCTGTTCATCAACAAGCTCTTCAAAGGGAACATCAACGATTACAAACAGATGCTTGACCAGTTCGACCAAGCCGAGTCCCGCATTGAAATAGAAAACATACTCCAGCCCTTGAAGGACAAATACCAATGGGATACCGAATCCTTGGCCTATATCACCCTCGCCGACCTCATCTCAAAAAAATTCCCCGAAGCATGACACATCAAGGAAAACTCATCATATTCTCAGCTCCATCCGGATCGGGAAAGACCACCATCGTACACCGTCTCTTGCCCCGGTTCCCAGATCTTCAGTTCTCGGTATCAGCCACTTCCCGGACCATGCGCCCAGGAGAAACAGACGGAAAAGACTACTATTTCCTCAGCACGGAACAATTCAAGGAGTACCGGGACCAAGGCAGATTCCTGGAATGGGAAGAAGTCTACCCGAACCAGTTTTACGGAACCCTCCTTTCGGAACTGGACCGGATATGGGCCATGGGCAAGCATGTCGTCTTCGACGTGGATGTAAAAGGAGGCCTGAACATCAAACGGCGATTCCCAGACAACGCCTTAGCGATTTTCATCCAGCCACCTTCGGTAGACGAACTCAGGAACCGTTTGCTGAAACGAGGCACGGAAACAGAAGAAAGCCTGGAAAAAAGGACGGGCAAAGCCATGGAAGAAATGGCTTACGCCCCGTATTTCGACAAAATCATCATCAATGACGACCTAGGAAAAGCCGTGGAAGAAACCCGCCTGGCAATCCGGGACTTCTTAGGTGAATGAAAGCCGCGAGAAGCTCCTTTCGACCTGACGCACAAAGCAATCCACAACAACGCAGCAAACAATGCCGGAACATACCACACCTGCGGATACATTGCTCTACTTCGGATCGTTCAATCCGGTTCACAAAGGGCATATCGCCATAGCCGAAGCTGCCATGGCCCAGCATGCCGCCCAGGAAATCTGGTTCGTGCTATCCCCCCAGAACCCATTCAAAGCCAGCAGCGGACTTTGGCCGGAAAGCGAAAGGGAAAAACGGCTGAAGAAAGCGCTGGAGCCATATCCGGCATTCCACCTCTGCGATGCAGAACTGCACTTGCCCAAACCCTCGTACACTATCCAGACCCTAAGTTTCCTGCACCAGGAATATCCAGGGAAACAGTTCGGGATACTGATGGGGGAAGACAATCTGGCCCGGCTCCATCTTTGGAAAGAATATGAAAAGATTCTCTCGGAATGCGACATCTGGGTCTACCCCAGGGATAGCCGGAACCCGGCCGGGAACGCAGACCGCCTCCCCCATGCAGGCATGCAGAGTCCCGGAAGCGCGGACGCGGCTCCCCATCCGGCAGACTGGTCCGCTTACCCCGCAGTACGGCAGTTCCCAGACAGGATCCACCGTCTCGACAGCCCTCTGTTAGACATTTCCTCCACCCTGATCCGCCGTCTGGCAGACCAAGGGAAAGACTTTTCTGCCCTGGTTCCCTGATGCGGATTCCATAAACCCAAATCGGTCATTAGACTCGCCGAGTGTGTTTCCTGTTTTCGAAGAGGGATGCTTTTGTGCATCTTGTTCGCTTCTGTCCGCATCTTGCTCCTCGCTACGCCTCGACGTAGCCCGCTACGCCTTCGGCTTGGCGAGAAGCATGCTGCATGACATAAGCGGACAATCTACCCAAAGTCTAATGACCGATTTGGGTTAAAATCAGGACAAGGCGATTTTCCGTCGGCGGCGGAAGCGGCCCTGCATCGGCATGCAAACCTGATTCGCTGAACCCGCCAGAAAAAGCCCCCGCACATTTGCAAGGCAACATCATTGCCCAGCCTCCGCATCTTCATCGAAACGAGCCAGGAAATTGCCAAGATCATCTTCCCGGCCAAGCCCCAAGCGTTTCCGCAGCCGGTAACGAGCCTGTTCCACCGCCCGTGGAGACGAACGCGTCATGCTCGCTATTTCCTTGGTTGTCATATTCAAACGGAGATATGCGCACAAACGCTTCTCATTGACAGTCAAATCCGGGTACACTTTGCCCAGATTCTTGAAAAACTGCATATGCACTTTCTCGAACCGAGCCTCGAAAGCCGTCCACGGCTCTTCCGTGACGCATTTTTCCAAAGTATTGATTACATGCTCAATCAAAGGCTGATTGGAGACTTTGAAATACGGCTTCGAAACACGCAGGCGTTCCACGACCTCCGTCAGATCATGCTCTTTCTTTTGACGGTAAAGGCTCTGGGTGATCCATTTCTTGTTTTCCTGCTCCAAGTCCGATTCCAAAGACCGCTTTTCCCCCTCTGCATCCAACAACCGCTGCCGCTGCTGCCGGGAACGGTACCAGAACCATGCACCCAAAAGCAACAGCAATAGAACCATCGAGACAAACATCAAGCCAAGACGGTATATCCTGTATCCCGCCTCCATTTCGGCGTGTTCCGCCTCCGCATCCATCTGCATCCGCATCATGTTGGCCACGTTCCTTTTGGTTTCCAACGAATCCGACTTCTGCATATAGGCTTCAAGAAAACGGTATGCATCTTCAAAACAACCTTCCCCTTCCGCCACCCACGCCCGGTAACGCAGGATCATGCAATGCATGTTATCGAAACCCAATGGCATGACAAGACTGTCGGCCAAGGCGAAAGCCTCGTCCGCCATCGCCCAGTCTTTTTCCATGTAATAAATGTACCCCTTGTAAATCAATGAGCGAGCCATGCTCGAAGAATTGCCAGTCCCAGCCGCTATGGCCAAAGACTTGTCCACATACGACAAAGCTGAATCGACCTGCCCCAGACTTATATATACCGGCACGATATTCATGTACAAACGATCCAGGCCGAAAGCCATCCCCTTCTCCCTGACCCTCGCAATGCAATCGAAAAGGATAGACTTGGCCTCGTCAAAACGCCCCTGCGCCGTATAGATGATGGCGATATTGTTCAGAAACCGCACAGGTAGCAACGGATCCTTGGAACTGGCGGCAAACTCCAATCCCCGGTAATAAAAATCCAATGCGACGTCTTCCTGATGCTGCAAATCGTACAAGACGCCAAACGAGTTGCAGATCTTGGCCAACAAGGTGCTATCCCCCATGTCAGAAGCCATGTCCTGCGCCGAAGAAAGAGCAGAATAGGCCTTGTCGAAGCAATCCATATCCATATAAGAACGCCCTTGCAACACCAAGGATTGCACAAGCAAGATTCTGTTGCCGCTCCGTTGCGCCATTTCCCGGACTGTGGCGCAAATCTCCATCACGGCATCCACATCCCCTTTGTAGAATAGGGTTTCCGCCTTCAACAGCAACACATCCGCTTCCAATTCCGTAGCATCATGCCGCACCGCGTAGTCGTAGACAAGCTCGCAGAACCGAGCGCACGAATCCTCATTCACATACAAATACGCCTGTGCCTTGCCGTAAGCTTCCGCCACATCTTCCGGAACTTCCCCTGACAGGCAGACAGGAGAACAAAAGCAGATCAATCCTGCCGCAATGCCAAAAAATCTCATAAACCCGTCCATTCCACGTTTTAGCAGTCCACGCCATGCCTCTGGCATGGCGGCCCCTTTGGCAGCCGCGCCGCAAAGACAACGGAAGCCGAGGCCATGGCACACCGTTCCTCTCGAGCGAACCGGCAATGCAAAGGAACTACGGCAAAGCCGCCACCGCCCGGCCACACCGGAACACGCCGCCGAGGACACTGGGACCCGGAAAGGCGAACCTACGTCTTTCCGATTCGGAACCCAAAAACAAAAATAATACAAAATCATACAAATCAACAACAAAAAAAGGAAAAGAAGCTTATGTCGTATACGTTTTTCAAACATCATGTAACTTTGTAGGGGCAGTCCCGTGACAAGAATGCCCGACAAAGCATTCTTTTGTATTGCCGGCCAGCCCCGTTTCACCCTGAAGCAGGCAGACACTTGGGCAAAAGGGAAAACACAAGGCCGGAGCCATAAGGAAACATAAAGAGACATGAAAAAAAGAAACAAAAAACATTACATTATGAGACCAACCAGACTCAAAAGCTTTATCCCGGCCATCTGCGCCATCCTGAGCCCGTTCCTCTTGCAAGCCCAAGAAAGGGAACGCATAGGCGGGTATGTCAACTTCGCATCTGACAACCAGCAAGAATGGGTGAACCAGATATTCTCCGTGCATACTGACAATCCAGCGTGGAACATGCTGGAATCCCCGTTCAAAGACAGCCTGTACAACTGGGGGGAAGTCGTTGCCGGCACATGGGTCGAAAACGAATACTACCTCGTCACCAACCTGGTTCGCGGAGGTGTCTATTACGTAGGGAATTACATGGCCTACGAACCCCTGACCCAGACATACCGTTTCATAGACAAGTCCGCCGGACTTCTGCCGTCCAACAGCGCGGACATGACCTACAACCCGGTCACTAAAGAGCTTTTCGCCATCACCCGCAACAACGAGCTGATCAAGATGTCATTGACTGACAGCAGTTCCGAAATGATCGGCACCATTACCGAAAACGGGCTGGAACTCCAGAACAATCCATTCCGGACACTGGCATGCAACAACGAAGGAGTCCTCTATTCCTTCAATGACAACGGCAGCATCTATATCATCGACCCTGCCACCGCCAAAGCCGAAAGGGCAGGTTTCCTGGATCAGAACGTAGGGGTGTTCAGCCAGAGCGCCACTTTCAGCCCGGCTACCGGCAAATGCTACTGGAACAACTCCGGAGGCTCCAGCATACTGTACGAAGTGAATATCCAGACCGGGGAAACCAAGCAAATCACTGCCACTCCAGGATTGGCCGGGCTGTTCGTATTCCACTATCCCGGCGGAGCGCCCGCCCGTCCCGTCTCCGACCTGCGCATGGTCAAGAATCCATCCGACTATACCAAAGCCACATTCATCTTCTCGGTACCCGCACTGGACTTGATGGATGAGCCCATCCCGGATCCTGTTTCCATCGAAGTCTGGAAAGGCAGCTCCGAGAAGGACATGGAACAAATCGGCCTCATCGAGAACGTCAATCCTGGCAGCAACCAGACATACACGGTTTCCGAAAGCCAAGGAACAGCCTACTATGCCTTCCGCGTGCGCAACAAGTCCGGGCTGTGCGGACCGTTTGCCGGCCTCCATTGCACTTTCTTCAACGTGAGCTTCCCCTACCACACATCCTTCGAACCCGAAGAAGGAACCGGAAACATCATTTCCATACCCGGGCCGACAGGAAACGGATGGAGCTTGAAATCCAATACCAGCGAATACACCCTGGTACACTCCGGGACATACGCTTACGGAATCGACGACACGCCTTCCAAGAACGGAGAGGTAGACAACGAGTCGATCCTGCGATTAAGCGGATTCAACGTATACGCCCACACCGAATACGAACTGGCATTCTATGCGGCGGGATACAACGCATACTGGGACTATGTCATGTCCACGCAATGGTACGAGGCTCCCTCTTCACCGCTCACTATCCGGATGGGAGATACCACCTACCGCCTGGAACTGAATCCGGAAGGGGGGAAAAACGGCTATGACACCATGACAGGATACTCTTTCCGTTTCATTCCGGGAGAAACCGGCGAAATCAGCATCGAATTCCAGACCCAAAGCCCGGACGATGCCTATTTCATCGACGACCTCAGCGTGACCCAGATTACCGAGAACACTTTCCCAGCAGCCATCGAAGACCTTGAACTCAGCAATCCCGACCACACAGGCATCAGCATCGACATTGCATTGACCGCACCCGGCAAAACGCAAGACGGAAAGGACCTGGCCGCATTGGACGGCATCATCCTGCAAGCGTCCCGCTTCTCCAACTTCATCAATAACAATGGGGAAGACGATTTTATCTGCGACACGCTCAAAAACATCGATCCCGGGCAAGAGACCTCAGCCACCTTCGACTTGGGGCAGGAAGGCTTCTGGTACGTGCGGGCTTACGCCTACAACAAATCGGGAATGTCAATCTCTTCCGAAACAAAGGCATCCGGCTACATCGGGAACGGCTACGACCTTACATTCAACATCCGGGACCTTGCCGGCCGAGCCATCCCGGATGCGGCCCTCAGGCTCAGCCCTCTTTTTCCCGAATCGGCCAAGGTCTACGATACGGCAAGCGATGCGAACGGGAACCTGACGCTTGCTTCCCTCTATGCAGGGAACTATGAAGTAGCGGCTTCTGCCCGCCCGCTCTACGATGACACCGCTTTCGCCATCGAATTAAAGGAGAACACGACCATCGACATCGTGCTGGCAGACCACCTATTCCACAAACAGCCGCAAGGCATATCCGGCTTGGCCGCCACCGGGACAGACCACAACGGACGCCAGGTCACTGTCCGCTGGACTAACCCGAGCCTGGATGCTGACGGGAACACGCTGGAATCGCTCCAAGGCATCGTGTTCGCCTACAGCCTCAATCAGGGAGAATACCATGCGGCCGACACCGTGGAAGAACCGCAAATCGGCCTAATGGCAGAAACCACCTTGGCCCTGGATGCCCAAGGATACTGCAGCATCATGGCCTACGCTTTCAACGAACACGGCAACTCGGACACCTCGTTCCTGGATGCCGGATATGTTGGAAACGGATTCAACTTGCAGGTACACTGCACGAACGCAAACAGAGAAAACCTTTCCAACGTCCATGTCGTCCTGGTCTCCCGCACGGATGATTCCCTCTACGCAGCCAACAGCGATGAAAACGGGATTGCGGAAATCCGCGGCCTGCACCATGGCGCGTATACTCTCCAGGCGATAGCCGATTACCACGACCGGACCATATGGAACTACCTGATGGTAGAAAACGACATCGACACTGCAATCAGATTGAACTACACATTGCAAGCTCCTGAAATCACCAGGCTGGAAGTCATAGAGCCTTCCGATGCCCGCATCGACTGGAGCGTGAAAGAAAACCGGAACTTCCACGACGGATTTGAATCCTACCCTGACTGGGAAATCGAGGAAATCGGCGACTACAGCCTGTACGGAGCCAAGAACAAAGGCTATTTCGGCGGGCTCTCCTTCCCGAACATGCAGATGGCTTATGCCTATCTTGTATTCAATCCTTCAGCCGCGACCCCGTCGGTAGAGAACGACCCCTACTGGACGACCCACTCCGGCAAGAAGATGCTGATTTCCGCTTTCTCCCTCAAAAATGACGACTGGCTGATCCACAGCGTCGATGGAGGAGGGACACTGAGTTTCTTTGCTACCGGGGCGGAAGTGGACGGAAGCGGACCGGAACGTTTCCAAGTCCTGTATTCCAGCACAGACGACAACCCCGGCAATTTCACCATGGTATCGGAAGGAGACTATGTAGAAACCACTACCTCGTGGACGGAATACAGCTACAAGCTGCCCGACAACGCCCGGTATTTTGCCATCCACTGCGTATCGGAAGATGCCAGCCTGTTCAAATTGGACGACATCTCCTATACTTTGGACTATGGTGCCAAGATTGCCCAAGCGACCGGCTACGAACTCTACCTGAACGGAGAGCTGCTACGCTCGGTGCCCGCGACCGACTCCTCTTTCACGTTTGAAGACCTTCCCGATGGCATGCACAATCTCGGTCTTCGCGCCCTTTACGAAGAAGGCGCTTCCGATATCGTGACACGTACCGTCACCATCGGTTACGAAGTGCCTGCCCCAGTCAACCTGCAAGCCCACAATACCGACACAGGCTGGCTTCTGACATGGGATATGCCCGGAGAATCGAATGCCCAGTATTACAAGGTATTCTGCGACGGGGAATTTGTCATCAACACCCAGTACAAGCAATGGTTCCTGGGCGAACTTCAAGTAAATGAAGGACACTATGCCGGTGTCTGCGCCGTCATCAACGAATACTTTTCCGATACCGTCTATACAAAATTCGGAGAAAGCGCCAATGATGCCCTCGAGGCAGGACCGAAGGTCGGCATCTATCCCAACCCGGCCCGCTCCATGTTCCACATCGAAACGGGCGAAGCCTGCCACGCCAGCATCTTCAGCGCGGATGGCAAGAAAATCCTCAGCCGGGAACTGACTGCCGGCAAGCACGAGTTCAGCTTAGAAGGCCAGACAAAAGGGATATACCTCATCAGCATCGAAACAGCGGGGGGAACGGTATTCAGGAAACTGATATTGCAATAACAAACCGGCCATCAGACTCCGGGGAGATTGCCGTAAGCCTCTTCGGCCTATCGGGAACAGACCCGGCGCGCCTGATGGCCGATTTGGGCCAAAGCCTTCCAGAAGCCCCGTGCAGATTCATTCTGACACGGGGCTTCTCTTTGGGCGACAGCCCGGCCGGAAGCGGACATCCCGGCTCTCCCGCCAGGCATTCTATCGCGACGCACCTGCCGCGTAACTTATGGAACCGCCAATGACAATATCCCTGCACGGAAGAGCCCCAGTCCATACCGACAGGAACCTTCCTATAGATAGAAAGGGATAACCCCCTGCACCTCCGGCACCAACGTCCTCAACGCCACCTCCACGCTCTGTTTGATGGTGGCATGGGCGCGAGGGCAATTGCCGCAAGGAGTCCGCAAGCCCACCTTGGCCTTCCCGTCTTCCATCCCGTAAAAAACGGCCGTAGCCGCGCATGATTTTTCCAAGGCCGGAGCGATTTCGTCCCGAATTGCCTTCTCCGCCCTATCTTCCACTTCTTTTGTATCCATATTTCTTATATTTTAACCCAAATCGGTCATCAGACGCACCGCCTGAGATTATTCCAAATCTCTATTTTGATACACCCTCTTGGAGAAAACGAGGCTTTCGGGCATCTTGCCCGCTTCTGTCCGCATCCTGTTTCCCGCTACGTCTCGACGTAGTCCGCCACACCTTCAGCCAGGCCAGAAGCATGCTGCATGACAAGACGGGCAATCTTCCCAAAGCCTGAATTCCGATTCGGTTGAACGAATTACCAGAAACCCAATCCTGCATGCGCCTTTTCAAACCCATCCGCTGACGCAAGACACGGATTCTCTCCACATCGCTATTCCCGCATAGCCGGCAAAAAAGCATACAAAGTTACCAATAATGTCCTGATTCCCCTATTGCAAGTTCAAATCAAGCGCGACAGCTCACGTCCAATCCGCCATGAACAAAGATGTATCCAATATTTCCACCCACCCTCAAACCACGCACCGGATACCGCAAAGCCAAGCTCGATGCCTATTTCTTCATGCGGGCAAAAAAGAAGCCGCGCCCCGACTCGAACAAACTCGGTCGGGACGCGGCCTTTCCATCCGCTTTGCCAAGGCTTTTCACCCGGCATTCCGCAAACTCGGCTTACTTCACTTCCTCGAACGGGACATCGGTGACTCCGCCGTTGGCCTGGCCTCCGGCATTCGCTCCAGATCCGGCACCCGCGTTCGCGCTGCCTGCTCCGGCACCCGGGTCCGCCCCTTGGGCCCCAGCCTGCTGCTGCGCCTGGTACATTTCCTGCGAAGCCGCCTGCCAAGCCTCGTTCAGCTTGGTGTTGGCCGCATCGATCCGAGCCAGATCCTTGGAAGGCATGGCATCCTTCAGCTCTTTCAAAGCCGCTTCGATGGCCGAACGCTTTTCAGCCGGAATCTTGTCCCCGTATTCCTTCAACTGCTTTTCAGTCTGGAATATCATCGCATCCGCACTGTTGATCTTGTCAGCCTGTTCCTTGGCCTTCATATCCGCGTCATGGTTGGCTTCGGCTTCCGCCTTCATCCGCTTGATTTCCTCATCGGTCAGGCCAGAAGAAGCCTCGATGCGGATCTGCTGCATCTTGCCCGTGCCTTTATCCTTGGCCGAAACATTCAAGATACCGTTGGCATCGATATCGAACGTAACCTCGATTTGAGGCACGCCGCGCGGAGCGGCAGGAATACCGTCCAAGTGGAAACGGCCGATGCTCTTGTTCTGGTTCGCCATAGGACGTTCGCCCTGCAGCACATGGATTTCAACCGAAGGCTGGTTGTCGCTGGCCGTGCTGAACACTTCGCTCTTGCGGGTAGGAATCGTCGTGTTGGCATCGATCAGCTTGGTGAACACGCCACCCAAGGTTTCGATACCCAACGACAGAGGCGTTACATCCAGCAACAGCACATCCTTCACTTCGCCCGTCAGCACACCTCCTTGGATTGCAGCCCCCATGGCCACTACTTCATCCGGATTAACCCCTTTTGAAGGCACTTTCCCAAAGTACTGCTGAACCACTTCCTGCACTTTCGGGATACGGGTCGAACCACCTACCAGGATTACTTCGTCAATCTGCGAAGGCTGCAAGCCTGCATCTGCCAAAGCCTTGCGGCAAGGTTCAATCGTGCGCTGGATCAAGTCGTCGCAAATCTGCTCGAACTTAGCACGGGTCAACTGCTTTACCAAGTGCTTAGGCGTGCCATCGATAGCCGTGATATAAGGCAGGTTGATTTCAGCCGTGGTCGAACTCGAAAGCTCGATCTTGGCTTTTTCAGCCGCTTCCTTCAGACGCTGCAAGGCCATCGGGTCCTTGCGCAAGTCCGTGCCTTCGGCACGCTGGAACTCATCAGCTAACCAGTCGATGATACGCTGGTCGAAGTCGTCGCCTCCCAAATGGGTATCCCCGTTGGTCGACTTGACTTCAAACACTCCATCGCCCAATTCCAGGATGGAAATATCGAAAGTACCACCACCTAAGTCAAAAACCGCAATCTTCTTATCCGTCTTGGACTTGTCCAGACCGTAAGCCAAAGCAGCCGCTGTAGGTTCATTGATGATACGCTTTACCGTCAAGCCCGCGATTTCGCCCGCTTCCTTGGTCGCCTGACGCTGCGAATCGCTGAAGTACGCCGGCACGGTAATGACCGCTTCAGTCACCGTCGTTCCCAAGTAATCCTCAGCCGTCTTCTTCATCTTCTGCAAGATGATAGCCGAAATTTCCTGAGGCGTGTAAGAACGGTCGCCCACACGCACACGAGGCGTATTGTTGTCGCCGCGTTCCACCTTGTAAGGCACGCGGTTGATTTCGTTGGTCACTTGATCGTAAGTTTCCCCCATGAAACGCTTGATGGAGTAGACTGTCCCGTGCGGGTTGGTCACCGCCTGACGCTTGGCAGGATCGCCCACCTTGCGTTCCCCGTTGTCCACAAAAGCAACCACGGAAGGAGTTGTCCTATGACCTTCGCTGTTAGGGATAACAACGGCTTCACTGCCTTCCATCACAGCTACGCAGGAGTTAGTAGTTCCCAGGTCGATACCTATTATCTTTCCCATGATTCAAAATTTTTTCGAGGTTAAACAATTTTGTCGAAGCTTTTTTCGATGCCCTGCGGGCGAACCGAAAGCCACAGACCGCCTGCCGCCCGCCCGGCCTCGCCCCGCGTCCCCCTTCGGCGGCTCGCGGACCTCCGGCCTTCCGCCAGACGACAGCCCCCTCTTCCGCAAAGTCCGTGCCACGCTCCCGCCTCTGCCAGAATAACAGGAAAAACTGCCAAATCACAAGCGTCACCATCATAACTCTGCCATTTGCGCATCCAAGAAGCCGAGTTTTCCCCTACAGCATCCTTTCCAACGGCAGAATACAGCCCAGCATCGAAAAAAACAGTACCTTTGGACTTATAAACACACAAAAAAAAGCCGCAATTCCTCCTGCAAAGAAAACAGAAAAGCGACCACCTGATGAAAAGCGGCCATCTGATTAAGAAAGACAAGACACCCTAATTGCCCAAGCCCATGAAAAACCAAGACCAAAGCCGGCTCGTGGCCGTATTCTCCGGACAACGGATGGAAGCCGAAATCATCAAAGGAATGCTCGAAGCCAACGGCATCCCCGCCATGCTCAAAGACGAAAGCCTCGGCGGCGTCATCTCCCCTTACCTCAGCACCGAAAACCGAGGCATCAAAGTCCTCGTGAACCCTGAAGACGAAGCCGTCGCCCGGCAACTGATTCCAAACCCGGACAGTCCCGCTGAAGCCTGAATCAGAACAAGCCCTTCAGCCGCTCCATCTCCGCGTAATCCGTCCAGTCGAAATGCAGCGGTGTCAGCGACACATACCCTTGGTCGGTATAGGCCAAATCGGTATCGGGCGCATCGTCCTTTCGGATGAAATCCCCCTCCAGCCAATAATACTTGCGCCCCGCCGGATCCACCCGTTCCACCGCATCCTCGTCCCAATAGGCCTTCGCCACCCGGCAAACCTTGATACCCTTGAGCTCCGCCTTGGGCAATTTGGGAAAGTTCACGCTCCAGCAGATGTCCCTGCGCCCCGTTTCAATGCACTTGCGGACCACTTCCTCCACATGATCCAGAACAGGCTCGAAATCAGCCTGCAACGAATGATCCATCAGCGAGAACGCCACCGAAGGCACCCCTGCCAGCGCCCCCTCGATCAACCCGGCCACCGTACCCGAATAGACAATGTTCGACGAAGCATTGCTGCCGTGGTTGATGCCCGAAAACAGATAATCGGGATGCTCCCCTCCAAAGACCACCTTGATTGCCAGCTTCACGCAATCGGCCGGCGTGCCGTTGCAACTATAGTAATGTATCCCTTCTTCCGTCCCTAACTCATGCAGGCGAAGCGGGGTGACCAAAGTCACCGCATGCCCCTGCCCCGACCGCGGAGCATCCGGAGCCACCACGAAAACTTCCCCGAACTTGGATGCCACTTTGGCCAAACACTTTACCCCTGGAGCGAAATACCCATCGTCATTCACAACCAATATTCTCATTTCCTCATGATTTTTACGAACCAACCCTGCGCCCAGACCCGCCCTTTTTCCCTAATCACAGCATCCTCTTAATTCTTCCTCCCCGGCTTCCATCCGCCTCCTGCCGCTGAATCCACCCGCATCTGGCGCAACGGCTGCAAATGTACAAAGCTTTTTGTTTCCATACTGTTGCTTTCACCCGACCGCTTCCACCACCGGGGAAACGCAGAAAATACAGCCAATAACCAAGCACCCGCGCAAGCAGAATCCTCATCCATCGTAAAAAACCAAATTGCATTAGACTTCGGGCGGATTGCTCGCTTCTGCCATGCATCCTGCTTCTCGCCACCTTTTGACATAGCCCGCTAAGCCTTCGGACAGGCGAAAGCAGGATGCATGGCAGAAGCCATCAGGAAGCCCGAAGATCGTCATTCCCTGGCCATGAACGGCCTCGGCGCGTCTGATGGCCGATTTTGGATAAAGCTGTTGCGGCGAACGTAACAAAATCAAAACAGCCGGCAAACGGCAAAAGCGCAGCCGCATAGCGGAAATTTAGCTAAATTTGCCGGAAAATCGCCCGCAGGCAGAAACAGGACCCTGTCCCAGCGGTTCCTTTTTCAGCAAAAAAAATTTGATTAACAACGCGGTCCGCGGCCAAAAGCCCAGAATCGCACAAAACACAATACCATGAGCAGAGTCATGATTATCGGTGCCGGTGGAGTGGCCACCGTGGTCGCCCACAAAGTGGCCTCGCACCCCGAAATCTTTTCAGAGGTAATGATTGCCTCCCGGACTCAGTCCAAATGCGATGCCATCATCAAGTCCTTGGAACAGCGCGGCTTGAAGAAAGCCCAATGGGAATCGGCCAAGGTAGATGCCGACAACGTTCCCGGACTGACCGCACTGATGGAAAAGTTCAAGCCCGAGCTAGTCATCAATGTGGCCCTCCCCTACCAGGACCTCCATATCATGGATGCCTGCTTAGCCACCGGGACCAATTACCTGGATACCGCCAACTACGAACCCTTGGACGAAGCCAAATACCAGTACAGCTGGCAATGGGCCTACCACGACCGCTTCAAGGAAGCCGGGTTGACCGCCATCCTCGGCTGCGGCTTCGATCCGGGCGTGACCAGCGTCTTCACCGCCTACGCTGCCAAGCACCATTTCGACGAACTCCGCTACTTGGACATCGTGGACTGCAACGCCGGCGACCACGGCAAGGCTTTCGCCACAAATTTCAACCCTGAAATCAACATCCGCGAAATCACCCAGCGCGGAAAATACTGGGAAGACGGCCAATGGCACGAAACCGACCCGCTCAGCATCCACAAGGCACTCAACTACCCGCATATCGGGCCCAAGGAATCCTACCTGATGTACCACGAAGAACTGGAATCCTTGGTAAAACATTATCCCACCCTCAAACGCGCCCGCTTCTGGATGACCTTCGGCCAAGAATACCTGACCCATCTCCGGGTAATCCAAGATATCGGCATGGCCCGCATCGACCCCATCGACTACGAAGGCCATAAAATCGTACCTATCCAGTTCCTGAAAGCAGTCCTGCCCAATCCAGGCGAATTAGGCGCCAACTACAAAGGCTGGACTTCCATCGGCTGCCGCATCCGGGGCATCAAGGATGGCAAGGAAAAGACCTATTACATCTTCAACAACTGCAGCCACGAGATAGCCTACAAGGAAACCGGCACCCAAGGCGTAAGCTACACCACCGGCGTTCCGGCCACCGTCGGCTCGATGATGTTCCTCAAAGGACTCTGGAAGAAACCCGGAGTATTCAACGTGGAAGAGTTCGACCCCGATCCGTTCCTGCAAGTGCTCGGCCCGGAAGGATTGCCGTGGGAGGAAATCATCAATGGCGACCTCGAACTATAAAAGGTATTCTGCGGGGCATCTACTTCGTTGCGATTCTCGTCCAAGCCGGTCATGTACATCAGTACACTCCCGGCTTGGACATCAAATCGACGCCTCGTATCTGCTCCCGCAGAATACCTTTTACTTTACAGGCAAGGCAAAAAATCGCGTCGCCTTGCATCTTGCCCGTTCTGACACAACAACATCTTACAATAGAGGACATCGAATCGATACCTGCTCCCGCAGATTTCCCTGTAACCCTAGAATCAAACCCAAATCGGTCATTAGGCTTTGGGGCGAAGCTTTCATCCCGAAAAATTGGCCTAGTCGACAAAATTCATGATGAAACACGAATAAATATTTGCTAGTCGACAAAATTCATGATATCCGTGTCAATAATGTCGAGATAGGTATTCGTCAATGAGTTTCATCCGGTGTTCTCTGGTGAGTCCGCTGTGGACCCTTACCTTGGATTTGATGTCAGCGAATACCGCCTCAAGTCCGTTATTTGTGTTCGGTATGATTCTGTCCCTGTAATCGTAGAAGGTCCAGAGTCGTTTCATGTTCCTTTTGAGGCTGAAATAGGCACTTCTGAGCTTCGGTCTCATGTAAGGAGGCGTCTTCATCCTCCTGTCCTGCACTCGTTCGTTAAGGATGCCCTTATATTTGACGTGCCATTCCTCGAAGGCCCCCATGAAACTCTCCTTGTCCATCCGGGGCATGCTGCCGACGAGGGAGAGGAGCGCCCGCGAAGCCTCGATGTCGGGATTCCTGGTGAGATAATGCCTTACCGTCATCATCTGGTGGAACTGGCAGTGCTGGACCGGATAGGCTTTTAGGGCGTCGGCAAGGCCGCGCAGGCCGTCTATGACCACCCCGTATATCCGAAAACCGTGTTCCCTGAGCCAGCACACCCCTTCCATATAGCCTGCTATCGTCTCGTGCCTGACGTACTTGCGCCTCAGGATTTTGTTCCTGTAGGCATCCTTTATCACCATCAGACCGAAGTCCCTGCCCCAGTAGGTCGTATCCATCTGAATGACAACCTCCTTGTCCTTGGAAACTTTCTGAACGTACCGCATCCCCTCCAGGTCTCGTTCTATCGTCCTGACCGACACGCCATACTTGTCGGCAAGCTGAGCGCGTGTCTGCTTGCCTTCAACGTAGTCCGAGATGACTTGGGACTTGTCGCGCCGTGAACCGCCTAGAAACTGGCGGCCGCAATCTTTGCATTTGTATTGCTGCTTCCTGCCTCTCAGGCCATTCCTGACCACCTTGGACGACCCACAAAAAGAGCATTTTTTTTGCCATATCAGTAATAATCTCTGCAAATGTATTAAAACCAGTGTATTGCAGGGATTTCATCCTACTTTTTGTCGACTAAGCCGAAAAATTACAACGCCCCTGAATATTCTCCGCCCTCTTCACAAAAAGAAACCCACGCTACGAATCGTAACGCGGGCTTCGCATTTGAAATTTCCAGCAAAATCGAGGCATCCATAAGATTCAGGCCTCAACACTCCTTCTGAATCCTGTCATTGCTACCCAGCACATTGATAATCTTGTGCTTGTACAATTCACGCAAGCAATCGCGAGCCGGCCCCAAGTACTTGCGCGGGTCGAACTCGGCCGGCTTGGTAGCCAGCACCTCGCGAACCGCCGCCGTCATGGCCAGACGGCCGTCGCTGTCGATATTGATCTTGCAGACCGCCGATGATGCCGCCTTGCGCAACTGCTCTTCCGGAATGCCGATGGCATCCTTCAACGCCCCGCCGTACTTGTTGATCGTAGCCACCAGATCCTGCGGCACGCTGCTGGAACCATGCAGCACGATAGGAAATCCCGGAATCCGCTTTTCCACTTCCTCCAGGATATCGAAACGCAAAGGAGGCGGCACCAGGATACCGTCCGCATTCCGCGTGCACTGCTCCGGCTTGAACTTGTTGGCCCCGTGCGAAGTCCCGATGGAAATCGCCAGCGAATCCACCCCGGTATTCTTCACAAAGTCTTCCACCTCTTCCGGTTGCGTATACGTATGATGTTCGGCCTGAACCTCGTCCTCGATGCCGGCCAGAACGCCCAGTTCCCCTTCCACCGTCACATCGTACTTGTGCGCGTATTCCACCACCTTCTTGGTCAGTTCGATATTCTCGGCATACGGCAGATGCGATCCGTCGATCATCACCGACGAGAAACCGTATTCGATGCAGCTCTGGCAAAGCTCGAAACTGTCCCCATGGTCCAAATGCAGCACGATAGGCACCGCCACGCCCAATTCCTTGGCGTATTCCACCGCCCCTTGCGCCATATACCGCAGCAAGGTCTGGTTCGCGTAATTGCGAGCCCCTTTCGACACCTGCAATATCACCGGAGACTTCGTTTCCGCGCAAGCCGACACGATGGCCTGCAACTGCTCCATATTATTGAAATTGAAAGCCGGAATCGCATAATGCCCTTCCATGGCCTTCCTGAACAGCTCGCGGCTGTTCACCAAACCGAGTTCCTTGTAATTTGTCATATCCCAAAGTTTTTAGTCTCCTTCTTTTCCGCCTCTCCGTCTTCCGGACGCAGAAGCCAACGAACCTTTCGCGAATCCCCGCCAAGCCCGCCACGGCACAGGGGAGGCCGGAAATCAATCGCAGCGGAACAGCCCCGCATTTCCCGAAAGCCCGGCGACTTTTCGCCTCCTTGCCGCAGGACGCATCCTCTTGGGAAAACGCGCTGGAACCGCCCTCCCCGAAGCGGCTCCTAATTATTTCTTGTTCACCATGATATCCAGAATCACATTGTCAGCCTCGTTCATCGCCTTCTGGGCAATATAGCCGATATTCCGGATTGTCCGCTCCACATCGTCCTCGATGATGCCGTTCGTCCCCGGCACATAGATGTTGTCCAATGCCAGCACGGCCGCCTGCATGGCCGCGCTCGTGCCAGAGGCCACTTTCAGCGCGCACCCCAGCTTGGCCCCGTCGCAGACCATGCCCGTCAGGTTCCCGATCATGTTCTTGACCGCGAACTTCACCTGTTCCAGACTGCCGCCAAGCAGGTAGCAAACTCCGCAGGCGGCCCCGGTGGAAGCCACCACGCATCCGCAGGCGGCCGACAACCGACCGAAACCATGCTTTATGTGAATAGCCGTCAAATTACTCAGAATCAACGCACGAGCCAATTCCTCATCGGAAGAGCCTGTTTTCTCTGCCACCGCCAGAATCGGCACCATGGCCGTTATCCCCTGATTCCCGCTTCCAGAATTGCTCATAGCCGGCAGCAAAGCTCCCGACATGCGGGCATCCGAAGCCGCCGCCGTCATTGCCATCGCATAATCGGTATACTCGTTCATCGCGCTGTTCTTCTTCATCCAGCCCAGCAAAGTCGCGCCCAGCCCCATGCCTGATTTATGCTCGATCCCGTAATCGGCCAGCTTGCGGTTCAGCCCCGCCGCCTCGATGATGAACTTGATATCCTCGAAAGGCTGCGTAGTCGCGAACTCGTGAATCTCGTCCATCGTGATGTTGTAAACATCCTCTTCAGCCTGCGCCTCAGCCCCACCGCCCTGCTTGGAGAACAGGCACTTGCCATCGGCTTCCACCAACACGATATTCTGGTGTTCCGCCTCGATGACCGCCCGGCTCTGATGCCCCGCACCTTCGCAAACCGACTCGGCATACACCTTGTTGCAATCCTTCTTGATATCAATAGAAATCCGGCCTTCCTCCACGTACTTCCTGGCCATTTCCACATGTTCGGGCCGAACTCCGGCCAACACTTCCAATTCCTTCTTTGAATCACCCACGATAGCCCCCAAAGCCGAAGCGATATAAAGCCCCGTCATATCCGTGCCGGGAATGCCCACCCCCATGCCGTTCTTATAGATATTCAAGCTGACCTGTATCTTCAGCTTGTCGGGCAAAGCCTCTTTCCCCTTGCCTGCGCATCCGCGCCAGGTTTCTGCCGCCTTGGCCACCGCCAAAGCCACTGCGATAGGCTCGGTGCAACCCAGAGCCGGTACTACTTCTTTCCTGAGCAAGTAGTACATATCCTTCACTTTCTTTGTGTCCAGCATATTCTTCTATCTTCTTGGTCAAACATCGGGCATGCCCTCTTCCCGGCACTGCTGACACCGGGCCTTCCAGGCTGCAAATTTAAGAAGCCGTTTAAAATTTCTTGCCATCCGGGAAAAGATAAATTTTCAGTGACGGATTTCTGGATTTTCCCCGTCGAAGCTATGCCGAGGCGGAGCCACAGCCCCGGGAATACCCCGGCTCATCGGCATTCCCTCCCGGTAACCTGGAAAAGCTCCAACTGTCTCCCATAATCCGCCGAAAATCGGAAACATCTAACGGAACACCGTCAAACGGCGGACATCCACCTTTCCCGACTGTTCTATCCTGACCACATACTGCCCAGGGCAGAAGCCCCCCACCGGCAACTCGACCTGTCCATTTCCTGCCCGCACCCGGCAAACCAGACGCCCCGTCAAGTCGAATACTTGGACAAAGGCATTCTCCAAGCCGGACAGCACAGCCCTATCGCAGGCCGGATTAGGATACAGCCGCACATCAGGCAATCCAGCCGCACTTTCCACCGAGGTTTCCACCGGGAAAGCGTCTTTCCGCAAATCGTATCCCGCGCTCTGGAATATCTGCCGGGTTTCCAAGTCCTGCACAAAGCAAAGCACTTCCAGATCCGCGTAATCCTCCACATTGGTTTCGGACAAATCCACATGATACGACAAAGAGACCGGCTCGTCCACCCTGATTACCGTCTCAGCCCCCATCGCTCCGGCCGGCATCGCCATATTGACCCAATGGAAAGAAGTCTCCCCGTTGGACCCCATGTTCCCGGTAGTCGTGCCTTCGAACACCGCCACGATCACATTGGCCTGGATATCGGCATAAGAGGACAAGTTCAGTTCTATGTCCAAAATTTCCGCCGCACTGTCCAATGCCACCCTGGCAAAGTCGATGGCTATCATGGCTTTTTCCTTCAAGGACGCTGCCACATGCTCCCTCAGGATCGGCACAGCCTCGGTCCAGGCCTCGTCATACCAATCCTTCATCGAAACCGTCCCATTGTAAAACGGAGCCGGTGCCGAATTGACTCCGTAATAATCCGCTCTCTCCCCGTTGACCGGAATATAATACTTGTCCGGCTGAGGAATATTGACCTGATACTTGAGAATATTCAGGGAATCCCCCATTTTAAGTTGCTCGAAAACCGGCAGCAAAGCCCTGTTCATGGCCCGGCAAGGCCCGCAAGTAGCCGAAGTGAAGATTTCCACCAAAGGTTTCAGCGGCTCGCCGCCGTCCCGGGAAACATAGACAAAACGCCAAACCAAGGTATCGGGATGCGCCACTGCCTCGCCATCCACCTCCGAATTCCAAACCTTCAGCACATTGGCCTGATCCAGCAGCAAATCTTCCGCGGCCAGTTCCAGGCTTGCATCCGTTTCTTCACCTGAACCTATCGCCTCATCCACGCTTATCTTCCGGACAGCCGAAGAATTCACCATCCAGGACATCTCCGCCGATGCCAGTCCTTCAAGCCCTCCGTTCCGGAACACCAAATCCAAGCCCAGGCTGCCGCCCTCCGAGACAACCCTCTCGCATACACCGGCCACCAACAAGGCTTTTCCGTTCCAAGCCTCGAAGGACACATTCCGGAAAGCGAACGCGAAAGGAACCGTGTCAAGGTTGCTGCAGAACAACGCCAGCTCGACCTCCTTGCCGCCATAAGCACCGGGCAGATCCACAGAGAACGTCCCCTCCGTTTCAGGCTCTATGGCATCGCCCAACGAATACAGGCGGGACACCGTGTCCCATTCCATCCCAGGCTCGCGGACCATCAAACCGAAACTCTTGGCCCGGGACTCATCCGTTGCCTGGTAAACATACTCCAAGGCGAAACGATGCCGCACTTCGCCTTCTGCCAAGCGGAACGGGACCGTCCGCAAGACATACGTCCCTTCCAAAGGCGTGGTGGCCACAGGTATCCTTTCCCCGAAACTCATCCGATAAAACAATTCCCCGTCCGGATCGCTGGCCCAGGCGGGCATGGCCTCATGGCCGTTCACCGAAAGCATGTAATAGGGAGCCCCCGCAGCTTCTATCTGCGTGCTTTCTTCCAGATTCCAGTACATGCCTGACAAGCCTTCGGCGCAGGCATCTTCAAAATAAGTCCGCATCTGCCCGTAAGCAGCCTCAAGCCCCCATGACAAACCCGCCAGCAAGGCAAGCGTTACAAACCGTCTAACTGCAATCATGATATCAAAATTTAATTGGTCAATAATACAGCTTAAAGCCTGACAGAGAAGCATACCGTATTCCTCGGAATCGTTCTATTTCTATTCTATCGAACATTGTTTCCGCTAACCCTTTAGTTATAAATCACCTTACAAACTTACATATAAATCCGGATTTCTCCAGCGGTTGGATAAAAACCGCTGATCCTTTCAACCCGAATCGGCCATCAGACTTCGGGGAGATTATCCGCTTGTGTCATGCAGGATGCGGACAGAAGCGGGCAAGATGCCCGGAAGCCTCGTTTTCCCAATCGGAAAAGGCCCCGGCGTGTGATGACCGATTCTGGTTCAATGGATGATGCACGGATTCCCTCTCAGACCATGCCGCTCCTTATAAAAAAGGGTCGGGAAACCGAAATTCCCCGACCCTTTGGAAGAAGAAGCCAGACCTTACCTTACCACATTCAGGCGACGGACTGCCGTCTTGCCGTCCTGGCTGATGCGAATGATATAAGAACCGGCATTGAAGCCTTCCACCGGCAATTCAATCATGGCATCGGCACCAGCGACTTCGTAAACCATGCGGCCCGTCAGGTCGAAAATCTGAACCGTGGCATTGTTCAAACCGCTCAAGGTAGCGTAATCGCGAGCCGGGTTAGGATAGAGGACCACGCCGGGCAGAGATGCCATCTCATTGGACAGAATAGCGGTATTGGTAGCAAAATCATACCGAACGCTTTGATATACATCGTGGGAAGCATAGTTCTGCACAAAGCAAACCACATCCAAGTCCGAATACTCCTCGGTATTGGTCTGGCTCATGTCCATCTCGTAGGAGACGGATACCGTCTGACCCGCCTTGAGTTCCACTTCTTCACCGGAAGGACGGGCAAGGTCCATCGCCACGTAATGGAACTCGCGCTCCCCGTTACCACCGCGATTGCCTGTCGTCACGCCCTCGATGGCTACCACGAACAAACGACCCCCTTCCATATCTACATAAGGCATGATTTCCACGGTCACGTTCAGCATCCCGGTTGTCGTATCCAGGGTGGCTTCGGGAAACGCCATCCTCAACATGGATTTCTCAGCGGCAGCTTCTTCCACATAGGACGGCAAAGTGTTGGAGACATCGTTCCACGATGAACGATACCAATCCTGCATATTGATGCTCCCGTCAAAGAACGGTGTGGGTACACCATTCACCCCGTAATAAGAATCGCGGACTAAATCGGAAAGATAATACCGGTCACCGGGTCTCGTCGGGGTCCCACCCGGAAAATACCATTGGTATTTCACCACGTTCAACATTTCCGCATCTACATACTCTTCCAGTACCGGGTTCAAAGTACGATTCAGCATAGCGCAAGGCCCGCATTGGGAGGAAGTGAACTCTTCCACCAAGGGGATATGGTTGGGTACTTCCTGCTCATCCACGTAAACGAAAGACCATTCCATCGTGTCCGGTTCGGCCACGGCTTCCCCGTTGACAAGGCTGTTCCATACCTGCAATGTGTACACCTGCCCTACCGCCAAGTCTGCCGCATTCAATTCTACCGATGCCGTCGTCTCTTCGCCCATCGACAGTTCCATTTCCACCGGTACGGTGGACACGGCACCGTCCCCGATGCGCCATGCCATCTCCGCTGAGGTCACGGTCGAAGTCCCGGCATTGCGGAATGTCATGTCCAAGGCATGATTAGCAGTACTGATCAACGTAGGCCGGATTTCCGCCGCCAAAGCCGTCTCGCTGCTCCATGCGGCGAATACCACGTTGTTGAACAGGAAAGCGAACGAAATATCGTCCGAGGTTTCGCAGAACATGGCCAGTTCCACTTCCTTGCCCGCATATTCCGCCGGCAGGGTCGCAATCATCGTACCCTCGTCGTCCACCGCCAAGGATTCCCCGGCTTCGTACAAAGTCGAGACCGTGGCCCATTCGCCGCCTGTTTCCCGCACCTTCAGGCCGAAATTCTTCGTATCGGCGCTGGCCGTGCCTGATGCCATGTACATATAATCGAACGAAAAGATGTTTTCCAACGCGCCGGACTCCAAGGTGAACGGCTGGGTCACGAAAAGATATTCCCCCTCCAAAGGCGTGGTAGCCGTAGGCCGCTGGTATTGATCAACAATAAAGTCCCCGTTCGGGTCATACACCCAGCCACCCATAACCGAGCCGTCTTGGAAACCAACCAAGTAGATGGGTCCCACTTCCGCATCGATTTCCGTACTGGCAGACGCATTCCAATAAGAAGCACTGGGGCCGTTCGGCGCAAACGAATCCTCGAAATACGTCCGCACCTGCGCGTCCGCTTTCGTGAAAAACAACGCAGCCGACACAGCGGCAACCATTGTCAAAAGCTTTTTCATGATTCAAAAGGTTTAATTGTGTTTTATACTGTTTGTTTTGTTTGTCCCCTTTTCCCGGCACCGGCTGGTACCGCTGCCGCAATTGCCATCCTGCGCGATGCCATGCCTGGGATAGGCCGTCATTCGCACCTCGTTCCAAACTGCGAATGTAATAAAATTTCCTCACTCTGCGTTTTCCCCTTCACTTTTCGTTACCCCGCCCACTCTCCAGCCCAAACGTCGGCCAGAATCGCACGTTGCGCCGCATCGGCTTCCCGACAACCCAAGTTCGGACATCAGGCCTCTACCGCTGGACACGGCAGCCGGCGGTTCCGGGAATGGCCAAAGATTCCGCAACACGGCTCCTGTATCCCCAGGTTTGATTCCAGACCGCACGGAAGCCATCCCTCTTCACGGAAACCCCGTGAAAAGAATCGGAAACATCGGCCAGCCGCAGGCAGAAATTACCACGACAATCAATGCAAGCTCTTCTTGAAGGGACAATACCAAGCCTTTGGAGGCGGGCCGGAAAGAATCGACCCGGAATCCGGCTGCAGCATCCGCCATAGAAACGGATGCCAGGATTCCGGACGCGGAGAATGCCGATCCCGGACAAGCCCGGACAGGATAGGCGGATACGAAAAAAGGAGAGCAAGATTTTCACTTACTCTCCTCATCTCCAAGTGGCACGAACTGGAATCGAACCAGTGACACACGGATTTTCAGTCCGTTGCTCTACCAACTGAGCTATCGCGCCGTTTTCCAAGAAAGCCTGTCTTTCGGAGCTTCCCTCTTCACGCATCCGCGAAAGAGGGTGCAAAGATAGTACAATTTTCTTAACTACCAAAATCTTTTTATACTTTTGCACCGGGACAGCGAAAAAAAATCCCGGCATACGCTCTTCCAGAAAAAAGGGAGAGAGGCAGACCCGCCGGCAAGGGGCATCAAGGCTTGCCGGCAAGGGACTTCAAACCTTCCGCTCCTATTTTCGCCCCACTTCCGCAAAACAAACGAACCCATACTATGGCCTCATCCAATTTTGTCGATTACGTGAAGATTTTCTGCCGCTCGGGCAAAGGCGGCGCAGGTTCCATGCACTTCTTCCGAAGCAAAAAGAACCCTAAAGGCGGCCCTGACGGCGGCAACGGAGGCCGCGGAGGCCATATCATCCTCAAAGGCAACGCCCAGCTCTGGACGCTGCTCCATCTGAAATACACCAAGCACATCTTTGCCGAAGACGGCGGGAACGGAGGCGAGAACCTGCGCACAGGCGCCAATGGAAAGGACATCTACATACAAGTCCCCTTAGGCACCGTTGTCCGCGATGCCGAAAGCGGGGAAACAGAAGCCGAAGTGACCCGGGACGGAGAAGAAGTGATCCTGATGAAAGGCGGACGAGGCGGCAAGGGCAACGACTTCTTCAAATCGGCCACGATGCAGGCCCCCAAGTTCGCCCAACCGGGAGAAGAAGGAATCGAAGGATGGAAAATCCTCGAACTGAAAATCCTGGCCGATGTAGGCTTGGTAGGGTTCCCCAATGCAGGCAAGTCCACCCTGCTTTCGGTAGTCTCCGCTGCCAAACCCGAAATCGCCAACTACCCCTTCACGACCCTTGTCCCCAACCTCGGCATCGTCCGCTACCGCGACAACCAATCCTTCGTCATGGCCGACATTCCCGGCATCATCGAAGGAGCCGCCGAAGGCAAAGGCTTGGGATTGCGCTTCCTAAGACATATAGAACGCAACTCGGTGCTACTGTTCATGGTGAGCCTGGAAGAAAACGAGAAAAGCGTGTCCGGACAATACGAAATCCTGCTCAACGAACTGCAGAAATACAATCCTGAACTTCTGGACAAACAGAGGCTCTTAGCGGTCACCAAAACCGACCTCCTTCCAGCCGAAGAACTCCGGAAAACGGAAAAAGAAGTCCGAGCCAGCCTGCCCCAAGGCCTGCCCTGCACCTTTATTTCTTCGGTGAGCGGGCAGGGACTGGAAGAGCTGAAGGATAATATCTGGAGAGCAATAAACGGATAAGCCGCCACATCAGGAAGGCCAGCAACACGCCCCAGATGGCACCGCAGACCACATCGCCAAGGAAATGTTTGCCAAGGTACACGCGGCTATAGGCAATCAAGGCAGCCCATAAGTACATGATTCCCCAACGGAAAAAACGGAAACGAGCCTTCAAGGCCAACGTCACGTAGGCAGCAATGGCAAAACAATTGGCTGCATGGGAAGAAATGAAGCCGTAAAGCCCTCCCTTCCCATCAGGCAGGTAGAGCAAACCCTCCAGTTCCGGGGTGTGGCTCGGACGGTAACGGCATATCACATCCTTGAAAAAATGCACGCTGGTCCAGTCGGCCAAGCCCACCAAGGCCACCACGCCCAAGACCGGCAGCCACCAAGCATGGATTCCGGCCGGCCTTCCGCCTCGGCAAGGCGAGCCTGGCTTCTCTGCACCTTGCTGCATCGAATGCCTCTTCTGGCTGTAACAATACACGATCAATCCTATCAAGACAGCGTACAGCGGAATCCAAGGCCAAGTCTGGCTGATGAACGACATAAAGGCATCCGCCCCGTCCGAACGCCAATGATTGATAGCCAACGAAACTTTCCAATCCAATTGTTCCAATGCGGAAAACATAACTCCAAGTTTGATGTTCCACTCCGCTCGTGCCCAGGAATGCCTTTCCTTGACAAGCCAGAACACGCACGGACTGCAATATTACACAAAAGGTCGGAAACTCTTATTCTTTGTTTTTTTCCAGCAAAAGGACACGCCGTTCGCACCCACTCAGAACGACAAGTAAATCACTTTCTTGGCCTCCAAATACTCCGCCAAGCCCTGTTCCTGCACCGGCTTCCCTTCTTCCATGTCCCCTGGCCGGCGTTTGGGCGGCTTGGGAATGCCGAACAAGTCCGGAATATCGTAAACATACACCCGACGGCCGAACGGCGCAGTCTCGGCACGCACATCGCCCCCCTTCAAATAAAGGATCCCGTTAGGCAAGGCATGATGCTGTTCTTTGGAAACCAGGTTGCGGACCCAACCGTAGAACTCCGGCAGACGGGTCACCGCCCGGCTCACAATGAAATCGTATCGGGATGTCAAAGTCTCAGCCCGGCATTGCTCCGCCTGCACATTACGCAACCCCAATGCATCGGCCACCGCCTGCACCACCTTGATCTTCTTGCCTATCGAATCCACCAGATGAAACTGGGCCGATGGAAACATGATTGCCAGCGGAATACCCGGAAAACCGCCTCCAGTCCCTACGTCCAGAATCCTCGCCTCCGGCTCGAACTTCACAACCTTGGCAATGGCCAGACTATGCAGCACATGATGCATGTACAGATTGTCTATATCCTTGCGCGAAATCAAGTTGATCTTGGAATTCCAATCCTGATAGAGCGGGTACAGCTGCGCAAACTGCCTCTTCTGTTCCTCGCTCAAAGCAGGGAAAAACGAGAAAACCTTCTCCAGGTCTTCTTCCACTGAACGCGCTACTACTTCTTCCATTTCAATTCTTTCTTTCACAAAATCCTACGAACACCACCCGAAACCATAAAAAAAGGGACTGTGTCAGGATTCCAACACAGTCCCTTTTTGAAGTCGGGGCGTTAGAACGGGTAAAATGCAAGGCCGCCAAGGGAGAGGACGACGGGAGCGTACTTCTACGCGACCGAGTCCGAGACCCGCAGGCAAGGCCGCAGATTGTCCCTTTCTCTTGGAATGTCTGAATACGTGAGATAAGGTGCCGCAATGCAGCAAATCACGCATCATCACATTCCAAAACTAGCAAACGCCTTGTTCAATCATGGAGTCGGCCACCTTGATGAAGCCGGCAATGTTGGCGCCCTTGACGTAGTTAACGTAGTCGCCTTCCTTGCCGTACTTGATGCAGTTTTCGTGGATGCTCGACATGATCTGGTGCAGCTTCTGGTCAACTTCTTCACCTGTCCAGTGCAGCTTTTCAGCGTTCTGGCTCATTTCAAGACCGGAAACGGCAACACCACCGGCGTTGACAGCCTTGCCAGGAGCAAAGATGGTCTTGGTCTTGATGAATTCGTTCACAGCATCAGCGTGGCAGCCCATGTTGGAAACTTCGGCAACCAAGGTAACCTTGTTGGCGATCAGTTGCTTTGCATCTTCCAGACGGAGTTCGTTCTGGGTAGCGCAAGGCATGGCGATATCCACCTTCTGTTCCCAAGGCTTCTTGCCTGCGAAGAAAGTAGCGCTCTTGAACTTGTCGGCGAAAGGAGCCACAACATCGTTGTTGCTGGCACGCAGTTCCAACATGTAGTTGATCTTTTCCTGGTTGAAGCCTTCCGGATCGTAAACATAACCGTCAGGACCGGAAATGGTCACAACCTTGGCACCCAGCTGAGTAGCCTTGGTAACAGCGCCCCAGGCCACATTACCGAAACCGGAGATGGCCACGGTCTTTCCCTTGATGTCCATGTTGTGAGCCTTCAGCATGTGTTCTACGAAGTAAACAGCACCGAAACCGGTAGCTTCCGGACGCAGGATGGAACCACCCCAGCCAGCACCCTTGCCGGTCAGAACGCCGGTGTTTTCACGACGCAGTTTCTTGTACATGCCGTACATGTAACCGATTTCGCGGCCGCCGACACCTATATCGCCAGCGGGAACGTCGGTTTCAGGTCCGATGTATTTCTGGAGTTCCATCATGAAAGCCTGGCAGAAGCGCATGATTTCATTGTCGGAACGGCCCTTGGCGTTGAAGTCGGAACCACCCTTGCCACCGCCCATAGGCAATGTGGTCAAGCTGTTCTTGAATGTCTGTTCGAAGCCCAGGAACTTGAGAGTATCCAAACGTACGGAGGGGTGGAAACGCAGACCGCCTTTGTAAGGTCCGATCGCGTTGTTGAATTGAACACGGTAACCGGTGTTCACTTGGATTTCACCCTTGTCATCGACCCATTCCACACGGAAGGTGAAGATACGGTCCGGTTCAACCATGCGTTCGATGATCTTGTGTTTTTCGTACTGAGGATGAGCCTCAACGTAATCCTTGATGGAATACAGTACTTCCTCAACAGCTTGGAGGAACAAAGGTTCGTCAGGATGTTTTTCCTTCAGATCAGCCAAGATTTTTTTTACGTCCATGGCAATTAAGTTTTTAAGTTATGATTATTTATTTTATTCTATTCCAAATATTTCCCGATACCGGCCTCGTCCCTGCCCCAACGGAAAACAGGGGCAAAGTTACATCATTTTTCGATAGGCTGTTGCAAAAAGGGCTTTTTTCTTCGCCAGCCTGCCGCCGGCATTTCCGCCTCACGGCACGGACGGCAAAGACGGGACCGAACCTCAGACTGGCGACGCAGAATCTCGCACGGGTCTCGCTCCACGCCCGATTCCGGCAAGAGGGCGACCTTCCGTTTCGGCAATCTTGCGGCGAACCGAAAGCGGCACCGGCAAATCCGACACGACCCTCTCCCCGCACAGCTCCCGGATCACCACCGAAGCGCAAAGACAGCCCACCAAGGGCGGCATATAGGAAACAGTGCCCACCATCGACTTCTTGTTGCGTTCCCCGAAAGTCTTGCGAACCGCATGCGCCGGTACCGGCTCGGGCGAGAATACCGCCTGTATGCCGGCATAGATATTCAATTTATGCAGACGCTTGCGCAAGGCATCCGCCAAAGCGCAGTTGTAAGTTTGGGAAATATCGCAGATCTTCAATTGCAAAGGATCTGCCTTGCCGCCCGAACCCATCGCGCTCACCACCCGCATCTTCCGCTTCACGCAATGGTAGAGCAGGTAGATCTTGGGCGAAAGCGTGTCTATCGCATCCACCACGTAGTCGAAAGGCCGGCTTTCCAGAATTTCCACCATCCGCTGATCCTTGACATACTCGCCAATCGCCTCTATCTCCAATCCCGGATTGATGTCCAGGAAACGGGCTTTCAGAATCCCGGCTTTGGATTGCCCCAAAGTGGAATGCAAAGCCGGCAGCTGGCGGTTCAGATTGGTCAAGCTCACCTCGTCCCCGTCCACGATGCATATCTTCCCTATCCCGGCCCGAACCAGCATCTCGGCCGCATAGGCTCCCACGCCGCCCAAGCCCATTACCAAGACCGAGGCTGCGCGCAATTTTTCCATATTGGCATCGCCCAGCAGCAAGGCCGTCCTATCCGTCCATCCTGTATCTTCCATCTGGATCAATAAAATTTCTTAAAAACCGCAACAAAACAAATTGCCCGTTAGCCTTCGTCTCTCCCTAAGGGCGCGTCAGAACGGGCAAGATACGCGGCGCGAGCCGCAGGACAAGGCAGGAGCGTACTCCGGTACGTGACTGCCTTGGACAAGGCTCGCAACAAAGTAGATTGCCCGTTATCACGCGCCCTTACTGGATGCCGAGTTCATTGAACAGCTTCTTGTCCTTCAACACTTCCAACGCACGGGCAAAGGCATCGTCCACATCCTTGGTCACCTGGTAATAGTATTCCGACCCATACAGGTTATTGGCGAACATGGCCTTGAGCTGCGCCCGCAAAAATTTGTCCGACTCCGCCGCATAGGCTTTCTGCCGGGCATCCTCCGCCTTGGCTTTTTCCATCAAGTAGGATTGCATGCTATCCTGTGTCCAAAGCACCCTCGACATATAATCCTCATAGGATACGGCCTTGTCCAAAACCGAATCCGACTGCATGGCCGTAATCAGCTCCTGCAGGAATTTGCCCGCCTGGGCCTTCTTGAAATTCGTATAGGGAACCCCGTGTCCGGCCGCGTAATCGTAAAATTCCTGCATGAAAGCCTCGTCCATCCGGAAATTTTCGTAGAAATGTTCAAAATCGGGATATTCCGCCAAATATTGCTCTCTCTGACCGTCCAGACGATCCAGGACAAAACGGTTCATCAGGTTCTTGGCCCGCAAAGCCATATAGTAGTCGCTGGCCCGCTGGGTATCGACCGCCACGAACACATCGGGCATGATGCCGCCGCCACCGTAGACAATCCGTCCCCCGGCCGTCTGGTAACGCAGGGAATCCGGCAGGTTGATCGAATCCGGATTGAGCATTTCCCCATGGCGGTAACGGTTCATGATATCCTTATAATAGGCTTCCATGCCGTCCTCGTAAGGTTTCTGGATGCAACGGCCCGAAGGCGTGTAGTAACGGGCTATCGTCAAGCGGACATTGGATCCGTCCGAAAGCCCGAAGGGCCGCTGAACCAAACCCTTCCCAAAGGTTCGCCGCCCCACTATGATAGCTCTGTCCCAATCCTGCAAAGCCCCGGAAAGAATCTCGGAAGCCGATGCCGAACCCTCGTCCACCATCACCACTACACGGCCTTTGGTAAAGGAACCGTTCTTGGTGGCATAAAACGACTCCTTGGGCTGCGCCTTGCCTTCCATATAGACAACCAGCTCGTCCTTGGGCAGAAATTCATCAGCCAAGTCCACCGCCACATCCAAATAGCCACCCGTATTGCCCCGCAAATCCAAAATCAGATTCTTCATCCCCTGCGACTTCAATTCCTTCAAAGCAGCGCGCACCTCCTCCACGCTGGTACGGGCAAAGCGCGTCAGCATGATGTATCCGTTTTCCTTGTCAACCATGAAATAGGTATTGACGCTGTTGAGAGGTATCTTGTCTCGGATTATCTCGAAATGCAGTATCTCCGGCTCGCCTTGACGTTTGATGCCCACATCCACCTTGGTGCCTTTCTTGCCTCGCAGATGCTTGAACACGAAATCTCTCGTAGCGTTCTTGCCGGTTGCGTCCATCGTGTCTATCGTCACGATTTTGTCCCCGGCCAGCAGGCCCACCTTGGACGAAGGGCCATCGGCTATCACCTCGATAATCACGATGCTGTCGTTGTTGGGCTGGAACGAGACCCCGATGCCGTCGAAGTTGCCCACCAAGGGCTCGTTCATCTTCTGCAAGTCCTTGGCCGAGATATAGGCCGAATGGGGATCCAGTTCCTCTAACATCGCGACCATCCCCTTTTCCACAATCGGCGCCATGTCCACCTCTTCCACGTATGCGAAGCGGATCAGCTGCAACAGTCCGGCCATCTTCTTGTCCACCACGTCAGGATGATTCTTGGGGTATTCCTTCACTTCTTGGTTCGATTCCGGATTGGCCGGACGGATACTCTGCGCCCGCGAAGAAGACATGGCAAAGAAAAGGCCGAAAAGAAACACGCAGGGCAGATAGGCCTTGAATTTATTTTTCCGCATCGTTTTCTGTTTTTCCAGCATGGATATGCAAAACAAAAAACCGGCATCTCTCATGCACATATGACACACTGACAGATACCGGATTAAAAATAAAAAAAACAACTACTTCATCATTGCCGGCTGGTAGGCCAGGTCTTGCGAGCCAGCTCCGGTTTTTCCTCGCCAGCCGCAGCACTTTCTTTCAGAATCAACGAATAGTAGTCGCTGCCCTTGAACATGGTATCGAGTTCCGCATCGTTAATGGCTGTCAAACGGGAATTGAATTCTTGGATAGCCAGTTCACTGGCATCTTGCTCGCTGGCACTCTTGATAACAATCTTCTCATTCAAATCGATACGGGATTCCACATAACTCATGACTGCGTACGAATCAGACTGAGCCAGACTGAATGCGTTCGAAATCCCGAAAATGTAGTCGGACTCTTCTTTCGAAGAGCAAGCAGTAAACAACAAAGACAAAGGTATCATCAACAGAAGCCCTGTTTTCAAAATTTTTTTCATTTTCTTATTCTTTATAAGATTCCACGTTCATCCGGCCGCGCTATCAACCCAAACCGGACATCGGACGCACCGAGGCCGTTTCCAAGCCCGGAAGAATGCCCGGATGGCTGATTGGGTCAAAACAGCACAGCCCAAAATCCAAACAACCGCATTGCCATCTTCCGCACAGGAAAGAGGAAACTGCAAGACCTCCCCAGCGTACAGCTTGGCTCCCTGCCTGTCATAGAGGCTGCAAAGATAAGGCAAATGTACCGAATATCGAAAATTGCCCTATCTTCGTAGGATAAAAAATCCCAATCGACAATGATCCCAGTCTATCCCGTGGATATGATCCGGAAAGCCGATGCCGAGACGATACGGAGGCAAGGCATAAGTTCCTGGCAGCTGATGGAACGGGCGGCCCGTGCTTGTTTCGATTTCCTGGCAGAGAACGAGCCTGAGGCCTTCGAACCGGCCTCAGGGCAAAAGCCGTTGGCCAAACCGGCTGAATCGGCCGGACTGGCTGCACCGCCCCAATCTGCCGAAACGGCTGAAGAGTCCTGCCCGCAATCGATAGCCGAAGGGAAAGGAATTGCCGGAGCAGAATGCCCGGGAAAAAGGCAAGCAAGCCGATGTCCCAAATTCGTCATTTTCTGCGGTCGAGGCAACAACGGGGGCGATGGCTTCGCGCTGGCCCGGATGCTGAAAGAACGTGGCTGTCCGGTGGAAGTCTGGATGCCGGATAAAAAAGAAGGCCGGTTCAGCCCGGATGCAGGGCGGAACGCGCAACTGATGCAGGAAAAGAACGTGCCGTCACGGATTTTCGGCCAAGACGGGCTTCCGGAAATCCGGAAAGAAGACATTTTAATCGATGCCTTGGTGGGAACAGGATTAGAAGGGCGATTAGACGAAGCCACGGCAGCGGTGGTGGAATTCATCAATACTTGCTGCGGGACAAAGTATTCGATTGATATTCCTTCGGGGCTGATGGCCGACAAGCCGACTCCGAGGGAAAACCCGGTGGTGGAAAACAGTCTCTGCCTCTCGTTCCAGTTTGCCAAGAAAGCTTTCCTTTGGCCGGAAAACGGAGGCCGCCCGGCCGGCTTCGTGCTGCTCGACATCGGCTTAGACGAGGATTTCATGCGGGAAAACCCGGCCGATGCCTACCTGCTGCAGGACCGGGACGCGGCACGGAACCTGCCCAGAAGGCCGAAATTCGCGCACAAGGGCTTTTTCGGGCGGGATTTATTGATTGCCGGAAGCTTGGGCATGGCCGGGGCTGCCGTCCTGGCCGGCCGGGCGGCCCTGAAGAGCGGATGCGGGGTGCTCAGCATCGCTTCCTGCCCCGACAACCGGCTCGTGCTGCAGACCGCTGTGCCGGAAGCCCTTTTCATAGACCAGACCCAGATTGACTGGGCTAAGCTGACATTCTGTTCTGCTATCGGGATCGGTCCCGGCATAGGCACTTCCGAACATGCGGTACGGCTTCTCAAGAATGTGCTGCAGTTTTGCCAGGTTCCTTTGGTCATCGATGCCGACGGCCTCAACATCCTGGCGCGGAACCCCACCCTGCTGGAATTCCTTCCTAAAGGCCGTTGCATCCTGACACCGCATCTCAAAGAGTTCGAACGCTTGGCAGGAAAGGCATCCGGAAGCCCGGAACGCCTGCGCCGCCAACAGGAATTTTCCGACCGGTACGGCGCAGTGGTCGTGCTCAAGGGCGCGCATACATCCATCAGCCAGCCCCATGCTCCGGGCATCCGCGCAACGGGCGGCGCAATCCCCGGCCAGGCCCTGCTGTTCAACACCACCGGAAATCCGGGCATGGCCACCGGCGGGAGCGGGGACGTGCTGACCGGACTCTGCCTCAGCCTGCTCGGCCAAGGACTGCCCGCTTGGCAGGCCGCCTGCACCGCCGTCTACCTGCACGGCCTGGCCGGGGATTACGCCGCCCTCCATTGCACGGAACACGCCATGACCGCCGCCGATATCATCGCCTCACTTCCGGATGCCTTCCGCCAAATCAGCCTACAGACGCACCACGATGCCAGCATACCGGGATTTGCAGTTTTTTCCTAATTTTGCGTTCTTGCCCTGTACAAGAAACTGTTCGAGTGTTCTTGCTGGCATGCCCTATGAATCAGGCAATGCCGCATCCTGCATCGGGGAAAAGGGACCCGGGAAATTCCAGAGAACGCATACAAGGCGTGCCCATACGGGAGTTCGAAATACGCCTCCGAGGCAAGCGTAGCCGAAGCCTCTCCGTCCCGGCCACGCCTGGCTCCGGGAACCCGCTCCGGAAACCCGGAATCCCATCCCCATGGACCGGGGCAAACAGCTCAAACGGTTTCCAAACACTACCGACATGAAGCAGCACTTGAAAACAGTTTTCCTGACATTGATCCTGCCTTCCCTGATTTGCACGTCCTGTTCCGAAGAAGAAACGGAATATTTCTTCGGGATAGCCAACGAGACCCGCATCCAGAATTCAGATGCCATCAGCATCATGAACTATGCCCAGAGCCACTTCGACATGAATGATTTCAGCATCCTTGCCAAGGACGATGCCGAAGCCGGGGAAAACGCCCGGCAAATTTTCCAGGAACGCCTGAAAAGCATCAATGACAGCGTTTTCAATGCAATGTTCCATGGGACGGACACCTACAGCCTGATACTGATTTCCACCTTGCTCAAACCGGAGCAGGACATAGAGCTGGCCCGCAAGACATGGCCTGTCAGACCATAGCCACTCCGCTCCCGGCCTGGCTGCGGACAATAAAAGCTGGTTCTGCGCTCGGCCGGCCCGCTTCCTGCATCGGGCGGACGGGATCCTGCCTTTGAAGAAAGTTCATCGCGGGCAAAGGGCCGGAAAAGGAGAAAGAGCATTGCCCGGCTGGAAAAGCAATCGCAATCCGGCTGATTGACCTCTAACCTGCAAACCCATTTACAGAACATGCTTCGACAAGCAAAGACAATCGTGGACACCCTCAGCCCCAAAAAACATCTGGCGGCCTTTCTCTTTTGCCTCTCCCTGCTATCCAAATACCAGCCCCTTCCCGCCTGCCCTGCCCTGGATACCGTCCCCGGCACAGTCCCGGCGTTCCCCGGCCTCGATACAGCCGCCTGCATCAAGTCCCCCGAGGCAAACGAGCCAGCCGTTGCCGATACTGCGGCCCTCATAGGGCATCGTGTTTCCGAAACTGATTCCATCCCCTCGCTTCCCCCGCCGGCCGACGCCAAAGACAGCCTGAGCCAAATGCTGCTCAACGAGTTTTTCCTTTCCGAAGAACTGCGTTTTTACGATGCCGGATATCGATACAAGCCGGAAGACTCGGCCAAGATAGAGACATGGAACAGACTGGCAATCAACATCCCGGCATACAAAAGCCCCGACTCGGTATACAGAAGCCGCCTGGACAGCCTCAGCCAAGGCTTCCTCGTCAAACTCTCATACAACCAGACCGTGCGCAACTACATAGAGGTGTACGTCAACAAACGCCGCCAGCAAGTAGACGTGATGCTGGCCCTTTCCCAATACTATTTCCCCATCTTTGAACAGGCCATGGAAAAAAACGGAGTCCCGAAAGAACTCAAATACCTGGCCATCATAGAATCCGGCCTCAACCCGCGAGCCGTATCCCGTGCGGGAGCTTCCGGCTGCTGGCAGTTCATGTACGGGACAGGCAGAATGTACGATCTCGATATCAACATAGCCGTGGACGAACGGCTCGACCCCTTCAAAGCCAGCGATGCCGCCGCCCGCTATCTCAAAGACCTCTACGACAGCTTCGGAGATTGGACTCTGGCCATTGCAGCCTACAACTGCGGGCCTGGCAATGTCAGGAAAGCCATCCGCCGCGCCCGAGGGAAGACCGACTTCTGGCAAATCTACCCTTTCCTCCCACGGGAAACCCGCAGCTACGTCCCTGCCTTCATCGGTGCCACTTACGCCATGAACTTCAACGAAGAACATGGTATTCCGTTCCGAACCCGCCCGCCTATCCTGACCGACACGTTAATGATAGATAAAGATTTGAACCTCAAAGTGGTAGCAAAACACCTGAACATTCCCCTGCAAATACTCCGGGACCTCAACCCCCAATACCGCATGGATGTAATACCAGGGAACACCGACTACTACAGCATCCGGCTCCCAGTCAACTTCAAAATCAAGTTCATGGAGAACGAGCAGGACATCTATTCTGATAGCTGCAACGCCATGGCTCCAACTCCGGCACGATTCCAGCACCGCGTCAAACGAGGAGAGACTTTGTCCGAAATAGCGATGCAATACCATGTGCGGGTAGCCGATATAATGAGACTGAACAACCTGAAATCCTCCACCATCTACCCAAACCAGCTTCTATACCTCTATTCCAACCGTCTGCCATCTTCATCCAGAACCACAGCCCAGACAGCAGCGGCGCCTTCCAGCAGCAAGATGGAACCCGGAACCCGGAACGGAGATGCCAGGACAATCAGACACACTGTCAGACAAGGAGAAACGTTATACGGCATTTCCCGCCGCTATCCCGGTTCCACTGTCAACGCCATCATCCAATGCAACGGATTGGACAAGCAAGGGAAAATCTATCCGGGGCAAGTCCTCCAAATCGAGACCACGCACTGATTCCGACCTTACAATCCTGCAAACCCATGAAACCCGTCAAAAGCCTCTTGTTCCTGCTTGGCCTGCTCTTTGTCGCCATAGCCGCCGATTTCCTGCTGGAACTCAACGGATACAAAGGTTTCCTCGCCGGGCAGAGGACAGGTCACAGCCCGGACACCGCAATGCCAAGGATTTTTCCTGAAAGCGATTCAGACGCAAGACCTGATGAAAAAACGCGCCAATGGCAAACCCTTCTCCGGCAAGACAGCGAAATGCAGCTTTACACGCAAATATACAGGAACAAAGGGTGGACCGGAATCCGCCCGGAACTCCAAAGCCTGCCTCTTGTCCCACTCGAATACGACACAGCGGGCGCCGGACGCTTCCTGCTCCAGCACTTCTTATCCAAATTACTGGTTCTCCGCAATCCGGAACAGTCAGAACTCTTGACCCAATGGTACCAGCGCCCCAGCTTCTGGACAGAGGAGCTTGCCGAGAACAGACCGAAGTTCGCCCGCATCCTGTGCTACGGCGACAAGCAGCAGGACACCCTTGCCAGCCATCGGCTAAGGCACTACTTCCAGCAAGACTTCGGAGGAGCCGGCCCAGGCCGGATTCCTGTCACCGCCTTCAACGGGGAAGGATCCGGAGGCATCCGCATCGAATACCAAGGGAACTGGCACCAAGTCTCTGCATCCAACGCCAACCGCAAAGGCAATTACGGCATAGCCACATCCTATCTGGCACCGCCACCCCTCAATGCCCTGACCGGCAAGGTCAGCCAAGGGGACATCATCATCCGGATTCCCGGCCGCCTGTCTGCCTGCACAGGCCCGCTTTTCTTAGAATTGATTGTCCATGAAGGAACCAGGCTCCGGGACCTGGCAATAGAAGCAGACAACCAACCTTTATCCTTGAGCGCAAGCCTGTCCGCACCAGGCCAGAAAAGGCTCACCTATGCCATCCCTCCTTCATGCCGGCAAATCCGGATCGGGATGGAATTAAACCGGAACTGCAATCTCTACAGCTTGTCCCTCAACGATACCAGCGGTCTCTGCGTGGACAATCTTTACCTGCCTCGAAGCCACGGCCGCGTATTCTCGGTCAATAACCGCCGATTCCTGACCGACCAGATGAACCTGAGCAATACAGCATTGGTTCTCTACAGATTCGGAAGCAGCCTGCTTCCGGAAACAGACGCAGGACAAGACGTGGAAAGCAAATATGAAGGGTTCCGATTGAGAATGCTACACGAATTGAGCTACATCCGCAGCCTGATGCCAGACCTGCCGGTAGTGGTATTCGGAATCGCCGACAAGGATGCCGAAGAAAGAGGGCTGGACCCTGCCGCAATCCGCCAGATACAGAAAGAAGCCGCATGGCAGACAGCCTGCATCTACTGGAACGGGCAAAAAGCCTTTCCGCCGGACATGACAAGCCTGGAAGAGGCCGATTTGGATGCCAAGCTTTTCTACAAGGCATTGTCAGAGGAATACCGGGAATTCCTTGCAAAAGAACACCGGAACGCCGCACTCCGCAGAGCCAAGGAACTTCAAAGCGAAAAAAAGCACTGACTCTTCATTCCACTCAACAACCGCACCATGGACTTCATCCTTCACTTCCTCCAGTACAATCCCGGCAAAGGATTCCTGTTCACCGGCATAGGATTCTGGATATTCCTGGCCATCGTTCTGGCCGGATTCTGCCTTCTGCACAGGAAACGCCAAGCCCGCAACACATTCCTGTTTGCATGCAGCCTGTTCTTCTTCTATAAAATGGCGGGAGCCTTCCTCCTCATACTCCTGCTATCCATTTTGCTCAACTACGGAATCGGCCTTCAGACAAGCGCAGCCCCGGACTGTTCCAAGAAACGCTGGATGACGGCCGGCATCATCGCCAACCTGCTTATTCTCGCCGTTTTCAAATACAACGCCTTCTTCATTCAGAGCTTCAACGCCCTTTTCGACACGGGATTTACTGCCATCGACTATTTCTCCGCCGACTATCTTTCTTCCGCTTTCGCCGGCCCGGCCTGGTTCGAAAGCCTGTTCCCGCCGGTAGGTCTGTCGTTCTTCACTCTCCAAGCCATCAGCTATCTGGTCGACATCAAACGGGGATCCGCCAAAGCCATATCCAATATCGCCGACTTCGGGCTATACTACTGTTTCTTTCCCAAAGCCATAGCCGGCCCTATTGTCCGTACCGGAGAATTCGCGCCTCAGCTGCGACAATATTACATGCTGAGCCGCAAAGAGTTCTCCATCGCCTTAGGACTGATAATCACCGGATTGATAAAAAAAATCATTTTTGCCGACTATCTGGCGCTGCATTCCTCCCCGGCCATCTTCATGCAACCGGAAATGTACTCCGGCATGGAAAAATGGATTGCCCTTTACGCATTCAGCCTGCGCATCTACATGGATTTCTCCGGGTATGCCGACATTGCCATCGGCATAGCCGCGCTCTTAGGCTTCCAGCTTCCCGGGAATTTCCGTGCCCCGTACCAAGCTTGCACGCTGACCGATTTCTGGAGGCGCTGGCACATCAGCCTCTCGTCCTGGCTTCGTGACTATGCATATATCCCCTTGGGCGGCAACCGGCACGGGAAATGGAAGATGTGCATAGCCTTGACGGCCGTTTTCCTGATGGCCGCACTCTGGCATGAAGCCGGCATGGGATTCCTGCTCTGGGGCTTAGTCCATGGAGTGCTGGTTTGCATCGAGAAATGCACGGCATGGCCTGAACGGGTAGAAAAAAAACGTTTCGGGAAGATAGCGGGCTGGTTCCTGACTTTCAACGCACTCAGCCTTTCGTGGATCCTGTTCCGTACCAGCCATCTGCAACAAGCCGCAGACTACTTTTTCGGACTGTTCGTCCCCGCGCAAGGAACACCCCTGCCAGAGATACTGAGCCGGTACAGCACATGCTTCGCCCTGACGGCCATAGCGTTCATCGGCATTTTCCTGAAGGAGAAGCAAAAGAATGCCTTGATGCGCATCTTCTACCAAAGCCCGCTGGCTGTGCAGTTCCTGATTACCGCAGCAATAGCCATTCTTCTCATCCTCGCCCGAGGTTATCGACCAGACCTGCCCTTCATCTACGGGCAAGTGCCGTTCAGCGCAATATAGACACGCTGCCAGACTGTATCTTCTTGAAAGTCAGGCCTTGGGCATGGGTCTCGAACTCAGCCATATAGAAATAAGCGCCGTCAGGACAGGCAGCACCGGTATTGTTTACTTTCCCATTCCAGGAAAACCCTGTGTCGGAAGAAGAGAACACCGTAACGCCCCAGCGGTTCACTACCTTGACATGGAACCGTTCCACTGCCAAGGGGTCTATGGCTGTCCAGGTCTCGTTCCACTGGTCGCCGTTCGGAGTGAACACGTCCGGCAGATTGAATGAAAAGCAATCCCAATTGTTTACGAATACCTCGTTGCTGGGTTCCCCGGCCAAACCGGATTCATTGACTCCCACTACATAATACCAGCAGAACCAAGAACCGGGATCGGCATCCTCGTAATCAGTCCCCTCCACGGTAGCCAGCAAAGCATAATCCTCGTCTTCCACCCGTTTGCGGTAAATTTCGTAATACGATACCGAGGCCTCGCACTCCGCCCTTTCGTCCAAAGAAAACGCAGTGTCGGCGACACCCGTACCCAAGCCTGTGCTGTCGAAATCCCATCGCAAGGAATTGGACAACGGCTGGCATGAAGACTCTTCCAAAGCCAGGAATACCTGGCAAGGCCTGCCTTCGACTGCCATGCCCCAGACTTGTTCCGACTTGTCCCGCAACGTATCCTGCATATCTGCCGCGGAATAGCCGCCTATGGCCTCCACATAGTACAGGTAAGGCCTTTCCACTTCCACCTCGGCATCCTCGTAAGCGCATTCCCTCGTGCTTCCGATCAAGCGGAACCCAGCCGAAGAGTCATCGTAACGATATACATCGTAACGGTAATTCATCCACGGCTGCAAGACATCCCAAGCCAAACCTATCCTATGAGTACGGACTTGGGAGGACAAGTCCACGGTCGACACCAAGGAGCTTTGAACCGTGTCCAGCAGCACTTGGTAATACCATCGGCATCCGGAAGTGTTCAGGTTGCTGTCCGTATACGAGCATTCCCAGGCAAAAGGCATGACAGCCCGCAAGGAAAGACTGTCCGGCGATGTTCCCGCATACAGACTGTATTCCCTGGCCAGCATCCACGCCGAATCCAGGTCCGAGGGAGCCCTCCAGGCCAACTCCACCTTGCCTCGCAAAGAATCCGTCACCTCCACGCTGGCATGAGTCATCAAGGGCCTCTCGTTCCTCAGACGCAGGCAGCATCTGTCGGATTGACGGCTCTCATCCCCGTCTTCACACCGGACTATGGCACGGTAACAATATTCCCGTCCTTCTTCCACCCCTGTATCGAAGTAATGATTCTGCGCCACGGGCAACGAACACAACAAATGGTACGATGAATCCCCTATGCCGGTACGGCAACTGTCATAAAAAGGTTCCTGTCCATAGTAATCCTTACGGTACAAATCGTATGCGACAGCATGAGGGCTCAGGGCCGAAGTCCAAGCCAGATGGAACCCGTTCCCTGCCACTTGAGCGTCTTCCATGCGGACTGGCGGAGGCATCACTTTGACACGCACGGTCTTGACCGAACTGAGAGAGGGATCTCCATCATCCTCGGCCCTGAGATACAAGACATATTCGGCATTCCTGGAATCTTCCAGCTCCGTATTCCAGTAAAACAGGAAAACGGCCGAATCCACACCAGAATGCAAGGTATTGACTCCTGCCCGGCGACCGCCCTGCATGATTTCGCCCGCTGCTTCCAGCATCAATTCATTCCCGTCGCTATCAAAGACCCAGACCGGGAAAGCCAAGGTCTGCCCGGCTTCCACGCAATAAGAATCCTCCGTCTCGATATAAGGAGGACGATTGTCGCAGGCCCGCACGATAATCTGCATGTCCCGGGTCAGCGTCCCTATCCGGATCCGGTTCCTCCATTCCTCGATCAGGATAGCTGCATTGTACTCGCCTTGAGCCACAGGCGCATCCCAGACCAGAGTCCCCGAACGGGAATCGATCATGAAAGTATCGCTGGCGGCCGGATAGGCATAGCCGGGAATGAGTTCGCCTCCTTCGCCTCGGCAGGGAATCAACTGGTACGACAGGCTGTCGCCATCCGGATCGTAAGCGCCAGGGTTATGCTCGTAACGCTGCCCCAAGCATGCCATATCGTCCACCGGGTTACGGGTCGTGACAGGACTGTCGTTTCCCTCTCCCAACCAAGGACTTATCATTATCGTGGTAGAAATATACATATAGGTCAGCACGCTGTTGGGAATGTTCACCACGCCGGAATTCCGGTTCGGGTCCTCCATATACAAAGTATAGGTACCCGGACCGGCATACGTATGCGTCCCTTCATAATAGTTCAGCTTGGTGTCGTTGTCCAGAATGACCTCCCGGGAACGGGTCAGGACGGAAGATGTCCCGTCCCCCCATCCGATTTCCAACTGAGGACGGTCCACATCGGTCTGCGTGAAAGTGTACGTATAGAGCTTTGCCCGGTAGGTATACCCGGAAACATGTTCCACGATCAATTCCGCCGCTTTCTGATGCGTGGCATGCAAATCAAGGCAGCTGGCTGCCAGAAAGAGCAGCAGGAATGCTGCCTTGCGGAAATGGCATCTCATCATGGGGCGAATTTAGCAAAAAAGATTGATTGAACCCAAATCGGTCATTAGACACGCCGTGTCCGTTTCTGATTGGAAAAATGAGGCTTCCGGGCATCTTGCCCGCTTCTGTCCGCATCCTGTTCCTCGCTACGCCTCGACGTAGCCCGCTACGCCTTCGGCTAGGCCAGAAGCATGCTGCATGACACAAGCGGGCAATCTCCCCAAAGTCTAATGACCGATTCGGGTTGAAGAAGCCCGCAAAAGCAGGGAAGCCCGCGGATGGCACAAAGCTACCTCACGCCCAGCATCTTATGTGTCTGCAAAGAAAGTTTCCAACGTGGATGCCGCAATATATAATCCAGCAAGACCGGCATCAAGTCCTGGGACATCCCCCATTCAGCCTGCAGGAAACAAACGCAATCGCCGCAGACTTTCCCCGCCTCGGCTTCGGCAAAGGCGAAATCGGCCTCGCTCTCAATGACCACCTTCAGTTCCGTAGCCGAGTCATACCAGGCTTTATCGACTACCGGGATACCTTTCTTAGGTGAAAGGCAAATCCAATCCCAGTTGCCAGACATCGGTTCGGAACCGGATGTCTCCAACCAAAGCCTGAGCCCCGCCTTGCGCAGGCATCCGCACAAAGCATCCAAATCATGCAACATAGGTTCTCCGCCTGTCACCACGCAGGCGCTGGCCCCGAAAGACAAAGCCTCGTCCCGCAAATCCTCAGGAGAATGCAAAGGATACCCTGCCTCATCCCAGGACTCCTTGGTATCGCAGAAAGCGCATGCGTTCCTGCAACCGGCCAAACGGATGAAAAAGGCCGGCCATCCACTATGGAAACCTTCGCCTTGCAACGAATAAAAGCATTCCACTACAGGCAAGCCTGCTTCCGCTGCAAGTTTGCGTCCCCCAATGTCCCGCTGTTCCTTTTCCACTGTCTTACAGTTTGATTTTCTTTATATTCCTTTTGTTCTTGACCTTGTTTGCAGACTGACGGGACGCACTCGGTCCATACGGATAGATATTCACATTCATCGGATCGCGCCCGCTTACCTGAGGCCTATTCCTCGTCAAAGGAACCACCATCCCGAACTGGAGATCCAGATGCGCCCGCCTGAGAGGAATGAACTGCGGATTGACCTCCAGCGGAGTGTAATTGGACGCGATGAACACATTCAAGCCCACGTCCGGAGTGAAATTCAAAGCCCAGCCCAAACCGTTGGCAAGACCGAAAAACGAGTATGCCAGAGAGAAAGAGAACCATCGCACCGGACGCAGATTAGCAATCAGAGAAAGCTCGTTTTCCGTGTAAGAATGATAGAAGGTGGTCGTATTGAGCAACCCGACGCTGAAACGGTTGTTCCATACCGCATATTCCGCCCCGATGTTCAAGCTTGGATTAATCATCCTCGCCATGGACTTGTCCACGGCCGCCTCTTCGAAATCGGCCAAGGACAACAAGCCATCCGCTGCATCCTGCAGCTGACCGCGCCAATCCACATCCGGCCCCAGATCCTCGAAACCATCGAAATCGGTTTCCCCTGAGGCAGAATACTGCTGTATGCTGTTCCTGGGATACCCGATAAAGCCCAAGTCAAGCAATGAAAGGGAAAAACGGAGACCTGGCAAGAACGAGGGCCGGTATTCCCCTCCTACATCGACAGCAGCGCCGAAGCCGGACAGACCGACATCGCCGAACGAAAACGCAGGCAGGCTCTCATCCTGTGGCCAGTCGCACTCCAGCAAACGCCCGAATATCCTGAAATCTGCCGTGCTGTTCAACTTCCACACATCATCTCCCATGCTGGCATCCACTTTGTCCATCCTGAGTTCCGCTTCAACCAGCCCCAGCAGGAACTTGAACTTCCCCCCTACCGTTATCTCATCCGTAACAGGACGGGCATAACCTACCGCCAATTCGATATAGGACTTGAATGCCATTTCAATATCTTCCATCTTGTACCGGGTAGGATTCCTGTACATGCCTCTCTTGGCAAATTCGAAAAGCTCGTAAGGCAAGCCCATCTGGAAAATGCCCCGGACCGCGGCATGGACGTTCCAGAATGATTTCCCGCTGAACCAAGCTCCGGACAGCAACATGCTGTTGAAATCCATGCCTATGTAATTGCGGCGATGCATCCGCTTCAGGAAGGCGTCCGCATCAACCTCTGGATGCATGAATGTCCCCAGGCTGCCATCCGGCATAGGATACAGGAAATCCGCCAAGCCCATATTGCTTCCCAAACGGAAATCAGCGTTCCCGGCAACCGGAATCCCTACATACCCGTACATCGGCACAAAGGCAGGATTGAGCATGTGCCTGTATGCATAACCAGGCTGGAAATACCCCACGCCGGAGACAGGGACCTGTGCATGAGACGCAGGCACAACCGATAATATAAAAAACGCAAATAAAGCAATCTTCTTCATAGCCATGAATCCTGTATGCAGCAAAACATGCCTGCTATCATCGCATGCCGTCGAGCAGCTCTTCTGCATCAAAAGCGAATCCGCCGGTCTTTTTCAATTTCAGAGATCCTCGGAACATGGAACTGGCCCGGACAGGCATCCCCACAGCCTCCGCATTGTTTGTCGCCTGGCAGCTGACAAACATGCTCCTGACCGGCCTTTCATCGAGAATGCCGTCCCGATCCACAAACCTGAATTCCACCAGGCTCCTCGATGTCTGCCCGTCCGAAGCCGCCTCCACCATCTGCGCAGGCCCCGTCTCCAATGGTATCAGCCGGCGTTCGGCATCAAAAAGCTGCATCTCCATCAGGAAATCCATCGGATACGTATTGAAAGCCTCCCCGTAGACAACCAGTTCGTCCCCTTCCATGTACATGGACATAGACTCCGGTATGCCAGATAACAACGTATCCCCGAAAGGCATGAACAGCTCCTCCCCGAACACTATCGGGATATCCAGAAAAACAGAAACATCAGCTTGGTACTCTTCCTCCAATGAATAGGAATGGACCCGGGCCGTATCAGCGTGCATCTTGACATTCACCAGCAACAAGTCCGGCATATGACGGAACAGGCTCGGCACATCTGCCTGCACAAAGATGCCATCCGCCGGGCACAAAGCCTGATCATGGCAGAGATAATAATGCATGGCTCCTTCCGCCCGTTCCGACTGTGCAGGCAGATGAATCCGAGCCTCCTGCGCGAGGTCTGTCCACGCGCCGCCCGCCCCCCAAGGAGTGAACTCCACATCAGCGTACATCGGGATATCCGCATTGCAATCCACCGAAATCAGGATATACGGCTTGCTGAAATCCAGATTCGCGCCGGGATTCCTGAAAGCATCCGGGACCAAGCCGACATCCAGGTCCGTATTCCATTCCGGCACGACCGGGTCGAACACGCCGCGCAATTCCCGTGCCTGCAAATGGCTCAATGAACAAGTGAAACGGACATCCACCGATGCAGGCAAGCCCGCGGAAGAAGACAGCCGCCCTGCAAGACGCAAAGGCAAAGAAAGTTCCAGACGGTAATCCTGCATGGCCGAGGGATCCAGCTGCAAGGATTCCAGAGGCAAGCTCTGACTGAAGCCATTCTCCATGTTGAAAGCGTCGACAGGCAGGGCATTCCGGGAATCCACAGGACTTCCCTCCGGAAACCGCATTGCAGCAGGGAACTGGATGGCCAAATCCGGTTGCAAAGCCCCCAAAGCCTCCGCATCCAGACCGGCGAACTCTATGCCGACCTCCAGAACCGCATTGGAGAAATCAATGCGCTCCAATGACAGAATCTCTTCCGGCAAAGCCTCCGAGACAAGTTCCAATTCCACCACCTGGTCCATATCCACGCTTCCTCCGGAAAGAGGCGGAAGCGGAAATGCCGATGAACCGGAGACATCCGGGAGGTGCAAAGAAGCCGTATCCACGGCGGCGACAGACAAACTTATCTGATCCGGATCGGGCCGAAGCACATAACAGCCGTTTTCGTCCAGTTTCAAGACCCCTTCAAACGCACCTTCCCCCAGCAAGACATCCAATGTGAAAATCCGGGTCTCTCCCAATGGGAAATACAGACTGTCCCCGCCGATCAGAACCGTCTTATCCAATGGACGATTCAAGTCATAAGCCTCATCCGAGCAGGACAGGAATGCCAGAAAGAATACTCCTGGAAGAAACGGCAAAAGCCAAAACCTTTTGTTCATACGCATCTGCTTGAAAAACGGAGATACGCCCGCAGGCAGGGTCCCGTCCCACTTTGCAGGACAGGTTTCCAATAAACCCAAACCGGTCATCAGACTTTGGGGGATTGCCCGCTTGTGTCATGCGCATGTTTCTGGCCTGGCCGAAGGCGTAGCGGGCCACGTCGAGGCGTAGCGGGAAACAGGATGCGGACAGAAGCGGGCAAGACGCCCGGAAGCCTCATTTCCCCAATCAGAAACGGACACGGCGTGTCTGATGACCGATCCGGGTCAAAGTTGGAAAAAACGCAAAAATAAGAAAAAAAGGCGGTATGCCATAATGAGCAGCCTGCTTTGGCTTCGCCGAAAGCAGGCTGACCTCGGCAGAGTCCGATTGTCTTGACTCTGCGTCCGCCCGCACTGCCTTTCGAGCCTCGAACTCAGTCACGAACCACAGTACAAAGCCTCAGCAGAGGACAAATTCACTCTTACCCTGCCGAGGCCAAACCCACGCTCGCTGCGAAGCAGCGACAGTACGCTCCTTCGTCCTCGCTCTCAGCGCCTTGCATCTGCTCACTCCGGCACACCGCCTGAGGATGATTTCAAATGCCTGTCCAGATAACCCCTCTTCCCCTTTCCAATGGCTCCGGAAATCAGAAACGACGTTCCTTGATACGAGCCTTCTTGCCTGTAAGCTTGCGCAAATAGAAGATACGCGCACGGCGGACAACCCCGCGCTTATTCACTTCCACTTTCTCAATGAAGGGCGAATTGATGGGGAAAATCCTTTCCACACCGATGTTGCCCGACATCTTCCTCACCGTGAAAGTTGCCGTGGTGCCGCTGCCGCTACGTTGCAGGACAACGCCCTGGAACTGCTGGATACGTTCCTTGTTACCTTCCTTGATTTTATAACTTACGGTTATGGTGTCGCCAGCCTTGAAAGCAGGCAGTTCATTGCTTTTTGTCAAAGTGTCAACAAATTGCATTAATGCCGGTTTGCTCATGGTAACTTATATTTATAGGGTTGCTAATTATTTCACACTATCTACGACAGCCTTGAATGCTTCGGGATGGTTCATCGCCAAATCGGCCAGAACCTTGCGGTTCAAGTCTATGTGCTTCTGATGCAATTTCCCGATAAAGGCGGAATAGGACATACCGTAAGGACGGATACCGGCATTGATACGTACAATCCACAAATTCCTGAAGCTTCTCTTCTTGGCCTTGCGGTCACGATAAGCATAAGTAAGACCTTTTTCCCAAGAGTTCTTGGCGACGGTCCAGACATTCTTCCTGCGCCCGAATTGGCCGCGGGTCAGTTTCATGATCTTTTTTCTGCGAGCCCGAGCGGCTACGACATTGACTGATCTTGGCATTTTAGTGTTTTTTTGTATGAGCGCTTCCTTGTTTCAGAAGACTTCTGTGCTCATAATCAATTAATACTTTCTTTCCAGAGTTTTTTCCCCGCCCTCCGGAAACAGCGGCATCGATACTACAGGCGGATTAGAGGTTCAGCATATCCTTCACTGCCCGCACATTGGCAGAGTGGACGATAGCCGAATACGTCAGATTACGCTTGCGCTTCTTGCTCTTCTTGGTCAAGATGTGGCTCTTGTAAGCGTGATGACGTTTAATCTTGCCCGTTCCGGTGAAAGAAAACCTTTTCTTTGCAGCCGATTTGGTCTTTACTTTTGGCATGATTTTTATTTATGGGTTTGTTAACTAATCTATCTTCTCTTGCTCGCTGGCATCCGCGCCTGATTTGGACTCCGCCGGCTTGGAATTGGCAGAAGCTTCGCCTTGCTTGGGGGCAGGCTTCTTGGCTAAGGTCTTGACCGGCTGGATCATCATCATCATCCGCTTGCCTTCCAGCTTGGGCATGCTCTCCGGCTTGCCGAACTCCAGCAAAGCTTCGGCGAATTTCAGCAGCATGGCTTCCCCCTGTTCCTTGTATACAATGGTACGTCCCCGGAAGAACACATCCACCTTCACCTTGGAACCCTCGGAAAGGAACCGCTTTGCATGGTTCAGCTTGAAATTGAAATCATGATCATCGGTCTGAGGCCCCAAACGGATTTCCTTGACCACGATCTTGGCGCTCTTGGCCTTGATTTCCTTCTGCTTGCGCTTCTGCTCGTAAAGGAACTTCTGATAATCGATCACCTTGCATACCGGAGGATTGGCAGTAGGGGAAATCTCCACCAGGTCTAAACCTTTTTCTTCCGCAATCTTCAACGCCTCTTTCAGATGCATGATAGCGGGTTCCACATTGTCTCCTACCACGCGCACTACCGGCGCGGTAATACGGCGGTTAATCCTGTGTTCGAACTCCTTTTTCACTGGAGCGCGAAAACCACGGTTCTGATTTCTGTTGCTGGGAATAGCTATGGCTCGGTCCTCCTCATTTTTCAGGGAAGCCTCCATCGGAGGCTCTTCCGGGACATCATCCCCGTCCGTCCGAACCGACGAGAGACAAGTCCGCCCTTGCGTGTTTGTTTTTTATTTGTATTCTTTTACTTCTTCAGTTACCCGCTTGGCAAAATCTTCCAGCTTCATGCTGCCCAGATCGCCTTCGCCGTGCTTGCGGACAGAAACCGAACCTTCGGCTGCTTCCTTCTCGCCCACAACCAGCATATACGGGATATGTTTCATTTCGGCATCGCGGATCTTGCGCCCCGTCTTCTCGTTGCGGTCATCGATATTGCCACGCAAATCCTGATCTTCCAGAACTTCCTTGACCTTCTTGGCGTAATCCAGGTACTTTTCGCTGATAGGCAATACAGTGAATTGCACCGGGGTGAGCCACAAGGGGAAGCGTCCGGCCGTATTTTCGGTCAGCACGGCCACGAAACGTTCCATGGAACCGAAAGGAGCCCGGTGGATCATGATGGGACGGTGCTTCTGGTTGTCGGCGCCCACATATTCCAAGCCGAAACGTTCGGGCAGGTTGTAATCCACCTGCACCGTGCCCAGCTGCCATTTGCGACCCAAGGCATCGCGCACCATGAAGTCCAGCTTGGGCCCATAGAATGCCGCTTCGCCGTATTCCACATAGGTGTTCAAACCTTTTTCGGCAGCCGCTTCGATGATAGCCTTTTCGGCTTTTTCCCAATTTTCGTCCGACCCGATGTACTTGCTGTGGTCCACCTTGTCGCGGAGCGAAATCTGAGCCGAATACTCCTTGAAATTCAACGTTCTGAAAATCAAAAGAATGATATCTATCACCGATTCGAACTCGGCTTTCAGCTGATCAGCGGTACAGAAGATATGGGCATCGTCCTGAGTAAAGCCCCGAACCCTTGTCAAACCGTGCAATTCCCCGCTCTGCTCGTAACGGTACACGGTACCGAACTCGGCAATACGCAAAGGCAGATCCTTGTATGAACGCGGCTTGGAACGGTACACCTCGCAGTGGTGGGGGCAGTTCATCGGCTTGAGGAAGAACTGCTCGCCTTCCACCGGCGTATTGATAGGCTGGAACGAATCCTTGCCGTATTTGTCGTAGTGGCCGGAAGTCTTATATAACTCCACGTTCCCGATATGCGGGCACATCACCTGTACATACCCGGCCTTGCGCTGCACTTTCTTCAGGAACTTTTCCAATTGCTCGCGCATGGCCGTACCGTTAGGCAGCCAGATAGGCAGGCCGGCTCCCACTTTCGGAGAGAAAGTGAAAAGCTCCATTTCCTTGCCAATCTTGCGGTGGTCGCGCTTCTTGGCTTCTTCCAAGAATTCCAAGTATTCCTTGAGGTCTTTCTGCTTGGGGAAGGAAACCCCGTACACACGGGTCAGCATCTTGCGCTTCTCATCCCCTCTCCAATAGGCCCCGGCAATCGAGGTGAGTTTGAACGCCTTTATAAAAGAGGTATCCGGAATATGCGGCCCGCGGCACAAATCGGTAAACGTGCCGTTGGTATAAAAGGTAATCGTGCCATCGGCCAAATCGTTGAGCAAGTCCAGCTTGTACTCGTCCCCTTTCTCGGCAAAATACTTGATGGCATCGGCCTTGCTCACATCCTTGCGGACAAAAGCCTGCTTTTCAGCAGCCAGCTTCATTACCCTCTCCTCGATTTTCGGAAAATCATCCGATGAAATCTCATTGTCGCCGAAATCTATATCGTAGTAGAAACCGGTATCTATATGGGGGCCGATCCCGAATTTCGCCCCAGGGTAAAGCTGTTCGATGGCTTCTGCGGCCAAGTGCGCCGTGGAATGCCAGAAAGCAGCACGGCCATCCTCGTCCTGCCAGGTAAGCAAGGTGAGATGGCAATCCTTGTGGATGGGGCGAGTAGCGTCCCACACTTCTTCATCCACTTTCGCGGCCAATACGTTGCGAGCCAAGCCTTCGCTCAAGCTCTTGGCCACTTCGAGAGCCGTAACCCCTTCGGGATACTGCTTTATCGAACCGTCAGGTAATGTAATGTTAATCATAATTTTACCAAAAACAACAGTTTTTGCCAAAAAGGAGTGCAAAGATACACTAATATTTGATATTCTCAAGGCAGTTTCTACAAGAAACTGTTTGAATTTATTTGTTTAGCGAATCGCGAGGGGGGAAAAGGAATCGAGGATGAACCTCGAAGAGTGGTTTCGCCGAAGCTTCTCCGCCTCGGTCCGGTCCAAGCCGGACAAGGCTCAGGCGGACTCCAAAATCCTCCCGTCTTTCATCTCGATACTGCAATCAGACATGGCTGCCAGCTCCGGGTTATGAGTCACAATCACAAAGGTCTGACGGTAACGGTCCCGCAAATCGAAGAAAAGCTTGTGCAAAGCCAAGGCATTGGCGGTATCCAGATTGCCGGAAGGCTCGTCGGCAAAGACCACTTCGGGGCGGTTGACCAAGGCCCGGGCCACGGCCACGCGCTGCTGCTCCCCGCCGGAAAGCTCGGAAGGCTTGTGGCTCATGCGTGCGCCAAGCCCCAGGAAATCGAGCAGCTCAGCGGCATCATTCTCCGCCTGATGACGGTTCTTGCCGCCAATCAAGGCCGGCATCATCGCATTTTCCAAAGCAGTGAATTCCGGCAGAAGGTAATGGAACTGGAACACGAAGCCGATACGAGTGTTGCGGAATTCCGAAAGCCGCCTGGACGACAGACCGTATACATCGGTATCCCCTATCAGGACCTTGCCCGAATCGGGACGGTCCAAGCTGCCCATAATCTGCAAAAGCGTGGTCTTCCCTGCCCCGGATGCTCCTGTGATGCTCACCACCGTGGCATCCTCCACTTGCAGGCTCACCGAGTCAAGCACCTGCAAATGCCCGAAACTCTTGGAAACATTCTCTACGCGTATCATCTGAATAGGTATATCTAATCAATCCGGAATACGGACACTATCCTTGCCGACCCGAATCCCAGGGAATCACCCAAAGTACCGGACTCCCGAGCTGTGCGTCAGGATGGTGAGATGCAAGGCACTGAGAGCGAGAACGAAGGAGCGCATTGTCGCAGCTTCGCAACGAGCGCAGGCTCCGCCTCGGCAGAGTACGGATGAATCTGCCATCCGCGCCCGGCTTGCACTGCGGTTCGTGACCGGGCGCGAGTCTCGAAAAACAATGCAAACCCAGCGCAGAGCCAAAGCCCCGATGGAGCGAACGCCATGCCAAGCCGTTCCTTTGCTTGGACATGTCCGAGACGGAGGGCATCGGCTGAGCCTGCCTTGTCCGGGCTCTGCCGAGGGTGCAGACAGTCTTCGGCGAAGCCGGATTGCCCGTCATGACACACCGCCCCGTCACAAGGCTCGCAACGAAGCAGACCGCCCGTTATCACACGCCGCCTTATAACAAGCCGCGACTCCGCAAAAGAGCCTTCGGATCCGGCTCATGCCCGCGGAACTTGACATACATCTTCATCGCATCGTACAAGCCGCCGTTCTTCAAGATGTCGTTGCGGAAAGACTCGGCAATCCTGGTATTGAAGATGTCCCCGCTTTCCAGGTAGGCATCGAAGGCATCGGCATCAAGCACTTCAGACCATATATAACTGTAGTAGCCGGCACTGTACCCCCCATCCATGATATGCGAGAAGTAATTGCTCTTGTAACGGGGATAGATTTCGGGAATCAAGCCCCGTTTCTTGTTCAGCTCGGCCTGCTCGAACTTTTCAGGATCCAAATCGGCGGGAAAGGCGGTCAATGTATGGTAATCCATATCGAGCAAGGCGGCCGCCAAAAGCTCGGTGGTAGCAAAGCCCTGGCCGTAGTTCCGCACTTCCTGGATGCGGTCCACCAATTCCTGCGGCATAGGCTCGCCGGTCTTGCAATGCTTGGCGTATTCCTTGAGCATCAAGGGGTGCAAGGCCCAATGCTCCATCACTTGCGAAGGCAGCTCCACGAAATCGCGAGGCACGCTGCTCAATGCCTCGTAAGGCACATCGGAAAAGAGGCAGTGCAAGGCATGGCCGAACTCATGGAAGAAAGTCTCGGTCTCGTCCATGGTCAGCATCACCGGCTCATCGCCGGCAGCAGGCGTGAAGTTGCAGACAATCGAGGTCACTGGCGTGAGCCGCTTGCCGTCCTCGCTGTAAGACTGTTCCACATAGGATGTGTTCCAGGCTCCGCCCGACTTCTGGCCGGGACGGGCCGTCATATCCAAGAAGAGGACTCCCAGCACGCTGCCATCCTTGTCCTTGCACAAATAAGCCGCAGTATTGGGCGTGGGTGTCTCGGCATCGGGCAAAAGCTCGAAACCGATGCCGTACAAACGTTGGCAGAGGTAGAAAATCCCGTTGCGTACATTGTCCACCGTCAGATAGGGCTTCAGCTCGTTCTCATCCAACGCATATTCGGCCTGCTTGACCCGGTTGGCGTAATACCTCCAATCCGAAGGCAGGAAATCCCCTTTCAGGCCGTCCTCCTTCTTGCGGAACTTCTTCATCTGCGCCAGCTCGTCCTTGGCTCGATCCAAGGCATAGGGCCAGATTTCGTCCAGCAACGCATAGACCGACTCCGGATCCTTGGCCATCCGGGTCTGCAGCACATAAGAAGCGTAATCAGGGAATCCCAGCAACTGGGCCTTCTTCAGGCGCAATCCAACCAGTTCCTTGACGATTTGGCTGTTGTCGTACTTGCTCCCGGCCTGGCAGCGCGCCGCATAGGCATCCAGAATCTCCTTGCGGAGGCCTGCGTCCTTCACGTACTGCAAAAAAGGCATAATCGTAGGATTATCCAGCCCGAACGCATAACCCTTGCGGCCTGCCGCTTCAGCCTTCCTGGCAGCCCTTTGCAAGGCATCCGCCGGCAGCCCCTCCAAACGGCTGGCATCCTCCACATACAAAGTATAATCGGCCGTAGCCAGCAAGAGGTTCTGCGCAAATCGGCTGCCCAGCTCGCTCAAACGGGCATTGACAACCTTGAGAGAATCCTGAACCGCAGGCGCAAGCTCTGCCCCGCTCAGCACGAAGTCCCGGTACATGTCGTCCAAAAGCTTCTTCTGCGCCGGATCGGTCACATAACCCTGCTCCTTGAGCCGTTTCACCCGGCGGAACAGGAAAGGGTTCATATACACCTTGTCGCTCTGGCTGCTGAGCATCTGCATGGCCTCAGCTTCAATCTGGCGCAGGTTCTCGTTCGAATGCGCCGCCGCCACATTGAACAGCACGGCCGAAACCTTGTCAATCAGTTCCCCGCTCTTCTCCAAAGCCAGCACCGTGTTCTCGAAAGTGGCTTCCGCCCTGTTGCGGACAATAGACTGGATAGCTTGGTCCTGGCATTCGATGCCTTTCTGCAAGGCAGGCAGGTAATCTTCCTCCTTGATTGAAGAAAAAGGCGGAATCCGGTAGGCCTGATTTTCCCACGATACCAAGAAAGGATTTTCCCTTGCACTGTCTTTCACAGGAATGGAATCCGATGCCGAAGAAGAGCCGAAGCCCCCGGCGACAAAGCCCGCGATGCAGGCGATGGAGGTAATTCTTATCATATTTCTTTTATTTTTCAACGCACAATGACGGTTTTGCCACGTTCCAATCCATGAAAGGCAATCACAGTACCGTCAACTTCATCCTTTCCAATCCCCCTTGCTGATTACGGGCAACCACCACGTAGCAGCCCGGCGACCAACCCGCCACCTCCACTTCATGACGTGCCGAAGCCAGCCCTGAACGGTACACCAACGCGCCTTGCAAGGTATAAACGCTCAAATCCACCGCTTGGGAACTTTCCACATGGAAAGCGTCCGATGCCGGATTGGGCCAAAGCCGGCAACTCCTTTCCGCCGCCACCGTTCCCGGCGCATTGGACACATCAGAGAAATTCAATCCCACGATCACCGGATCGTGATCCGAAGCCCGGTATGGGCCGTCCTGATGCGTTCCGTCCCGGTCGTAATCCAAGAAAGAAGGCTCGTCCGCGTTCACATGCCATACCGTAGCCCCTGTCACATAGGGCTGCATGGATTCCGAAGCCAACGAATAATCCAAGAATTGCACTTGGCCATCATAGCAATAAGTATAGCTCTCAGGCTCGAATCTATGCACTTGGTCTTCATAGCCTTTATTCACAAAAATCCGGATCGGGTCTTCCATGTAAAGCGCATTGAGGTCGCCCATCACCAAGGCCCTGTCCGTTTCATAATGATAGCGCAGCTCCCCGATCCTGTTCACCACGGCGTAGGCTTCCTGGCGGCGGCGGCTGTTGTATTCCCCTTGGCCATCGCCTTGGTCGGCATCGGCCCCGCTCCCGTTGCCGGTCTTCGATTTGAAATGGTTGATACTGTATATGAAAGTCTCGCCAGTGGCAATCTCACGGAAAGCCTGCACCAATTTGCGGTTAATCGGGTTCACCGAATTGATCATGAAGTAACCGCCATAAGGCTCCAGTTTGGCTTTCCGGTAAACGATATGGTTCAAGGTGTAAGTGGAAGCCGGCTCGTAACCGGACCAACGCACAAAATCGTATTCATCGCTGCCCTTGGCTTGGTTCAAAGCCTCTACCAAGGCCCCGATGACCGCCGAACCGCCGCCCACTTCAACCAAGCCGAACAAATCGGCATCAATGGCATCCAGAAGATTGACAATCCGCTCCGTCTGCAAAGGCTCGTCGGCAAAGAACATCTCCAGATTGTAACCGCAGACCTTCAAGGAATAGTCACCCAAAGCCGCTTCGTCCGGCGTTCCAGTCCTCTCGTTCCCTTTCCAGCGGAGTTCCTCGGCTGCATAGACCTTGTAACTGCCATCAACCTCATCCAGCACGCAATACAGAGTATCGACCCGCTGTCCCGTCCGGCAAGTGCCATCCTGATTCAGAAAAGGCGTAGGCGAAGGGTTGCGGAAAGTACTGCCATCGTCCAGCACCAGCCGGTCTTTCCGGTTCGATGCCAAGGCAGCCTCGTAGTCCGCGCTGCCTGGTTCTACATAATCGGTAGGCGACCGCAAGCGTTCCGACCCCAATTCCAGGCTGCCGTCATAGCGCAAATCGTAAGTGGAATTGAGATATAGCGGATTCATGAACATCAAGGCCATGCCTTCGTACGCCTCGTAGTTATCGGCAAGCCCTTCGGGGAAGCCGACCGGGACGTAAGGTATCCTGACCCCCTGCTTCAAAACCTCCAAATCCCGGACCGAAGTCAGTTCCGTCTTGCCGTCGTATTCAGCCACAGTCCCCGTCAGCGCCACATAATCGCCCGCCTGCACCTCTTCCCGTCCATAGACGAAAATCCCGTCCGAAGTAGCGGCATCGCCGTCCCCCAGCGTATCCTGGATAAAGAAACCGCCCAGCTGCCCGTCCCCGGACAAAGCCAGCGTCACCACGCCTTCCGTCCGCACTTCTTCCCCCGCCAGCGGCGATGCCGCCCCCGACCCTTGTATCTGGCAAATCCGCACAGAAGTCTGCGCCGTCACAGGCATCCCCGCCATAAAAAGCCCCAACAAGGCCGCCCACCAAAAATTCCTTCTGCTAACCCGCATGACAATTTCCTTTATCGTGAACATATTCCAATGCCCTAAACAGGCAAGTGCTATCCAAATCGGTCATTAGACACGCCGTGTCCGTTTCTGATTGGGAAAATGAGGCTTCCGGGCATCTTGCCCGCTTCTGGCCGCATCCTGTTTCCCGCTACGCCTCGACGTAGCCCGCTACGCCTTCGGCCAGGCCAGAAGCATGCTGCATGACACAAGCGGGCAATCTCCCCAAAGTCTCATGACCGATTCGGGTTAAAAGCGCGAAGATACACATTTTCCGCAAAGCCGCCGGACAAGGCATAGGACAGGCAATGGAAAGCCTATAAACCCAAATCGGTCATTAGACACGCCGTGTCCGTTTCTGATTGGGGAAATGAGGCTTCCGGGCATCTTGCCCGCTTCTGTCCGCATCCTGTTTCTCGCTACGCCTCGACGTAGCCCGCTACGCCTTCGGCTAGGCCAGAAGCATGCTGCATGACACAAGCGGGCAATCTTCCCAAAGTCTAATGACCGATTTGGGATAAAAAAGAAAGGCCCGGAGCATAGCCCCGAGCCTTCCGCAATGGAAATCCAGAATCTTTACCGGATAACCGCCTTGAGAACAACCGCTTCGTCACCGGCAACCAAACGCACATAATACGTACCGGCCGGCAAAGCCCGCAAGTCGAATTCCTGAAGACCGGCTGCCAATACTCTTTGGCCTATCATCCGACCGGCGATGGAATACAGCTGCATCCGGCAAGCTTTCGGCACCGAGATATGGAAACGGCCGTCCGAAGGATTCGGGTAGAGGACAGCATCGGCCACCGAAGCCGGAAACTCATTGCCAACGCCCTTGACTTCAAAGTCTTTCATAGCCTTTTCGGATTCGCCCGTAGCATAAACCGCCACTACGGCAGCCGTATACTCACCATTGTCCAAGCCTTCAAAAACATAAGTAGTCTCGGTCAGGTTTTCAGCTTTCAGTTCTTCGCCCAAGTATACCTTGTAGCTTTCCGGGCTAAAGCCTTCCGCTGCTTTCCATGTCAAAGTGGCATTGCCTCCATCGGCGGTCACTTCCACAGACACATTCAAATCCACCGGCATAGCCTCCTCGCTGATTTCCACCGTGGTTTCCACCATTCCGGATTTCCCGCTGGCATAAACCGCCACTACGCCCAAGTCATGCTCGCCGCCGGCCAGATTCTCGAAAGTATACGAAAGCTCGCAGGCTTCCACTTCTCCGGCAAGTACTCCGTCCACATAGAGTTCATAACCGGTCGGATTGGCCGGAGCATCCCACTGGTAACTCAAATCATCCAGCTGCAGGCCGTACAGGTACTCCGACTCATAGCGGATGCCTATGTATTTGGCATCTTCCGGTATCTCCACGCTGACCAAGGACCAACCGACCGGAGCCATCAGGCCTTCATAGCCATCCACCGCCTGGAAATCCTCCAGTCCGGCTCCAGCGACGGAATAAACCACGCTGTACACCTCATCGCTGCTTTGCGCACCCCGCACATAGAACGAGAACACTCCACCGCCTTGCCGGACCGGACGTACCACATAGTCGTTGTTGGCATCTCCATCCAGCCGGTACATGGACAGCAGGCAGCGTTCGCCCGAATAAGCCGGCCAGCCCAAGGGCCCAGGCATCACCTCGTTGTCGTTATAGACGATGAAGCTTTGCTCTTCCTCCATGTTCGGCCAGACGAAAGCCTCTTGGGCCGAGGACTGCATGCCTCCTTTCTCTCCGCCGCCCAGCAGAATCCATTCGCCCAGACCATCGATGGCAAAATCCGGGTAGGATTCAATGTCATCGCTCCAGTTATAGGCATTGACGCCGTATGTCAAAGTGGCATCCTTGCCATTGACCGAAGCCGAAAGGATGATCGGATCGGTTATCACTTCCTGCAACGCGATTTTGACGGTGGAATCCTCAGCCACGCTGATATCCGACACAAAACGCTGATGATAAGGCAATTCTACTACCAGCTCATAAGCACCGCGCCATACATCGGCAATGACCGCTTTGCCATCCGCATCAGCCACCGCCGAATAGGCATCGTCGTCATTGGCCAGCAGAATGGATGCACCTTGGGCCGAACCGGCCGGGGAGGTGATTTCGAAGGCCAGATCCATTTCCATGTCCTTGTTCAGGACATTGGTGCAGACCGGACTCGACAGATTGTCATGCTCCGTGCCAGACCAATCGGCCACTACCGCATAGACATATTGCCCGAAAGGCAATGCAGCATAGTTTTCATCCATGTATTCCAGCTCTTTCACAGACTCTTGGGTCAGAAGCTCGTACTTGTCGAAGGCCGTGTCTTTCAACCCCCGGTAAATCTTGTATCCGGCAACAGGGTCAACGGAAGTAGCTTCGTCCAAAACCTCCAACGCCAGCAAGACATTCCCGGAAGCAGAGCCGAACAAATCGGTCAGCTCATACCAAACCCCGGCATACTCTATCAAATTACCTTTTCCGGCAACGCCGCCGCTGCGGGTCGCCGCGCAGGCATAACCTTGGTTCGCGCTTTCCGCCACTTCTACTATCAACCAAAGCTCCTTCTCCAAATCAATGGAAACGTCTTCCGTCACATCAGCATAATACCATTCCATTTCCACCACATCCTTGGCGGAAACCGGGCAACGGAACAGTTCACGAGTGGTATCCTCGCAAATCACCAAGGTATATTGTGCCGTTGCAGAACCCGGCACGAAACCAATCCTCAACGCGCTGCCCTCAGCCAGACCGTAAGCTTCCAGATCTTCGGGAGTGAACCTCTGGGCATAACGGAACGCACTCTGCTGATCTATGGCCATACGCTGGTTGCCTTCACCATCCGGAGTCCAGCTGACCGTAGCCGTATTGGCAGGCCGGAGCCACTCGACATGAGCCGCTCCCTCCTCATTCACCGAGACAGAGGCATAAGAAACCGGCAACGGATAGTAATCCATTTCCACATCCAACGTGCTGTCCTTGCCGCCAAGATCGAGATTCATCGAAAGCGTCTTCATGCCCTCCTTGGCAAAACTCAAGGCATAATCCGACGGGCCGTAAATGTTTTCCAAATGATACCGGCCATCTTCGCCTGTCGTATCCTCGAACACTGCCAGACCTTCGGCCTTCACCGCCACGCCGGAAAGCGGATTCCCCAGCACATCGGACACCGTACCGCTCAATTGGAGTTCAAAGGCTTCCAGCAACGAGATTTCTTCGGTCACGGTCGATCCAGCCCCGTCGACCCTGACGGCAAGAGGCTCGTTGGCGACGTACCCGGCTTTCCTCGCCACAATCAGGAATTCGCCTGCGGGCACGTAGGCGAACGAGATCCGGCCTTCGGCATCGGTACGCAGTTCCAGATCCAGATTCAAGCCTTCCGTTCCTTCAGCCTTGCAGATACGGACCAGAGCATCCTGCAACGGGCTGCCCGTTTCCAGATCCTTTACCGTGATGTTGATAGTACCCAGATCCGTATTTTCATTTGCCATCATGGAAACAGAAGAATACTTTGCCGAAACCGTGGTAAAGCTGTTGTAGCTGCTGACCGTGTCAAAATCGATGGACGTGCTGGGCATGCGGTACTTGATCATCGGGTACTCGGTTTCTCCCGTGTAGGCTGCGGCGGCAAAGGCCGCAGGCTCCTGCATGGGCTTCACGAAGTTCAGCACGATGTTCCCTTCTCCCGGATAATAGTAACCCGTCAACGGGATTTCCACGGCGTTTTCCCCGGCCTTGAACTGGATTTCCCCATCGTAAACCAATGTCAGGCTGTCTTTTTCCACGAAATCCGGTTCGCTCAGGTACCCGCCCGTGAAATATTCCATCGAAGTCGTCCCCATATAGATTTTTATCCGTTCCGAAGCCGAACCTTCCTCCGGTGCCGTGGCGAACAAAGTCAGACGGTCTATGTACATCGGGCGACCCGGAGAAGGATACAAGGCCTGGGCGAAACCGGAATTGGATTCTTCCATATCCATAAAGAGGATATTCGGTTCCACTGTCAACCCAGGATCCACGTTGTGCAGCCAGGCATAATCCTCGTAACCGCCCAAGCTGGCTATCTCCCGGCTGTCTTCCGTCTCCCCGTTCCTGGCTGTCAGCACAAAGGCATGGAGGCCCGGTTCCAGAACAGTGGTAGTGCATTGGAAACGCCCGGATGCTTCATCGTAGGCAGGATCGGCCGCCGCCACGCTTTGGCCGTTTTCCTCCAACGCATAGGATACATCCCCCACATAACCGCCATTCGCACCGCTTGCCGGCCGCCAGCCAATAGTAACCGTCCCGTCCCCGTTCACTGCAGTGTATACAGTCGAGGGCAAGGCCACTTCGTCGACACCGACAAAGCCGGTACTGAGAGGTATCGTCGTACCCCAGAATTCCTCTTCGTAATAAGCGTAGTTCGGGCAGATGCCTGCTTTGTTGTAAGCCCTGGCCCTCACGTAATATTCTCCGGGTCCGCCCTCAATGTCGATGGTGTAATCGGCCGCTTCGCCCAATTGAATGCCCGACTTTATGGTGTCGGCCATAAAGTCCTCGAAATATTCGGATTGGCTGTATTCCACAATGATGCCGCCCAGCGATTCCAAAGGTTCGCCCCCCATGCTCAGATTCGGCGCCGTCATATCGAGGACTACCTGCATCGCGCCTTCATCCGCTGCCATGGCGGAATTGACAACCAAGGTGCCAGGGACATCCGGACCGGCGATTTCCCGCATCCCGATATTATCCAAATAAATAGGAAGCTCGCCATTCAGGCCAAGGAACGACAAGGAGAATTGCCTATTCTCCTCCGCCGTGAAATTGAACATTAACGGAATCCAATCCGCAGACAACGCCGCGGCCATGGCCGAAGAATAGTCATTATCCATCACCAGATACAGGGCATCGTAGTTCGTGGCACCCGGCGATGCAACGGCAAACGAAACTTCATATGTGGTTCCTTTCTCTACCGGAATCCCCGACAGAATCAGTTCCCGGCTGTCAGAATTGTAATTGCTGGTCAGCTTGAAAGACCATTCGCCTTCGTAAGCCGCTTCCTGCGTCCGTTCCATGCCTCCCTTCCCCAAGGGGTCGGAAATAGTCAAAGCGGCCATCGCCTCCGTTTCATCTGCTTCGAAGCCATTGGCATACGGTAACGTGATTTCTACCTGGGTCACCTGCGCCGTAACATAGGCAGACGCATTCCCCTCGGCGTCCTCCACCCTGACGGCATAGGTCTGCAATCCGCTTTCAGAAGTGGCATGCGTGATGGTGCAGACCTGCCCGGGAACCGGGTTGTCCAAGGTATCTTCCAACTCCCAGGAACCTTCGTTCAGACGGTAAAGTTCCGCCTTGGCCAAGGAAGCCAAAGCATCCCCGTTCTGGTCCGTGGAAGGAGCGGAGAACGAAGCCGTCAGCTGGCCGGCCTTCCACGACAAGGCAAGGCCTTCCACCGGCATCGGTGCCGGGTCAACGTAATAGACCGAAGCCAGGGACGATAACTGGTAATAACTGTCGGTCAGCTTGGTGATGGCAGCAGTAACCTTGTCCACCGTGGCAATACCCACTTCCGATCCGTCGCTCGGTATATAGTTCCATATTATCCGATTTCCCGCATAATCGTAGGCGGCCGTCTGCCCGTACATCCGTCCGTCCGCATCCGCCACCTCTATGCCGGTGCTGCCCACTGCAGTAGCCTGGCCGCTTTCCTTGTCCACCGAATAAAGGCTGCCGTCCGTTCCCAAACCGTACATCTGGCCTTCCTTGTCTATCATGATGGAAAAAAAGTAACCGTCTGACGGCAAGCCGGTCACGAAAGCCCCTTGGGCCCCGATAGCCTCCGTTCCGGAAAAAGTAAACGAATACAAATAATAATTTCCCGTGAACGCCGTACCGGCCTCATTGATTTCAGGCGTATAGACCCACATGGTTTCCGTTCCATAGTCGTATGCCGCCGTGCTGGCATTGAGGACGGCCATGAGAGCCTCGTCCGAAACCGTCCATTGCTCGGCGCTTCCCGTTGCCGGGTCAAAGGAGAACATGCCATAGATGGAAGTTCCTCCATAAGGGCTGTCATCGCCCCATAATCCTATATAGGACTTCCCAATCCATGTACCCATGGTAGGATACAGAACACTGTACTGACCTTGATAAGGGAAGGACAAGAGTTCCGGTTCCCCCACCGTATTGCCTTCCACGCTGAACCGCATCAGCATATTCCCCGACTGGGTATAGACCGCACCCATGAAGTTTGAAACCTCGCCGTCGCCGGCTTTCATGGAAAATCCTCTTGAGGCCGGATTCTGCGCCTGAGAATAATAGACTGTTGCCCCATCCTTCAACAAAGGCTGGGCGGATTCCTTATTCAAAAGAGGCTTGCCCGGCATTTCCTTCATGTCCGGCAATGCCGCTTTCGACAAGCTCCTCAATGACCTCGATGGAAGATTCTGCAGAACCGGATTCCGGTTCTCTTTCACTGATTCTTGCTTGCTCGGAGGAAGTGCTTCCTTGAAACCTTCTTGTGCCACGGACGGCAAAACCATACCGGCACTAAAGAGCAAAGACATCAAAATAACGCTTAGCTTTTTCATAAACCCAAATCGGTCATTAGACACGCCGAGTCCGTTTCTGATTGGGAAAACGAGGCTTTCGGGCAGATTGCCCGCTTCTGTCCGCATCCTGTTCCTCGCTACGCCTCGACGTAGCCCGCTACGCCTTCGGCTAGGCGAGAAGCATGCTGCATGACATAAGCGAGCAATCTGCCCGAAGCCTAATGACCGATTTGGGATAAACGAATTTTTTGGTTGGACTTTCCTTGTTTTCGCTTGAATCAATAAGCAACTTGCAATCCACTTAAGGATTTCTTTCTTAAAAATTCCTTGTTCCCTGTAGCTATTCTGTCTTAATCAATACTCCGTGAACAGACACCGTAAAGGTAGGCTTTTTGAAACACAACAGCAAATCCATACTGGATTTTTGGGATTTTTGAAAGATTGTCCATAATCCCGGCCGGCATCCATTCAGGACAGGACTCTCGGCCAGGCAAACAAACCCCATGGCAAGTCATGGGAAAGACACGCGATCGAGGCAATGAAAAATCAAAAGAACAAAGACTCCAACTGCCGGAACACCCGTTTAGGGTCGCGGTTCTCGTACAAAATGGCATGAACCGCCTCGAAAATCGGCATCGCCACCTGGAAATTCTGCTTGACTGCATGCACGCTGCCCGAGGCATAATACCCTTCCGCCACCATCTTCATCTCCAGGATTGCCGACTTGACCGAATAGCCTCGCCCGATCATATTCCCGAAAGTCCGGTTACGGCTGAACTGGGAATAAGAAGTCACCAGCAGGTCCCCTAAGTAAGGCGCCGAATTCAGGTTCCGGCTTATGTTATGGACTTTTTCCAAGAACAAGCGCATTTCCTCCAGCGCATTGCTGACCAAGACCGACACGAAATTATCCCCATAGCCCAATCCTTTGGCGATGCCGACGGCCAAAGCGTAGACATTCTTCATCACAGCCGCATACTCTATACCGTAGATGTCTTCGCTGCACCGGACCCGCACGTACTCGCAAGAGAACAGCCCGGCAATATGCCCCGCCAGCCGGGGATTGCGCGAAGCCGAGGTCAGGTAAGTAAGCCGGTTCAAGGCGATTTCCTCAGCATGGGAAGGCCCGCTGATAGCCGCCAGATCCGATTCCAGCAAGCCGAAAGCATCCCTCAGGTATTCGCAAACCACTTGATCGTGCCCGGGGATAATGCCTTTGATGGCAGAACAGATTTTCTTTCCCTCCAAACTGCCGGGCTTCAATCCTTGCAGCGCTCCCGGCAGGTAAACTGCCGGAACCACCATCACCAAGGTATCGGCGGCTCCGACCACCTTTTCGATATCATTGCTGACATGCAAGCGTTCAACTGGGAATTCCACCCCCGAAAGATACAAAGGGTTGATTCCCTCCCTCTGCAGGCCGTCCAATATCTCAGGCTCCCGAACCCACCAGTAAAGATCTTCCCGATTGTTCAGCAATATCTTGGCGATAGCCGTAGCCCAGCTTCCGCCTCCTATGACCGCGACATTCTCATTCATTGCCGGCAAAAGTACTAAATTCCATGCAACAGGAACCGATTCCCGGAAACAGACCCGTCCAACAGTTCCTATCCGATTCCAAATTTCCCGGCAAAAACGTAAAAACTGCAAGCATACACTGCAAAATGAGAGAAAGAGAAGAAAGAATTGAACCCAAATCGGTCATTAGGCACGCCGTGTCCGTTTCTGATTGGGAAAATGAGGCTTCCGGGCATCATGCCCGCTTCTGTCCGCATCCTGTTTCCCGCTACGCCTTCGGCTAGGCCGGAAGCATGCTGCATGACACAAGCGGGCAATCTCTCCAAAGCCTGATGACCGATTCGGGTTGAAAGAAAAGGAAGGAAATGTCCAACAAAAAAGCGACCTTGTCAGAATATTCCAACAAAATCGCTTCTTCCAGGAAGGGGAACTTCAGCCACTTCCCTTATAAACCACTACCCGGTAAAACTGGCTTTGCAGCGATCAAATACGAGGCGCGGAACTGCACCGGAACGTACTTTTGCACGTGAGGACCCGGTGCAGTTCCGCGCAACGAAGCAGATGCCGCTAAAACACAGTGTTACAAACCAAGGACGGATTTGCCCTGAACAAAATAGATATCCTTGGCAATATCCGCCGCCGCAATCCTATCCAGATCCTGCTGCAGCTCTGGCGAGATCACGCTCTTTGTATCAATCCATTCCTTGACAGCTTCGTAATCGCCTTCGGCCTGATATTTCAGAATCTGAGCCATCAAGGAAACCGTAGCCTCTTTCATCTTTTCTACATCCACGGTATAAACGCCCTTATCGGAACGAGTGAAAGCGCCGTTGTCCTTCATCCAATTGAAACAAAGCATATTGGCCTTTCCGTGAGCACTGGCAGCCCCGAAACGTACCGAACGGAAGATGCCGGCAAAGAAAGTGATGTAGTTCCTGTCCACATCGGCATCGCCCATTTCACCTTGCTTATGCAGCTGATCAACGATATACAAGCCCATGATGTCGGCCTTGGCTTCTTCAATGGTGGAATAGGTTTCCATCAAAGCCGAGCGAACCGTACCCTGGCCATTGATCGTGTTCTTCACGCCCAAGCCATGAGCCACTTCGTGGAAAGTGACGTTCTCAAAGAAACTGTTGAAGTCCACCATTTCCTGCTGCTGCGGGGTCATGACAATCTCGGAAATAGGCATCAGAATCTTGTCGAATTTGGCTTTCATGGCATTTTTCAACTGCAGCTTGCGCGTGCCTTTCTGGATATGGACACGTTCATCGTTGGGCAGGTTGATGGCAATGGTCTTGCTCCCCGCGTTGCAATCGCCACGGTAGAGAATCACATCGTACACGTTCAAATCAGAGTCCGTGCCTGGCATCTCCGCTTTGTATTTCTCATCTACCGGCAAACCTCTTTGCAAATCAGGCAAAAGTGACGAGAATTTAGCCAGCTTGGCACTCCATTCGGGATCCTTGATCAACAGGAAAGACTCGTAAGCAGCCTTGTAACCGAACATGGCATCTTCATAATTTTCAATAGGTCCTATCACGAAGTCTATTTCGGATGTCTTGGCATCCATCCACGCCAGGTCGCTTTCAAAATAATCATCGGTACGCAGTGCCCGGGCGCGCTTGGTCAAATAGTCCTTGAACCCGGCATCGGTAGCCAAGGCAGCTGCCTGATCCAGCAAAGAAGCCGCCTTTTCAATTTCATTCTTGAAAAAGTCATGATACCAGATGACTTGGAGCTTGCCTTTGTCGTCCCGGCGAATCATCGTGTAAAGAGAAGTCTTGTCGGGGTCTTTCAAGGCCTCGAATTCTTCCGTAGTCATTTCGCCCGGATAGAAATTGGCCCCCAAAGGCTTCTGCACATAACCATTGATGAAGGGCTTGTTCCCGTCCAGACGATCCCAAGGACCATAGTTGATTTCGGCGAACTTGCGCAATGTGTCGTTCTGGATGGCGGACAGGAGCTGGTCTTTGTTACCCGTGAAAGCCTGTTGCCAGAAAAGATCGTTCATGATATCGGCAGCATCGCAAAGATAGGCCATCATCTTCCGGTCATTGTCGCTGAAACGGCTCAGGTCCGATTTGAGTTCCACCCGGGCATAGCCCATCACCGTACCGTCATCCGTCGCCTTCGACCCTGTCTGCTTGTCACCGCAAGAGCTCAATAACAGAGCGCTCATGCCGGCAAATAAGAAAACTTTTTTCATATCCCAGTTATTTTAGTTTGTTTGAAATTTCAAAAAATGCAGCCGATACCCGTCCCTCTTTGCCCATCGGATGGGCAAATATATGAAAATCTCGGCTTTTCTCCAATCCTTGCCACAAGGAGACCATGCAAAAACACAACAACCTATAAATCAAGACTATATTTACACCTGCCTGCATCAACCGCCAACACGGCGTCCATGGCAAGCCTAATAGCTGGCCATCGCAGCGATTTTGATGCGGCTGCCCTTTGCCCCCGCAGGGGCATGACCCTGCAGCAGAGTCACAGGTTCCTCTGCCGGGCATCCATCTTGATGAAGATGAAAAGCAAAAGTGTAAAAGCCCAAAGCGCGGACCCCCCGTAACTGAAAAAAGGCAAAGGAATGCCGATGACAGGAAGCAAGCCTATCGTCATCCCCACATTGACAAACAAATGCATGAAAAATATCCCCGCCACCCCGTACCCGTAGACACGGGCGTAGGCACTCTTCTGGCGTTCGGCAAGCCGGACAAGACGAAGCAGCAGGAACAGGTAGCATCCCAGGAAAACCGTACAGCCGACCCACCCCCATTCCTCGCCGACCGTGCAGAAAATGAAATCCGTGCTCTGTTCAGGCACGAAATTGAACTTGGTCTGCGTCCCTTGCAAGTATCCCTTGCCCCAGAAACCGCCACTGCCAATGGCAATCTTGGACTGGTTTACATTGTAACCTGCTCCCTGGACATCCTGTTCCTTGCCCAGAAGCACATTGATACGAGTCTGCTGATGAGCGCTAAGATGATTGAATGCGTAATCCACTCCCAGAGTGTACAAAGAGCAGGAAATGAACAGCAACACAGCCAAAGATACGTTCTTCAGGGTGCGCTTGTTCCTCCATGCCAGGAAAACGGTCACCAAAGCTATGCCGCCGATCATGACGTACCTGTTCACCAACAAGGCGGCCACAAACAAAGCAACAGCCACAGAGCCAGTAACCAGGACCCAGCCAGACATTCCCTCCCGGTACAAAGGCAGGATAAAGGCAAGGAATACCAATGCGGATCCCGCATCCGGCTGAAGAAGGATCAACAGCATCGGCGCCAAGAACCACAAGGCCGCCATGGCCTGCATCCGAGGTTGCTTCATATTGATGGATGGCTGCGAGACGAACTTGGCAAAAGCCAGGCACGTGGCCACTTTGGCAAATTCGGAAGGCTGAATGGACAAAGCTCCTATCCTGATCCAGGATTTCGCCCCTGAAATCTCCACCCCCGCCACCAGAACCGCCACCAGCAACAATAAAGACACCCCATAATACAAATACGCGAACTGCGTGAAAATGCGGATATCGGCAATCATGACAAAGACCGCCAGCAATAACGCGCAGCCGATGAATACCAACTGCTTCCCGTAACGGGTCGCAAAAGAGAAACCCGCCAGGTTCTCCGGATCGTAAACCACCGAATAGATATTGAACCAGCCAGCTGCCACCAGCAACAAGTATATCAGCAGCAACGGCTTATCCATGGTTCGCCACACACTGTCCTTCATATTCGTTCTTATGTAACCCAGCTCCCGGATGCCGAGACGCAGCCCCGGCCAGTCCCGTCAATGCGCCGGAGGCCCGATGATATTCCCGTCTTCGTCCCGTTCAAAAATAGTGAAATCCCTGACTTGGCGTTCCAAGCCAATCCGTTCCACCTTCCCCGTCAAATACTTCTCTATCAACAGGCTGCCCAATGGCGCTGCCCATGTCCCTCCGAAACCGCTGTTTTCCAGGAACACCGATACGGCAATCTTCGGGGCATCCATAGGCGCGAAACCGATGAAGACTGCATGATCCTCTCCATGCGGGTTCTCCGAAGTCCCTGTTTTCCCGCAGACCGCGATACTGTCGATTTCCGCCCTCCGGGCCGTCCCCTTCGGCTTATGCACAGCCTCGTACATGCCCTCCACCACCGGGTCGAAATACCGAGGATCGACCGCCGCATAATGCCGTGCCGTATCGATATTCGCCCGGACACGGCCATCGCCTGTCTCCCGCACCAGATGAGGGGTCACATAATAGCCCCGGTTAGCCATGACAGCCGCCAGATTCGCCATCTGCAAAGGGACGAGGCTCACTTCCCCCTGCCCGATGCTAAGAGAATAAATCGTGCTGAAAGCCCATCTCTTGCGTCCGTAGAAACGATCGTAGAAACCAGTGTCAGGGATATAGCCGGACTTCACATCCAGCAGGTCGATGCCCAGGCGCGTCCCCAAGCCGAAAGAATGCATGTAACGTTCCCAGCGAGCCAGCCCGATCCGGCTGTCCTCAAAGATATCCGGGGCCTTGCCTTGCTGGATGACCCGCTTGAATACCTGGTAGAAATACGGGTTGCAGGACATACGGATGCCTTCGGTCACAGATTTGGCATCAGGGTGTTCATGGCAGCCTATCAATTGCTTGTCGCATGCGAAACCGGTATTCGGCGCAATCACGCCTTCCTGCAATGCAATCAAGGCTTGCGGCAGCTTGAAAATGGACCCGGGAGGGTAATAGGCCATCAACGCCCTGTTGAACAAAGGTTTCTGGGGATCATGAAGCAAGTCCCCGTAATTCCGGCTCCGCACGCGGCCGACCAGGAGGTTAGGGTCGTAGGTAGGAGCCGACACCAATGCCAGGACCTCCCCGGTAGCCGGCTCTATGGCTACCACGCTCCCTCTCTTCCCCCTCATCAATTCCTCCGCGTATTCCTGCAGTTCCGCATCCAGCGTCGTGTACAACGACTGGCCTGCTTCAGGCAAGGTATCGTACATCCCGTTCTTGTAGCTGCCCTTTTCCCGGTTCAGCACATCCACCATCACCACCTTGACACCCTTCTTGCCCCGCAAAGCCTCTTCGTAATACTTCTCCAAGCCGCTTTTGCCTATATAATCACCTTGGCTGTACCCAGGGTTTTCCCGGATTTCTTCCGCATTCACCTCTCCTACATCTCCAAGCACATGAGCTGCCACAGGCCGCAAATAACGTCGCAGGCTGCGGCTCTGCACATAAAAACCGGAAAAACGGTACATGTATTCCTGCAAACGGCCATACACTTCCTTGGAAATCTGCTTTTCGAAAACCGACGGAGCATAACGGGAATAAGCCCGGGCTTTCCTGTAACGTTCCCTGACACCCGCCGAATCCACCTCTATCAGGCGTGCCAGCAAGTTCCAGTCTACCGAATCCGCATCCACTTGGCCCGGGACTACCATCAAGTCATACACTGCCTCGTTATACACCAGGATACGGCCATCCCGATCCAGGATCAAGCCGCGCCCAGGGTACTGGACCTTGTGCCGGATAGCATTAGAACGGGCATCGATCGTATAACGTTCGTCAAGAATCTGCAATTGGAACAGACGGAACCAATAAATCAAAACAACCCCGGCAAAGATAGCCATGATGACCGATGCCTTGTTGATAGTCGAACGCCGCATTCCCTATAACTGTATTGGATCCGTGTAAATGGTATTGCTTCTGTTCAAAGCCCTGTCGTAAAGGTAGATACTATAGCAAATCTTCCGTCCTTGCATGAAAAAGGCCGTACTCTGGAAATCGTCCACAGTCCAAGTGATAGTCCCGCTCAAGGAATGATTGGCATTGACCGGATCTATGTAATGCAGATGATAGCTGTATTCTATAGGATAACGCTCGCCGCTGGTATCCGTGTAATAGACCTGGGAATAAGAACTATCCGGCATCACCTCCAACAAGCCGAAATGCAGATTATACAGAGAATCACCCACGTAAGGCGGAACAGCCTCCTCGCTTTCGCGTCCTATGTCCCCGTCCCCGTCCTGGAAATAGAATTCCACATCCAACAGCGTGGCCGTATCGCCCGCTATCCCGACAGACTGGCTCAAGATATTCCGCCGGAATTCCAAATAGGGTTCAGGCGGAAACTCCTTCGGTTCCACACAGGAAACTGCCAGCCATCCTGCCAGCATTGATAATACCAGAATTTGTATTTTTGACACTTGACGGAACAAGGCGGCCAACAAGGATTCCATAGACAACAAGCTGCTTTCCAAACAAAAATACCCGCTTTGCGAAAGGCAGCACACTCACCCGCATGTTACCGTGCTTTTGCAAACCGGATTCACCGGAACGAATTTGTAAAATTACAAAAAATGTTGACAAAGCCAGCAACCGAAGCATTCAAGCAAGCGATTTTCTCCATCCGGACAGAAGAAGACTTCAACCAGCTCGCCATAGACATCTTCCGGTTCCAGATGGAACATGCGCCGGTTTACGCCCGTTTTGTCCAGCTGCTCCACCCAGGATTTTCCGTACAAGACGTATCCGACTACCGGCAGATACCGTTCATCCCCATTGATTTCTTCAAAAGCCAGAAGATAGTGGCGGAAGGCCTCCCGGTCCAGGATTATTTCATGAGTTCCGGCACCACTTCCCAAGGAGCGGTGCAAAGCCGGCACTACCTCTGCGACACCGATCTGTACGCCCAATGCTACACCCGGGCATTCCGGATTTTCTGGGGGGATCCCGGCCGGTACGTTTTCCTGGCCCTGCTCCCCAATTACCTCGAACAGCCCCATTCATCGCTGATTTGCATGATGAAAGGATTGATTTCCCAAAGCCCGCACCCTGAAAGCGGCTTTTACCTGTACGACAAGCAGATGCTGGCAGAAAAGCTCCGCGAACTGGAAGCAAGGCAGCAGAAGACCATGCTTTTCGGTGTCAGCTATGCCTTGCTCGACTTGGCAGAAGCCTGCCCCATGCCCTTGCGGCACACGATCGTATTGGAAACGGGAGGCATGAAAGGAAGACGGAAAGAGCTGCCCAAAGAAGAATTGCACCAAATCCTGCGCGCGGCATTCCAGCTGCAAGCCGTGCATTCGGAATACGGCATGTGCGAACTGCTATCGCAAGCCTATTCGGTAGGAGACGGCCTACGCTTCCGTTGCCCGCCTTGGATGAGAATCCTCATCCGCCAAAGCCAGGACCCGCTTGCATGGGAAACGGAAGGACACAGCGGAGGCATCAATGTAATCGACTTGGGAAACATGTTCTCCTGTCCCTTCATCGCAACCCAGGATCTTGGCCGAAGTTACCCGGACGGAAGCTTTTCCGTCATCGGAAGGTTCGACAACAGCGATATCCGAGGATGCAATCTGATGGTGGACTGAGCAAGCTACCTGCACCAGGATGCCCGCTTTACCCCAAATCGGTCATTAGACTCGCCGAGGGCGTTTCCGGTGGCGGAAATGGCACTTTGGGGCATCTTGTCCGCTCCTGTCCGCATCCCGCTCCTCGCTACGCCTCGACGTGGCCCGCTACGCCTTCGGATAGGCGAGAAGCATGCGGCATGACCTAAGCAAACCATCTGCCCAAAGTCTCATGACCGATTTGGGTTTACCTCTACAGCCGCAACGCTCTCCCCAAGACAGGAAGCACCCTGCCCGTACGCGATTAAGTTATCTGCCCGATGCCTCACGGGCAATGCCCCCTCATAGAGGCGGTTCGCCAGCCTTTGCCGAGAACCGATGTCCCCGATGCCAAGACAGGCCGACGGCATCCTTGCCGCTCAAACCCGTCCGCTTATTTCATTAAACCCTCTTATTTTATCATACTGATTCCTTGCCCGTACCCCGACCGCACAACAGGCATCTCTTGATTGAACCCGAATCGGTTATTAGACTCGCCGAGGGCGTTTCCGGTGGCGGAAATGGCACTTTGGGGCATCTTGTCCGCTTCTGCCCGCATCCTGCTCCTCGCTACGCCTCAACGTAGCCCGCTACGCCTTCGGCTAGGCGAGAAGCATGCGGCATGACATAAGCAAACAATCTGTCCAAAGTCTAATGACCGATTCGGGATAAATCTGGCCGGTTTCCTCGGCAAATCCGTAATAAGCCACGCTTTAGGCCTGTGATTGTCCGGCCAAGCCTGCCGATAGCAGCAAGGCAAGGCCAAAACCAGCAAGTTTTCTCATGGTAATCAGTTTTTAAGTTAATATATCAGGTCTTTTCAAAGCACAAGGATTTTCGTGTCCGAGATTTTATGGCCGGCAGAGATCCGGAGGATATACATGCCTGCGGGCAATCCGTCCGGGCGATTCCATTCCAAGACATGGAGACCGGCTCGGCACGGTCCTTCGTAAAGAGAGGAAACCAAAGCTCCGCGAAGCGAGTAAACATCCACCCGCAAACAATCCACGCCTGTCTCTGACACAAAACGGATTTTGCAATGGCCTGACACAGGATTCGGGACAATGCTTGGATGGACAGACATCTGCGACATGCCAGATTCCGTGCCGGTTTCCGGACCTATCGAACCGGAGGCGTCCAGATTCTGGGCATAAATGTTGCTCCGGATGTTGTCGTCAAAGTCCCTGCAGTCTTGCCAGGCTGCAATCCATTGGTCTCCGGAACGAATGGCTTGCAGTCGTGTCTTCTTGCTGGAGCAAGAAGACACGAGGGCATGCGCCTCCCATGCGGGCTCGCCTTCCGGAGTGAACAAGACGGCCAAGATACGCTGGTCGTCGAAATCCCCGTTCTCTGCCCATTGATTGTAAACGACCATGACCGTATTTTTGGGTCCCATGGAAATCTGCCAGTCATCTATTCCACAGGTCGAAAGCGGGACAATTTCCAAGCCTTCCGGATTCCACAGAAGCTCCCCGTCCAGACTTATCTTCTGCGCCACCAGTCCGTAATAACCGAGCATGTCTTGGGAATGGTATTCTCTCCAGACGGCATAGGCCACGCCTGCACTCGTATCGATGCACAGTTTCACGTTCGTGGCATTCCGTTCGCTGTAACCTAAACGCAGGCCAGCATCCCCTTCCCCGAATGCGTGGCTTCCGTCTGAACGGATGTAAGCGCAATACGGGTAAGTCGGCCCGTTCCCTGCATGGAACGCCAGAAGGATGCCGTCTCCTGCTTTCCGGGCATCCAAGAACGTGTGGGCCGGAACGTTGGGCAGGGTGCCGCTGAACACCTGCGTAGGCTCGGGCCAGACGGCGTTCCCGTCGAAATCGAACTTCTGCACGAATAGGTCTGATCCGCGGGTATAGGCCAGCAGGTATTCATTGTTGCCGGCGGAGACCAATGCCGGATAGGATACCATGACTCCATCCTCCCGCAACGTTTTCCCCGTGCCCCACAGTATTTCGCCTTGGGCGGAAACACGTTGCATCCGGATGAAGTCTATGTTTTCGCCCTCTTCGGATTCGACCCATGCGAAAATGAAACTGCCGTCTTCCAACTGAATCATTCGGAGGGCAGCGCAGAAACCGGGAAGATGCCCGCCATGGAGTTCGACTCCTTCCGGATTCCACAAATGGACTCCTTCTGGCGACACCCGGTAGGCCGCGTACACGGTTTTGCCAGAGATTCCCCCGTCAGCCCGTAAGTCCTGCGCTATGACAAGGGCGTTCCCCTCCTTGTCGACCAACAGACGTTGGTGCACGAAGCCGGTCGGCAAGGAGCGATGGCGGGCTATTTCTATCGGGGATTCCCAAGCCGGGTCGCCATCGGGGAGGTAATATTGCAGATGCGGGTTCACACTGTCTTGGGCGGAGCTTCCGGCTGCAGGACTGTCGTAAGCCAAGAACCAGCCGTTCCCCGCAGAGCTTATTTCATAGCCTCTCACGGCCGGTTCGACCAGACGGGTGTTCTGGCTGGGGTCAGCGCACCACTGCCCGTGGACAGCGATTACCCCTATCATGAAAAGACAGGAGGATGCTATTGTTTTTTTCATATCTATTGTTTTTTTCATATCTGTTGTTTTTTTCATATCTGTTGTTTTTCAAGGAAAGGGAAACGGAAGCCATGCAGTCTTTCAAGCCATGCCCGTGCCTTCGGGTGGCGAGGGGCTTCCGGATGCGGGCACTATTGCAGGATGACCTTGGCGTACCTTGTCGTGCCGCCTGCGGTGGCCTTCAGAATGTAGAAGCCGTTCTGGATGCCGGAGGGACGAGTCCATTCTATTTCATTGCATCCTGGCTGCAGGTTGCCCCTGTAGACACGGGCGATGAGGGTGCCGCTCGTGTTCAGCAGTTCTACTTGAACAGGGTAGCTGTATGTATCGGCGTTGTCCAGGCGCAAGGTGAGAGTCTCCCTGGCAGGGTTGGGCCAGATCGAAAACGTGGACGGGCGGGCAAGGGGACGGCTTTCACTGGCCACGTCTACGCCCAAGATGCCTTCTGCCGTGACGTTCTGCCCGTAAAGGAGACGTGCATCCATGTCATCCTGGCTCGATGCCCCGTCCTACACCAGGATCCACTGGTTATTGTGAAAGGGCAATGCTTCCATGTCGTATTTCACGCTGATTCTGTCTGATACGACAACTGAAGTGTCGTCCCACATGAAGTCGCCTTCCGGGCTTTGCAGCACGGCCAAGGCGTTGACAGGGTCGTTGCTGCCAAGCCCGTTGCTGTCTATGTCGTACTGTTCCATATAAGATACGAAGAGGCTCCCTTTCGGGCCGAGTTCAGCATCGTAATACGATACCGGGCGGGGCAGGAAGGGGGTAACGGCAACGCCGGCGGGATCCCAGAGCAGCTCTCCGTCGAGGCTGATTTTCTGCGTTACGATCTGGGCGTAGTTCTGGTTGTAATCGGTTTCGCGCCAGACGGCATAGATGGCTTGGTTTTCTGCGTCGAAGACCAGTTTGACTCCCCAGGCCAGCCATTCGGAATAACCAAGCCTCAAACCGGCACTGGCTTCGGCAAAGGCGTGAGTACCGTCGTTCTTCACATAAGCCATGTAGGGGAAATTCGGGTCTCCGTTATACGTGGCCAGCAATACGCCTCCATCGGCGGGAACCACCTCGAAGAACGTCCACAGCGGAATGGAAGACCCTATGCCGTCAAAGGCCGTGGTCGGCTGCGCCCAGACATCGTTGCCGTCAAAGTCCATCTTGCGGACTCGTATTTCTTGCGAGGCCCCGTATGCATAGACTATCAGGAATTCGTTATTGCCGGCATCAAGCACGTACGGGTAGGTCATCGGCGTGTTTTCTTCTTGCAGGATCCTGCCCTCACCCCAAAGGGCTTCCCCCTCGGCGGAAACACGCTGCAAGCGGATGACGGAGGTATTCACGTCATCGTCTGTGTATTCCTGCCAGGCAAAGATGTAGCTTCCATCGGCAATCTGGGTCATGTTCAGGGCCGCGCAACCCTCTTGGTAAAAGCCGGCTTGCAAATCCACGCCGTCTATCCAGGCGGAGATGCCGTCCGGGGTGATTTTATAGGCCGTGTAGGTTTCCGGGCCGTGCCTCAAGTCCTGCACCACGATAATCGCATTGTCGTCGTGGTCGATACTCATGCAGTCCATGACCTTTGTCCATGACATGGTCAGTTGGCGGGAGATTTCCAAGGGGTCTTCCCAAAGCGCCTTCCCGTCCTTGTCAAAACGTTGCAGGAATGGCACAATGGTGTCGATGCTGTTGTCTGGTCGGTTGTAATAAAGATACCAGCTGCCATCGGACAGTAGCTCGGTTTCAAAGCTGTAGAAACTTTCATCGACAAGTTGCAGGTTGCTGTCCGGGTAGACTGACCACTGCGCGTGGGAGAAGCCGAGGCAGAGGAAGGCCAAGGCCAAAAATAAAATCGCTCGTTTCATAAGAATGTGTTTTTATGGTTTGCTTAATAGGTTATTCGTTGTCTGTGCATGGTTGATCGGTTTCCGTTCAACCCAAATCGGTCATTAGACTCGCCGAGTGTGTTTCCTGTTTTCGAAGAGGGATGCTTTTGTGCATCTTGTTCGCTTCTGTCCGCATCTTGCTCCTCGCTACGCCTCGACGTAGCCCGCTACGCCTTCGGCTAGGCGAGAAGCATGCTGCATGACATAAGCGGACAATCTACCCAAAGTCTAATGACCGATTTGGGTTCAAGGGCGGGACCGACCGCCCATGTCACCCCGAAGCCGAGGCGGGAGCCTCAGGGCCGTGCCTCCGGGCCTGCCTCCTGCCCGGCGCCGGTTTCCGCCGCCGAGGCCAGCCCGGCTTCCTCGGGAATCTTGTGCATCGGCACGTCGCCCAAGGGGAAGGCGGGGTTGCGGAATACCACCGTGCCGCCCGGCCCGAAGAGTTCCATGTCCAGACCGGAAGCGGCGGATCCGCCCCAGGCGTTCCCGTGTCCGGGATGGCCGCCGGCAGGGGGTATGCGCGGCGTTTCTGAAGCGGACGCCGGTTCCCGGTCTGGAACGGGAAAGAAGGGACGCCTGCCCGGGAAGGGGAGCCGCGCTTCCGGGTCGGACGCCCCGGACGAGGCCGCCGGTGAACCCGCCTCCCCGTCCCTTGCCGGCATGGAAGAGGTTTCCTGCCGGCTATGGCTGACCGGCTGCACCCCGCCCCCCCCCGCTGGATGACTTGCCCGCTCCCTTCCCCTCGCACCCCTGCAAGCCACATGCAAAAACAAGCATCAAACAGGCAAGAAAACTTGTCAAAAAACCTTCCGTTCCATATCCTTTTGCTTTCATCTTCTTCTATACGATATTTGCTTTCACTAACAACAACGTGTTCCCCGTTCTTATAAACCTATAATTGGTCATTAGACCCGCCGGATACGCAGCCGAACACGAGAGCCGCTTTTGGCCATCCGGCCCGCTTCTGCCGGCATCCTGCTCATAGCCGCGCCTTGACTCAGCCCGCTACGCCTTCGGCTTGCCTATAAGCATGCTGCTTGACATAAGCGTGCCATCTGCCCAAAGTCTAACGACCGAGTTGGGATAAAGAGGCTATGCCGGTAATGCTCTATCTTCCCTCGATTCCGAAACCCTGCACCCCACCGACACAAGACCTCGTTTTCCTTCTTGCAAGAAAAGGAATCCGGCCTCCCGCGAACCAGTCTCGCAAGCATCCTGCCGGATTTCCGTCTTTCTTGCAACAACCAAAACCAAATATGAAGTCTCTCGACTTTCTGAAACGTTTTCGATTGTAATGATAGAAAGTTTTTGAAAAAACAAAGCCCCTGAGAATGCAAATCGACTACGCCACCACGAAAAAAAACACGGCATCTCCCTACAGCAACATATTATAATTACTTCATAAATACAAGTTTAAAAATCCAAACAAATACGTTTTCCATGCAAATCCAAAGCCGTCATCAGACGATCCGAACGCTATCCCAGTTCCCGGAATGCCGCTTTTGGGCATCTTGTCCGCTTCCGCTATCCCCTTGCTTCCCTCCGCGTCTTGAGGTGAACCGCTACCTTCTCGGCTTGCCGAGAAACATGCTGCTTGACATAGGCGAGCCATCTACCCAAAGTCCAATGACCGACCGGGTCAAAGGAAACATCATAGAAAAAGCGTTCTTCCTCCCGTGGCATCGCGAAAGATTCCCACAAACCGTCATGGCAAACCCTGCCATCGCGAAAGCCTCCACGCACGACAATGACCAGATTTCCCGTTGAATACGCGCAAAACCGTAATACAGTCAACAGCATAGCAAGGTTTAGAATCTTGCAAAGAATTCAATCAGATTGACATCCGCATCCAAGTTCATCTTCTTCCTCAAACGATTACGTGCCGATTCCACAGAACGCACCTCTTTGAACGTAATGGAAGCAATCTCCTTGGAAGAAAGCCCTGACTTCAGAAACGAACACAAACGGACATCCTTGTAAGTCAAAGCAGGATACGCCTTCTGCAAGTTCTCGTAAAAAGACTGATGCACCTGCTCAAAATAATATTTGAACTCGGCATACGTCCCTTCATTGCCTTGATCGCGCAGCTTGACCAGCATCTCCCGGATATGTTCCTTCTTGGCCGTGTCCTTGGGATTAAGTTCCAACAGCAACTGCTGGAGTTCCCGGTTTATATCCACGATAAATTCGTTATTCCGGATCAAATGCAGGACTTTCGATGTCAATTCCTTGTTTTTCAACTCCAAGGAATCGCGCAGTTCCTTTTCCCGCTGTGCCATCATCTCCTTCTCCTTGTCGAAGAGAGCCTGTTTATAGACAACCAGCTCGTCCGATTCATGTTTCAGCTTCTTCTGAAGACGGTACCGGTAGTACATCACACCCAAGACTATGACCAAGCAAAACGCCACGGCAATCAGCAGCACCTCCTGCTTCTGGCTCTGCAAGCGTTCAATTTCCATCTGCTGCAAAGCCAAGTCCTTGGCCGAGTTTTCCCGTTCCATGGCATTAGTAGCCTCAATGCTCTCTATCTTCATCCGGTTGTCCATTTCCTCCAGCGAATCCTGCAAGCGGACCGACCTCTCTAAAAGATCCACGGCAATCCGGTAATCGCGGGCTTCCTTATGCCATGAATACAAAGCTTGCAACGCTCTGATTTCCGCTGCACGATTCTGCACCTCCCTCGCCTGGGCCAAGGCGGCTTCCATATAATGCAAGGCAGAATCCGAATTATACGGGTAAAGCGTTGCCAACAGCAAGTATGTCTGCACCTTGTCCAGATTCCGATGGGTCGCTTCCTGGTAGCTCAAAGCTTCTTTCACCAAATCCATCGCCACCGCTTTCTTGCCTTGCTGATTGTAGACCACCGCCATATTTTGCCAGACCAGGTAATACATATCCGGTTCTTTCTCCTTGTCTATCTGCGCCAAGGCCTGATTCAAGGCCATCAAGGTCCGGGCATAATCCCCTTCCATGTAATAAAGGCCCGCCAGATTATTGTAATTGTTAATCAGCTCTTTCTTTTCCCCTTTCCGGATATTGAAGGCAATGGCTGAATCATAGTACACATGCGCCTTGTCGTAATAACCTTGTTTGAAATACACGTTCCCTATATTGTTCAGGACGCTGCCGTAGCTATCATCCCGATGCGAAAACTCCCTCATTTCCAGCACATCGAAATACAGGTTCATAGCCCGGGCCCACAGCCCCATCTCCTCGTATATCGAACCCAGCGCCGTCTTGACGACCATCAGATAAGAATACCTCTCCTGTCCTGGAATCTGGCCGAAATAATTTTCAGCCGTGCTGAGCAGATTGGCCACCAGCGCATGCTGCCCCTGGGATGCCAGGCTGGAACTCAGCTTCTTGACCCAACGCAGCAGGATCGAATCCGACAATGCCTCCTGATCCTGCCTCCAAGCCGAATCCAAAGCATGAAAGTTCCCCGGCGAAGCCATGGAATCGAACGACAACATCAAATCGATATTCGAGACAAGACGCTCTCTCAAATCAGACAGATCCCGTTCCTGCCCCATAACGTGCAACCCGAGGAAAGACAATAAGAAAAAAAAGCATATTCTCGACTACTGATATCTTTGCATCATTGTACGTATTCTATGGCAAATTCCAGATTCTATTGGCAAATCCTATACAAGACACAATCCCCATTCATCAAGGGCAAAGGTACACAAAGTTTCGCATTACATGGCACCATGCTCCTCCGCCCTGCAAAACCAGCATGACTGACAAGGGATTCCGATCCGACGGAAAGCAGAAGGTTAACGCCCGCGTCTCCAGAGGAAGCCCGGCATACGAAGCAAAAGGCATCCCGGCTATCTCAAAATCTCAGACTGGAGACAAGCCCGCCGCTTTGTGAAATACCACCCAAAGGAAAAGGCTTTCCGGTTCGACCCAAAGTCTCCGACAGCTGCTTTGGGTCGAGCCGGAAAGCCTCTCCTGCCGAAAATTCCCCGGCAATGCATGGCATTCCTGGAAGGGCAAGCCTTGCCTACGGCAACAAGACCTTGGCAATTTCCACACCGCCCTCAACAAAAATCCTGACTACCACCACCTGCGGGCCTCTCCAATCCAAAGGTACAAAAAGGTTGCCGGACACATTCCCTGCCTTGTCGCACAGGCAAACCGAACGCAAGTCATACACCTGCACCCTCTCTATTGCCAAAGCGTCCGGGTTCAATATCCTGATACCCTCCTCTTCCGCCAGCACACGCAAAGCAGGCTTCTTGGCCAATGCCTCATTGCCAAGCCCGTTCGTCGCCGAAACGAAAAAGGACTCCCCGGCATCTTGCACCGAATAGTTCTGCCCGACCAATTTGCCATCCGCAGCCTTCACCTTCACACTCCCCTTGCTGCCCTCCTGCCATCCATCTAACCATAAATCACTGAACTCAAGCTCATACATTCCTTCTTCCGGCAGAATCACCGTATCGGAACTCGCCACAGAAGCCGCCCCCTCAAAAGGCCCTTTGCTGAAAACCACGTTCCCAGCCCTGTCCTTTACCTTGAAAGAAGCCTCGTCCGGGCAGTTGTCGGTCTTCCAGTCCACATACAACGTCAAGGAAGAAACCCCCATCGGTTCGGTGAACGAATACTCGATGCCAGGCACGGAAACCGCTTCCCCGTTGACCGATTCCAAGGTCACCGAAACCGTATTATTGCTCAGAACCGGGTAATCCTCAACCGGGATTTCGAGGTATGCATCCTCGTAAGGCGGCACAGAAACCTCAATCTGGGACGATTGCGTCTCCCCGTTTATGTCTACCGAGAAAGACAGGGAATGCAGCGTATCGTTGCACAGGTTCCTCACCGCAGCCGGAAAGACATTGCCGGCATACCGGGCCGAAGGCAACTCCTCCGCCCAGAACGAAACCGCCACAGGCTCTTCCAGATTGTCAATCCGAGGCTTTGCACCGGTCACATTCAAGACATCGGCCGTTGTCCGGGTCACGAAAGCCACCAGCTCGATGTTGCGTATGTCAAACTCCACGCCTCCGCTTTCCTGCGGAATCGTATCCACATATTCCCTTGTATACACCTGCCCGGCCTGCGGCGCGGTCAACGTATCGCCCCACTGCCCGGTCAGCAGATCCCTGAGCATGTGTTCGTGCGAATAATCAGCCCCTGCCCCGTTCTGGTAGCCAATGACATGATCTTGCAACAAGGCCACATTCAGCAAATGGAAGCCTTCCTTGACCGCTTCCGGATAATAAACCTCCACCTTGACCTTCAGTTCCCGGCTCAAGGCATCTATCGAAGCTTCCATATAAAGGTTGACCTCGGCATCCTCCTCCAACAGAGCCTTGACACGCTTGGTCCATGTACCCCGGCTGGCATTCATGGTGTTGCCTTCGTAAACCAGACGGTTCAATGAACCTTGCGGGAATCCTATATCGCCCGCCTGCGCCAGCAATGCCGCGCCATACGGCGTGCGGTAGCCCTCCGGCCCGATTTCCGCATAATGCCCTTCATGGATCGCCACGGTATAGAACCTGTCCCCGGCCACTTCCTTGATGGTAGCCGCAACCCTTGCCCCGTCCGGGCAATTGCCGCATCCCACGCCGGTATATTCCTCCAATAAGACGTTCTTCTTCTGCACCTGAGTCGAAACAGAATAGGCAGAAGCCTTTGAATAGGTTCCCGCCATCAACATCAGGCCGAACATGATCCCGGGAAATAACAAAACTAACTTTTTCATGGTCTTTCCTTATTAAAATTCACTAAACCGAAGCCCGTTGCCCAAGAAGCAAGAAACCAAATCCGGAAAAGGCGACATGCTGCCGGCACAGGCAGGGTAATATTACACAGTTTCCAGCATCCTGCTCCCCTTGAACCCTAAGCACGACCACGGCAAAGCCGAATCCCTACGATATTTCAATACGGCATCCTATACAACTAAGATTAATATCAACAAGATACAATTCCAAATGCTACGTTCCCCAACCTGTGCCCCCAGTAAAGAGCATCCGTCCCTCCCATGAACCGTCCCGACATCACGGCAGCCGCCAAGTCTCCTCTATCCTCCAATCCGCCTCCACTTGCAAAGTCTTCGGGAAAAACCAACGCCGCTCAGGCTGCAATCCCTCCATGCAACACCCCTCGTCCCAGCGACCGTTCCGGTTGTCGTCCCGGAACAAGACAAAGCTGATATTCCCCGGTTTCACATACGGATACTCCACATTGCCATCGGCAGGAAGGAAACGGGATGCCAGGACTTTCCTGTCTCCCGGCTGCACCATCTGTATCACATAAAGAGAGCCGCTGTCCGCTCCTCTGACCTTGAGACCTACCTGCCCGTAGGCATCCAATGCCGGAACACTCGCGTTGAAAACCGCCGTATCCACCAAACGCCCGAAATAATCGGTGAAACATGCCGACGGGATAAAGACGGAATAACTGCATCCCGGCTTCCATGGATATTTCAGGCAGTACCGCACAGCCGACACTTTTTCCAAGACTGTTTCCCCTATGCCGATCAGAAGAGAATCTTTCTCACCCTCTTCATCCGAACGAATCTCTATCAGAGAAGCCTTTCCCCAGTCGGTGCCTACTACCGGGAATGAGAAATCCAGCAACAGGCTGTCCTTGAAGAAAAGTTCTCCGGGACTCAGGCTCACCCTGAACCGCGCCGTATCCGCAGTCGCCTTCGGCGAACCCGGCAGCATCAGTTCCGCTGTATCCACATATGCTCCGTACCTCATCGCCAGACGCAATTCCGAAACGGAATAATCATTGAAATAAATCTTCAGTGCCAGTGGGTCTTGCTGAGGGACAACACTGTACCTCAAACGAGAAGGCCATGTCAGATCAGGCAGGTCCATCTCGTCCGCTTTCCTTTCCTTCCGGTTCCTGCGGCCTCCCGTCTCTTGCTGCTGCATCGTGTCGGCCTGCAAGGCCTCCCATTGGCGCACGGACTCGATCGCAGCGAACGAAGGCAAGAACTCGAAATGCAGGCTGTCAAGATCCACCGCATAGTACCACGTCAGAGATATTTCCCCGTTTTTTTCAAACTTCGCCTCTTTCAGGAAAAGCGAATCCAGCCTATCCTGATAGGCATACAAGACCCGCTCCCCCCCTATGGCAGCCTCTATGCTCCAGTTCCGTTCCATCCGGATCAAAGAATCGTTGGCCCGGCGCATCATCGTATCCGACTCCTTCACTCCAGCCTGCTTCCGGAAAAGGACTTGGGGCCGGTAAGCTTGCGTAGGCCAGCATTCCGAAGAATAGGCCATTTTCTCCGAAGAAGGATCTATACGATAGTCCCGGGACTCTTCGCTTGCGACCACCACATGATAGCAACCTTCGGCCATATAACGGCACTGGAAGAAGCCCCCCGTATCCGTAACAGCCACATAGTCAGGATTACCAAAAAAAGGATAGCCTTCCAGCCCATGAGAGTAGAACATGACCGATGCCGAGCCGACCGGCTCCAACGTGAACGCGTCCTTGACAAGCCCGCTCATCTGGCCGCTGTCAACCCGATGTCCTGTCGAGAAATAGTATGTGTACCCCTGCAACGGCGTGGACTCATGCAAATCCCCGATCGCATCCCCGAAATTGATAGAATAGGTCTTGTCTTCAAGCAAAGTGTCTTCTATCGTGACCCTCACCTGCTGCAGATGCCCCATATAGGAAACTTTGGACAAAGGAGGCGAAGTGACGATCTTGTCCATGTTTTCAACCACGACATACTCGTCGAAATTCAACAGAATTTCCGTAGGCCCGTTCACGGATACGCCCGTATCGCCCTCCGGAGGCAGAGCCGAAAGCAAGACAGGGGGGGCCAGATCCACAGGGCCGCCGGTCGGCCCCCCCCCGTAACGGGCGCAAGCCAGCATCAAGAACGCAGCAGCCGCTCCTGCAAAGGCCCTTTGCAAAATCTTCCGCATGATGTTTTTCATTTGACTCCTCCTGAGACGGTTTCCATCAGACATGTCCTGAATGCCAGCCCGGACAAAGAGCAAGGACAAGGCTGCGCCGCATCTCAAACAGACCACACCTCCATCCGGCATGCAGCACAGTCGAAACGCAACGCGAATTTATCACGACCCCGGCACAAATACAAATCCGCTGCCGCATCCCCGCCCGGAAAAGGCCCGCCCTTGCCTTTCCTCGTGCACTGGCCTATCTGGAAACGGATGCAATGCTTGCAAATCATCAACAGATTCCCTTTCTTCCGGATTCCACTCTCACCTTTCAGCTCGAAAGCCGACACATCGACCTCCAGGCCATGGTTCCGGTAAAAACGCGCAGCCCATGAATTGGCCACGTTCAAACGATAGGAAGGAAGCAAGGATTCCGGAAAAGCCAAGCCTTCCCCGGACGGCAAGCTGACGTCCGCCCGCACAGAATAACGCCGCTCCCTGCACGAATCCATCCTCTCGACCAGACGACGCCGGCATTCATTCAGAACCGCCGCCGGTGCAAAATAGACCGGTTCCCCTTCATAATGGAACGAAGCAAGGCTGTAGGAAGACCCACCCAGCTTGGATAACTGGCGCCCGAATGCGGCCAAGGCTGTCCTTTCATCCCTCGCTAAAACCAAAGAACCCTTGTCCACAGGCACAGCCACCCGGTTTCCATAGTCATCTTCCATACGGAATTCAGCCTCGGCAGCCGCGAACACGACATGAACGTCTATCTTGCGATTGAACTCGGCCGATTGCAACCCTCTCTCGAAGGCAACATCCTTGTTCCTGTACAACACGGATGGAACCATGGGCATGAAGCCCGCCTCTTCCGGTCCGTTCAGGACCGCCAAGAGGCCATCCTTCCCAGCTTCCGCCCGTTCCAGCACGCCCCCCTGCAAACAGCCACGCACATCAAAATAGCAAAGTCCGTCCCCGGCAGACAAGGCGCAATCCGGATGCAGGCGAACCAGAATCTTCAGCCCGCCATAGCCTGGACTGCAACCCCTCACCTCCAAAACCTGCCCTATCGCCTGCCCCGTGGCCTTGGGTGTCGACGGGAAAGCCCATTCTTTCCGAACACCCCCCAGATTGAAATCCGTGTATTCCCTATGGAAGCTCTTCTGCAAATCAGGGACAAAAACCGTCTCGACCCTTCCTTGGGAGAGCCGCTGCCAAGATGGATTTTCCCGCATCAATGCATCCAAGGCATAACGATACGACAATGTCACATTCTTCACATAGGCCGCATCCTTCATCCGTCCTTCTATCTTCAAGCAGCAGACTCCGGCTTCCAGCAATTCCCGCAAACGAGCCGAAGCATTCAAGTCTTTCATTGACAACAGGTAACGATTCTTTTGCAGCACATTGCCTGTTGCATCCGCCAAATCATAGGCCATGCGGCAAGACTGGGAACATTCTCCTCTGTTCCCGCTACGGCGGTTCTGGTAACACCCCATGTAGCACTGGCCGCTATAGCTTGCGCAAAGAGCACCATGCACGAAACACTCTATCTCGCAACCCACAGCATCCGCAATGGAAGCGATTTCCTGCACAGACAGTTCCCTGGCCAAGACCAAACGTCTGAACCCGGCCTTTTCCAGAAACCGGGCCTTTTCCGGCGTGCTTATATGGCACTGCGTGCTGGCATGAAGCTCCATGGGGGGCATTCCGGCTTCCAGCAACCCCATATCTTGAATGATCAAAGCATCTACGCCGGCTTCGTAAGCCTGCCACGCGATCCTCACTGCCTGATCCATCTCTTCTTCGTAAATCAAGGTATTCAAGGTCAAGAAAAACCGGGCAGCATAACGATGCGCATAGCGCACGGTCCTTTCCACATCCGCCATGGCATTGCCAGCCTTTGACCTGGCACCGAAAGCAGGCCCGCCCATGTAGACCGCATCAGCGCCGGCATTGACGGCAGCCATAGCCACATCCGCATTTGCAGCCGGAGACAACAACTCTATCCTGGATTGCATGTCATCTATTGTTAACATAAGGCGGGTTCTATAAACCAGGCTTGCATGCCATGCAGGACAGCCTCCGCCCGCCCGGCGGAAAACCGCCGCGACCGATTCGGGTTCATAGAACCCGCCATGCGCTTTCCGGAGTATCCCGAATCCCAATCGCCTGAAGGGGAAAGAAGCCCGCCCTCATTCTTGGAATCGACTTAAACCCAAATCGGTCATTAGACTCGCCGAGTGTGTTTCCTGTTTTCGAAGAGGGATGCTTTTGTGCATCTTGTTCGCTTCTGTCCGCATCTTGCTCCTCGCTACGCCTCGACGTAGCCCGCTACGCCTTCGGCTAGGCGAGAAGCATGCTGCATGACATAAGCGGACAATCTACCCAAAGTCTAATGACCGATTTGGGTTAAAAAGGCGGATGGAAAGAACCGCGAAAAAGATTCTCTCCACCCGCCTTCAATCAAGAATCCGCTTCAGGCATAGCCGGTAGCAGGAAAAGCAAAACGCCGGACGGACATCCGCCCATCCTCAGATGCTTGCTATCTGTAAAGGAGCCTGTCATCCCCGCCTTCTGCCGGCCCCACACGGGACATCACGCATCGGAAACCGATCCAGGATGCGCTCCTATCCTGATCCATGTAACGGCGTGTGGCCGGAGACATGTAATAAGCCCTGTCCCTCCACGAACCGCCTTTCACCACCCGGGACTTATCCGAAATCAAGGAACTTTCGCCATCATACAACAAGGATGTGGGATCCACGTTATCCGCAGGTTTGGCCAGCCAGTCATCCACAATGGCCGATTCGTAATCCCCATCCATGAAATTCCTGTTATCCGCTTTCTGGAAGTTATCCCTGCCCGCCAATTCGGCATCCGGATACATCTCGTAAGGAATGCGTCCCAGCGTATCCTTGGCGGTGATTTGCCCGTCCTCATCCTGGACCATGCGCATGTACACATTGCCACGGAAAGGGTTCAAGGGATCCGCATCGTCAAAGGTCATGGGACGGTACACGTCAAGGCACCATTCCGCCACGTTCCCAGCCATGTTGTACAGACCGAAATCATTAGCCATGTAGGAATATACCGGAGCCGTGTATTCCGCGCCATCATTCAACGCGCCTGCCGACCCCATGTAATCGCCTTGGCCTCGCGTAAAGTTCCCCATCATCATCCCACGGTAATTCTTGTCCGAAGCCCGCACCTGCAAAGGCTTCCCGTTCCACGGGTACACCCGGCGTTCGGCAAGCCGCTCCTGTTCGCTGTTCCCCACTAAAGCCAACGCGGCATACTCCCATTCGGCCTCCGTCGGAAGACGCAATTTCTCGATCAGGATGCCGTCCCTCTTTTGCACGGCCCGTTGTTCCGAAGCGGCGTTGGGATTCATGTCCTGCAAGCCCTTGTTGGCTATGCCGCTATACTGCCCTGCCAGATAGGCGTCCGTATTGAAATTATTGTCCGCCGTCTGCCCGCCATCGAAGTCCAGTATCTTGGAACTCACCAAAATATACTCGTTATAGCGATCCGTGCGCCAATCGCAGTAATCCCTCGCCTGTTCCCAAGTCACCCCCACTACAGGATAGTTATTGTAACCGGGATTTTCAAAATAATCGCCGGTGATAGGGTCGCGGAACCCACCTATGGAATTCCACACCAGCGGGTCAGGCTTGGCCCTTTCCACGACCTCCGGGTAATCGGCCCCGTAAATCCTTTCCAGCCAGTAGATATATTCGTTGTAATCCGCATTGGACGTCTCCACCTCATCCATATAGAACGAGCTGACCGTCATGGGACGAGGCGGATTGTTGTGTTCGTACTTCAAGTCCTCCTGGTTCATGCCCATCGTGAAGAAGCCGCCTTGGATAAAACGGAAACGGGGAGGAACAGGCTGCTTGTATTCGCTGTTCACCTGGAAACCGCCCCATCTGGGATCATTCACCATCCAGCCTGTGGAAGGAGACTGGTAGCGATTGAATTTGGTAGGATTCGAACTGTCGCAAGAAACCAGACCTAACGAAGCTCCGGCAAGAAGCCCGGCCAAGACCGGCGTTTTCAGGATATGTTTAAGCATCATATTCAAAAATTAGCAGCTGCAAAGATAATTTTTTTCCGGAACATACAGGCGGAAAATCGCCTCGACTTCAGGCAACCGCAGCAAAATCGTCTGCGACAATCAATTTCCTGATTTCCAATGGATGCCATATCAGAGAGCAGCTACAGGCCGGCACAAAACAACACTGATTGTCAGCCTTTTGCTTTTTAACTTGGTTACCATGGCCCAAACTTGATCCAGAAGATGCCTGGATCCATTCATGGCATGCCCTCTAAGCCTGGAATAGTGCTTGCCCATAGGAAGAATCTTCCGTTCCGGAATAATTCCGGAATACGCACGCGGGCTATCGCGGTCTCCAGGCACGGCATCCGGCACGGGCAGAAACCGGGACAGGAGGCGTGGATCTTGCCCCTGCCCAGCATCCGATAAACCCAAATCGGTCATTAGACTCGCCGGGGCTGTTTCCGATTGGAGAAATGAGGCTTTCGGGCATCTTTCCCGCTTCTGTCCGCATCCTGCTCCTCGCCACGCCTCGACATAGCCCACTGCGCCTCCGGCCAGGCCAGAAGCATGCTGCATGACACAAGCGGGCAATCTCCCCGAAACCGGAAGACCGATTCGGGATAAAAACAAAAACAGCGGCACGCCGGAACAGGAACTCCGTTGCCCATTCCGACGCGCCGCCCGCTGTTTTCTGCCCAAGATACGCTATACAGGAGCTGCTCACAGTTTCAAGAAGCGTCCCGAAGCAGTCGAACCGCGCTTGTCGTACACCTTATAGATATACAAGCCTTGAGGCAAAGAGGAAACCTCCAGCTGCGCATTGTCAGCTTCCAGACGGAAATCCGCCACTTTAAGCCCTGTCGTACTGAAAAGCTCGATACGGTCCAGCGCCTTTCCTGACACATGCAGTACTTCCGAAGCCGGATTAGGGTAAACCCTGACTTGGAAAACATCCAGCGACTCATTGGCGGTACCCGGGCCGAACAGCAACGTCAAAGTCGTGTCTCCCTCCATGGTAAAGGTAAACGGGGACTCGCTGCTCAACAGGTTGCCCGGCTCTATCTCAGTCCCGGCATAGAAACCTTCGAACCGGTTCCCGACAATGGCTTCCGCCGTCAATGTCAATTCCGCCGGAAGCTCAATGGCATTCCTGTCCTCCACAGCTTCGCCGCTCTCGGCATAAGCCACCGTATAGCTTTCCGCATAATCTATCCCCATCAGGTTTATCGTCAGAGTCCCGGTCTGACGGGCAAAACGGACATGGACAGCGGTATCGCCGGCCATATGGAACGTCAAGGGCGAAGTCCGGCCAATCAGAACGGAATCTGCCGTGTAGAAACCTTCCAGGACACGGTATTGCGCCGGAATAGCGGTCAGTGCCAAATCGGCAGGGACCTCGATACGGTCCAGATCCGCAACCGTATCCCCGCTCCCGGCATAGCATACCAGCACACTGCCATCCTGCTCGGAGACGCCCGAAATCTCCAAGCTGTAGTAACGCGGAGCCAGACGGGCGGTCAAAGCATAGTCGCGCATCACGCTGTCCACCGCCACCGTATCGGTGGAAGCGAACAGGATGCCGTTTTCATACCAGCCCAGGAACTTCTCGTCTTCGGGATAGGTAACAATGAAGGTCAGGGAGTCGTAAATATCCACAATCGTACCCACGGCAAGGCTATCGGCATCGTTGTTCCTATAAACTTTCACACTGGCTTCTTCCGATCCTTCCACGCTGTAATTAACAGCAAATTCCGTACGCTCGTCCAGCATATGCATCGTGATGGTTGTGGAAACAGCGGCATAGTTTGTGGTTCTGGCGCGGACGTAATAGGTTTTCCCAATCTTCAATTCCGAAAGATCCAAATCCCCGGATACACTGCCCTCGCCTTGCTTCTGGGAATAGAGGACCTGGGCCGTGGAGAAGTCGTTCAAGGTGTCGGCCTCCACAATCAAAAGGTTGGAATCGGCAAAAGCGAGGTTGGAAGGATTGAACGTACCATCCAACACAGCGTTGAAACCGATGGAAGTCCGCCCGAAAGAGATATCGTTCTTTTCCAAAGCGATGGAAACCGTGGGATTGTAGATCATCAGCATGTCATCAATCCAAATAGTATCTGCGGTCGTTGCCGTGCTACCAGGTCCCATTCCAGGATTAATATTGGTTGTCAAGGAGACCAATATGTATTCCGGTTTGTCCGACATGCCCGATTCAAAAGGCACACTGTAACGAACCCATTCGCCTTTCGTATCCGGGAACAACTGCTGGGCTTTGGCTACCACGTGGGTTTCCATTCCCTGCTTCAAGCTGTCCACATTCGGATCCTGGTAAGAAGTATCACCGTCATGAATCGTTACCGTGAGAGCCGCATACATATCGGAAGAATCCGTCACATAAAAGCCCTGAATTAAGCTTGTAGATTGATACAGTTTGTCTGTCATCATGAATTTGACCCAGAAAGTCAAAGAGTCCGGAACTGTCGTAAACGGCAAGGCGTGGGCAGGGTCCGTCAAATCGGTGAAATTATAATTACCCGTAATATCGGCCGCCGTCATCGACCCCATGTTGATTCTTCCTGTGGTCAAATTTCCATTTGCCGGAATTCCTAAAATCTGGCTCGAATTTATCTTGGCACTCCTGCTGCCGAGAGAACCCGGACGTACATCGGAAGACTCGTGCAATTGGTCCCCCCCCATCGTAGAAAGATTCCCCCCTGCCGTTTGGAACGAGTGCCAACCCACGGGTTCCGCCAAAGACAGAAGACCTCCTCCAAGAAGAGCTGAAGCTGACCGGAATTCCCCCTCGTTCATCCAGACTTCGAAGTCCGAATTCGGAATCTGCTTTTCCGCCGCATATTCATGCTTGATACGGAACATCAAGGTTTCTACACTCAAAGCATCCTGGGTACCAGCAAAGACGCCCACTTTGTAGAAGTCTCCCTCGGGCACCGTGTCAGGGACAATCCACGCAACAATGGTATCCACGTTCGCGCCCGTATCCGAAACCAGACGGGCAATCTCGATCGTATTCGCCTCAAAAGAGCCCGCGGGATCCGAAAGCCTTACGACAAACTCGCTCCGTTCCCCTTCCGTCAAACCGGATACAGCCACATCCACCTTCAAGGTATCAAAATCTCTCTCGGGGTTGGTGATTACCATGCCCTTGTCCACCGACACCGTGGCTGTTACAGCCTTGGCTCCGGAAGACAAAATGGATTGGGAGTCATTCGAGGCAAAGCCGGCCAGAGGCGCGGCACCCAACATTAGGCCGAAAGCCATGTTCCTGAATTTCATCAATTTGTTCATTTTTATGAATTATTTGTTTTTTGTTCTTGTCTTCCCTAACTGTTTCCAGCAGGCAAAAGTAGAAGACCGCCGCCTGCCTGAAGGCCATCCCCAAGCCGGGCAAGATGAAAATCGGCATCCAAACCATCATACCAAACTATATTTCAACACCCTGCGCAAAAACTTGCAAAATCGCCCTATTTCACCGAAACGGAAAACCACCCTTTCGAACCAGCTGTTTCTCCAAACTTCCCCAAAAAACTTCGATCCTAAAAAAATGCTCCATCAAAACCTTTGTCCCGGTCGTCTACCCGCACTTTACCCGCCTGAACCCCGCCCGGAATCCAACAAAATCTCTTACACAGATGTCGCGAATCCTCCCTATCGTCACTACCAACCTCCGGTCCTTCCCTATTCCCCATCAAGCTTCCGACCATCTAACTATTTTTAAGACAATCTACTATGGTGGAAATCCGATTTTTCCTACCTTTGCCCCGTCGGACTATTTTCCCCAACGACGCCATAGTCACGGCCCGGAAACTGGAAACCTCCGGGATAGCGGAAACCACCGGCCCGGGAACCCCGGTTGGGAAAGTTTGAACCTTTCGATTAAGCCGAGCGCAGAGCCAAGCTTGCTTGAGATCTGCCGAGGCGGAGAAAGATGCGCGAAAGCGAACGAAGGAATCTCGAAACGGCAAAAAAGCTGAAACAGCTTGGCATCCCCGACCAGGCCATCGCCAAAGCCACCGGTTTGCCCGAGGAAGAAATCCAGAAGCTCCAGTAAGCCCGTTTGACTTTTTATGATGTTTTTTCTTAACTTTGCCCGCTTGGGTGTTCTCCGGAGAAGGATACTGCCTTTCCCCCAAGACAAGACGCGGCAAGCCGCAGTGCTTGGATGCGGAATGCCGCAAAGGAAGTTCTGGACAACAAACTTTAAAACTTTATATACGAATGCAAAGAAAATTCTGGATCTTGCTAGCCGTGCTGTTTGCCTTGCAGCCCTGCCTGAAAGCCCAAATCATTGGAGGCGACGATATAGAGAGAGTCCTTGGCCGAACCCCCAATGCCATTTCCACTGCCGTCCCGTTCCTGTCTTTGTCTCCGGACGCCCGTTCCGCCGGGATGGGGGACATCGGCGTAGCCACCACTGTCGACTTGAACTCCCAGCACTACAATGCAGCCAAATACCCGTACATGAAAGACGACTTCGGCTTCAGCCTTACCTACAGCCCGTGGCTGATAAACTTGGTTCCGGACATGTCCTTGGCCTATCTGACCGGTGCTTACAAATTCAAAGACGACCGCAGCGCCATTGCCTTCTCCTTGCTCTATTTCTCGATGGGGACAGTCCGCTTCACCTCCGAAAACCCTAACGACCCTGGCACAGACTACAAACCCAACGAATTTTCCTTTGACGTGAGTTACTCCCGCAAACTAATCGATGTGCTCTCCATCGCCGTGACCGGGCGTTTCATCTACTCCAACCTGACTCTGGGGCAATACGTGCAGAACATGGATACCCGTGCCGGCCTTGCCGGAGCCGCAGACATCGGCTTGTACTACAATCAGGATTTCGGCCTCAAGCACGCCCAGACAGGGACACTGATGGCTGGCTTGAGCATCACCAATATCGGGAACAAGCTCAGCTATGTGAACAATCCTACGGAAGAAGACAAGAATTTCCTCCCGACCACCTTGCGCCTCGGCATCGGGTTCAACTGGCATCTGGACGATTACAACAGCATCGGCTTCTACGGTGAAGTCAGCAAGCTGCTCGTGCCCACCTCGCCGCTTTCTGCCGGCATCGACTCCGTTACAGGAGACCAGATCATCATCGGCAACCCTGTTGACGTGAACGTCATGCAAGGTATCTTCCGTTCGTTCGGGGATGCTCCCGGCGGCTTCAAGGAAGAGATGCAGGAAATCATGTGGAGCCTCGGCGCGGAATGGTGGTGGCGGGACCTTCTGGCTATCCGTGCCGGCTATTTCCATGAAAGCAAATGGAAAGGGAACCGCCAGTATTTCACCTTGGGCGTGGGTTTACGCTACAAGATGATCGGATTGGATTTCTCCTACCTGATTCCCACCTCGCAGATTTCAGGCTCCAACCCATTGAAGAACACGCTGCGTATTGCGGTCAACTTCAATTTCAACCGGAAACACAATAACCATGTGACTTCTAGAGAGGTATATCGATAAACCAATCCAAGAATAAGCAGAAGATTTTGTTTATTTAGGCGGCGTGTTCAGCTAAGCAATTGTGGCCTATTGCAGATACATTGCAAGGAAAAGTCCCTGCTTACTCAACACACCGCCTTATTTTATAAAAAAACATGTACAATTTCAGAATCGGCTACGGCTACGATGCCCATGCTTTCGCCCCAGATAGGAAATTAATCCTGGGCAGTGTCGAAATCCCGCATACCCAAGGCTTGCTGGGACATTCGGACGCCGATGTCTTGTTGCACGCGATAACCGATGCCTTGTTAGGCGCGGCGGCCTTGGGCGACATTGGCCAGCATTTCCCCGACCAGGACCCGGCTTATAAGAATATCGACAGCACCCTCTTGCTGAAGAAAACAGGTGATTTTTTGCGCGAACACCATTATCGTATCGGGAACATCGATGCCACTTTGCGGCTCCAAAGACCCAAAATCGCACCCTACATTCCCCGGATGCGCCAACGCATTGCCGAGGTTCTCGGTCTGGACACGGACCAGGTTTCCGTCAAAGCCACAACCACCGAAAAAATGGGCTTCGAAGGTCGGGAGGAAGGATGCTCGGCTTCGGCCATTGCCTTAATATACAATTCGCATTAACTAGTCATACACTGAATCCAAATCTCGAAAGTTTGTTAAGCATACACGTATTTAAACTAACTGGTCATCCCTTAAAAAGCCCATTTCCGCGAGATATTGTTCCCCCACAGTATCTCGCAGATTTTTTGAAGCATGCACAAAAAGCTTTCATGGCTCTTTTGAAGTTATAAGCCGCTGCCGCAGAAGCACGTTCACAGTATCCCCAAGCACCCTTATAAAAGTTGCGGCCCAATCGGTAATCTGACTTTAAGTGACCTATTGTTGGTTCTATTCCTGCACGCTTGCAGAAGAGTTTATGTTTTTTCAGTTTCTGATAACGGCTGTCTGATTTCTTGGGAACATCGGGAATCATAATCTTCGTCCCGTTAATTTCCTTCTTGCCTCTGTATCCTCTGTCTCCAGCCAGTACTTTAATCTTTCTTCCGGTTAACCGTTCTACCTGCTCCAAAGAAGACTCGATGGTGTGACCGTCATATTCATTGCGGAAGGACATGGCTCCAAGAATGATGCCTGTGGCAGAACGTATGATGGAAACCTTGTTGCCGAATTCCTATTTCTTATGTTCTTTGCCCTTGCTGATACTTGCACCTCAGGCTCATGAATGGAATATATCTTTTTCCGGCTATTACGCCTTTGAGACAGGACTGTTTCAAAGAGTTTGATCAATTTATCATTGTCGTGATTCTCTTTAAGGTTACGCTTCAGCTCCCTGACCAGTCTTCCCGCTATTATACGTAAACGCCTGTCTGCCTTAAAGGCTTTTTTTCCTGTTTTTGGGATGATTCCGGAAACGCTGGTCACGATAGTTACCCTTCAACACAAAGGTGCAGCTTTGACGCAGGGAAGGCCCAGCTTTTCCACAATGCCAAGAACTTTCTTCACGATCCGCTTATGCAGCTTTGCATCCATGGGTAAGTGCTATCCTTTTCCTGGACTGTAGAATCAATAAAGGCCGTATCATGATGGTAGTCCTCATCATCCCCGTTATTCACACGAATGCTTTCCTGAAAAATGAGTTCAAGCCCCTCTTCGCCGATACGTTTGCGGAAATGAACCAGTTCTGAAGAGGTACATGGGACAGACGGGGTGAACTCCTGCATGCCACAGAAATACTGGTAATAAGCGTTTTCGCTCCATTGTTCTACCAAAGACTCGTCTGACAGATTACGAAGGTGCTTCAGAATGATCAAGCCGCACATCAAACGGATTGGCTTGCCGGGACGGCCGTTATCCTGGCAATACAAAGGTTGAAAAGCCGTTTCAAATTTTCCCCAATCTATTTTGTCTGCCAACTGGCAAAGCGGGTGCGATTGGTTCAGCATGTCAGACAGGTTGCTGAATAAGGTAGGGCTATTATTCGTGTTTTTAATCATAAAATCTGCAAGTTTCTTGAATCAAAGATAGCGAAACTTGCAGACTTAACAAAGGATTTTATAAATTAAATTACTGAATAACAATAGATAAAACTGTTTTTATGGGGCAACTATCTAAAATGGCTTCATTGAGAAACTTAAAACCAACTATAACAAAATTTTAAAATTTACAACGGCTATCGTCTGGATAATATATTCCCAAACCGAAGAAAGTTTCAACTCAGCATAATAAAACTTAACCTTAATCTATTTCCAGGATAGAAAAAGTCGTCCCAAATTTTCTCAGACCCCAAAAGCTATTATAAACCTATTTTTTATTCGCAGTCCGATAGTTCTCATTGTAATCAGCTTCGTAACGGATATAATACTTATTCGCTCCTGCCAACTTATGCACAGTCACTGGAACAGGAATCACCTTTCCTGCACAATTCTCTCTATATCGAAAAGTTTTCAATACATCATCTTCTGATATGTTTTGCAATGATTTAACATAAAAAACATGATTTACTGGTACTTCATTTGACCCAGTAAAAAATGCCAACCTGTTCTCAATCACAATCGGAGAACTATTAGAATCGTAAACTCGAATAACTTTTTCTTTACTCGAAGGGTCGCTTGGAAAGCCACATTCCACATATGGTCTCGAAGAGACAGAAAACTCATCAATGTATTTGGAACTATGTGCAGGAATACAAAGCACTGGTTGTTCAGTATATTCTACAGAGTGTCCATTTTCCATGGATATTTGAGAAACACTCTCTGAAACATTGACGGAGGTTTGCGCAGACGTAGATAATCTTCCCGAATAAACCCATGTCCGACCTTGATAATAATCATAAGCCCGACCATTCTTGACAACAAAAGATTCCGACAAATCAAGATACAAATTCGTATCTGTTTGGTTCGTCACCCAAAAAGCCACTTGCCCTGAAGGAGCCCAAAAATCATATTGGATGGTGAACAATCCATGGTCCGCAATAAAAGAACCATCTTCTTTTAACATAACTTGCTTGGAATCCAATGTTGCTATCTGCTGATATACCTCAGAGGAACATGATGTCAAGTACACCATAGCTAACACAAACAAACTTGCGGTAGAGAGCTTCATAAAGATATCATTTGGGGCAAAAGTACGAAAAATCAAAACACACTCCAACAACACAGAAAATTAGCTTCCGCAAAGATTAGCAACTAACACCATCTTCTTTCATCAGAGTGAAATACATTTGCTTGACAAATACATCAGCCAAGTAAATGTTCTCCTGAATCTTTTTCCGAACAGGAAAAAGTAAAATCACATTTTGAATTCACTATAAAATCTCATGCAATCTTTGCACCGTGAAAACAACGAGCAAGGCCCGAAACTCGAAAGCCAAGCTCAGAATTACTAACCTTAAAAATTTTTAAAACCATGAAAAAACTGTTTTTCGCAACCCTGTTTGCCGTGAGTGCATTGTCCATTGCCAAAGCCGACAACGAAGAACGCCCCATCACCCTCGACAAACTCCCAGCCCCAGCCCAGCAATTCCTGCAAACCAATTTCTCCAGCCTCACATTTGCCTACGCCATCGAAGAAATAGGCTTCTTCGGCAACGAATACGAAGTGTTCTACACCGACCGCACCCAAGTGGAGTTCGACAGCAAGGGTGAATGGAAAAAAATCGAACGTGCCTACGAAGCCCTTCCCGAAAACCTGATTCCCCAGCAGATTGCCAGCTTCGTGAAGCAGCACCAGCCCACGGCATTCATCAAGAGCATCGACCGCGACAGCCGGGATTACGAAATCGAACTCAATACCGGCATCGAACTCAAATTCGACATAAACACCCTTCAACTGATAGGATATGACGACTAATCACACTCGCACTCCCATGCCCAAGTGGAAAAAATGGCTGCTTGGGCTTGGCATTTCCTCCGGCATCATTGTCATCGCCCTGGCTCTCAGCCCATTCTGGGCCGACTACGAAAAACCCGTCCTGACCAGCCAGTTGCCGGCCCCAGCGCAGGCATTCATGCAAGCCCATTACGGCAACAGCAAGACCGCCTTGGCCCGCAAGGAAGTAGACTGGTTCGAGAAGGAATACGAGGTGATTCTGACCGACGGAATCCAGATCACCTTCGACCGCCACGGGGAATGGAAAGAAATCAAGCACAAAGCCGGATGCGTGCCGATGGATATCGTGCCCGCGCCCATCCAAGAGTACATCAACGAGAACCATCCCGGCAACTGCGTCAAGGAAATATCCCAGGGCCGCCGCAAAATCGAGGTGGACCTTACCAACCGTCTCGAGCTCACTTTCAGCAAAGACAACTTCCTGCTGATAGACTGGGACGATTAACCAACTGTCTTACTTTACTGGAACATGCATAGAATGAAATCCTTCATCATCGCGATCGCAGCGACCCTTTGCACCGCGCCCGCTTTGGCCGACGGCATAGAATACGACAAAGCCGTGTCGATGGACCGACTGCCTCGCCGAGCCCAGACCTTCCTTCAGAGATATTACCCGGATGCTGTCTGGCTCACAGGCAAGAAAGAAATAGATGGCATAGAAGCGGAATACCGTGTGCAGTTCAAGGACGGCACCATCATCGAGTTCCGACGGAACGGCAAATGGAAAAAAATCAGCCAGCGGCAAAAACCGCTGCCGGCATCGCTGGTTCCCGAACCTATCCAAGACTTCATCCGGCAGAATTTCCCCCAAGCGGCAGGCATCTGGTCCATGGAACAAGACCGCCGCGAGATCGAAGTCCGGCTTCTAGACAGCCGGGAATGCACTTTCAGTGCCAAGTCCTATCTCCCGATGGAAATCGACTACTGAGAATCCGGGACACCTGAAAGCATTCCAAACCAACATTTTGCCACCAACAAAACCAAGGCTGCCTCCGCCAGAAAGTCCGGAGGCAGCCTTTTCCATAGCCACCACGATACTCTTCCTTCAACACCTCCGACTATGAAAAAGCCCCGGCCATAGAATAGACTACGACCGGGGCTTTACACGAAATATTTTCAGGCAAAGAGACTTAATCCCAAATCGGTCATTAGACTTTGGGTTAACCTATCTTGGCGTTCACGATATCCAGGATTTCCTTTTCTTCGGCCACCGCCTTGTCGGCAATCGCCTTGGCTTCGGCCAGAATCGAATCCGCAAAGGCGCGGTCCTTCAAGCCCGCTGCATTGATGCGGACATTCAGGTAAGCTCCCAAGACCGCCGAACGGGCGCAGAGAGCACCCACGCCGGCATCCGAAACCGAATTGGGATTGCCTTCCTCGGCCATCGCCCTGACCACTTCAAAAGCCTCGAAAGCCTTCTTCATCGTGCGGAAAGGCACTTCGGTAGCATACTTGGTAGCCGCCTGGATAGCCGCCGTGCGAGCTGCCTTGTCCTCATCGGTCTTCTTGGGCATCCCGAACGCATCCATGATCTTGTTGAACGCATTGGTATCCTCGTCCACCAAATGCAACAGCTCGTCCTTCACCGCCTGACCCTTTTCCGCCCAGTCGGAGAACTCCTTCCAACGCTCGTCCCAACCGGCCTTGTGGCTTGAAAGGTTGGCCACCATCGTACCCAGCGCCGCCGCCAACGACCCCATGTAAGCCGAGATGGAACCGCCGCCGGGTGCCGGGGACTCGCTGGCCGTCTCGTTGGCAAAGCCCGTGCAGGTCATGTCCACCAGCTTCTTCTGCTTGTTGCCGGCCTCCATCACGTATTCAATCACCTTTTCTTCCGGATTGAACGGACGCAAATCATCCAAGCCCATCGATTTGACCGCGATCTTGATGATTTCCTTCTCGTCCACGCCCAGCGAACGCTGCTGCTTGGCCAGATAATACTTGCCGGCATCGATCAGGCACTTCTTGGGAACCAAACCCACGATCTCGGCCCCCGTGACACGCACCCCGCGAGCCGCCGCCTTGGCAAACACTTCCTCGTAAGCCACATGCACCGGTGTCACCGAGATATTGGTAATATTCATCGAAACCTGGGCAATCCCGTATTCTTCAATGTACCAGCCAATAGCCTTGGTAGCCTTCAAAGTACCCGGAATCATGATTGTATTGCCCTTCTCGTCCTTCATCGGCTTGCCGGTCACCTTGCCGCCTTCGCGCATCGGACGGCCTTTTTCACGCACATCGAACGCTATCGCATTGGCCCGGCGGGTCGAAGTGGTATTCAGATTATAATTGATGGCCACCAAGAAATCCCGCGCTCCGATAGCCGTCGCTCCCGAGAATGCATTGAACTCGGCCGGCCCGAAATCCGGCTTGCCGTCCGGCGTGGCGATCTTGTCCTTCAGGCCTTCGTACTCCCCGGCGCGGCAGTAAGCCAGATTGCGCCGACGCGGGTCGAAAGCCGCGTTTTCGTAGCAGTACACATGGATGCCCAGTTCCTCGCCCACTCTCTTGGCCAAAGCCCTGGCGTATTCCACGGTCTCTTCCATCGTGATGCCCGCCACCGGGACCAAAGGACAAACGTCCGTAGCCCCGAAACGAGGATGTTCCCCGTGATGCTGGCGCATATCAATGATCTGGCCCGCTTTCTTGATAGCCTGGAACGCAGCTTCCACCACCGCATCCGGTTCGCCCACGAAAGTTACCACGGTACGGTTGGTCGCCTGCCCCGGATCCACATCCAGAAGCTTCACACCTTCAATCTTTTCCACTTCATCGGTAATCTGCTTGATAACCGACATGTCGCGGCCTTCGCTGAAGTTAGGCACGCACTCGATGATTTTTTTCATTGTATTTCAAAAAATTAAATTATTTTTTATATTATGGGCGAACCAAAAGGAAGAAGCGTTCTCCAGCCCCTCGCCCAATCCGAGCCTGCAAAATTATACTTTTGGCACAGACTCGCCAAGACCCGCCACCGCTTTTCCCTCCAAGCCTCCGCCTATGGCCAAAACCGGCAGACCTCCCGGCCCGTCCCCATCAAATATCTGCTTCCTTGTTCAGAACCAAGTGCTTGAACACCTCGCCCCGCTCCTCGAAATTCTTGAAACGGTCGTAGCTGGCCGCCGCAGGAGACAACAGGCAGGCATAGCCCGGCCTCGTCACCCGCTTGGCCCAAGAAACAATCTTCCGGTAATCGTCCGAATAAAGACAGTTTTCCAGCACCACCTCCCCGTCCGGCTTCTGCACAACCCCTTCGAACCCTTCCCTGGCACGCATCGCCTGCTTCTCATCATCAAGCTCTCCCCAAAGCAGCCAACGTAGCAAGTTGCTCAGGATCCTCTGCCCTGCCATACCGGTAAAAGCCACATTCCGCACACGTTTCAAGCATAAGTACATCTGCAGCTCCCTATAGTCGACCCCCCTGTCGAACCCGCCCAGAATCAAGGTATCCACCCCCTTCACATAAGGCAATTCCAGCAGGCTTTCCACCGCCCGCACGGCAGCCTCCGGAATCGTCGAAATGGAATCATCGAAATAATAGACCCCGTCCACGCAGCCCACATATTCCAGACGGTGCGGCAAGGGCTTGAACGAAGCGATACGCCCCGCCAAATCCTTGTATGGCACGCCCGTGGCATGAGCCGCCAGCAAAGCCGCCATCAGGTTCAGAACATTATGCTTGCCTATCAAAGGATGCGGCTGGGACAAGTCAAACACCACCTCCTTCGGCTTTCTTTCCATAGAACAGGCTACCACCCGCTTCTTCCTGTTCATATATAAGGCAGCCCTGCTTCGCAAGGAAAACGACAAAAACGAAACCAAGGAGTCACCGGAATGCATTTCCGGAAAGCGTTCCTCGATCCGTTCACACACAAGTCCATCATCCTCATTATAAATCAAAACCCTTTTCCCTTCATCTTCCAGCCAAACCATATCTGGCATCTTCGCTTTGACTTCCCCGCCCGTAATACCCCGTCCGGCGATATTCATCTTGGCCTGCTGGTAATCCAAATAGCTCCGGTAATGATCCAGATGTTCCTCGTAGAGGTTGAGCAGCACCCCGATACGCGGTGCCCGCCTTACCTGTTCCAGCTGATGGGCCGAGAACTCGCCGACAATCCATGTCCCAGGGCCGATTTCGTCCAGTATCTCAAAGAAAGGCAGCCCCATATTGCCTGCCAGCAAGCAAGGGCGGCTCGCCGAGAGCAGATGATAAGCCAGCATAGTGGTCGTGCTCTTGCCCTTGGTCCCGGTAATGCCGATGACCTGCGGCGCATAGACCCGCAGGAACAAATCCGCTTGCGAACTCAGCAGCGGAGAGGCCAGCAAATCCGGATAATCCTTCAACGAAATCCCCGGCGTCTTCATCACGATGCCGAAAGCACCCGAACGCATCTGAACCGCAAAATCTTCCAAATAGGCATCGCCGGTCAGGAAACGCACCGCCTTGTCATTGGTCAAAAGCGGATTGCTCCGCACCGCCTCGTTTCGGTCAATCACACATATCTCTTTCGCTGGCAGCAATTTCCGAATAAAACGATAGGTACTTTGTCCTTCCCGGCCAAAGCCCAAGACTGCTATCGGTCCCGCTTTCTCGAAAAACGGCCGGAACGCCCCGCAGACCGTATCCGGCAACGGATTCCGGATCAGATGCCCGGTTTCCGAATCCGCATCCTGCCGCAGACGAACCTCAGCCACCGCCTCTTTCAATTCGGACAGCAAGCCCTCCGGCACATTGTTCTCCGAAGAAAATCCCTCCAGCAGGGCATCCCCGTCCCCGGCCGGGACAGCCGGACGCACATTGTCATTTCCTTCGGAAGCATCGCCCTCCGGAATGCCGAAATAATACTGCAGCAACGCATTTTCCGCCGCATACGCCCTAAGCTGCCGCAAACTCCAATTCACCTCGTCCACCGTCCCCACGCACTCGAAAGGCTTGACCGCCGCCTTGCCGCAAAGCTCGTCCAAAAAGCCCTGCAAATCCATGTCGTCCAGCAGGTTCTTCCCGAAAATCAGGCTTGTCTTCCCTATGCCTAAAAAAGGGCAAAGGATAATGAACGCAAAAAGGCACTTAGGGCATTTCCCGCACCAGGAATCGGTCTTGCTGCCCGCATTGCAGCTTCTGAAAAGACTATGGTACAATGGGATAGACGCAAATAAACGCGCGATGCCGATTTCGTTCAAGGGGCGAAGGAAACTGAAATAATCATATTCGGACCCGATGTACGTCCGCACGTATTCCCGGAAATCGTTCTCGAACTCCAGGCTCTTGGAATACTGATGGTTCACATTCGAACCACGGACTGTGCTTTCGTTGGCACTGTTCTCGTTGCTGAGCGCGATATGCCGGTAGCCGGTGAAAGCCGAAGCCAGAAGCGTCACGAAAGCCAGCATGGCCGAAAAAGGCGTATGCCCGTTCAGGTATCCTTGAGCGTTGAGTTCCAGCAAATGCTTGTCTATCTTCCTGTCCACCAGTACGCAATCCTCATCGGAAAAACCGGCCTGAATGCAGCAAGTCCGGGTCGCTCCCCTTGAATTGACAACCAAAGGCCGCAATTCCCCTGCATGTTTTTTCTTCAGGACTTCCAATGCGACTACCGAGTCTTTGCCGCCACCCACCGGCACAAGAATCCCCTCTGCGCCGGCATCCCTGCCGAGACTGCCGCCCGGCAGCCCCGGCCCTCGTCCCACATCTCCGGAAGGCCCGGAACATCCGCCGAGGAATCCGTTTGCCGGCACGCGCGCGCCGGATGCGTTCCTGTACAGCATCCTCGAATCCTCCACCGGGCAGCATTCCACCTGCATGAAGGTACCCGGATCGGCATCAATGCCGTTCCGATAAAAAAACTCCCCAAGGCCATTGAAATACAACTTCCTGAACCAAGAAACCTGCCTCTGGCCCAATTCCCCGCACTCGATCCTTACCAAGGGGCTGCAAACACATTTCCAATAGCTGACCAGTTCCACCATGCCGCAATGGAACACCAACTTGCGCAATTCCTCCTCCGGAATCCGATTGATATGGTAAAATGCGCGCATCGGGAACGAAAGACGAGGCCGGAACACATGCCGTTCGCCCCCCTCGGCATCGCAAGCCGCGAAATGGAAAGAAAGATGAAAAGCTTCTTTTGTCTTACGGTAGTCGAAAGCCCGGTAGACAAAAAGCGGGTATTCCGCACGCAAAACTTCAAACTTGCCGTTTCCTGAGTCCATAGGCTCCTTTCCTGCTTCTTACCGTAATACCAATTTAGCCTTGCCTGCAAGACTGCCGTCCAAAGAATAAAATTCAAGTATGTAGATACCGGATGCCAACCCTCCCGCATCCATCGCATGCACGCCTCCCTCAGGAAGCATCTTCTCCATCAACAACCGGCCATGCGAATCCAATAATCGCATCCCGCACGGCACCGGAACTTCCACATGGAACATCCCCGATGCCGGATTCGGACGGATATTCCCGAACAAGGCCTTTTCGCCCGATGCCGACACATCCCGGACAGTAGCATATTTCCGCACCGCTTCCGATTCCACGCCGTCCTCGTACAAAGCCGTCACTTCCACTTTATGCCTTCCCTGGCTCAGCCCCTCCAGCACAAAGGACAGACCTGCCGTTTCCGCCTGCAAGGTGTCATCCAGATAGACCCTGTATGACACAGGATTTTCCAATCCGGGATGCTTCCAGTCCAGGAACACATCCGCTCCTGCCACCTGCACTTCCAGATCCCGCGCCGGCAGATGTTCCGGAACGTCCGTCCCCCCGAACCAATAGCTCCCGTGGCCCACTATCAAGAGACAATCCTTCCGTGAGGGCGCCGCAACCAGGACATCCATCCATTCATCCTCGTCCATCCGCTGGGCCGACAGACGAACGGAATATGTCCCCTGCGGCAGCCCGGCATACGGATTGATGGAATACGCCATATCGTACAAACCATACCCGGGAGGCAGCGACGATACCGAATCCAGGACATGCACCCCGCGGCAAATCGTGTCCTGCCAGAATGAGAATCCGAAACGGATATCCACGGTATCTATCCCGAAGTTCGACAACCAGCCCATGTAGACCATGACATCCTCATCCGCATCGTACAGCCCTTCCTCGCAAGTCCATCCGCCATTATTCACTATCAGCAAGGCCGGTTCGCCTTCCCCTTCTTCGGCAGGCTTCACATGGACAACCACGCCTTGGCCGTCATTGTATTCACCGTAGCCGGCTCCCGTCCCCAAATCGGTCGGTGCCAGATTATCCAGGCTGTACCAGCCGTTCCCCAAGCCGGACCAGCCCCAATTGAAGTGAAAATACCCCTGATTGTCATAACCATCGCAAACAAATGCATGGCCGCCTCCAGGTCCGCTTCCGGAATAATACAGCGGCCTGCCCTCCTCCAGTTCCGTTTCCACTACCTCCCGCCAGGACTCATCGTCATACCAGCTCCTGTCAAGATAGCAGATATCGGCAGAATAGCCCATATGGTCATGCAAAGCGGCAGGGACATCGAGGCTGAAGGCCGAACTAAGCTCATAAGTGTAATCCATCTGCACAATCCCGCCCATGTCCCGCATCAAGGCCGCCACCGCGTCCGCTTGCTCTACCGTATAACCTATGGAGTCATCGTATGCCGTCAACATGCGTTCCCAATCGTAGTCTTCCTGACCCAAAGAATATTGAACAGGGACACCCAGGCTCCTCGTCGCATAGTCGACATTCCCCGAGGAACGTACCGGCCACTCATGGTAGCGAGCCAGCATAGCCATGGCGGTCGCCACGCAACCCGTCACCATCGGATGCTCCCGTGCTTCAGGATCAGGGCAGAACTTGCTGTAAGGCAATCTTTGATCATAAAGGATGGAACCGTCAGGATGGTTTTCCAGCAAGGCCGGAACAACAACCTCGGTTTTGGCGAATCCTTCTTCCGGCTTGCCCGAAGGCATTATCCGGCCGGCACGAAGCGCTTGCTGGTAATCCGACACCTGCCGTTCATACCAGCCAATCCACGAAACCATGTTCTCCGGCATATCTTCCGTTTCAAAGCGCCCTGACAATGAATAAGCCAGGATCATCCTCAAGCCGTCATCGGCCGAAACAATCACAAAACCTTCATCCTGACCGACATTGAACACATAACAGCCGGCATCCCGGCCAGACTTCCCCATTTCTTCCATGTCCGGATAAACCAGCACGAACTCACTCGCCGACTTCCCGGCTGCCGCACCCTCTTGCATCCGGTAGAAATCGCGAGCCTTAGCCTCAGCCTGTTCCGGACTCACAGGACTGGCAAATACATCCAAAGAAAGATTCAGACCGCACAGAAGCGGCAGAATACACAAAAAAGAGCGTACTTCCTTCATAGCAATTGTTTGATGTTTTTGTCAGAAACCCTTCGAAAAGCCGCCTTGCATTCGCTTCGTCCTGAAACGGACGGCCTCCGGCATCAGTTACCGGAGCCGCTGCCCGTCCGGGCCGGCGGGCCTTGCCTGTTTTCCCTCATCAGCGAGATGGCAATCAAGCCAAAGCCCCGATTCCACCAGCCGTCATCCGCATCGGCCAGATTCATGGAACATCCCTTGAAATATCCGCTCGATACCCGAGCCAGTCCGAATACCGACCCCCTCCAGTCGATTTCGCTGCTGCCAGACTGCAATCCCCTTGCGAAGGTACGAAAAAAAACATCACTCACGCCCTTTACCGCAGGCAGGCCAACACCTCCTACGACAAGGCTTTTTTCTGGATTGCCTCATCCAAAGCTGCCCTGTACGAATCCGATACCGGGACGTTTTCACCGTTGGCAAACACGATCCGCCCCCGCTCCACCGCCGATACCTGATCCATATTGACCATGAATGACCGGTGCACCCGCAAGAAAGAAGAGGAAGGCAGCCAATCCTCCAGGATTTTCATGCTTTGCAAGGTCATCACGCAATATGGCGCCCCCGGCGTATCCTGTTTCGATTTTCCTTCCGGATCCAAATGAATCTTGACATAATCCCGGACGCTCTCCACAAACAGAATGTCTTCCAAGCGAATCCGAACCCAACGGTAATCAGCCCTGACAAAAATGCAATCCGTCTGCCCTGGTTCCTGCCGGATAGATTCAGCCTTGGCTGCGCCCGGTCCCGCATCCGCGTCCGCAATACCCTCTTCCGCAAGGCAAGCATCATTCCCCGGACGCTCGAACCACCGCAGCCCCCGATCGGCCGCACGCAGGAAGTCGGCATAGCTGACAGGCTTGAGCAGATAATCCAAGGCTTCCACTTTGAAACCTTGCAAGGCATACTGCTCGTAAGCGGTCACGAACACTATCCGCGTTGAACGCCCGGCCAGCAGGTTCCCAAGTTCCAAACCATTCAGATCCGGCATCTGGATATCCAGAAAAGCCAGATGGATCTCGTCGGACCGCAAGAAATCCAAAGCCTCCAAGCTGTTGGAGAAAGCTCCTTCCAGCTTCAGATACGGTGTTTTGCGTACATAAGACGCCATCATTTCCATGGCCAGCGGCTCATCATCCACCACCACGCATTTCAATTGCTTTGAATTGTCCATTTCCCTCTATTTTTTTGATATTCCGAAATCACTGCAAAGGCACATCCAACGATGCCACATACAAATCTCCTTCCGGCCCGGCCTTGAAGCGGCAATCATCTCCGTATATATAATGCAGTCGTTTGTACAGGTTCTGCAAGCCCACTCCTGTATGTTCGCCATCCTCCAGCTTGTCCCTGGCATCTTCGCGCGGCAGCGGGTTCCGGCAACTGAAACGTATCATAGCGTCATTCCTGTCCGCCTGCAAACTGATATGGATAAAAGATTGTCCTGCACTGACCCCGTACTTGAAAGCGTTTTCTATCATATTGATGAATAACAATGGCGGAATACGGCACATCCGGACAGAATCTTCATCGGGAAAATCCACTTTCAATTCCGTATTGGACGAAAGCCGGAGGCTCATCAAGGCGATGTAATTGTTCATGAAATGCAATTCCTCCGCCAAAGAGACCGTATCCATGTCGCTTTTTTTCAACACATACCGCAAAAGGCCGCTCAAATCATGCACTGCCGTCCTGGCCTTTTCGGGGTCTATGGAAATCAACGCATAAATATTGTTGAGCGTATTGAACAGGAAGTGAGGGTGGAGCTGTTTCCGCAGGTTATTCAGTTCCATCACATTCTTTTCCTTTTCAAACGCCTGCCGATCCATTTCCATCCTGTACCAACGCCCCACAAAGCGCACCGCAAGCGAAAAGCCCACCACTAACACGAAGCGCACGAAATTGGAAAACAGGAAAAGCCATCCTACCGGCACCGCTTTCCGGGGCGGCATATAATCCGGCCTTCCAAAAAGCATATCCATCAAGTTCTTCTGCCAGAAATGCATCAGCAACACCGCCGCACCGATATACAGCAGATTGACCAAGAAATACCGCACCAGCTTGCCTGCGAAAAGATAGCGGCGTATCAGGAACAGATAGTTAAGATAAAAAAGGCACAAACACAGGAACGGACTGACCAGATAGCGCATGTAAAAGCGGCGGAACTCCGGTATGTCCGTATGGGCAAAGGCAAAAGGCCAGCTGAAAAACAACAGCCATACCCCGACATGGATAGCTATTTCCAAATTCCGGTACCGCTTTCCCGGCAGAAGAGACCATTCATTCATAACGCAACGCTTCTATCGGATCCAGATTAGCCGCTTTCTTGGCCGGATACCAGCCAAAGAACACGCCAGTGAAAGTACAGACGGCAAAGGCCAGCAAGACCGACCACGGCTGCACAAAGATAGGCCATCCGGCAATAAACTTCACCGCTATCGAAGCCAAAGCCCCCAGGAACACCCCGACAAGCCCGCCGCTGACGCTGATCAGAATCGATTCTATCAAGAACTGCCACAAGATATGCCGCCCTTTGGCACCGATAGACAAGCGCAATCCTATTTCCTTGGTCCGCTCGGTCACCGACACATACATGATGTTCATGATCCCGATGCCGCCCACCAGAAGCGAAATCCCAGCGATACTGGCCAGCAAGACAGTCAGAAGATTTGTCGTGGAACTGAGCATATTGCTCAATTCTTCCTGCGAACGCACCTCGAAATCATTCTCCACTCCGGCCTGCAAACGATGATTCTCCCTCAGTATCTCCTCGATCTGACTGATAGCCGCCTCGCTCTGCTTCTCATCCGCCGCGCTGGCGAACAAGCCTCGCAGGTAGGTAATGGCAAGAATCCGTTTCTGCACCGAGGTATAGGGTGCCAGAACCAAGTCGTCCTGATCCTGCCCCATGCTATTGTATCCCTTGGCTTTCAGCACGCCTATGATTTTGAACGGCGTAGCATTGAACCGCACTGTCTTGCCCAAGGGATCCACGCCATCCTCGAAAAGGTTATCCACCACCGTCTGTCCCACCACGCAAACCTTGGCTATGCTCTCGATATCCTCCTCGGCAAACATCTCCCCTCTTTCCACTTCCAGCATCCGGATATCCAGATAATCCGGCGCCACCCCGTAGAGCGTGGAAGGCGTGTTCTTGGCTCCGTAGATGAACTGGCCGCTGCTGCTGACCATGGGTGATACATGACTCACCAACGTGGCTTTTTCCTTGATGGAATGGTAATCCTGCAATTTGAGCGTCTGCATCTCGTCCACGCTAAGCCTTACCCCTCCTGCCTGGCGGTTGCCAGGGAAAACCATGATTACATTCGATCCCATCTCGGAAATCTGCGCTTGGATGCTCCGCTTGGACCCTTGGCCGATTGCCAGCATCGTGATGACCGAGGACACCCCTATAATGATGCCCAGCATCGTCAAAAAACAACGGAATTTGTTGTTTTTCAACGAGCGGAATGCCATCTGCATCAAATTAGCCCAATTCATTGTAAAATGGTTTTATAACGGCATCGGCCGCGTTGGGCTTCGCCAGCCCACTTCCTCGCGTACAAAGGCACGCTCCGGTGCGGACTTCCCCGCTTGCATCGACTAATCCTCATCCTTGGGCAATGCCAGCAAGGCATCCTTGGCCGAACGCAAGTCCCTGTTAGGCGAATCCTGGATGACATGCCCGTCCCTAAGCACGATATTCCGGCTGCTGAACCGGGCCAGCTCCGGATTGTGCGTCACAAACACTATCGTCCGCCCGGCACGGTGCAATTCCTGGAAGAGGCTCAGAATCTCGTAAGATGTCCGCGTGTCCAGATTCCCCGTTGCCTCGTCGGCCAGAATCAGCACCGGGTCGTTGACCAAGGCCCGCGCGATGGCCACCCTCTGCTGCTGGCCGCCCGACATCTGATTGGAACGATGCTGCACCCGATCGGCCAAGCCCACTTTCTGCAAAGCCTCCAGAGAACGCTTCCTGCGTTCCTCCGTACCTACCGCCGGATTGTACAGCAATGGCAGCTCCACGTTTTCCAAGGCTGTTGTCTTGGGCAAGAGGTTATAAGATTGGAACACGAAACCAATCTTGCGGTTACGTATCTCGGCCCGGCGGTTCTTGTCCATGCTTCTGACCGGGATCCCGTCCAAACGGTACTCGCCCGAACTCGGCGTGTCCAAGCACCCCAGGATATTAAGCAAGGTACTCTTCCCCGACCCGCTGGACCCCATGATGGTCACGAACTCCCCTTCCCGTATATCGAAACTGATACCGCGCAAAGCATGGACAATCTCATCCCCCACGTAGAAATCCCGGCGCAGGTTCTCCACCTCGATGATTTTCTTTTCCGGAAGCCGGGCTTTCCCGCCCGATGCCGGAATTCCATCACCCACGGCCTCTCCCGATGGCGCTGGCTTCATCTTGACCGTTTCCATCCTCTTACTTCTTGCTTTTTTCCTGATTGCCCCTGCCCGGAGGCCCCGGCATGAACGGACTTCTTTCCCCAGAGCCGGACAGAGCCTCTCCCGTCCCTGATGCCACGCCCACGCAGACTTCCTCCCCTTCCGCAAGTCCCTCTATCACCTCATAGTAAATCCTGTCGGTAACCCCGATCCGCACCTTGCGAGGCACCGGTCTTCCACGTCCAGAGCTATCTTTTTGCAAAACAAAAACCAAAACATCCCGTTCCTCTCCAGCCGAAACAGCCGAATCCCCCATGCGCGACCCGCCCGGCATTGCCGAATCCATGATTCCCGGCATCGCGTCCTGGACGGCGCCGCCCGGAACCGAAGCCGCAGGCGATTCCGGCACACCGGCGCCTCCTTCAGGCTTGAAACGCACTGCCTTGACCGGCAGACGCAAGACCCCGCTGCGCCGCATCGAATAAATATTGATATTGGCCGTCAAGCCCGGCTTCAATTTCAAATCCGGATTATCGGCATGGATCACAACCTCGTAAGTCACCACATTATTGGTCGTGATCGCTTCCATCCTCACCTGGTCCACTTCACCCTCAAACACTTCTCCCGGATAGGCATCCACCGAGAATGTCACCTCCGCACCCTCGTGCACCGAACCTATGTCCGCCTCGTCCACATCGGCCACCACCTGCACCTTCCTCAAATCGTTGGCAATCGTGAACAAAGTAGGCGTGCTGTAGCTCGAAGCCACGGTCTGCCCCTCTTCTACCGCCCGGGAAATCACCACCCCGTCAATCGGAGAGTAAATCGTAGCATAGCCCAAGTTTGTCCGGGCCTTGTCTTCCTGCGCCACCGCCTGCAAATAGGCGATTCTCGCTTTATTGTAATTGTACTCGGCAGTCTCGTACTCGCTCTGGCTGACCAAGGATTGCTCGTAGAGGCTTTTAGTCCGTTCGTAGCTCTTCTGCTGGTACGAATATTCGTTCTCGTTCGACTCCACCGAGAGCCTGGCCGATGCCAGCTCGGTCTCCAGCACATCCTTGTCCAATTCGGCAATGACCTGGCCTTCCTTGACTTGCGAATTGTAATCCACGTAAATCCTGGCGATGATGCCCGACACCTGCGTCCCCACCTCTACCTGTTCCAACGGCTCTACCGTCCCGGTCGCGGTCACGCTGTTCTCCATATCGCCCCGCGAAAGAGCCTCGGTCAGTATCCCTGCTTCCGGCTTGGCCGCCGCCGCGCGAACCGCCATCCAGACCGCTGCTGCCGCCACAGCCGCAGCCGCCAGCACCCAAAGCATGGTTTTCTTTTTCCTCGTCATGGTTTTCCTCCTTTTGCAAAGATGAATGCATGCCACCCTATTCCTGCGGACTATCCCTGCAGGACGCAGGGCAGGCAGGACACTATGCGCCGGCCTGCATATAGAACCGCAGCAACCGCAAAGCCAGCAATGTCTGGTATTTGGCCTTCAGCATCTCCTCCACGGCCGCCAGATACGTGGTCTTTTCAGCCAGTACGTCCACAAAGGTATTGTTCCCCACTTCATACTCCTTCAAAGCCAAATCATAACTCAGCCTGGAAGCCTCGTGGTTCCGGCTCGCCGCCACATAGCGCGACTGTGCCGAACGGGCATCCTGCCAAGCCTGCTCTACCTCCTTCAGCAATTCTTTCTGGGTACTCTGCAAATCCAGCTGTGCCTGGCGGGTATTGATTTTCGCCGTCTCCACCGACGACTTGGCCTGCCTCCGCTGGTAAATCGGGATGCTGATGCCCACATTGATATTCTCGTTCAGGTTGCTGCCAAGCTGGTTCAGGAACGCGAACTGGGCCGAAGTGTAATAGCCCGTCCCCACCGAAGCGTTGAACGACAAAGAGGGTATCATCTCGGCTCTGGCCACTTTCTCGGCATACTCCGAAGCCTGTATCTGGAACTCGGAAGCCTTTATCTCCGGCATCGATGCCAAAGCCGCCTCGTAAACCGCCCCCACCGAAGGCAATTCCTGCAAAAGCCCCATCGAACCCGTATCCGGAACCTCCACGTCAAGGACCTCGTCCAAGCCAAGCTCCAGCAATTGCTTGAGTTCCAAAAGCCTAGTATCCACATTAGCTTCTGAAACCACATAATTGTAACGATCCGTCTCGTACTGGGCGGCGACCTGCGCGTATTCGCTCTGGCTCGCAGCCCCGGCTTCGTAACGTGCCAAAGCCTGCTCCAGCTGAGCCGAAGAACTTTCCAGAACCGCAGAATCGGCCTGCAGGCTTTCCTTGGCATACAAGACTTCCAGGAAGGCCGCTGTCACAGAAAGCTCTATGTCGTTCCTCGCCTTTTCCACCAGCAACCCGTTAGCCTGGACCAGGGCTTCCTGTTGCCTGATCGTGTTGTTTATCCGCCCGCCATTGAACAAAGTGACATTCGTGCTGAGCGAATAAGTGCCCGTATACTGGGATTCGGTAACGAACTCCCCGTTGTCATTGTACTTGTTCCCGCTGGTAAAACCCTGGGAAGAACTGAAACTGAGCGAAGGCCAGCGGGAAGCCTTGGCGCTTTTGAACTGCACCTCCGAACTCTGCTGGTCGAGACGAGCCGTATGGACTTGAAGATTATTCTCGCGGGCGTAGTCGATGCAGTCCTGGAGAGTCCACGTCCTGCGCAAATTTTCAAGAGTATCCCCTTCCTGGAAAAGCGATGCCGGTCTTGCTCCCGCCCCGCCGGCCGGAAAGGCGATGCCCTCTTCCGGCACGGGAACGGAATCCTCCTCGGCTGCCAAGCATCGGAACTGCAACGATACGGGAACATTGCACGGGAATCCACTGAAAGAACAGGCGGCCACCCGGTGAAAACAGAGGGTAAAATTAGCCAAGAGAACGGCCATGAAAGAATAAAAAAACCGGTATGAACCGCCTGTGTGCCTGTAACTCATTCTCGTCCGACTTCAACAGAACCCGAAAGCCGCCTCCGACCCGCACTCCCGCTTGCTTCCGGATTCGTTTTCCGGTGAGCAAAAGTACAGTGATTTCCCCGTGCATGGCACTGCCGTCACCCTATTCTCGACAAAAATCCCCCTGCAAGTGACAAAACCATGGATTCTTCTTATAAAACGCAAATAGTCATTATTTTCCATTCAAACCCGAACCATTCATGGAAAAAGCCGTCCAGCCGACATTTTCCAGCCATGCATCGAAAACCCTTGCCCCCTCCGCCATCATGGCGGAATCCCGGTTTCCACAACAGGATTCCCAGAACAGAACAGAACAGAACAGAACGGCCGGCCAGGCCAGAAGCATGCTGCATGACACAAGCGGGCAATCTCCCCAATGTCTGATGACCGATTTGGATTAAAACCAAACAGTTCCTCGATGGTTGCGCTGACGGCAGACATGAAAAAAAACAGCGCGGCCAAGTTGCCCTGCCGCGCTGAAAACAAATAACTGGTTTTGGTTGTTTTTTGGCTTAACACAAATTCAAATCATCCATTCATTGTTCCGGCAAGCCCGAACCGGAACAATGCAAATATACGCAGTTTTTCCATGAGGTTGACATATTTAAGAAAATTTATGATTTTTTAACTTCTGTTAACAGCGGGTGCCTGCAGCCAACCCTATCCGGCATTCTATCCGCGGCCAGGCTGCCCGCCTCTCCCTGCCCGGCTCAGAGGCCATCCACCGTCAGCCGGAAACACCCCATCCACCCACACCGGCCGGCGAACGGCACCCGATGCTCATCCCCTTTTCCTTCGGCACGCTCCCGTTGCCTGCAATCCCATGAATACTGCAACCTTTCCCGATCATATCCTTGGAAGCAGTCTTAAACCCAAATCGGTCATTAGACTTTGGGTAGATTGTCCGCTTATGTCATGCAGCATGCTTCTCGCCTAGCCGAAGGCGTAGCGGGCTACGTCGAGGCGTAGCGAGGAGCATGATGCGGACAGAAGCGAACAAGATGCACAAAAGCATCCCTCTTCGAAAACAGGAAACACACTCGGCGAGTCTAATGACCGATTTGGGTTTAATACGGTAGCCCCGTGTTTTCATACAGCCACCCGGCCAAATCTCCGAGGAAAACCGTAAATTTGCCCGCGTGCAAAATATCGGTTCCATGCAGACAGAATTTCATCCTCAAGAGACATTCATGCGCCGGGCCTTTGAACTGGCGGCCTTGGGCAGAGGCCATGTCAGCCCCAATCCCATGGTGGGCTGCGTCATTGTATACCAAGACAAGATCATCGGAGAAGGCTTCCATCATCAGTACGGCCAAGCCCACGCCGAAGTCAATGCCATAAACTCGGTCTTGGCTCCCAACGCCACGGTTTCGGCCATGACCAGGCAGACCGGGCTCAGCCCGGAGGAGATTCTCCGCCAAAGCACGCTGTACGTCACATTGGAACCCTGCTCCCACTATGGCAAGACCCCGCCCTGCGCCAAGAAAATCATCGAAACGGGCATTCCCCGCGTAGTGGTCAGCTGCGGGGACCCCAACCCGGAAGTGAACGGCCAAGGCATTGCCATGCTGCGCGAAGCCGGCATAGAAGTCCACGAGCATTTCCTGGAACAGGAGGGCCTGGAGACTTTCCGCAGGTTCTTCACCCATATCACCAAGAACCGCCCGTATGTGATTCTCAAATGGGCCCAGTCGTCCGACGGATACCTGTCCCGCTCCCAAGGGAAGCCATGCCTGATCACAGGCAAGAGCCTGCAAGTGCTCAACCATGCCTACCGGGTGGAAGAAGATGCCATCATGGTAGGGACAGGGACCATCCTGGCCGACAATCCGAGGCTCAACGCCCGCATGTTCCGGGGCAAACAGCCTCTCAGGGTCAGCACCGACCTGCATGGCAAGATTCTCAAATACATCCATACCTACCTTACCGAGAACGGCTTGCCGGAGAAACCCTCGCAGGAACTGGCGGGGAAGCTGCCCTTGCGTTTCTTCGACCGGACCCAGAGGACTTTGCTGTTCGTGGACGGGACTCGGTTCGATGAATACCGTTTCCTGGCCGACTGGCCGGGAACAGGCAACGAAAGCCTCAAGATAGTGCCGGTCAAGGTCACGACCGCCTGGCCGGAAATGGCGGCGGCATACTTGCGGGGACTGCAAAAGGAAAGAATAGGATCGGTCATCGTGGAGGGAGGAGCAGCGTTGCTGCAATCCTTCATCGTGGGCGACCATTGGGACGAAATCCGAGTATTCATCTCCGACAAGGATCTGGGCGGCGGCTACGCAGCGCCCCGCATCCCGCCCTCCAAGCCCTGCAGCTTTGCCCAGTACGGCAGCGAATGGGTGCATGTATACCGGAACAAGGCATCCGAATCCTTGACCGGCATGTGAGAATCCGCTCTCCGGCCGCATCACCGTCCTTCTTCATCCCATGCAAGCTTCCGCTCGCCCGACAGAAGGACACCTCAGCCTCAGCCTGATTCATGGAATCCGCCTGAAGACTTTCCTGAAAAATCCCGCCCAAGCCCATGGCAGCAAAAAAGACAAACACGGACAAGAAAGACATGGCTCCGACCGGGACGGAAGCCTGCCGGGACACGTATTGGACGTTGGCATCGCCTGCGCAAGGCCTGTACAAGGAAAAAGGAAGCAAGTTCCTGGCTTTTGCCTACCCAGTAGAAACCGAGGGACAAGTCAAAAGCCACATAGAAGCCTTGCGCAAGGAATATTTCGATGCCCGGCATCATTGCTACGCCTACGTGCTGGGAGCGCGGCAGGAGACATACCGGGCCAACGACGACGGGGAACCGTCCGGCACGGCTGGCCGGCCTATCCACGGACAGATTCTTTCAGCGGGCCTCACCAACGTGCTGGTGGCCGTAGTCCGGTATTTCGGAGGCATCAAATTAGGAACTTCGGGACTGATAAACGCCTACAAAACGGCTACGGCCGATGCCCTGCGGCAAGCGGAAAAGGAAGAAAAGATAGTGACAAGGCAGTTTGTCGCGCATTTCCCCTACGGACAGATGAACACAGCCATGCGCCTTGTCAAGGAACTGCAATTGCAGGTCTTGCGGCAGGAAGCGGACATGGAATGCCATCTCCTGATTGCAGTACGGCTCTCGGAAGCGGCACGATGCCAAAAGCGTTTCGAAGAAGAAAGGATACCCTTGGAAGAAGCACGGCCATAGTCCGCGCCATGAGCGGCCGCAATGCTACAAACCGCAAAAGAAAGACACCAAGAAAGGCACGCTCAAATCCACCAAGACCGCGTGGAACATGGAAACGAAAACCCATTCCTTGCCGCAAGCCTGCGTAATGGCCGGCAAGGTCGTGTCCAAGGTAGTAGCTCCCCCGGCGCAAATCGGCGCCAGCTTTCCGAAACAACGTACAAACAGAGGAGCACCAACAATGGTGATTATCTCGCGCAATATATTGGCTATCAACGCAATAACCCCTAACTCCGCAGCCATTGCCACACCGAGGCCCGCGCCCTTGAGTTCGGTAATCAGAATAGAAGACAATGAATAGTAGGCAAAACCGCTGCCCACGGCAAGGCAATCCCATAGACTCCATTTAGAAAGCAGAAGCGAAGCCAACGCGGTGAACGACAAAGTTCCAATCCAAGTAGCCAAGGGTACCAAGACGAGGCGAGGACGGATTTGCCTCAGGGTTTCCGCTATCTTCGGGTCGCTGCCGATATTCATGCCCACTTGCAGCATCAGTGCGTACAGAATATACAAACTGATATCCAAATCCTTGACAGAATCCGGAATCGATACGGCATACCCCGACACCCCGCCCGTGGCAAACGCGGCCAAGGTAAACAGTGTGCTTTTCCAAGAAGACAGATTTCCGGCTTTTTCTGAAGCCGGGCCGCAGGACCACACTGCGGTCGCCTCATCCTCCGGCGCAGGCATCCGCCTGCCCGGTTTCGCAGGACAGGATTCGGGGAAAAAGCGGGCATAGACCCATTTGGCCAACAGAACGCTACCCAATGTACCGGCCACGGCCAGAAGCAATGCCTGCCCGCCCAAGGAAACCAGGCTCCGGGTCACATGAGGGTTCCCTCCCACTTCCACGCCCATCCAGAAAAGCAGAAGCAGCACAGTATAAAAAATGCTCTTGTCCAAAAAGGCAAAACAGCAGGACTTCCGGGCGAGCCTGCCTGCCAGCACGCCTGCCGCCATGACAGCGATGACCTTGAGACTGAACATTTCCTATCGTTGTTTATGGCCGCTTATCCGGCAGGGATGCACCGGATTCCTGCATTTCTTCCCCTCGAATGCCCTTGTACCCCATAGCTATCCCCGCAGCTTGTCCAAGTATTCGCACCAGATTTCGGCGGCAATCTGAACCTTGCGATTGCAAGGAATAAAATAATATTGCCCGCCGGCATCCGGGTTCGGCGTCTCCGGCTCAGGAGCCTTAGGAAGCGCAAGCAAGTCGGCGCAACGCAAAGCACCGTTCCGCTTGACGAATTCCTTAGCCAGTTCCTGCACCAAGGCAAAAGTCTTCTTCTGCCCTTCCGGATCGTGAGGCAAAACAGTCCCGGTCTCTAATCCTGCCAGCATGAACAAGCCCAAGGCAGCACCGCAAGTTTCCTTCATCCTGCCTATGCCGCCGCCGTATGCCGCTGACATCTTCAGGCTCTGTTCCCTGGTAAAACCATAAAGGTCGCCAAAGGCGGCCACCACAGCCTGGCAGCAGTTATGCCCCTGCTTATGCAGTTCCGCCGCCAGGGCAACTCTTTCTTCATACATATCCTTGGAATTTTATCGAAGCAAAAACCAACAGACAGACAGACAGCCCGCTCAGTTCCTTCCCGAAGGCTCAAAACGGAAATACCGGTAATCGCCCCGAGGCCCCCGGTCTGTCTGAAGCAACAAATGATCCCTATGGGCGAAAAGCGTCCAGTTCATCGTGAGATCGATACCAATCAGCATCGAATCGGCAAGCGTATGGACAGCAGCATCATAGCGGGTACGCCGGCTTCCCCGGTAACAGAGGATAGTATCTCCGCCGTCTTCATCGTCCAGCAGAATCGGGGCATGATACTGGAACGTCAGCAACAAGCTGTCAGACAAGGCTTCGTCACTTGCCAAGGCATAAGATGCATACCGTCCGGGAATCGGATCGGACAAAATCCCCAATCGGTACCTCCCGCCGCAATACTGCGTCTGGTTGCTATCCCTTCCATCGCTTTGCGAACCCACATAGACCAAAGTATAGAATCCCGATAAATCATGCAAAGGAAGTTCGATGTTCTCTTTTTCCTTTTCGCAGGAAGCCAGAATGAAAACAGGAATCAGAAACGACAGAATCAATCGCATAATCATTGCTTTTTCTAACAGGGGGCGAAATTAGCAAAAAAACACGGGCTTGGCTGGATTTTCATGCCGAAAGCGATGAAAAAAGCACTGGAAGCAGGAAACAGGCAAGCTTCATGTCAAACCCAAACCGGCCATTAGACACGCCGGGGCTGTCTCCGATGGGAAAATGAGGCTTGCGGCATCTTGCCCTCTTCTGTCCGCATCCTGCATGACACGAGCGGGCAATCTCCCCGAAGCCTGATGACCGATTCAGGTTAAAAAAAACGAATTTTAAGACTTGTTATATTAACATGCCGGCTTTTCAGCTCATAAAACCGGAATTTCGCCACCCGAAGCCACGCATTGCCAGTCCTCGCCCCAAGGAAGAATCGATTCCCGGCAAATTCCGCCGGAATTGCCTCGAGACCAGGCCGCCTGCCAGAACGAGCAAGAAGCTTTTCATATTCATTCGCCCAGGTCACCGGAAGCGGATTTCGAGGAATCAAGGCATCCCATGAAGACCGGCTTCGCTGAACCTCCTCCGCCTCGGCCCTGTCCTGCCGGAATGTGAAAATGCCGCACAAGGTCCGGAGCCGTCCTCGATGGGCTGACAAGCACCCAAAAGAACCACGTTCATACAACCAATTCATAATGAAAATTTTACTATTATCCTGCCTTTATCATTGGATTCCGTGCCTGACAGACGGGACCACCCTCTCCGGAACGAATCCGCCGGAATCCATCTCCAGGCCGAGCACCGCCATGCCCCAAACCGACAGTGTCTGCTTGCGCATCGCCTTCTACAACATGGAAAACTTTTTCGATTACCTGCACGATTCGGCCAAGGACGACCACGACTTCACGCCTCAAGGCATCAAAGGCTGGGGCAATGCCAAATATGCCAACAAACGGAACCGGCTCTTCAAGGTAATCGCCGCGATGGATGCAGAACACTCCTTGGCAGCAATGGGCCTTGCCGAGGTTGAAAACGCCCGTGTCCTGCGGGATTTGTGCAGAGGCACTCCCTTGCGGTACAAAAACTTCGATTTCGTCCACTTCGAAAGCCCAGACCCCAGAGGCATCGATGTGGCCTTGCTTTACAGGAAAGACTTGCTGTCCATAGATACCTCCTACCCTGTCCCGCTGATTATCCCGCCCGACAGCGTGGCCCGGACCCGGGACATGCTTTACGTCAGAGCCTTTGTCGAAGCAAGTCCCGTTCCTCCCGACAGCGGCATGTCAGGAAACAGACTCAGCAAAGACGCATCAGGGACAGGCACCGGCAAACATCCATGTGCAAACCGGAAGAAAACATGCCTGCATCTCTTCGTATGCCATTTCCCTTCCAAATACGGCGGCGCCACCGAAACCGACCACAAACGGGCTGCCGCCGCCCGCCTCCTGCGGCAGCGGATGGACAGCCTGTCCTGCAAAGACAGCTCCGCCATCATCCTTGCCATGGGAGACCTCAACACCCATGCCCTGGACAGCGTACTCGCCCCGCTCCGCTCCCAGCCATACCTGAACCTGATGGCATCCCCGACCTGGCGCCCCCGCTTCGCCCGCTACCGGATCGGCAGCCACAAGTTCCGTGAAGAATGGAGCACGATAGACCACATCATCCTGCCTCGGCGCATCCTGCCATGGATCCGAGGGAAGCAAGCCTTCGTGTTCGCCCGCGGCTTCCTGCTTCAATCCGATGAAAGGTATATGGGAATCAAGCCTTTCCGGTCTTTCTACGGGGCCAGGCATTTAGGCGGTTACAGCGATCACCTCCCCGTCTACATCGACCTGTGCCTGCCAGCACGCCCTGATGACCGCTTTGAAGCAAGGACCCCGGATTGCAGGCCACTGGAACCGAACCTACCCGGACCGAACAAGGAACCCGCTGCCGCCGGGGCATGAAAACACAGAGACAGACCACTGGATCCGCCTCGCCATTACGCAAAAAGCCGCCCCGCGAGGCTGCGGAGCGGCTCTTTTGCCTATGGCTGAATCTTGTTACCAAGCAAACAAGGGACGGTTGCTCATCATCTCGTTCACCGTCTTCTTCACCTTCTCGATGACTGATTCATTGTTCACATCGCAGAGAACCTGGTCGATCAAGTCAACCACAACCTTCATGTCGTCTTCCTTCAACCCGCGGGTGGTAACGGCCGGAGCCCCTACGCGGATACCGCTGGTGGAGAAAGCCGAACGGCTGTCGAACGGAACCATGTTCTTGTTGATCGTGATGTCGGCGCGAACCAAGGTGTTCTCGGCCACTTTTCCGGTCAATTCGGGGAACTTAGGCCGCAAGTCAATCAGCATCAAGTGGTTGTCAGTACCGCCACTGATTACCTTGTAGCCACGGTTCATGAATTCCTGGCTCATCACAGCGGCATTCTTCTTCACCTGCTGGATGTAACGCTTGTAATCGTCGGTCAAGCATTCGCCGAAAGCCACGGCCTTGGCGGCGATGACATGTTCCAGAGGACCGCCCTGAACGCCGGGGAACACGGCCGAATCCAATACCTGGGACATCATCTTGGTGACACCCTTGGGTGTCTTCAGTCCCCAAGGATTTTCGAAATCCTTGCCCATCATGATGATACCGCCGCGAGGCCCGCGCAAGGTCTTGTGCGTGGTACTTGTCACGATATGGCAGTATTCCAAGGGATTGTTCAGCAAACCGCAGGCAATCAGACCGGCGGGGTGCGCGATGTCGGCCATCAGGATAGCCCCGATCTTGTCCGCGATTTCACGCATGCGCTTCCAATCCCAATCGCGGGAATAAGCCGAAGCGCCGCCCACGATCAGCTTGGGACGTTCTTCCAGAGCCGTCTTTTCCATCTGGTCGTAGTCGATGGTGCCGGTTTCTTCGCTCACGCGGTAAGCCACTTGATGGTAGGTCATACCCGAGAAATTCACAGGCGAACCGTGGGAAAGGTGGCCGCCGTGCGCCAGATCCAAGCCCATGAAAGTATCGCCGGGCTTCAAGCAAGCGATGAACACCGCCATATTGGCCTGGGCGCCGGAGTGCGGCTGCACGTTGGCGTATTCAGCCCCGAAAAGCTTCTTCAGACGATCGATAGCCAATTGCTCGCTCTGGTCCACAATCTGGCAACCGCCGTAATAACGATGCCCGGGATAACCTTCGGCATATTTGTTGGTCATCACCGACCCCATGGCTTCCATTACTTGATCCGATACGAAGTTTTCGGATGCAATCAGTTCCAGACCCGATGTCTGACGTTTCCGTTCCTGCTGAATCAGGTCGAAAATCTGCGTGTCTCTTTGCATATTTATCTCTTTTTAGAATTTGCAATGTCTTGGTCTTGGCGAACCCCGTACTGAAACAGAATCCCACGCTCCATTTCCAAGCTTGCAAAGTTACATTTTTTCTTGAACAGCCAGCACAAAAACGCTTCTTGCATTCTTGCCTGCCAAGCATCAGCCTTTCCATCTGCCGCCCCGTCCTAAACACCTACGAGGCATCTTGCACCAATCTGACCGACAGGGAGAATAAACCCAAATCGGCCATCAGACCCGACAGGCCTGTTCCCGATTGGGGAAACGAGGCTTCCGGGCTTCTTGCCCGCTTCTGTCCACAGCCCGCTTCTCGCTACGTCTCGATGCAGCCCGCTACGCCTTCGGCTAGGCGAGAAGCATGCTGCATGACATAAGCGGACAATCTACCCAAAGTCTAATGACCGATTTGGGTTAAATCGGCCGCACGAGAAAAACCCAACTTGCCCGGAACGGCCATTAACCGTACCCGGACGGCCTCGTAAAAAAGACGAACAGCTTCAGGAAGGCTTTGAGCGTCAAGAAGGGCAAGCGAAGGCGAAGCCGTAGCAAAATTTGCCCTTTAGCGAAAAGCCAAACTGAAGCCGTCTTTTTTACGGGCCGATGTCTTAAGCGAAGCTTCGCTTCGCAGAAATTCACCATCGCCTCGGCAGAACCAAGCAAGGAACAGGCTTTGTTCTGCTCTCGGCTCAGATGAATTTTCTTTTGGTTGCTTTTTTTTGGACAAGCAAAGAAAAGCAACACAAATCACCCGCATTTGGAGTAACCGCAGGAAGGACACACCAGACACCCTTCCTTGTAGACCAATCCCGGTTCGCCGCATTCAGGGCATTTCGTCTTCTCTGCAATCGTCCCGTCCGGGATATATTTCTTCAAAGCCCGGACCACCCCGTTCTTCCAAGTATTGATCTGGTCGGAACCCACTTTCAGGCCGCTGATGATATCGATAATCATCGGCAGCGGGGCCCCGTAACGCAACATGCTCGAAATCAGAATCGCATAATCCCAATACATCGCATTGAACGTCCGGGAAAGGCCTTCCCAATGCACCTTGTATCCATCCTTGTCCTTGAACTCGAAGTCGTAACGTGCCGGCGTGTTCTCGTCTTCCTTGACCCGGACCACCCAGCCCTTGGCCACCGAAGCCGGAAGCGGGAAATCTTCCGCATAGCCGGTGAAAATCTCGTAGGGGCGGCCTTCGTACAAGCCTACCACGGCAATCCACTTCTCATGGTCGTTCTGGAACCGCACCACATCGGCTTCCAGGATCTTAGGACGGGAAGGAGCCTTGTGTTCCACAATTCCCGTATCCTCTTTCTTCTTGGCCGAAACCAGCACCCCGGCACGCGAACCGTCACGGTAAATCGTCATGCCCTTGCAGCCGCATTCCCACGCTGTCTGGTAAATCTTGCTGACCAGTTCCTCCTTGGTGTTATTGGGCACATTGACCGTCACGCTGATGGAGTGATCCACCCATTTCTGCACCGCGCCCTGCAACTTCACCTTGCTCACCCAGTCGATATCGTTCGAAGTGCTCTTGTAATAAGGCGACTTGGCTACCAGTTCCTGCAACTGCTGATCGGTATAACGCTTCACATCGTCCACATTGTAGCCGTTAATCCGCATCCAATCCAGGAATTTGGGATGAAATACCGTGTATTCCTCGTAGGAATCCCCTACCTCGTCCACAAACGACACCTTGACGTTCTTGTCGCCCGGGTTCACCTTGCGGCGGCGCTTGTAAGCCACCAGGAAAGCCGGTTCGATACCCGAAGTGGTCTGGGTGCAGATGCTTACGCTCCCGGTAGGCGCAATCGTCAGCAAAGCGATATTCCGCCGACCGTACTCAGCCATTTCTTCGTAAAGCCGAGGGTCGGCTTCCTTCAAACGGTTGATGAACGGGTTATTCTTCTCTCGAGCCGTATCGTACACCGGGAAAGCCCCGCGTTCGCGCGCCATTTCCACAGAAGAACGGTAGGCAGCCAAAGCCAGGTTCTTATGCACTTCCACCGAGAAAGCAATGGCTTCCTCGCTGCCGTAACGCAAGCCGAGCGCCGCCATCATATCGCCTTCAGCCGTAATGCCCAAGCCTGTACGACGGCCTTCCGAACTCCGGTCCTTGATTTTGAGCCATAGCTCCTTCTCTGTCCTTTTCACATCGCTGGTTTCCGGATCCTGCTCCACCTTGGCCAGAATCCTGTCCACATGCTCCAGTTCCAAGTCGATGATATCGTCCATGAAACGCTGGGCGATCCGCACATGCGAGCGGAAAAGCTCCATGTTGAAATGCGCCTGGGGCGTGAACGGGTTTTCCACATAACTGTAAAGGTTCAATGCCAGCAAGCGGCAGCTATCGTAAGGGCACAAAGGTATTTCCCCGCAAGGATTGGTCGAGACTGTCTTGAAGCCCAGGTCGGCATAGCAGTCCGGCACCGACTCCCGGATAATCGTGTCCCAGAACAGGACTCCCGGTTCAGCGGATTTCCAAGCATTATGGATGATTTTGTTCCACAATTTGCGGGCATCGATTTCCTTGACGAACCAAGGCTTGCCGGAATCGATAGGGTACTGCTGGACGAAAGGCTTGTTTTCGACCACAGCCCGCATGAACTCGTCCGTCAGCTTGACCGAAACATTGGCCCCCGTCACCTTGCCTTCTTCCATCTTGGCATCGATGAATTTTTCCGAATCGGGATGCTTGATACTGATGCTCAGCATCAACGCGCCGCGGCGGCCATCCTGCGCCACCTCGCGCGTGGAATTGGAGTAGCGTTCCATGAACGGCACGATGCCGGTACTTGTCAACGCGCTGTTCTTGACCGGGCTTCCCGTCGGCCGTATATGCGAGAGGTCATGCCCCACGCCGCCGCGGCGCTTCATCAGCTGCACCTGTTCTTCGTCGATTTTCATGATGCCGCCGTAAGAATCGGAATTGCCCCGGTTGCCCACCACGAAACAGTTCGACAGCGAGGAAATCTGGAACTGGTTGCCAATTCCCGCCATCGGGCTCCCCTGAGGAATAATATAACGGAAATGCCGCATCAAGGAAAATGCTTCCTCTTCCGAGACCGGATTGGGGTAACGGCTCTCGATGCGGTGCAACTCACGGGCAATCCGGCGATGCATGTCGTCCGGAGTCTTTTCATAAATACGGCCATCGCTGTCTTTCAACGCATACTTGTTCATCCAGACCGTAGCTGCCAGCGTATCCCCGCCGAAATATTCGGTGGAGGCCTTCAGAATCTCATCCGGATCATATTCCGTCAACGGCTGCGCGTCTTGCCCCTTCTGTCCCGGCACAAGGAATGCCGCTCCTTCCCCGTTCTTTTCCCGAGATTCCGTCTCTCTCCCGAACAGGCTTGACTCTTTGATCTTTTCCACTTTGCTCCTCTCTTCCTTTAATACTTCATACGGGCTGACACGGGAAGCAGGCGCACGCTGTTCGGAAATTTTCGATTCAGAAAATAGATCCTGTTGCATATCCACCTTTATTTTAAATAATTAGACAACGAAACGCGTGTTCCTTCCCCTATACGGCCCTTCCTGCGAACTAGAGGACAAAATTAGATTTTTTTGCCTCGGGTAGCCTTGCGCGAAACCTTAATCTTATAAACAACAGAGGAGCTATACGAGATATAATCAGAAGAAAGACAAGACAAAACACTGTGCATTCAAATACTTATCCAACAAGATTTCAACACATCGCCAAGAAGGCCTTTTCCCGCATCCGCCTCGCTCGCTCCTTTCTGCGGAATCGTGCAAAAGAGACGGGGAGCCAGAATCGTCCACATGGCCTTGCCGAAGACCGGCCGCGCCCCGGCCTATCCAAGCAAAGCCGGGTCGCGCACTCGGTTCGCAGTGGTTTCCGGGCCTCGAACCCAGCCACGCACCGCAATGCGAACCGAAGGCGGAGATCACTTGCGCAGATCCAAGGCAAAAAGAATGCCCGCCATGCCTCGGCTTTCAAGACAGTTTCCGTTTGAAATCCTCGTATCCGAAATCACGCCGATACAGGACCTCGTCCGTATCCGTATCCACAAAGCATAGGCTGGGATGCCTCAAGCCATTGAAAGTGCAAGTCTTGACAAAAGTATAGTGTGCCATGTCATTGAAAAGGAGCAAATGGCCCGGCTCGAGCTCATCCTTGAACAGCCAATCCCCCATGAAATCCCCGGCCAGGCAGCTGTTCCCTCCAAGGCGGTAAGGATGCACATAGTCATCGATACGCTTTTCCCCCTCAGCCGGATCGGTAGACAGCTCGTTCCCTCCGGCAGAAACATGGATCGCCCCGTAGACTTTCGGCATATACGGCAGTTCCAGGCAATCCGGCATATGCGCAGTGAAAGAGACATTCATGACCGCTGTCCTGACATTGCCATTGTCCACGATATCTTCCACCCGTCCCAGCAAAAAGCCTGCTTCCCAGACAAAAGCCGCTCCTGGTTCGAGAATCACCCGCAAATGCGGCCATTCACGACGGAAAGCTTTCAGTCTGGCTTTGAGCTTATCCAAACCATAGCCTTTGCGGGTCATCAAATGACCGCCCCCGAAATTCACCCATTCCAAGGAAGGAAGATAGGCCGAGAAATGCGCTTCGAATGCATCCAGAAGATGGCAGGTGTCTTCCGCATCGGATTCGCACAATGCATGGCAATGGAACCCCTTTATTCCCTTGGGCATGTCCTCCGGCCGAGGCAAGTAACAGGCCTTGACCCCCAGGCGGGAACCGGCCGAGCAGGGATTGTAGATATCCTGCACGTGCGAATGCAATTCAGGATTGACCCGCAGCCCGAACGATATGCCGGGATTGGCTGCGCGGGCCGCTTCCTCGTAGCGGTGGAACTGGTTCAAGGAATTGAACGTCACATGGGAGCTCAATCGAGCCACTTCCGTTATCTCGTTTTCATCATAAGCTGCCGAATAAGTATAGGCCGGACATCCCAGCTCTTCGTAAGCCAGGCGGGCTTCGCAAAGAGAACTTGCAGTGGACTGGACAAAACCGCGTTCCTTGAAGAAAGGGAATGTTCCCCACATCGAGAAACCTTTCAATGCCAGGATAATCTCCACCCCGGTCTCGTCCATCACGTTCCGGATAACAGCAAAATTCCTCTCCATCCGTGAACGGTCTATCACATATGCCGGAGTCGGCAGTTTCCGCAACAAAGCATCCGAAACCGGCAATACAGTCTGAGCTCTATTCATGATTCAGTATCGTTTTATCAGCTTCCTCCACCAGCAGAAGCCATGCAAAATTAGAAAATTCAGCCGAACTCATAATCAAGCTTGCCAGTCCTGCCAGGCTTTGCCTCTGCTCTCGGCTTATCGCAAGGGTTGGCTGCACCGAGCCTTGCTCGCCTCGGGCGGTGTGTCATAATGAGCAATCTGCTTCGTTGCTTTGGTTTCACCGAAAACAGGCTGCACCTCGGCCAAACTCAAACCTATCGGTTTGGTTCGGCTCTCGGTTTGCACTGTTTTTCGAGTCTCGAACTCAGTCACGTACCTAAGTACGCTCCTTCGTTCTCGCTCTCAGCGCCTTGCATCTTACTCACTCTGACACGCCGCCTGAGATTTATTTCAAATCCCTATTTTGATACACCCTCTCTCGGCTTATCGCAAGGGTTTAGGAAAGTTGAGAAGATAGGCTCTGTCCAACGTCCTGGTCAAGGCCGTGTAAAGCCAACGCAGATACCCGGCATCCAACATGTCCTCCTTCAGACAGCCGGCATCCACAAACACGCAGGGCCACTGCCCGCCTTGAGTCTTGTAACAGGTGAGCGCGTAGGAATACTTCACTTGCAAAGCATTGAAATACGGGTCTTCCCGTACTGCCTGCAAACGTCTGGCCTTGGAAGGGAGATGTTGGTAATCTTCCATCACGGCAGAGAACAACCGGCGTATCTGCTCGTAAGGCAAGGAAGCCGCATCCACCTGCAAGGATTCCAACCAAAGCTTCAGTTCCAAAGACGGTTCGGCAGGATAATCCACCAGCCGAGCCTCTATGTCGGCGAAATGGAAACCGTAAATTTCCTCTTTCCTCTTTATCTTCAAGACCTCTATCATATCCCCGTTTGCCAAGAAGCCGGCATTGGAGTCCGAAGGCAGCCAGAAGTAATTGTTCTTGACAATCATCAGCAGCTCCCCGGCCGCCAGTTCATTCTCCATTCCGAAAACACGCCCCCGCAGCTCGTTGTTGAACAGATTGGCCCTTTTGTTGGAACGGGTAATGAATACCACATCCTCCCTTGCGCGCCTGCCATATTCCTTCTGCAAGGTCTCCTCCAGGTCTTCGCCAGGCAACAGCTCCATATCTGCCAGATCATGCGGAAAATCCATTGAAAGAAAAGGCAACGATGCATCTTCCGCCGCAATCTTCCGCCGCAATGCCGTCGCATTCTCCAGAACCAAAGACCCCTCCCCTTGGCGGACTACTTCATCCAGGCAATAAGAATAAAAATGCGTCGAAAAACAGGAACGCAGGTATTCCAAGTCCAAAGCCGGGCTATACGGAGCCCCCACCGGCGGCAGCTGGGCGTCATCGCCCGAAAGCAGAACCCGGCATCGGTAACCGCTCTTCACGTAACTGAAAAAATCGAACAGCAATGAATCGTCATCTCCCAGCATCGAAGCCTCATCCACGATATATAGCGTATTGCGGGCCTTGTTCTGCCGCCGGTTCAGTCTAAGCCGGCCTTCTTCATCCGGTTCCGCATAATAAATCTGCTTATGTATCGTATAGGCCGGATGCCCGGAATAATTCGAAAAGACCTTGGCCGCCCGTCCGGTAGGAGCCAGAAGCACCGGCGTGATATTCAAAACCGGCAAAGCTCTGACCAAAGCGCCAAGCACCGATGTCTTCCCTGTCCCGGCATAGCCCTTCAATACGAAACCCACGTCCGAACGGAACTGAAGGATAAAGGAGGCGAACTCCCCGATCAGCTCCGCCTGTCCGTGGGTCGGGGCAAAAGGAAGGCAAGCAGCAATCAGCTTTTCTATATCTTCTTTGACAAACTTTCCTGCCATTTCCAGGCGCTCAAAGTCATTTCATCCAGGCTCCGCTTGGCTTTCCAGCCCAAAAGACGGTTCGCCTTGCTGGCATCGGCCCAAATCTGCTCGATATCTCCCTCCCGGCGGCCGGCAATACGGTAATCAAGCTTCTGCCCGGTGGAAGATTCGAAGCTCCTGATCACTTCCAAAACCGAATACCCGTGCCCGGCCCCCAGATTGAAATAATCCATCCCCTCGAAATCCGGCCTGTCCAGGTATTCCATCGCCGCCACATGGGCATCAGCCAAGTCGCAGACATGAATATAATCCCTGACCGGTGTCCCGTCCGGCGTATCATAATCGTCACCGAAAACTTTCAAGAAAGGCCGCAATCCTGCTGCCGTCTGGGTTATATAAGGCATCAGGTTGTTGGGAACGCCATTGGGCAATTCTCCGATCAGTGCCGAAGGATGAGCGCCAATAGGATTGAAATAACGCAAAGCCAGAATCTTCCACGGCCTGCAATCCTCTTCCAGAGTTCCTTTCTGCTTGTTCAGCTCGTAGGATTTAACCACATCGGACAAAATATCCTCGCTAATCCTCTTGGTATTGGCATAAGGGCAAGTGGCGGGCTGCCGAGGCGTTTCCTCCGTCACCGGCAAATGCTCCGGCTGTCCGTAGACGGTGCATGAAGAAGAGTAGACCAGTTTCCGGCAACCGGCCTTTTCCATTCCTTCCAGCACATAGAGCAAAGAGTCCAGATTGTTCCTGTAATAATACAACGGATTCAAGACGGACTCCCCCACCGCCTTGGCCGCTGCGAAATGAATCACAGCCTCGGCATCGGAATGCATCTTGAAAAAGCGCAGGCAGGCTGTCCTATCGCTCAAGTCGACGATTTCCAGAATCGGCCGTTCACCCGTAATGTCCGCGACCCTGTCCATCACCGAAGCCTTGGAATTGGACAAATCATCCGCCACAATCACATCGTACCCCCTCTGCAGCAACTCCACCACCGTATGGGACCCGATAAACCCGGTCCCTCCGGTCACAATAATCTTTTTCACTCCCGGAAATTATCTCGTTAGTCTCGAAACCGCCGCAAGCCCCGCAAGCCTGAGGCAAATGGAAAAGGCTTGCGGCATGTATCCAAGGAAAGCCTTCCCGGAATCGGTCACCGGCGCCCCGGGACGGCTTCCCAATCAAGCGTCCTCTAATTAGCCGCGCCGGCACGGCCGGACAATCCCAGCTTGGCCTCTACCAAAGATGTCACGTCAATGGACTCCGGGCCAATGAAAACCGTCCCGTTGCTGGAATCCAGGATATAGGAGAACTTGCCATCCTTAGCCACTTCCTCTATGGCCTTGGTCACTTTCTCCGTTATCGGGTTCAGCAATTCCTGCTGCTTACGGTTGTAATCTTCCTGCCCCTGCTGGTAGAATTCCTGCATCCGGACCTGCATATCCTCCAGCTCGCGCTGCTTGGTCTGCTTGATCAAATCCGACCATTGGTTCTGGTTGTTCTGGAACTCGGCATACTTGTTTTGGAGTTCTGTCTGCATCAAGGTCAGGTTATCTTCGAATTCCTTGCCATAATCCTGCAAAGCACGCTGCGCGGAATCGGTTTCCGGCATACGGGAAATCACATCCATCGTGCTAATGTGACCAATTTTCATAGTCTGCGCCTGCAAAGCTTGGCCGGCAACAAAGGAAGAAACTGCTAACAAAACAGATAAAACAATCTTTTTCATCTTTTTATTTGATTTCTATGTTCGGTTATCTTTTTGTCCTGTCCGGGGAAAAACAAGCAGAGGCCGCACCCACAGCCAGCCTCTGCCACAATCAGCAAAATTATGCAAATTATCTTTCTTTCGCAACAAGCCTCCGGACAGAAGGCAGGCATCGGCCTGCCCGCCCTTGCTATTCGGCCGCTTTGCCGGCGTTTTCATCCAGCTTCCCCGGCTCGTACCCCATATCCTTCAGGATTTCATTGCTGATATCATTCCGAGGGTCTGCATACATGATATTGGAATTGTCCGAACGATCGAACACAAACACGTATTGCTTCTGCTTTGCCCGCTTCTCGATAGCAGTGTAAATCTTATCCTGGATCGGCCTGATCATTTCCTGCCGCCGCTTGAACAAATCCCCGTCCACCCCGAAGCGTTTCTTTTGCAGATCCTTGGCAGCCTTTTCCTTGGTGATGATCTCGTTCTCCCTGCGATTCTTCATATCCTGGGTCAATAACGGGGCATCGTTCTGGAACTGCTTGTACAAAGCGTCTATTTCCGCAAACTTGTCCTCGATCTCTTTCTGCCACTCAATGGAAAGGTTGTCGATTTCTTCTTGCGCCTGAACAAATTCCGGGATATTCTGCAAAATATACTCCGTATTCACATAAGCGTATTTCTGAGCCTGCGCCAAGGCTCCAGACATCATGGCAATGACAGCCACCAGCAATAACTTTTTCATGGTTTCCTGTTTTCAGTTTTCAACACTCGCGACCGCCCGCATGACGGCCGGGAATAATCTCTTTGCAAATATCATGCCGAACCCTCACATGCATTGTTGCGAAAATTCCACAAGCCCGTCTGCCCGAACTCTTACCAATCCAAGGACTGGTTGATGGAGAAATGGAAATGGCTCCCGTTAGCAGAGGGATCGCCGGGTACTTCGTCAAACCCGTATCCCCAGTCTAGCCCGAACATCCCCATGGCGGACAAGAACAAACGCACGCCAACGCCAGCCGACTTGTATACCTGGAAAGGATTTATATCCGAGGCGTGAGCCCAGCTGTTCCCGGCCTCGAAGAAAGCCAGCACGTACACCGTCGCCACCGGCGAATTGGAGAACGGATAACGCAATTCCAACGTTATCTTGTCGTATGCCGTCGAACCGGAAGATGGCGACAAGGAATTGTTGGAATAGCCTCGCATTCCAATCAGTTCCCGTCCATCCAGCCCGAAACCAGTCAGACCATCCCCCCCCAGATAAAACCGCTCGAAGATGGGATACCCAGTCTTCGACGTATAGTAGCTCAGATATCCGAGGCGGATACGGGCATGAACCACCAGCTTGGCAATAGGATTGAAAAACCATCCGGCTTTCAAAGAAATCTTGTAATATTCCAACCAGCGGTAATGGTCTTCGGGATTGGAGCTAGCATAAAGCTTGCTTCCCAAAGCCGTGTAAGGAGGAGTCAATTCAAAGCCCAACGACAAGGACGAACCCGAGGTCGGGAACATGGCCGCATCCAGATTCTGCCTCTGGATGGTAAAATTGTACCGGAAGTTATTGCTCACCCCGTCTGTCACCCCATTGTCCATGTCATAGTTATGCATACGGTAACGTTCATAGCTCAAAGACTGGAATATCGTAAAGAAATCATCCGGCCACTTCAACCTTTGCCCCAAACCGACAGATGCACCGTCCACGACAAGGCGGCCATATCGCTCATCACTCTTGGACAATCCGTTAGACTGCATAGAGTGGTTATAGGACACACTGAACGACAAAGGTTTCTTGCCTCCCAGCCAAGGCTCTGTAAAAGCAGTGGCCACAGACCAGTAATACGTACCATTGGACTGAGCCCGGATACTAAGCTGCTGCCCGTCCCCGGAAGGCAAGGGTTTCCATCGATCCAGCTTGAACAGGTTCCTCAAGGAGAAATTATTGAATGACAGCCCCACGGTACCCACGACCATGCCCCCTCCGAAACCGCCGGAAAGCTCCAGCTGATCGGATCCGACCTCTTCGAACTGATATTCCAGATCCGTAGTAGCCATGTCCGAATTAATCATAGGCTGCGGATTGATAGTCTCATCGTTGAAATAGCGCAGCTGACGCATCGTGTTGACCGAATTGATGATTTCCGTGCGGCTGAACAATTGCCCTGGAACTGTCCTCAGTTCCCGCAGGATCACATAATCGTTCGTCCTCGTGTTCCCGGCAAGGCGAATCTCGTTGAAACGTATCTGCGGCCCTTCCATGATGCGGATCTCCACATCCACCGTATCGTCATAGACCTGGGTCTCTACCGGGACTCCCTGGAAGAGCAAGTAACCATTGTCCATATACAAGGAATAGATATCCGCTCCATTGGGATTCATCATCAGGTTCGTCGTGAATTTCTCCTCATTGTACAATTCGCCTTTCTGGATGTTCATCACCGAGGCCAGCTGGGCCGAGGAATACTTTTCATTCCCGACAAATGTCACATTCCCGAAATAGTAAGGGTCTCCCTCATAGACATTGACCTTGATGCCGATTGTCTTCTCGTCCACCTTGTATACCGAATCCCCCAAGACCCTGAAATCCCGGAATCCCTCTTTGTTGTAGGCCTCGGCCAGCGTCTTCATGTCTTCCTGGAATTCCGAAGGAACATATTTGGACCGTTTCCAGAAACGCAGTGCGGATTTCTGCTTGGTGTTCTTCATGATATGGCGGAGCCTCTTGTCGGGGAAGGCCAGATTCCCCTTATTGCCCACCTTCCGGAACGAACGCCCTACCTTTTGCCAGAAATCCAGATTTGCCGCTTCCGGAGACACCGCATCGTTCCCGGCAAAGGTAATCTCCGCAATCTTGACCTTCTCTTTCTTGTCCACTTTGACAACCAAGTTAATCCCGCTTGACACCAAAGTATCGGCCTTTTTGACGACCTCCACCTCGGCATTCAGGTAGGCTTTGTCCAGCAGTTCTTTCTTGACCAGATCCTCAAGCTGCCCGATCTTGTAGTCTGTGAGGATATCGCCGGTTTTCAGCTTCAATTCGTCATCGACCTTGGTTACAATGCTTTTAGGCACACCCTCATAGGAAATCATGGACAAGCGAGGCCTTTCCTGCAAAGCAATGTTCAAGTAAATCCTTTCGCCTTCTATCTTGGTAGCCTGGATAGATATATTCTCGAACAGCCCTTGTTTCCAGAGATTGTCGACCGCTTTAGAAGTCGCGTCGCCCGGTATTTTCATGCGCTGCCCCACCGCAAGCCCGGACAGGCGAACCAAGGCATTGTCGTCCAGATAACTGATACCTGTCACTGTGATTCCGGCAATCTGGTATTCCCGCACTCCATCGTATGAAATAGCCTGCTGCGCCCGCAACGAAGAAAATCCTTGCAGATATCCTGTCACGGCCAATGCAATCGCGGACGCATATTTGATCCAAAAATTCCTCACCCTTTACTACTGCTTAGTTTGGTTTGAAACGGACACCTTGCCGAACCTGCGATCCCTTCCCTGATAATCGGCTATGGCTCCATAAAACATCTCTTCGGTAAAATCCGGCCACAAGACCGGAGTAAAGAACAACTCGGTGTACGCAATCTGCCACAGCAGGAAATTGCTGACCCGGTACTCTCCGCTAGTCCTGATCAGCAGGTCCGGATCCGGCATGAACGAAGTGGCCAGGAATCTGCCGATAACTGAATCATCTATGTCCTCAGGTGCCAAACCGCCTTCCTCGACCTGCCTCCCGATGCGCTTCATCGCCTCTGCCAGTTCCCATCTGGAACTGTAGCTGAGTGCCAGGACCAAATCCATCCGCGTATTGGACGATGTCTTTTCCAAAGCCGCGTCCAAGGCCTCCCTTACCGAAGGGTCAAACACATCGGACTGCCCCACCACCCGCAAACGGATGCCGTTTTCCATGAACAAAGGCATCTCGTCATGCAAACATGACACTAGCAGCGACATCAAAGCCGACACCTCTTCCTTGGGCCGCCCCCAGTTCTCTGTCGAAAAAGCATACAACGTGAGGTAACGGATCCCGATCCTGCAAGCTGCTTTGGCAATGCGCCGCACAGACTTCACACCTTCCATGTGGCCTTGCTGCCGGGGCAATCCTCTCTTCTGCGCCCAACGGCCGTTCCCATCCATGATGATAGCCACATGGTTTGGAATCTTATCACGCAATAAGGCTCTTTCGACACTCATACTATCTTCTCTTTTTGGATAGGCTCGTTCCATCGTAAGCCGGACAAAGGACATCTTTTCCCGGCAAGCGGAATGAAACCGTGAACAGGGCAAAGGAATACCAATCGTAGGTACCGGCATCCCCCCGGCGGCTTCCTGCCTGATGGCAAGTTCCAGACGGATCGGCAAAGTAAGCGGATTCCGGCCCGTACTGACTGCCTAATATGCCGGGATCGGCATAAGTACCGCCCACATCGTCCAGATAATCGGTGAAAGCCAAGCGCATTGTCCACTCCACACCTATCGACATGAAACGGAACACGCTGAATTTGAGGCCAAGCCCCATCGGCACAACAAACTGGAAGCGAGAATACGGCTTAAGGTCGTAGCCTTCCACGCCTTGACCTTCCGTGCGCAATGGACGCAATGCGACCCACCGGGACGAACCTGTTTCCGCATCCGGGTACGCGCCATACGGATCGGACATCGCCATTCCCGCCCCCAAGACCAGGTAAGGAGCCAGCCGATGCTGGCGGCTGCCGGTGAAGAAATCCAGGAAATTGACCTCCCATAACGCAGAAACCTCCCACAAATCGTTCCTGAAATTGAGATTCCGAAGATTGCCAAAATCCGAATCCGCCCCCATGATACGTCCGTACGAGAGACCGAAACGCAACGCCATCCGCGTATTTATGTTGTATCGATAAAACAGGCTTCCCGCCCATTGGGTCTTGTAAAAAATCTTTTTCGGATTGATGTCTCCCATATAAAAGGAACCTCCTACGCCGAAACCTATTTCCGATCGCTGCGCCAGAAGAGGCTGGCATGCAACAAGCCCCATTACAGAAAAAAGAACAAGCGAGACACCTCGGTGCCTCATCCGGCGAAGAATGTCCATGCGTTCATTCGTGCAAAAACGGGCAAATATAGTGAAAGTCGAGTTCATAGCCAAGCCGTTCGCTGCCCAGGCAGACCCGGACAAACAAGACACCCTGGCACTTTCGGTCATTCGTGCCTATGCCGAATATCAAGCCCCCACATCAGTTTTTCACGGATCGCATCGAAAAAGTTCCTTTCCGGAGGGTAGACCGTAATGAATTTGAATCCCGCTTTGCGTATCTTGAAAGAGAAAGGACCGGCCAGCTCGTACACCTTGGAATCGAGCAGCAAGCGGCAATGTTCCGTCCCCTTGGTCTTCACGGTTATTTCCTGATAGCCTTCTATAATCAAGGGTCTGACCGTCAACGTATGCGATGCCATCGGCGTAATCAGGATGTTGTCGGCCGAGGGTGTCAGGATAGGCCCCCCGCAACTCAATGAATACGCAGTGGAACCCGTTGGAGTGGAAAACAGGACACCATCCCCGTAATATGTGTTCATGAACTGGCCATCCACCAGGACATCCAGCAGGATCAACGACTCATTCTCGCTTTTGACGACGGCTGCCTCGTTCAAGGCATAAGGCTGCCTGACCGGGACCGGCACCGTACCTCTGCCCAAGGACTCGAAATCCCCCACTTCGAGAAGCAAACGGCGTTCCCTGCGGAACCGTTCTATGAAACCAGGCTGCAACATGCTCTGCACCCGGTCCGCATTGACCGCATTCAAAAAGCCGAGCCGCCCGAAATTGATTCCAAGCACCGGCACACCCGAATCTTGCACCAACGGCAAGGTATCCAGCATCGTGCCATCGCCTCCAAGGCAAACCAGCAAATCGGTTTCGGATGGCAGTATATCCCCGAAGACATTCTCCCCTTCCCGCAAATAACGTCCAGCCAGATCAGGGAACTCTTTTCTCAATCTCTCTGCCAAATCCCTGGCAAAGACAAAACCGACCTTCACCGACTCCCCCCATGCTGCGCTCACCATGCCCAGCAATTCCTCGAATTGCTCCTGCCTCGCCAAACGGGTTGCCTTGCCGTAAAAAGCAACTATCTTCATGCCCTGCTCTTTAAATCAGCTTACTCATACCGAGAAACCATCTATCCGCTTTACTGGAATCAGCGCGGAAAGCACCCGTCTTCAGAAGGAAAGAACCCCGCGCGAAGCTCCTTTCGTCGCCGCTTCCGCCCGGTTGACGAAGAAAGAGCCTCGACATGATCCGCAACCCGTCCAAACGAAGTAATACCCGACAGCCTCTCACCATGAATCCTTACATTTTGCAAATATAGCGAAAGGTGAGCGCAATGGCAACAAACTTGTTTGATTGACATTGCCGAACCGCATCCTATATTCGCCGAAGGCCAAATATACGCAGAAGCCGGAGGGTGTATCAAAATAGGCATTTGAAATCACCCTCAGGCGGCGTGTCAGAGTGAGTAAGATGCAAGGCGCTGAGAGCGAGAACGAAGGAGCGTACTGAAGTACGTGACTGAGTTCGAGACTCGATAGCAACGAAGCAGATTGCTCATTATGACACACCGCCCTGCCGAGAAGCCGCCGCATACCGGCCGGCAGCCCAATCGCGCGGAAACCGGGCGCAGCCCCCCTCCCAAAACCCGCCTCTGCCTCAGTCCCGGCCCCCCTTCGAAAAAAGCGCCTCATAGACAGCCTCTGCCTCCCGGAACCATTCTTCCCCGTAGGCATCGGTCAACGGCTCTTGCAAGAAACGGAATACCGGGATTCCTCCCTTCCTGCCCAGCTTGACAGCATCGGCACATATATCCCATTGAAAATAATTCAAAGCATCGTATTCCGGAAAATGCTGGACACGAATGGGGAACATGGCACACGATACCGGCTTGCGGAACGGAATCCGCCCCTCGCGGAAAGCCTGTTCGATAGCACAGTAGGAAACACCATCCCGGTCAGGCGGTGTCAAATAAACGCAATCCCTGTTGCCGACCAAAGGGGTCAGCAAGCTGCCGTCCAATGGAAAGACCTCGTAAAACCTGCCATCCCCCGGATACCTGCCATCCTCCACCACAGCCCGCCCGGCTTCGGTCATGTATTCCCTATATGCAGGATAATACTTGGCCAGAAGCGGAATTTCATCCTTTTCCAACGGAGCCCCGGCATCGCCTTCTATACAGCAGCAGCCTTTGCATTTCTGCAAATCACAGCAAAAACATTCGGTAAAAATCTGGTCGGAGACCAAGGTGTTCTGAATCGCTATCATGCGGCAAATGTATGAAAAACGGCCAAATCAGGGGACTTGCCCTGCCGCCTCCGCTTATCGCAAGGGCTGGCCGCACAGAGCCTTGCTCGGCGGCGTGTCATATAACGGGTCCCGGCTTCGCCGAAGACTGCCGGCACCCTCGGCAGAGCCCGGACAAGGCAGGCTCGGCCGAAGCCCCTCCGTCTCGGCCATGCCCAAGCAAAGGAACGGCCTGGCATGAAGCCCGGCTCGATCGAGGATTTGGATCCGCGCTCGGTCCGCACTGTTTTTCGAGACTCGAACCCGGCCATGAACCGCAGTGCAAGCCGGACGCAGAGGGCAATTTCATCCGTCCTCTCCGAGGCTGATCCTGCGCTCGCTGCGAAGCTGCGACAGTACGCTCCTTCATTCTCGTTCTCATCGCCTTGCATCTCGCCCATCCTGCCCCCGCCGGAAGTGTCTTGAAAATTTCCATTTTGACACAGCCTCTCACCGCAAAGGCTGGACAAGGCCACGGGCATCCAACTCCATATACAGATCCTGGAAACAGGCAAACGCTCGGGACGCAGCACCTTTCCTGGCAGACAGAATCCACGGATACGGGTAACAGTAGAAAATCCGGGAAACCGAAGCCAAAGCCTTCATGAAATCATCAAAGGCAAAGAATTCCAAACCAGACCCTGTCAGCATCAGCCAATAATCCACATCGGTAGCATCCCGGATCCAACAACCGCTCTCATTCCGGTTTTCCAGCAAGAATACCCGCACCCGTTCAATCTCCATCGCATAGGAAAACACGCCGCTTTCAAAAGGCGAATCCGGATCCGGCCGGTAATACTGGCGAGTATGGCAAAGTTCCCATCCCAATTCCTTATTGACGAAATGCAACAAAGTATAAGAGGGGATTCCCGGTGCTTGGACAGCTACCGCCCTGATATCTTCCGGCCTGACATATTCGGACAACGACAAAGTCAATCCTTTCATCTGTTTCTGGCTTTACAGCATGAACCGGGAAGAGTGGTGCATCCCGACTGCGTGTTTCAAGGCTTAAATATAATGCAAAATGCCGATTCCGGCAGAAGCCATGAAAAAAATTTTGCCGAATCGGGGATTTGTAGTAGTTTTACTATCTTGCAGTATGTTTTTCGCACATGCTATAACAACTCAAATTCCTTATAACATGAAACAAATTTTCAGAAAGTTCTTCCTCGCCTTGGGCGGCATGGCTCTGATCGGCGGCGGAAGCACGCAAGCCTGCACCAACTTCCTCATCACCAAAGGAGCCTCTAGGGACGGCTCGACCATGATCAGCTACGCGGCAGACTCCCACGTGCTTTACGGCGAACTCTACTACCGCCCGGCGGCCGACTATCCCGAAGGCACGATGATGGACATCTACGAATGGGATACCGGCCGCAAGCTAGGGCAAATCAGACAAGCCCTGCATACCTACTCCGTGGTAGGGAACATCAACGAACACCAGGTTGCCATTGGCGAAACCACCTTCGGCGGGCTTCCCCAACTGGTCGATACCACGGGGATTATTGACTACGGAAGCTTGATTTACATCACTTTGCAGCGAGCCAAGACTGCCCGCGAAGCCATCAAGATCATGCACGAGCTCACCAGCACCTATGGCTACGCCTCAGCCGGGGAATCGTTCTCGATCCAGGACCCCGACGAAGTATGGATCATGGAAATGGTAGGCAAAGGCCAGAAAATCGTCGGCAAGAACGGCAAAATCGACCCTAAACGCAATACCGGTGCCGTATGGGTGGCCTACCGGATTCCCGACGGTTACATCTCCGGCCATGCCAACCAGGCCCGCATCACCAGAATCAAGCCTGCCGACGGCAAGACATCCATCAGCAGCAAGGATCTGGCCAAGAAATACAATCTGCCGAGCGTGGAATGCATGTACTCGGCCGACGTGGTGGACTACGCCAAGGCTATCGGGCTGTATGAAGGCAAATTTGAAGACTTCAGCTTTGCCGACACTTACTGCCCGCTCACCTTCAGCGGCTTGCGTGGATGCGAAGCCCGCGTGTGGGCCGGCTTCATGAAAGCCAACCCCGCAGAAATGGCCAAGTACGAAGACTACGCGCGGGGCGAAAATCCCGGCAACCGCATGCCGCTCTGGATCAAACCCGACCGCAAGCTCACACTCAACGACATGTTCTCCTTCATGCGCGACCATTACGAAGGCACCTCGATGGACATGACCAAGGACCTCGGCGCCGGCCCGTTCGCCTGCCCTTACCGCTGGCGTCCCATGGACTTTGAAGTGGACGGCAAGAAATACATCCACGAAAGAGCCACTTCCACCCAGCAGACCGGCTTCTCGTTCGTAGCCCAGTCCCGTTCCTGGCTGCCCGATGCCATCGGCGGCATCCTCTGGTTCGGCGTGGACGACACCTATTCAACCTGCTACGCGCCCATGTACTGCGGCATCACCGAAATTCCTCTTTGCTTCCGCGTCGGCAACGGCAACATGGCCAAGTATTCGCCCACCTCGGCGTTCTGGCTGTTCAACCAGGTGACGAATTTCGCCTACAGCCGCTATTCCGACATGATCAAGGATATCCAGAAGGTGCAGGCCGAACTGGAAACCTCTTTCCAAACGGAAGTAGCCAAGAACGATGCCAAGATGAAAGACGAAACCGACCCTGCCAAGCTGATCGCGTTCGCCAATCAGTTCTCCAACGCCCAGGCCGAACGCATGTTCAACGACTGGAAAAGCTTGAGCGAATATCTCTTGGTAAAATACATCGATGGCAATGTCAAGAAGACCGATGACAATGGGAACTTCAAGACCACGCCTTACGGTCCCGACCGCATCGAAATGCCCGACATGCCGCCCTATCCCGAATTCTGGTACAGGAAAATCGTGGAAGATTGCGGAGAGAACATCAAAGTAGTGGAATAGCCTTGCGAACAGGGCATCAGGAACGCATCCCAATGCGGGTGGCTCAAAAGATGATTTTTCGACAAAGAATCCTCGATAGGACATATTCCAACGCGGATTCTTTTTTGGAAAGCTGACTTTTGGGCCGCCCTCTTGAAAGAATCCTCAGGCACGCGCCAAAACAAGAAAAACGCAAGAAACCGGAAACAAGAACGAGGAAGCGGGCTCAGGCACAAGCGGCATAAGATCCTATCTCGACCGGACATCCCTTCCATGCAGGAAGCTCTGTATCTTTCACCGCGAGCCGGCATCTCCGGCATCATCCCTTTTCATTCTCCGCCTGTAAAAAAGCCAACCCGCTATCGAAGCCACCGTCACGCCAAGCACATCGGCCCAGAAATCCCACCAGCTAGCTGTACGTGTCCGAGTACACCAGCTTTGCAACAGTTCCACGAGTCCCCCGAACAGAACCGGGCAGAGGCAAGCTCCGATCCATGCATGCCAGACCGGAGACTTCTTTTTACACGCCCCCCGCAGGAACTCCGCCCATAACATCCCCGACAAGACCAGATACAATACAATATGGACTATTTTGTCGGCGTAGGGGACAAAGGGAGCAGCTTCCGACCCAGGCATCTGAACCAAAGACAGAAATAAAACCAAAACGATGACAAGCAACGACAATGGATACGTTGTCATGAAATATCCGGCTATCTGGAAAAAACGCTTCAAAACCATCTTCTTCCGAACTTGACTGCAAACACACCCGCCAATCCGGAGCGGCAAAAGTAAACTTTTCTTCCAAATCCCACCTCCCCAATGCAGGAATCGCACCCAAATGCTCCAAGGAAAACATTCCTCGCCACAATGCCGGTTCCATACAAGCCGCATCCTGCTTCTCGCTACGCCTCGACATGGCTCGCCAGGCCTTCGGCCAGGCCGGAAGCATGCTGCGGACACAAGCGGGCAATCCCCCCGAACTCTGATGACCGATTCGGGACAAAGCTGGCGGCAGCCCGGATCTGAACCAGAGAGACATACAAGAAAAGCAAAAGCGGCGTATCAGAGCAGGCAATCTGCATCGCTATCGAATTTCGGACTCGGCCATGAAAACATGCCATTCCGTCCTCGTTCTCGGTTGCATCTTGCCAGCCCTGGCACACCGCCCAGGAAGGTCTCAAATCCTCATTTTGACCCCCTTTTCACATGCTTCGGCTCTCTGTCACTCTATGATGACCGCCCTGTTCAGCTCAGGAGCCTCAAAACGGTTGTTTTCCGCCCCTACAGCTTTGATAATCAAACGATTTTCAGGGATATTATACTTGTTCTTCAACAAATCGTATACATAATCGACACGCATCTTGCTCAATTGGTAGTTCCGTGCCGGATAACCGGTTTCCTTATCCGCGCAACCTGTCAAAACGAATACCTTGTCCTTATCCAAGGCAATAACGTTTCGCACATAGAAGTCCAAATGGAACAATTCCTTCACGCTCAATGTGGTCTGACCTATTTCAAAGAACACCGCGCCAGGAGAAACAGTCCCCGCAAAGACTTCCTTGACTACCTCGACCGTATCAGTGCAGCCTTGGACGGGAATCCATGGTTTCACGCGAGTCGAATCCATCATGCCTGACGAAGTATCCGCCACCGCCAGTACGGGTTCTTCCGCTTCGACCGGTTTTGGCAATGACAATTCCGGCAGTTCCTGAACCCGGTCGAATCCCGTCTTGCCCAAGTTGACGGAAATCCCCAATGTGACGGATGTCATCCCCAGCAGCCCCGTGGAAGAAGGCCTGGCAATAGACTCCTGCGTGAAAAGCTGGGATATTTCCAGATTCAGATCCACTCTCTTGCTCAAACGGATATTGTTGATCAATCCGGCCGACACAGCCACTTCGTCAGCAGTGGACCGGAGGCCTTCCAGCGAGTATGAATGCAACCAGCCGGCACTGATGTACGGAATGAAATCCCACAGCCTCTCTTCTTTGAACCCGCCGATAGTATTGGAGATATTCCACAAAATATCGCCGTGCAGGTATGAAATGCCGAATTTTTCCCGGTACGGCGCTGCGTCCGCAGAGACAGTGTACGGAGTCTGGTCGTTGGACCAGCCCCGCGCGGTCAAGCCGGTATAGCCCAAACGGAATCCCACGGAAGGCGTCACCCATTTGCCGACATACACATCCAATGAAGGGGAAACCCTGCCACCTGCCGCCCCTGCCCCATCGTCATCGCTTTCCAAGAAATGAATCCCCCCGGCTATGCCAATGAAAGTATTGTCAAAGAACTTGTTTGTGGCGTACGGTCCACGGACTGCCGCCCCGGTGGAATCCCTGTTCCCCATGGCGCAAGCCCATGCGTTCAACGGCAAGCCAGCCTCCAGCAACAGAGCATCGGAAGGCTTCCGTTCGAAACCTATCTTGCCCAGATTGACCGACACGCCCATGGTAACGGAAGTAAGCCCGGTCAGTTTCTTAGATGATGAACCGGAAATCAGACCTATTTCATTGCGCATGAACAACTGCTCGGCCTCCAAAGTCAAATCCACCCAGTCGGTCAGCCGGATGACGTTCAGCAAACCCACACCAAACCCCAGTTCATTGCTATGCGCATCTGCTCCATCCAAGCCATAAGAACACAGCCATCCGGCATTCACGAAAGGAACCAAATCCCAGAAACGCCTGGCCTTGTAACCACCGATGGTATTGGAAATATTCCAAAGCACATCCCCGTGGACATAAGCCAAGCCGAATCTTTCCGGGTAGAGGCCCTGGTTGTTGGCGGTCGATCCAGTATACGAAGTCTGCACATCGGACCAACCCTTGGCCGACAAGCCGGAGTAACCCAGCCTCAAACCTATCGATGGAGTGAACCATTTCCCGAAGCTCACATCCAAAGCCGGTGCGACCCGACCTTTTCCTGATGCGTCATCGGCAGGACCTTCAAGGATATTGATTCCCCCCGATACCGAAATAAAAAAATTGTCCGAAGCCTTGCCTGTCGAATACGGGCCACGCAGGATCTTACCGTCCGCATCGCGGTTTTCCGCCTTCAAGCTGTTCTCCTCCGGCTCTGAACCTGCAGCCAAAGAATCCTGCTGAGCCATCCCAGGCATCACCAGGCTCAAAAACGACAGGAAGACAGCTCCTCGAACAAGAGACTTCCTTGCATTGATACCAAGCCTTTTCATACGTTTTTATTCATTTTCAAATAATTGCTTATTATTTTCAATCAACGGCAACAAGCATTCCGCATGCCGCTCCAAGTCCTTTGCTTCCACTAGCCGTTCCCAAGCCGCAAAAGAATGCGTATCCGTCCCGGCATACGTATACATGCCCTGCCTCAAAAGCCACTTCGACCTTTTCTGGATTTCCCTGCCATAAAAACCAACCAACGAAGGCAGATTCAGCTGGAAGCCGACCCGTTTTTCCTTCAAGCGGGCATATTCCGCCTCCGTCAGATAGGCATAACGTTCCGGATGAGCCAGTACCGGGAAATAACCCGCGGACAGAGTCTTCTCCAGCAAACGGTCGAAAAACAAGCTTGATTGGTAACAGGATGTCTCCACCAGGACACGATTCTTGGCCAAAGGCAGGAAATCCTTCTTTTCCAATCTCTCCTCGAACAACAAGTCCAGCATGTACTCCGCCGCCAAATGCAGGGAAAGCCTGCCTTGATAGCGGACTTGCAATTCATCAAACAGCCTTTGCAGACGTGCCGTGGCATTAGGCATGTCTTCCATGACATGCGGCGTGAGGCAGACAGCCTTCCAGCCTTTCGCCTCGCATGCGTCCAGCAAGGCCAGGCACCGCTGCCAGTCAGGGACACCATCGTCTACCCCCGGCAGCAAATGCGCATGTATGTCCACAAAGCCGGCCCATAATCCCTTCGGTCCGGAAGCAGTCCTTTTCCGTCCCCAAAACCTCATGACTCCCTGCTACCTCCTTCCTGTGCCGTTACCGTCCTCCTTCCCATTGCCATAATACCCGTACCCATAGCCATGACTTCCATAACCGTAACGGGAGGAGACATACCCTTTTGTAGGTTCCACTCCATTGACGACCAAAGCCATCCGATTATACTTCCCGTCCGTATACAAGTTTTCGATGTCCGGAAGCGCCCGGCGGTCCAGCAAACCGGCCCTGACCACGAACAATGTCAAATCGACCAATGGAGCCACAATGGTGGTATCCGCCACGATTTCCACCGGAGGGCAATCCAGCAGGATGTAATCGTAATGTTCCCGCATCGTCCCCAGCAGGTCGCCCAAACGCGGGCTGCCCAGCAACTCCGCGGGATTGGGAGGCAAGCTCCCCACAGGAATCACATCCAAATTCTTATGAATGCCACCCTTCCGCACGATTCCCTCTATCTCGACCCGGTCGTCATTCAGGTATTCCGCAAGCCCGTCTTTGGGAAAGTGCCACATCGCGCTCAAGGCAGCCTTGCGCAAATCCAGGTCGACCAGAAGGACTTTCTTGCCCTTGATAGCCAAGCTTATGCCAAGATTAATCGACAAGAATGTCTTCCCGCTGTCCATCAGCATGGAGGTCACCATCACCACCGGAGTCCGCTTTTCCTTGCCCGCAACAAACTCGAAATTGGTCCGCAGCACCCGGAACGCCTCGTTCACAGCATCCCGGCGGCCTTCCTTCACGACCAAAGGATTGCTTATGTTCCGGGAACGTTTCAACGACACATGTCTCCGCTTGGGATCCGCCACCAACGGGATTTCCCCCAGAAACGGAACCGACATGTTCTCCACATCTTTCTTGCTCCGGATTTTCGTATCCAAAGCCTGCATCAAGAAGATAAGGCAGGCAGGCAAGCCCAATCCGAGGACAATCGCCACCAGAAGGATGTTCCTTTTATTAGGCGCTTCCGGCATGACGGACCCCACCGGCGGCGTTATCACCCGTGTATTGTATGGCGTGAAAGCCTGGCTCAACTCGTTTTCCTCGCGTTTCTGCAACAGATACAAGTAAAGCGACTCCTTCACTTTCTGCTGGCGTTCGTACGAAAGCAAATGCTGCGCCTGGATCGGGTTCGCTGCAATATGGGTTTCCGACTTTTCCTGATACCTCCGCAAGCTTTCCATCTGCATGCGCAGGGTCTCTATCCAGTTTTCTATTCCCAAGCGGATGCCCTTCCTCATCTCGGCCAAAGTCCGATCCAGATTCTGCACTACAGGATTCCGTTCCCCGCTGCTTGCCACTAGATTGCCACGTTGCATCAGCTGTTCATTGTAGCGTTCCACCAAAGCGCCTATCTCGCTATCGTTGCCAGCTATGGCCGGCAGCAACTGATCCGCCTTGGCATCGTCCTCCAGATAAGCCAGCACATGGCGTGCCATCGACAAAAGGTTCTGCAACTCTATCAGCTGGTCTTCCATCTGGCTCGACTTGCTCAGGTACAGACCATACGTAGCCTGCACATCCGGCAACAGGTTCTGGCTCTTGTACTCCGATATGTCCGCATCCACCGTGCCCAACTCTTGCTCGATGACCCTCAACCGCTCGTCTATGAAAACGGACGTATGCACCGCCAATTGATTCTTATCCCTGATCCAATTTTCGTTATAAACGGAAATCAGCATATTGAGCACATCCGTGGCCCGCTGGACCGACACGTCCCGGAAAGTCAGATTGACCACGGTAGACTGATCCATGTCCAAAGCCACCGTCAAAGCCGCCGAATACCGGGCTGCCGCCTCCTGCCGGGAAGACCGGGAAACCATCAATCCCGCTGCCCCGCTGCCGTTCCAGCCGAAAGCCGGGCAGACCACTATCCGGCCGGCCGGAGTCTGCACGGTATCTCCTATCCGCCCTTTGGCATCCCCGGCGGCCCCCATCTCCTCTCCATTGCAAACGAAGCCGGAAACCCGGAAAGAGGAATCCGGGTCAATGTCCATCCTGAACGAAGCTGTTTCCTCCGACCCCAAGTCCAGGAAAGAGACCCTTGCCGGCAACCGGAAGCCGTACAAAGTCGGGTCGTAAAACCGCCCCTCCATGGCATACGAGACTTCCAGTCCCAGACGGTTTACGACCTCCGCCATCAAGGCCGGAGACTGCAAGGCAATGATTTCGTTGTTCACATTCGTGTTCTCGTAAAAAAGCCCCAGGTCCGAAAAACCGCCGGCATCCGAAATCGCCGACTTTCCATCGGAAGTCTCCTTCAGCAGAAGCTTAGCCGTCCGGACATAAACCGGCTCCTTGCTCATGATATACAAGGCAGCTATCACTATAGCCAGCAAGACACTGACAACAAACCAAGTCCATCGGCTCGCAAACCAGTAAAGGCAATCCTGGAAAGTGATGACCTCCGCCTCTTTCTCTTTCCGGGATATCGATGTTTTAGTCGTTTCTGTCATGGCTGCCGTTTTTTATTTGATAAGGAAGATTGTGACAATGGAAGTCACCAACGAGGCGAACGACATCCAGAATGTAGGCTGGAGGAACGTATTCCCGGCAGCCGTGGACTGTCTGGCCCTCATGGGATTCGGCTGCACATACACCATGTCGTTCTGCCGGAGGTAGTAGGCAGGCGAAGAATAGAGGCTCTTGGCCGAGGTCAAGTCTATAGGGTAGAATTTCTGCACATCGCCTTCTTTGCGTATCACCGTGACATTGTTCCTGCGACCCTGGATCGTCAAATCCCCGGCAAAGCTCAAGGCATCCAGCACGCTCAGATGATCCCTGTCTATCCTGAACCATCCGGGACGGCTCACTTCCCCGAGGACCGAAACGCCCAGATTCACATATTCCACGGTCACCACGGGATCTTTCAGCAGGTTCTGGCTTTCCAGCTTCTGCTTGATGAACGAAGCCACTTCGCTCCGCTGCAAGCCCGCCACATGCAGGCTGCCCAGCACGGGGAAATCGATATTCCCGTCGGCATCCACCGTATAAGCCGAAACTTCATCCGCCGAAGAAACCGCATTCCCTGCCGAGGCTCTCAGCGCGGGCTGGATCCTCGGCAGGTTGAACATGGCGTTCAGCATCGGTTCCTGGCTGGACACCAGGATGGAAATCTTGTCATCCGGCTGCAACCGTATGGGAGCTTCATGCACGATCGGCAGTTCCTGGACTGTATCGTTATCATTACGCACATCCTGGAAGTAGACAACCTGCCTTGTCACCGTGCAAGATGAAAAAAACACCAAAACCAGCAATGGCGCCAATAATCGAAGCCGCATAAATATCCTCATATCCGTTCTATGAATCTCACTGTTCCGTACAGTCCTTCGCCGATGCCTGCATCCTGGCATCACGCGACTGCCTCTTCTTGTTCAACCAAAGATTAAATCCCATGTACAACACAATATCGAGCGATAGCAGAAGATTGACATCCACGGCTTCCGCCAATAAAATATTGGAAATCGTCAAGCATAAGGAAATCAACAATATCGTTATCAAAGACCATCTAGCATCCAACCCGATAGCCAGCAGCTTGTGATGGATGTGATTCTTGTCGGGCTTGAAAGGATTGGCGCCATGCCGAATCCTATACAAGAAAACCCGCACCACATCCATGCAGGGGACAAGCAAAGGCGCAAAAGCCATGACCACAGGGGAATTGCCGGACACGGCCGCCGAAGAACCATCCAGCACGTCCAGGCTGCAAAAGGCCAGTATGAAACCGATGGTCAACGAACCCGTATCCCCCATGAAGATCTTCCTTCCCCGGTTCGCATTGCCGAATACATTATAGTAGAAAAAAGGAACCAATGTGCCAAGCACGGCAAAAGAGACCAAGGCGAAAGCGTACTCTTCCAGAATCAAGAAGGAAAAACCGTAATACAAAGCAGCCACGATGCTCAGGCCAGAAGCCAGACCGTCGATGCCGTCGATCAGGTTGATGGCATTGATAATGAACACCACAAGCAGCAGGGTCAGCAGCCATGCCAAAGGCGGCCACATGGCGTATATCCCGAACAAGCCATGCAAATCCTCTATACCCATCCCGGCCGAAATCAGCATGAACCCGCACATGGCCTGCACCAGGAACTTGACTTTGTAGCGGACCCCTATCATGTCGTCGATGATCCCCATCAGGTACAGCACCATCAGCGCGCAGCACGCAAACGCGATCTTGACGATATTGCGCTGCATGTCCATCCACAGCACGCCTTGCCCGAAAGCTGTATCCACGCCCAAAAGCAGAAGGAGCGCAAAAAAGCAAGCCGGCATGAATGCAATACCTCCCAGACGAGGCACAATGCCTTGATGCACCTTCCGACTGTCCACCGGGTCAAAAAGCCGCTTCCTGAAAGAAACCAGTAGTATCTTGGGCAACATGAAGCTGGTGAAAACCAGACTCAGCATGCATGCCAAGACCACATTGGCCATTCGCAAATCCATAATATTCCCCCCATCATCGTACCAGGCAGGGGAAAACCCCATGTTTTTCCGGTATCCCGATCTGATACAATATGAATTTGCAAAGATACGAAAACTATGCAGACATACCTACAACAAGGTTTCCCAAGTTTTTCACAAATGCAGGAGCGGGGAAAAAGCGGACCGCACGAGGGAACAGCCTAGCATCATCCGGCAGATCCGGCAATCCCCACCCAAGCCGGACGAAGCGAATCCTCCTCCGGCATCGAGAAGCCCGCAACGCGGGAATGCGCACAGCGGATGCAGCGACTGCGGAAAAAAAGAATGAAGAGGCAACGCGCGGATCCAAATCCCGGCCAAGCGGACCGTCAGACCTGCCCGACAGGACATTGCCTGACAGAAAAAACCTCCAGCAGCATCTTGTTGGCTTGGTCGATGACCGAATTTTCCAACGCAGCCAGATATATCCTTGTAGTCTTCTCCGAAGTATGCCCCATCCCAGCGCTGATGACCGTGAGAGGGACATTGTGATCCCGGGCCGCAGTAGCCCAGGCATGACGGGCCGAATAGGAAGAAAGAGGCCTTTCCAAGCCGATCATGCTCCCCAGACGCTTCAATTGACGGTTGTAATCACCCAATGCGCTCTGGTACTGCCGGAAGGAAAGAGCGGAATCTTCTTCGGTCACATAAGGGAACACGTAAGGAGTGTGCCGGCAAAGCGCCGTATACCGGTCAATGATTTCCTGCATGCAGGGTTCTATGCGGACCTCTATGGTCTGCCCCGTCTTTCGCCGGACATACTGCATCCTCCCTTCCTTTATGCTCGCCTTCTTCAAATAGGCTATGTCCACGAAAGACATCCCCCTGGCGTAATAGCTGAACAGGAAAATATCCCTGGCAAGGCATAGCATAGGGCTGGCAATCAAATCCAATCTGTAAAGCCGCAACAAGCACTCCTCGCTGACAGCACGCTTGCAAGTCTGATCCACCCCGGTATACACCTCGGAAAAAGGGAACTTCTGCCTGGCAAGCCCCTGCCTTACGGCTTTATTGTATACAGAACGCAGGATCCTCATATAGAAAGACTTCGTATTCCTCACCACACGCCGGTCCGACAACCAGGCATCGTACGCGTTCACCACGCCGGCCGTGAAATCCCCGAAAGAAATGTCCTTGCCTCGCAAGAAGCAGCAAAAGCTATCCAATGCCCGCTGGTAATTCCGGGCCGTGCCGAACCTCTCCCCGGCCTGCAATGCGACTATCTGCTGGACAAAATACCACAAGAACGACATTCTCCTGGAATAAGGCGCAAACAAAGCCCCCACTTCAGACAAATGGAAAGACGGCTTGCCTGATTCCAGCAACTGGCATATCTGGCCAATCCGGGAAACATCCCGGTCTATCCGCTCCTGTATCCGCAGCAACATATCGTCGAACCGTCCCCCTTGCAGCACGACGCATTCATTCTGAGCATCCCATTGCCAAGCATGCAAACGAATATCTGTCAGAATCCTCTTGGATTCTCCTTCTCCGGCAAGATGATAGAAAATCATGCCGAAACCATCTTGCAAATGTCCGTACAGTCTACGGAACCTGACTCTTACTGTCACCATATTTCCTTTTTTTCTGTTTGCGGCCCCAGCCTCCCCGTCTTCTTCCCCGCGAAGCCTGCCCAGGCCTCAGGCAGCCCCATGGAACAAGCAAAGCAACGTTCTCCCATCGGACAGCCGGGACCTGGCATCTGAACCCTGATCGGCCATCAGCCCGCCGGATACCGCCTGCCGCTGCTTTTCCGGCTTCCAAAAGTCCGTACGCTTGGCGGCTCCTTGCCCGCCGCTTCATCCCGACGTGCCTGCCACGCTTCCGGCAAAGGCGCAACCGGCCCTTCGCCCGCAGGACGGCACTCCTTGGCTTTTGACCCAAATCCGGTCATTAGGCTTCGGGCAGATTGCTCGCTTATGTCATGCAGCATGCTCCTCGCCTAGCCGAAGGCGTAGCGGGCCACGGCGAGGCGTAGCCAGGAGCAGGATGCGGACAGAAGCGGACAAGATGCCCGAAAGCACCATTTCCACCATCGGAAACGCCCCGGCGAGCCTAATGACCGATTTGGGTTTACCCGGATCGCCATCAAGACTCGGGCTGATTGTCCGCTCAGGCCATGAAGAATGCCTTCCTACTAGCCGAAGGCGTAGCGGGCCACGTCGAGGCGCAGCCAGGAGCAAGATGCGGACGGAAGCGAGCAAGATGCCCCAAAGCGTCATCTCCGGAATCGGAATCAGACTCGGCAAGACTAAGAAGCGATTTTGGTCGACGAGGACCTTATGACCGATTCGGGTCGACGGGGACCTTAACGGGCCATGTAACTATATGAACCTTGCAAATGTATGTCTCCATACGGGAAAAGCGGCCAAGCCCGGCAGGCACGCAGAATCCCTAAACCGGCCCAGCATGCCCCCGGTCCATTTCCGGCCGGATCCGACCCGGACCGGCCACCAGGCCGCCGGATGCGCCAACGGCCCGGCTTTCCAAAAAGCCCCGTACGCTTGGCAGACCCTGCCTGCTTCTTTATCCCGACGCAACTTCTTTATCCCGACGCAACCCGCCACGCTTCCGGCGAAAGCCGCGCCAGCCTGTCCGCCCGTAGGATGCCCCCGGCCTTTAACCCAAATCGGTCACTGGACTTCGGGGAGATTGCCCGCTTGTGCCATGCAGCATGCTTCTGGCCTGACCGAAGGCGTAGCGGGCCACCTCGAGGCATAGCGGGAAACAGGATGCGGACAGAAGCGGGCAAGATGCCCGAATGCCTCATTCTCCCCATCGGAAACGGATCCGGCGTGCCTAATGACCGATTTGGGTTTAATGACCGGTCCAAGGCCATGGGACATGCCTCATTGGACATGCTTTCGATATTATGCCAAGATTCCGTATTTTTGTAGTCTGATTGCCGTGGGGCCGGCGCATCCGAACAGGAACCGGCCAGCTGTCCTGCCTCTTCTGCCAACGGAAGGAGGCACCACGCAAGAGTGGCACGCAAAGCCCATGCAATCGGTTGTGAAACTAAACCCATTTTACAATGTCTACAAACCAAGAAAAATGCGCCGATTTGCGGCAACGCAAACAGACGGCCATGGCCGGCGGTGGGGAAAAAGCCATCGCCAAGCAGAAAGAAAGCGGCAAACTCACCGCCCGTGAACGAATCGACAGCATCCTCGATCCGGGCTCTTTCCAGGAGCTGGACTTGTTCATCCAGCATTCGGCCCGGGACTTCGGCATGGAAAAGAAATACTTGGCCGGTGACGGCGTGGTGGCCGGGACCGGTTCGGTCAACGGGCGTCCGGTCTGCATCTACGCTCAGGACTTCACGGTAACAGGCGGTTCGCTCGGCTTCATGCACGCCATGAAAATCTGCAAGGTCATGGACCACGCCATCAATATGCAGATGCCGCTCATCGGCATCAACGATTCGGGAGGAGCCCGCATCCAGGAAGGGGTCCGCGCCTTGGCCGGGTACGGTGAAATCTTCTACCGCAACACCAAGGCTTCGGGAGTCATTCCCCAGCTTTCGGTCATCCTGGGACCCTGTGCCGGCGGCGCGGTGTACTCCCCGGCCCTGACCGACTTCGTGTTCGTGGTCGATAAAGTCTCCAAGATGTTCATCACCGGACCGGAAGTCATCAAATCCGTACTGGGAGAAGAAATTTCCCAAGAAGACCTCGGCGGAGCCCGCACCCATGCCGAAATCACGGGCAACGCCCATTTCTACGCCAAGACCGAACAGGAATGCTTCGCCCAAATCAAGGAACTGCTTTCCTATATCCCGCGCAACAACCGCCAGAAAGCGGAAGCCGTGGCGCCCAAGGAACCCCAAAAGACGTATAAAATCGACAACATCATCCCGGACGACGTGCGCAAGCCTTATGACGTGCGCCATGTGATCCGTGCCATCTCGGACGATTCCTGTTTCTTGGAAGTGCAGGAGCTTTTCGCCCCGAACATCGTGGTAGGCTTCGGCCGTATCGACGGGCAGACCGTGGGCTTCGTGGCCAACCAGCCGCTGGTCATGGCCGGGGTGCTGGACGTGGACAGCTCGGACAAATGCGCCCGTTTCATCCGCTACTGCGATGCTTTCAACATTCCTTTGGTCACTTTCGTGGACCTTCCGGGATACCTGCCAGGCGTGGACCAGGAACACGCCGGTGTAATCCGCCACGGGGCGAAAATCCTGTACGCTTATTCGGAAGCCACGGTACCCAAGATTACCGTCATCCTGCGCAAGGCTTACGGCGGCGGTTACATTGCCATGTGCTCCAACCACCTGCATGCCGACTTCGTGTTCGCTTGGCCCACGGCTGAAATCGCTGTCATGGGTTCGGCAGGTGCCGCCAACATCATTTTCCGCAAGGAAATCAAGGAATCGGAGAACCCGGAAGAGACACGCAAGGAGAAAGTGGCCGAATACAGCGAGAAGTTCGCCAATCCTTACGTGGCAGCCGGTTACGGCTACGTGGATTCCGTCATCGAACCTTCGGAAACCCGTCATGCGGTGGCCCGCGCCCTCAAGCTTTCTGAAAACAAGCATGTGGAGACGCCGTGTCGGAAGCATGGTCTTCCCCCGTTCTAAAAGCGGCAAACAGCGGCGCGTGATAATGGGCAACCCGGCTTCGCAGCTTGCCCATTCTGACGCGCCGCGGGACTGTGGTCGAAATTTTATTTCGGAACCACATTCTCCTTCCTGTTTTCTTTCTGTTCGAGTGTGGGCCTTTGCGCAAGAAGAGAACAACTCGGCTCAAAGACCCGCGTTCCCGAAAGTCTGATTCCGTCAAATAACCACAAATATGGACACAACAGAAAATCTTGGAAGCCTGAGCCTGCCTTCCGGGCAGTACGAAACCCGGCTTTCGACCAAATACGAACACAAAGCCCCTTACCGCCATGTAAGCCCTTACAACATGGAGGCTTTCATGCCGGGAACCATCCGCCGGATTTGCGTGAAGGTGGGCGACAAAGTGAAAAAAGGCGACAAAGTCCTGATCCTGGATGCGATGAAGATGGACAACGAACTGCTTTCCCCTGTGGATGGCACCGTGAAATCCATTTGCGTGGAAGAAGGCCAAAGCATCCCGAAGCACGCTTTGCTGATTGAATTCGCTCCTGCCGAATAGCCGGACGCAGAACCAGTCCGGCCCGTGGCAAGCATTCCCTGCTTGAACATGGCCGAGGCGGAGAAGCGGACCGTAAGGTACACCTCGACTCAACGGACTGGAAAAATCCGAACACCCGGTCCGAAGCCAGGCCGGTTAGAAGCTGTTTAAATTTATTTGTTTAGGCCATCGGGAGAGGATTTCGAGGGATGGCGCCGCGTTTTTCAAAGGAGGATAGCTAAGCTATCTGACGTGAAAAACGCAAGCAAGACCCGAAATAGCCCCCGATGGGCAAACAAAATCCTGAAACCGCCCCCCGAAAATTCATTCTTTTCAGGATTGCAAGAAATTTTAAACAGCTTCTAAGTGTCTTTCATGAAATCCGACGGCATTTGCCGTTCGTAGCAAGGCATCAACCGGTCTGTTTTCTTTGCCGCGTTTTCCGCAAACCGGAAAAATTCTCCCAGCCTATCCGGCACAAAAGCTGCATCGGCATAAAACCATGAACCGTATCGCCTTGAATTCAAAAAAGTCCCTTGCATCCCCGGCCTGCCGGCTCGTTTCGGGCATCTTTCTTGCCTGCCTGTCTGTTTCCTGCCAGGAACAAAACGTGGAGAGGCTCGCGTTCCCTTACGGGAAGAAGAAGTTCGATGCCGGTTTCTGGCAGCGGACCGAATCCCGTCCGGACACGCTTCACGCCGGAGCGACAGTTTGCCCGGATACGGTTTTCCCCGATTACAGCCTCTTGGCCTATGCTCTCGATTCCGCGTTCCAGCCAAGACCGGAATGGGAATTTGCCAAACCTTTCCTTTGGCTCCAAAGCCCGGCTTTCCCCGAGGACCAGGATTATTGGAAAAGGAAACAGGAAGAAGTTTCCAGTGCCTATCTGGCAGGAATCCCGAAGCCTTTCAAGGAAGCTTCCGCAACAGAGAGAAAAGAGGACAGGACACTCCGGACGGCATCCAAGGTTACGGAAGCGGCCCAAACCGATTCCTGCTTCCTGCTCCAGGCCGGTTCCCTGCGCCTGCACTTTCCCGAAGGCATCCAGCAGCAGACATGCCAAGCCGGACTGCAGAAACTGCAACTTTTTTACCAAGGCGAATTATACCAGGACGGGAAGAATCCTTTGGTATTGCTGCCATGCCCTCCGGCAGGCAATCCGGGGCAAAGAGACAGGATGGCCTCCGGCACTGAGGACAGGCATCCGGACCGGACAAGATGCAGCCGCCTTGCAGAAGACCTGCGAATTCCGGCTTTGTTTTTTGAAAAAGGCGGCATTTTCGCCGTGCTAGGAGAAAACACAAGTAAGATTGTACTGGATAGCAGCCGTTTCCGAGCCAAAGCCGATTCGCTGCGCCGCAAGATTCATGCCGATACCATCCGAGCGAACATCGCTTGGCGCCGAATCCTCTATCAACGTTTTCTGAGCGACAGTCTCCAGATTGCCAGCCTCATAGAACCCAAAACCAAGGAAATCGCGGCGCGCATCTCCCCCCAGGACTTGATCGAAGCTGCCGACTACCTGATAGCAAGGATGTATTCCACCCCATCCCAGATGGCCTTGCTGGCCTTGCATCCCCGGAACGCACTCGCGGAAACCATCGTGTTCCAAAGAGGGGATTTGTTCCGGACTGTGGTGATGGAAGCGGCTCCGGAACAGACCCTGGATGAGCTTTGGAAGTCCTTGGCGGAAAGCCTCGCGTCCCAAAGCCCGGAAGAAAAAGGACCTGAAAAGAAAAAAGACTTCCCTTTCCCGGCGGTCTTGTGCCAGCCAAGCCCGGAATACATGGTTCTGGCCGCCTGCATCCAGGAACAAGCAGGCCGGGTTTGCGGCCCCAGACCCTTCCTCCTTGCCAGCGAACTCACGGAAAACGATACCTGGGCCTTCATTTTCTACCAAACAGGCATGACGCAGAACCGTTGAGCCAAAAGTTCCGAAGCACGAATCGCATCCCCTCCAAGCGACAACCTTCATCCGCCAACAAAAGTCCTCATTCTTTACGGACTTTTAGAAGCTGTTTAAACCCAAATCGGTCATTAGACACGCCGTGACCGTTTCTGATTGGGAAAACGAGGCTTTCGGGCAGATTGCCCGCTTCTGTCCGCATCCTGTTCCTCGCTACGCCTCGATGTAGCCCGCTACGCCTTCGGCTAGGCGAGAAGCATGCTGCATGACACAAGCGAGCAATCTGCCCGAAGCCTAATGACCGATTTGGGTTAAATTTATTTGTTTAGGCCATCGGGAGGGGATTTCGAGGGATTTTGCCGCGTTTTTCAAAGGAGGATAGCCAAGCTATCTGACGTGAAAAACGCAAAAAAGAGCCGAAATAGCCCCCAATGGGCAAACAAAATCCTGAAACCGGTCCCGGAGAATTCATTCTTTTCAGGATTGCAAGAAATTTTAAACAGCTTCTAAAGATTTTTATTACTCATCCGCCGAGCATAAAAATGAAAGATGAGCGGATGGAAGTCTTATTCAACGAAGCTTATTTACAAGAAATGTACTGCACGGGGCAAACGGACAAAAAACACCGTTATCAGCCACAAATCATACACAAGTATATCCGTGTGATTGACATCATGATTAGTACGCCTGATGTCCAAGGACTTCTGCGGTACTTCGGTAAAGCGGAAGAGGACAAATCCTTCATAGAACGGCTGAACCAAATCCGAAAATACGCATCGGAGTTGTAGTTCTCGGATATCGATGACGGATTCTTCATTACACCATCCTTTGGCATCTCCAATAAACCCAAATCGGTCATCAGACACGCCATGTCCGTTTCTGATTGGGAAAATGAGGCTTCCGGGCATCTTGCCCGCTTCTGTCTGCATCCTGTTTCCCGCTACGCCTCGACGTAGCCCGCCACGCCTTCGGCCAGGCCAGAAGCATGCTACATGGCACAAGCGGGCAATCTCCCCAATGTCTAATGACCGCTTCGGGATAAAACGATTCTCTTTTGCAAAGAATATCATCGCCCTTAGGTGGAAAATACTAAGGCTCGCCCCCCTAAAAGGTGGCTTATTTTTATCCATAGGTCTATGGCTCCAAAAACACCTCAGTCCCCCGTCCCGGACGAGGCTTTGCCCTATTTCCCAACCTGCTCCTGCGTGAAGGGCAGTAAGAACGAAAGCGTGGAAACCTCCTTGGGAATGCCCATCTTGCGGCGGATCCGGAACTTGATGGTGTCTATCGTCCGCGGAGACCTATTCAAAAGAGTAGCTATATCTTTGGTATTCAAATTCATGACAATAAATGCGCAAATCCTGTTTTCCCCAGCGGTCAATGTAGGATAAGCCTTGTTCAGTTTTGAAAAAAAGGCTGGATGGACTTGCTCGAAATAAAGCTTGAAAGCCGCCCATTGATTCTCGCCCCAATCCAATGTCCTGATTTGCGCTGCAATATGGGAAAGGAGTTCTGACTCCTTGGCATCGCTGCTCTGCTTTTGAAGACTTTCCACCGATGAAAGGATGCTCGAGATCGTATCGTTCGCCTTGGCCAGCGAAATCGTATTGGACAGCAATTCCCTGTCTTTCTTCTCCGTCTGCCCCTGCAAAGCCTGCAAGGCATCCTTGTCTTCCGAAATCTTCCGTTCCAGCAGTTCCGAAAGCTGACGGCTCCGGACACGCATCCTCTTGAATTTCCTCCACAATACCACGACCACGAAAATACAAATGGTCAAGCTTGTCGAAATCAAGGCAATCAGCATGTTCTTCCTGGACAGCTCCAATTGAGCCACCTCGCTTTGATAACTGTACAGACGCTTCTCGTTCTCCATCCGGAAACGCTCGAAATCCCGCTGCAACTCGATGATTTTCTCTCCGTTTTCCGACCAGTTTCCGGTCTTGGACAACTCCCAGGAAGTTGACAAGAGCCGGTAGGCATCCTTATAATCCCCTTTGACCGCATACAAGTCCGACATGGAAATCCCGATATGCATTTTCACCAAGCCGGAAGCCGATTCCGCATTACTTTCCAGTATCTCCGAATACATGGCCAAAGACTTGTCGTAATTGCCCTTCAGCCTTTCCAGTTCTGCGATATTGCAGACTACGTACAGCCTCTTGCTTTCATCCTCCATCAACAGCAAGGCCTTTTGAAAAAAGGTTTCCGCTTGGGCATAATCTTCCAGATAGGTATACAGCACCGCCCGGTTCTGGTAAAGCACGCACATCTTGTCCAGATTCCGGCGGGCATAGTGTTCAGCCAAGTCCAGATGCCAGAAGGCCGAGTCTGCATCCGTCGCCCCCCAATAGCCGGCGTAAGCGTTGTGCAAGGCAAAACACAGATCGTCCATGCCGGCCGAATCCCGCATGCAGGAAAGCGAACCTGAAGCAGACTCCAGATGATCCTTGGCCAAGGAATAATTGTCCAGCAACATGCAATAATTGCTCAACTCGATATGGGCTTCGACCGCATCCTGGAAATACCGGTCTCCAGCCAGACGCAGGACTGAATACAATTTCTCCATCCCGGTCCCGTAATCCTCGCAAAGCTTGCATAAGCGGCTTTGCTCCGCCAGAATGCCTATCCGTTCCTTTTCCGTGCCGGGAACGGATTGCAGAAGTTCCAATGCGTAATCGTACAAGCTGGCTGCCGTGGAATAAGCACGCTGCCCTGCGTAAACCGCTGCTTTCCGGCCCAGAAGCCGGCTCCTGTCCGCCGGAGAAAGTCCCGGATTGCGCAAAAGAGAGTCCAGCTTCTCTATTTCCCTCATGCCGAAGGCTTCCTCCCCTTGGGACATTCCGCCCATGTCATCGGAAACCGATTGGGGAATGATGCCTGTTGCATGGCATAGCCCGCTGCATTCCCCCATGACTGCCAAGCCGCCAATAAAGAAAGAGAGATGGAGAATATTGATTCCCGAAATCCTTTTCCTTGTCATCTCGCAAAGGTTTTCTATTCCGAAATTCACAGCTTCCCATTCCTCGACGGGACCGACTGCCAGGGAACCGTCTTGGATTCGCCACATCAGATGCCGGCCAACCATCCCGTGCAACCGCAAGCGCGAACCCACGTCCCGCTTGCCAGGCAGCACAACCCGCTTTCCCTGGATGGAAAGCACTTCTTTTACAAAGATAACACTTTTTCGAATCCCGGATCCCGACACCCCCATTCCCACGTTTCCCGAAAGCAGCCTCCTCTGGAAAAGAAAGACAATATAACAACAATCAAATATTTACAATGCAGTACGCAATTTTTAATAGTACGTTTTCTTATCCTGACGTAATCTTTAAGACCATGGAAGATTCCGTTTGTCCGGAACTTGTCGCATAATTGTTTTTACAATGGTTTCCGGCCTTGAAAGGCCTGCCCATGCCCCAAGCGATTCATGCAACGCACCTGAAAGAACGGGGTGGCTGGACAGAAGGGGAAAAGCGGGAACGACGCTGCAAGCCATGGACAAACAAGCAAAATGATATAAAAACACCTGCCATGAACAAATCCCGAATGAATCCATTCTTCCTTGCACTTGAACTTGTCCTTCTTTTCCCGGCATCCCTTGCCTTGACCCAAGCTCAAGCACCGCAAAACGCGAGCTTCGAGCGCACCAAGACCTTGGAGCTGGGTGCCACCGCCAAGGAAGGCGTTGAAATCTCCGACGCGGTCTTCCATATCACCGCCGTTTACACGGACACAACTTCTCCCGATGCCTTGAACCTCCAATGGACACCGGCTTCCGCATCCTCCCTTTTCCGCTACGATGACGGGAACTTGGTGGACGGTGTCAGCCTAACCAATGCCGGCCCGAGAGGCATCCTCGGGAACTCCTTTCCTGCAGTACGCAGCCTGGAACGCATCAACTGGGCCTTGTACGGCGACACCATCCGGAACCGGAAAGTGAACATCCTCGTTTTCGGACTGGACACGGAAGGTACCCCTGTCCTGCCTGTCCTTTACTCGGCCAGCGTGGAATGCCAAAGCCGGGTTTTGTGCAACCATAACATGCCCTACCCGCTGCAAACCCCTAACGGCTGCCTCATTGCCTTTTCCTCAGCCGACGACAGGACCCTTTCGTTAGGATTGGACGACGGAGGTAACAGTACCTGGCCTTTCCAGCGGGGCGTTTCCTGGTCCAATACCGATTACCTTTCCTCCTCTTTCGTGGCTGCCGACCGCCAAGGTCTGGACTGCGGTCTGATGGTCCGTTGCCACGGGAAAAAAGCGGATGCCGCCCAAGAAATCCCGAGTCATTACCGTATCTGGCGTTTTGAAGCCGGACAGGAAGAGACCCCCAAAAACTGGAGCCTGATTTCCGACACGTACCTCGAAACCAACACCTATGCCGATGCCGCGTTCCCACAGCTCGCGCCGAACGTGTATTACTATGCCGTGGACACCGCCTGTGCGGAAAATGAAAGCTTGCCGACCCTATCCTATCCGGTTTACAAGGACATGTTCACATCCGTCCAGCTGACACTCAAGACAATTTCCAGCACGATTGTCCCGGAAGGCGCGAGTGTCAGTCTCGAAGGTCTGGAAGGCCCGGTCCAGCTGCCGGTCTATACCCAGCTTGCCGATGCCGAGGGGAAGGTGGCTTTCGCCTCGGTCCTGAAAGGTGTGTACAAGCTGAGCATCGAATGGGCCGGTTTCAAACCGATTGAACAAGAAATCGACCTGAGCCAGGAAAACGCTTACGATCTGGGCAGTTTCAACTTGGAAGAATATATCGAGCAAGCCTACGGACTGGCCGCCGGGAAAACAAAGGTACCCCAGGTCCGCCATCTGAGCTGGAATCCCGTCCAAACCCTTGTGGAAGACGTGGAAGGACATGAAGACTTCGCCATCAATTCCCCCGGCCCGGAAGGCTGGTCTTATATCGACGGGGATGGAGGCACGCCTTACGGTATCAACAACTGTACCTTCCCCAACTCCGGGAAGCCATTGGCTTTCATGGTTTTCAATCCCGGAAGAACCACCCCTGTCCTTTCCAACCTGCCCCAAGCCATTCCGCATGGCGGGGAAAAATACTTCGCCGCCTTCGCCAACATGCCAGCCTCTTCCTCTTCACCGGCACCCGCCAACAACGATTTCCTCATTTCCCCGGCCATGGACATGGAGTCCGACTTTGCTTTCTCTTTCTACGCCAAGTCCTACGACAACCAATACCCCGAACAATTCCGGGTATGGTATTCCACCAACGGCAAGGAATTGCAGGATTTCACGCATGAACTGACCAACGGCCCGGTCACGGCTCCCGACTCTTGGACTTGCTATACCTACGCAGTGCCCCAGGAAGCCGTTTACGTTGCCATCAACTATGTATCGCAAGACCAATTCATTTTCATGGTCGATGACCTGAGTTTCACCGAGAATCCCAGCCAGACGGTCCCACTTGGTTTCGAAGTGACCGTAGACGGGAATGTGCTGGATACCGTTGAGGTAACCGGAATGGAAACCGGGATTTTGAGCCAAGGCCCGCATACCGCCGAGGTGACCGCCTTGTTCCGGACCGGGAACGCCGGGAAAACCAGCCTCCAGTTCGAAGTGGAAGATTACCCGGTGGCCTTGAAAGCCAAAGTGGTCAGCCCAGAACAGCAAGCCTTGGCGGGTGTACAGGTGAACCTGGAGGGGAACTTCAGCTACCAAAGCACCAGCGATGCCGAGGGCAACATCCTGATCGCACCGGTTCAAGGCACGGAAACCTATACCTTGGAATTGCAGGCCGAAGATTACAAGACGTTCAGCCAGGAAGTCCGTTTCGAACAAGACACGCTCGACCTGGGGACCCTTGTGCTCCAAGACCAGCCTACCCCTCCCGGCACCCTCTTCGTCGAAGCGGATGAACAAGGCCGCTATGCCGGACTCAGCTGGCGGGCCCCGTCCGACTACAAGCTTTTCCGCAAGGACGATGGCCGTATCGAAGGGGGGCTTGGCAGCAACAGCGGCACGGAAAAGACCGTGGTCGGAGCCGTGCATGAAGAAGCCGCCATCCTTTACCAGATTTCTTGGATGACTGCCACCCAGGGGACCAACCAAATCAACCTCTTCGTCTTCGATTTGGACGAAAACGGGATGCCTATCAAACGGATTTTGTATGAACAGCACGGAGTCGACAATATCGGCCTGCAATGGAACACCTACTATCTGGAAGAGCCCTTGGAATGCCCCAATGGTTTCATGCTGGGTGTCAGCGGAACCGGATTCGGCAATGTCGGCTTGGGCGCCGATAGCGGGCGGGATTCCATCTGGCCGTTCATTCCCCGGACAAACTACCTGATTTTGGATTACACCGATACGGAAATGGAATTCTCCCTGCTCGACCAGCAATTTACCCGCAACTTGATGATCCGGGCCGAAGGCGGCACGGAGGCTTTCATGGCCAAGTCCGCGACCAAGGCGGTTTCCGGTTACAAGGTTTACCGTTCCATGCCCGCCACGGGCGAAAGCCCGGCCCAGTGGACCTGCCTCACGCCCCAAGCCATCACCGGGACTTCCTATCAGGACGACCAATGGATCAAACTGGACAAAGGATACTACCAATACGCGGTCCGCAGCGTTTATGCCAATGGCGACAGTTCCGAAATGGCTTATTCCAACCTTATCGGCAAGGATATGGAAACCCAGGCGGTTGTCGAAGTGCATGATGCGGCGAACCAGCCGCTTGCCGAGGCCAAAGTAAGCCTTTCCCTGGCTTCGGGGGAAAGCTTCGAAGCCCTCAGCGGTGCCGACGGCAAGGCTTCCTTTGAACATATCCCGACGGGGATTTACACCCTCGGCATCACCAAGGAAGGCATGGCGGATTTCCTGCTCTACGATCTTGACTTTTCGCTCAGCAGCACCTATTCGGTAGGGCCGTATTGCTTGGGCGACCCCATCCCGGCCCCGACCGGTCTCCAAGTGGAAGAAGGGACGGCACCCGGCAACCGGATTGCCCGCTGGCAGGCTGCCGGTTCCAGCAAGGAAACGACGGTTGCCGGAAAAACGGCTTCCCTCGCGGATTACATCCCGCTTGGAAAACAAACCAAAGACGGCCCGCTCATCTACCAGCTTTATCTGGACGGGGAACGCTGCGGTCAAACCGCCGAAACCTTCTTCCTGCTTTCCGGTTTGCAAACGGGTCGGCACACCTTGGGTATCCGCGCCCGCCAAGGTAACCTGTATTCCCCGCTTTCGGAAGTGGAATTCAAGGTGGAGGATGTCGCCAACGAAGCCGCCGGGCTGGCTGGCATGCAGATTTGGCCAAACCCGGTTCCCGGGAAAAACTTCCATGTGCGCTGTCCGGAACCCATCCAACGCATCCGCCTCATGGATGCCGGAGGTCGGTATGAGGAAGGTTCCTTCGATGCCGGTGGAACGGCAGTCGAAGCCTGGACCTCGGCACCTGCCGGATTCTATCTGATAGAAGTGCAGACGGAAGCCGGGGTTTACAGGAGCAAGATTATCCTGAGATAAACCCAAATCGGCCATTAGACTTTGGGGAGATTGCCCGCTTGTGTCATGCAGCATGCTTCTGGCCTGGCCGAAGGCGTAGCGGGCTACGTCGAGGCGTAGCGGGAAACAGGATGCGGACAGAAGCGGGCAAGATGCCCGAATGCCTCATTTTCCCAATCAGAAACAGACACGGCGTGTCTAATGACCGATTCGGGTTAAAACAAGGGTGTGTCATAACGGGTTTTATTTTGACACACCCTCCTGCTTGAACAAGCGTTGAAAAGAGAAAAATACAAACACAAAAACAAACGGATATGAAAAAAAGGATTATTGCACTTACGATTTTGCTGGCTTTCCTGGGCCTTGCGTTGCAAGCACAGGTGAGCGCACCTTGGACCGGAGGCATCGCGACCGGTTTCTCCGGCGGAAGTGGAACGGAAGACGACCCGTGGCTGATTACCACCGGGGATGAACTGGCATTCCTCGCCCAGCAAGTCTTCAACCGGGTAGACGATTACGAAGGTGAGTATTTCCGCCTCCAAAACGACATCGACTTGGGTGGGGATTTGGAGAGCCCGAGCGAATGGAGCCTTCCCATCGGACGTGGCGTATTCTATTTCCAAGGGAATTTCGATGGTAACCATAAACAGATCCTCAATATCTACCGCAACGCGGCAGACCAATCCAATGCAGGCTTTTTCGGAAGCATCGGTTCCTCGGGGTCGGTCAAGAACCTGACGGTGGCCAGCGGGACCTTGGTGGGCAAGGATTACGTGGGCGGCATCAGTGCCAAGAATGAAGGCCTTATTGAAAACTGCTACAACTTCGCCGATGTCACGGCCATGCAGACCGGAGGGCGCTTCGCATACGCCGGAGGCATTGTCGGGGACAATATGGGGACAATCCGCAACTGCGTCAACTTCGGCACCGTGACCGGGGAAAGCCGCATCGGGGGTATCGTGGGCGACCTGAATGTGAACAAACTCACCACCGGCTTGATGGAACGATGCATCAATTTCGGCACCATCCGTATCACCGAAGGGAGTGCCTATGCCAGCATCGGAGGCCTTGCAGGTTCCATCAGCTCCGCCAATGACAATATGGCCATCATCCGCAACTGTGCCAATTTCGGAATACTCGACCTCAACGATTTTGAGGGAAACACACAATATTTGAGCTGTCTCGTGGGACAAATCAACACGGCATCGTGTCTCCTTCAAAACAGCTTCTCGGCGGCACCTGTCCTGGCTGGGAACCTCTCTATCAACGACCTCGCTTCCAATTACAACAACGACTCGATTGACCACTGCTACAACGACCTCCAGATTTCGGGCCAAAGCGGTTCCCATAGCGTATCCACCTCTTTTCTCACCTCAGCTTCCGGCATCGAAGGCTGGGATGCGGAAATCTGGTCCTTTGAAGAAGGGGCCTACCCTATGCTGAAAGCCTTTGAAGACGAGCCACAAGTGGCCATCGGTTCCTCCGTGCCCTTGCTTTATTACGCGTCTGAAACCGATTACGATACCTACAAAGCCGTCAAACGCGACTTTGAACTGCCTGCCATCGGCAATGCCGTCTGGACGGTAACCAAAGGCTCCACCGTTAGCATTTCCGGCACGACCGCCACGGTGACCCGTTTGGCAGACAAGACGGATAGTGTCTCCCTGCAAGTGGAACGCGGCGGCCAGACCCGTCAGTTCAACCTCATCGTCCTGATGCAGGCTGTTCCCCTCTCGATTGCCCAAGTCGAACACGGTACCATCCGCGTATGGAACGGGGAAACCGAAGTGTTGGACGGAACTTCGGTAGAAGACAATACCCTGCTCCGCCTGGAAGCCCTTCCCGAAGAGGGTTGGTTGCTGGACCATTTCCTTGTCAATGGAGAGCGGCAAGATGAACCTACTTTCAATGTGAACGGGCAAACCGAGATTTCCGCTATTTTCATGCCTGACACGGATCCCGAACCTTGGGACGGCAGCATCGCCAACTCCTTCGGGGGCGGGACCGGTTCGGTCTCGGCTCCCTACCAAATCCGGACCCCGGCGGAATTGGCCTATCTGGCCCAACAAGTCAATGCGGGCCAAACTTATCCCAATACCTATTTCCTCTTGGTATTCAATCTGGATTTGAACCATCAGGAATGGACGCCCATCGGCATATACAGCGGTTCGGAATCCACCACCTATGCTTTTGCCGGACATTTCGAAGGCAACAACAAATCAATCAAGAACATGCGCATCACCGACAACAGCCTCGCTTATGCCGGTCTTTTCGGAGGAACCGATGCCAGTGGTAGCATTTCCAACCTTTCGGTGGACAGTTCGTTCATCCATGTCGAACGAGGTGAAGAATTGGGGCAAGCAGGTTTGCTTGCCGCCAATTCCGGAGCGACCTTGACCCATTGCAGCGTTTCCGGCCGCGTTGAAGGCAACGTACAACATGCTGGAGGCTTGGTCGGCTATGCCCGCCTCCGAATCAACCACTGCACCAACTACGCCACCGTCATCAACCAAGGTAGTTATGCCGGAGGCATTGCCGGAACTGCCTTTGTAGCCACCCTCAGCCATTGTTCCAACCTTGCCGACAGTATCGTGGCCAGTTCAAGCGCCGGAGGTATCTGCGGTACCGGAAGCCGTTCCGACATAACGGACTGCCTCAACCGGGCCAACGTCCATTCCGATGATTTGGCAGGAGGAATAACTGCCATGTTCTCAGGTGACCCAAGTATGGGTGGCGCCAGTCTCGAACGCTGCCTCAATGAAGGGAACATCTCCGGCGAATCCGCCGGAGGCATCAGCGCCCTGCCCGGCGGAACCATCAGCGACTGCCTCAACATCGGTAGCATCCACGGCCAGAATAATACGGGCGGAATTGCTGCCCAAAGCGGAAACTCCGCCAACCTCTTTGTCAATGTCTACAATTTGGGTGACATCTATGCAGAAGAACACGGATACACAGGGGAAATCCTCGGATCGTATTCCTACGGGACCTTGCGCAACACATACTTCGACAAACAAATCAGGCCTCATGCCTTGGCGGTCGGGAACCAGGCGAACCGGGCCGAACGGGCCTTGTTGACTGGGCAGTTCACAGACTCCCTGCCTACCGGATTCGACACCACGGCCTGGCAGCACGTCAAAGGCCAATATCCCGTCCTGAAAGGCCTCCCGGTTTCGGATTTCCTCAAACTGCAAACCGCTGCCTTGCAACTGCATGCCACCAACGACAGCATCTATGAAACCCCGGAAGATGTAAGCCGCGACATGAGGATTTTCACCCAATCCGGCGTGCAATGGGCGGTCGAAAAAGGAACGACCCTTCAAGTAGAAGGGGGCATTCTCCGCGTGAACCCGCTGGCAGATGTCGATACCTGCCTTGTGGCCGCCACCTTGGGCGATTTCCGGAAGGAATACAGGATCCTGGTTTCGCCCTTGCGCTACCGTCTCCTGATCCAAAACAGCGAAGGTGGTTCCATCTTGGCCACCAACACCCAAGGGGAAAGTTTGAACAACGGTGTGGAACTGACCCCCAACGACAGCGTATGGCTCAGCACCCAGCCGGAAACCGGATACTACTTCTCCCGATGGTTCGACGGGGACACGGCTTCCCGCAAACTCCTGATCATGGACGAGGACAAGACGGTTTCGGCCAGCTTTGCCAAATACAGCTTCACTATCACGGCCTCGGCCAATGAAGGCGGCAGCATCACGCCTTCGGGTGAAATCGCGGTGGAATACGGTGCCAGCCAGACCTTCACGCTCATGCCCCAGGACGGCTACAAGACCGATTCCTTGATTGTGGACGGCGAAGCGGCCGAAGTCCGGAATACCTACACTTTCACCCATGTGGAAGCCGACCACAGCATCCGGGCCGTCTTCTCGCCGCTCAGCTTCACGATCACGGCTTCCTGCGATGAACACGGCAGCATCTCGCCCTCGGGAGAAAGTACGGTGGAATACGGGCAAAGCCTCACCTACACGATTACGCCCGACGAGGGTTACAAAGTAGGAAACCTGCTTATCGACGGGGTGCCGGTGGAAGCGGCTTCGACCTACACTTTCAACACCGTCATCGCCGACCATACCATCCACGCCACGTTCAAGGAAGAAACGGGCAATGAGTCCCGTCTCGCCGCTTGGCTCGACCTCTATGTCCGCGATGGCATGATTGTGGCCGCCAACCGTCTCTCCCAGGATGTGGATATCGAAATTCTCGATGCCAAGGCTTCGTTGCAGGGCCGTTCCCGCCTCGCGGCCTTCTCCACCGCCCACATCCCGGTTCCCGCTCCCGGCCTCTATCTAATCCGGGCCAGCCAGAACGGGGAATCTGCCATCTACAAGATTCTGGTAGGCAGGCGCTGAGAGTGATGAATAGAACCCGGGAACAAGGAGGGCGACTCTAAAGCCAGCTTTTCGACAGGGAATCCACGCCAAAGGGTATCCTATCGTGGTTTCCCTGTCGGAAGGATAGCGTCCGGGGTTCCTGTTCGGGGTTCCTTCCTTAGAAAGCCCGCAAGACCGAGCCTTGAAAGGCCCCGTCTTGCGGGTTTTTCATTGAGTGTACCGAACCTTTCGATTAAGCCGAGCACCATGCCAAGCTTGCCTGAACCCTGCCGAGGTACAGCCAGTCTTCGGCGAAGACAGATTGCCCATTATCACACATCGCCTTTAAAACCACCCATCCACGGTGCGCAACAGCCCCTATTCCACCACTTCGGCTTCTTGCGGTTTGAACCGTTGGTGAATCTTACGCAAACGGAAAGAAATATCAATCATCCAACAGCCCATCACCAAGCAGCCTACACCCGTCAGCACGATAACCGCCGGAATCCCCAACTGGAAAGGCTTGACAAGAATGCAAAGCGAAAGCAGCAGCAACAAGATACCGGAAGCCGTGGTCCAGCCATTGCCGGGCACGCCCAAAGCCCCCATGTCGCTGCCGAAACTGATCATCATGATGCTGTGGGTCAACATCCAGACCCCCATGTAAACCGGCAAGGCAAGCAAAGTAACTTGGGGATAAGCAATCAGAAGAATCCCGAGAATCAAGTCGAAAACACTACCCACAATGGAGTAGGCCCGCATCGCAAAGAAATTCCGGCTGCCAAGCGAGACCACCAAGCCCACGATTCCACTCACCAGCATCAGGACGGCAAACAGCACGCTCAAAGCCACGTAACTTTCCCCCGGGCTGCAAAATACCACGATACCGGCCACGATAGCCAAAATTCCTGTCACCAACAGAAGCCACCAATGCTTGACGACCTTCCCCGCCTTGCGGATGATTTGTTCAAAATAAGAATCCATGTTTTCTGGTTTTGTCCACGTCCTACCGGCAAACGGCAGCGGAAGCATCCCGCCTTCCGGCAAGAACAGGTTTGTTCATAATCAGAATCCATTACCAAAAAGCATGCAATCCCGTTTTCCAAGGCAAATTTTCACAAAATCCGACAATTTGGCAGCTCCGGTTCCAAGGCAAACAAAAAAGGGGAACCCGGCAACTGGATTCCCTCTTTTCCTCTCTCCGGAAAACCCGGAAAGACGTTTCAACAAGCTTATTCAACAATCAAATTCCAACCATGCTTATCCTCGGCTTCCCCTTCCTGGATAGCTTTCAAAGCATGGTACAACTTGGTCGAAACCGGACCGGCCTGGCCGTCCTTGCTGACCACGTATTCCTTGCCCGTGGAGCGGTCCACGATCTTGCTGATCGGCGAAATGACCGCAGCCGTACCGCAAGCCCCGATTTCGTCGAACGAAGCCAATTCTTCCTCTTCGATAGGACGACGTTCCACTTCCATGCCCATGTCGGCAGCAATCTGCTGCAAGCTCATGTTGGTGATGGAACGCAGGATGGAATGCGAATCCGGAGTAATGTACTTATTGCCCTTGATGGCGAAGAAGTTGGCAGGACCGGCCTCATCGATGTACTTGTGTTCTTTCGAATCGAGGAACAACACGGTCGAATAGCCTTCTTCATGGGCACGTTCGCTGGCACGCAAGGATGCCGCGTAGTTCCCGCCCACCTTGAACAGACCGGTACCGAGAGGAGCCACACGGTCGTAATCCTTCACGATTTGCATGGGAACGGGTTTGAAACCGCTCTTGAAATAAGGACCTACAGGACCGCCGAACACGATGAACATGTATTCCTTGGCCGGTTTCACCCCTACTTCGGCACCCGAACCGATCAACAAGGGACGGAGGTAGAACGAAGCCCCTTCCCCATAAGGCGGAATGTATTTTTCATTCAGTTTCACTACCTTCTTGCAAGCCTCGATGAAGAGTTCGGTAGGAACCGGCTGCATCAGGATACCGTTGGCGGAAAGAACCAAACGCTTGGCGTTTTCGTCCGGACGGAACATACGGATCTTGCCGTCCTTGCCCCGGAAAGCTTTCATGCCTTCGAAGGCTTCCTGGCCGTAATGGAGGCAGGTCGCCGCCATGTGCAGGTTAATCATTTCATCGTCGCGAACTTCGAGATCGCTCCATTTGCCGTCCTTGTAATAAGCGCGGACATTGTAATCGGTCTTGAAATAACCGAAAGGCAAATTTTTCCAATCAATCTGGCTCATATTATCGGATTTTTTAATTGAACTCGACTCGTGTTCCCCGCCTCTCCCGGCCTCGCCCAAAGGCCCCTTCCGATTAGCCGAACGCAGAACCAAGCTTGCTTGAATTCTGCCAAGGCGGAGAAAGGAACGTGAAACGCCCCTTTTTGTGCTCCCGTAAAGGAAGAAGGGTCCGTTTGCAAATCTTGGCAAGAAACCAAGCGCTTTTCCGAAGCAAGGGGTGCCCGAAAAACCTTGCGAAGATACGAATATTTTCAGAAGCTGGTCAATTTTGTTCGCCGGGAGGCTGCCGGCCACCAAATTGAGCAAAGGATATGTATCGGAAGGAGCGGCGCGGGCAGGTTGTCCAGCACAGCAATGAACAGCATCAGGAATTTCCGAACGCCTCAACTTCCCCAATCCCTCGGCTTTCATCCAATTCTTTAAACCCAAATCGGTCATTAGACTTTGGGGAGATTGCCCGCTTGTGTCATGCAGCATGCTTCTCGCCTAGCCGAA
>CALUGT010000002.1 GCA_944320265.1 uncultured Bacteroidales bacterium | reverse complement strand
TCAACCCAAACACCAGGCTCCCCACCACCCTCCGGCCCACTTCCACCGGATAGTAATTCCCCTCCGCGAACTGGCTCGCCAAACGGTTGTAATACGCCTGCCTCTCCGCTCTGGGCTTCCGCGCTATCTCGTACACCTTCTCCGACAGCTTCTCTTCCATCAACGCCCTCCGGTATAGCCTCTTCTCCCGCTCCTCTCCCCCGTACAAGTCCCCCAGCAGGTTCTTCAGCCGCTCCGGATTCCGGTATATCTCCTCTCCGTACACCTTCACCATGTACCCCAAGAACTCCTCCACCTTCCCGCAGCCCCGCGCCTTCGTCTCCTCCAGCAGCGTCGCCCCGCAGTACGGGCATTCCGACAGACTCTTGCTGCTCTTCTTGGGCGGATTCCACTCCGCTCCGCATCGCTCGCATCGTATCATAATCCTGGCTTCTCTTTGCGGTCGGAACACCAAAATATTCCCCAAATACCCCGTTGACGACCGCCCGCAAAGTTCGCAATATTTTCAGAAATCGTTTCAATACATTCGGAAAACCCAGCAAGGCATCCGCCCTGCTACTGCAATCAATTTCAATAAGAATCCCTCAAACCTTGACGTATAAAGCGCAACGAATCCTGATATGTCCATCGAGGGATAGCAGGCACAGTCTACTTTTTCAAGCTGGTACATTACCGCAAGAATACCAAGCAAAACACCGCAAAAACACCAAGTGACCAATCTTATTTCTAATAAAATCAGCATCTTTATACCTCCAAGCTGTATGACAGAACGAATGTGCTTGTGGCGGCAGGCATGCTCAATGACAGGGTCGTACCTTTCTTCGAACAACACGATCTGAAACTGATGAGGATGCCCACCGACCGTGGAACGGAATATTGCGGAAACAGAGAGAACCATAAGTATGAACTGTATCTGGCTGTGGAGGATATTGACCATTCCAAAATCAAGGCGAAAAGCCCGCAAACAAACGGCATCTGCGAGAGATTCAACAGAACCGTGCAGAATGAGTTCTATGCTATCGCATTCAGAAAGAAAATCTTATACCTCTATTGAGCAGCTGCAAACGAACCTCGATGCGTGGATGAACTCTTACAACACGGAAAGGACGCATTTCGGGAAGTACTGTTTCAGGAAAACACCCAGACAGACTTTTGTCGAAGGTATTGCCATGGCAAAGAAATAGCAACTCCAAAATCAAGAAATAATAAAACCGAACGATGTTCATAAAACACCATCCCGTTGTGAGGGTGAAGAATGTTGTGTACTTTCGCAACAAATAGCGGACAGTTTTTTTGTCCGATAGTAAACAAACTGTCAGAACAAGTCTTGGCAATTACACTTGTATTGAGAGATTATTTTTCAGTATTAGTTATTGGCTGATTTCCGTACCCTAATAAATCAATATGCACTGAAGTTGATTTATAATTTCCACTCTCCATACTCTTGATAAAGTCATCTCTTTTAATTCCAAAAGCACTTGAAATATAATGAAAGTGAGGTTGACCATCTTTATAATTTTCTTTACCTCCAATGCTATTATATGTTATAAAGAAACAATGCCATTCATCACCTCTGTCTAAAAAATTGGCAATAAGAACTTTACGTTCATTAATCATCTTCTTGACCTGTCCTTCAGTTAAGTCTGTATCTCCTATAATGTTAACCGCATCTTCTTTTGAGATATCTGCAATTTTAGGTTTTCTTTTATCCGTTAAATCCTTAGGCAAATTTTCAAATCGGTATCTACTATAAAGATAATTATGTTCCTTGAATGATTTGAAAATTAATGCAATTAATTGATCTGGATTGATTGACAATCCTTTCAATAAAGAAATTTGATCTTTCTTTCTAGTTGTTTCAAGCAGTGTCAAAAAGTTTTCTGGAATTTCTGCTTGTTCTATGGCTTCCCAGAATTTTTCTTTTGCAATTTCATCTTTTGCAAATCCCACATAAAAATCAGATGATATTTTTTTCGAGAGAAAAGGATTTTTCATTTGTAATAAATCACGATAGGCAATGACTCTTTTATTCAGCTCAAAATTTTTATAATATTCAACAGGGTTTACTTTTTCGACTTTGTCATCCCAAAATATTCTATAAAATCCATTGCCGTTTTCATCTGCAATTTTTGCGGTTTTAGAAAACATTTCCATTTCATTGGTCAATTTTTTTCCTTCTACTTCTTTGATTAAACAGCATTTTTTATACTTTAATCCACTACCACAAGGGCATTTATCGTTTCTGCCTATTTTCATTATATTGTCTTTATTGCTAATTGTTTGACATCTAATAACACACAAAAGTACAAAATAATTTATATAAGCCATTATTATTATTATTCATGTTAAAGATTAGATTTGGTTATCTCTTTCCATTTCCTCTTTTCTGTTCTCCCCACGGTAACTTCGAAGACAACCCGCCACCACCGGTGCCTACATGAGCCTGTGCTGGACCTCCAGCGGCAAGGGTAAAAGCTTCTCCCAACAGTTCAGCCTGCCTTACGTTTACTTGTTCCTGTGGCTCGAACACGGCATTGACAAACTCCTCGTCCGTGATTAGGCCTTTGAAATGTCTTTGGGCCACATCATAGTCTATCTGGAACTTGGTGTCCTCAAAAAGTTCCTCGCCGACCCATGTCCAAATGTGGAGCGACGGGTTTCGATAGTTTGAGACATTGATACGTACAAGCTCAGCACCGGATGAGAGGCTGTAACGCTGAGGGGTTGCCATCCGGTCAACGGCCTATCTGTTTCCTCTGCCTATCTATGACGGCATCTTTCTCTTCTAACTGCCGCTCGGCGGTTTCCGCCCTGCGGATGGCTGCGTCTATCTCTTTCTGGTAGCCGTTCCGCAGCTTTTCGATTCCTGATTTGTGCCGCTCCTGCAACCGTGCCTTTTCTGCCTGAAGAGCCTTAATCTGTTTAATTGAGTTCGGCAATCTGCCCGTCCTTACCCGCGAGTTCCTTTTTTGCCCTGACAAGGTCTTCCTTGCCGAACCACGCGAGGGTGGTATTCCTGCGCTTTCTCCACATCGGCCTGCAACTTGGCTATGTCCTCTTCATATTGGATTACCTACTGCCTGTAGTATTCCGAGTTGGCCTAGTGTTTGGCGGTGGAGCTGATAAGGCCACGCTACAGCCCGAACGGTTTCACGGCTCCGACATAGCTGTTCTGGTATTCGTGCAACCGGGTACGCCGCATCACATCGTCCGCTGAGAGCCGGGAATCAGACTTCGTCTCATATTTGAATGGGCGAAGCCGAACCTCGGGACAAGCTGACAACGCTCGGCTCTCCGGCGAGCCTTGGGCGGCGGCTTGCTCCGCTGGCCGCTCGCCCTTGGCTCGCCGGGCTTAGTACGGCAGGACAGATGCCCGTGCGGCAAACTAAGGGGCAACCACCAAGCGCAGCCCGCTGAGGCCCCGGAGGCCGGGGATGCAGTAGATCCGGCACGAGACCCGGCAGTACCTCGCATAGTTGCTATAGCTGCCGCCCCGCAAGACGCGGTAGGAGCCGCTAACAGGACCTTTCGGGTTCCGCTGCGACGAACCGCTATACGCACCATACCAGTCCTGGCACCATTCCCATACGTTCCCGCTCATGTCGTGCAACCCCAGCTCGTTCGCCTGCTTCTGTCCCACCGGGTGCGTTCTGTTCCCGCTATTGTCTTCGTACCATCCGACCTCGTCCAGGTTGTCGCTCCCCGCGTACTTGTATCCCTTGCTCTTGATTCCTCCTCGCGCTGCGTATTCCCACTCCGCCTCCGTCGGCAAGCGGAAGTCCAAGCCCGTCCTGTTGTTCAGCCGCTCGATGAACCGCTGGCAATCCTCCCAGCTCACCATCTCCACCGGATAGCTGTCCCCCGCCTTGTTATTGCTCGGATTCTCACCCATCACTTCCCTCCACAAGCCCTGCGTCACCTCGTATCTCCCGATATGGAAATCGGACAAAGTCACGCTGTGGACCGGTTTCTCTCTATCATCCGCATCTTCCCCCTGCTCCGCCGTCGCTCCCATCTGGAATGTCCCTCCCTGCACGTACACCATCTCGAACTCTACGCCCCCTACCCGGATTGTCCGGGCCTTGCTTTCTGGCTGCGGTGCCGCCTCGCCCTCCCAAAGCACTTCCCCCGTCAATCCGCACACTAAGCTCCCCACCACCCTCCGGCCCACTTCCATCGGATAGTAATTCCCCTCCGCGAACTGGCTCGCCTCCCGGTTGTAATACGCCTGCCTCTCCGCCTTGGGCTTCCGCGCTATCTCGTACACCTTCTCCGACAGCCTCTCTTCCAACAACGCCCTCCGATATAGTCTCTTCTCCCGCTCCTCTCCCCCGTACAAGTCCCCCAGCAGGTTCTTCAACCGCTCCGGATTCCGGTATATCTCCGCCCCGTACACCTTCACCATGTACCCCAAGAACTCCTCCATCTTCCCGTAGCCCCGCGCCTTCGCCTCCTCCAACAGCGTCGCCCCGCAGAACGGGCATTCCGTCTGGCTCTTGCTGCTCTTCTTGGGCGGGTTCCACTCCGCCCCGCATCGCTCGCATCGTATCATAATCCTATCTTCTCTTTGCGGTCGGCACACCAAAATAATCCCCCAATACCCCCGCTGACGACCGACCGCAAAAATCGCAATATTTTCAATGCAACATCCAACTTATCCTCCACAAATTCTTCGGACACGGTTACAGCAAACCTCCGACAACGCAAAACACCGGTGAATGATTCCTTTAACTATTTTTAAGACAATTCGCTATGGCGGGAATCCGATTTTTCCTACTTTTGTCCTGTTGGGTCGTCCCCAAAAATTGGCGATTGCCAATGCGGAGTGCCTGAACGGATGAGTTCGGGGTTCGCAAAACAGGGCAAACACAGAACCAGGCCTGTTTGAACTCTACCAAGTTGCAGCCAACCTTCGCCGAAACCACAGACCCGATTGAGTCGAGCGCCATGCCAAGCCTCTTCCCGCGCTGGGCATGGCCGAGACAAAGAAGCTCCGGCTTCGCCCCGACTACCCGCTACCACAACCCCCTCAAAAACCTGTGCCATGACCAAGGAATCCGACTGCTACATCCGCTTCGACTGGGCCATCAAACGCCTCCTGCGCCAAAAGGCCAATTTCGCCGTCCTCGAAGGCTTCCTCACCGTCCTGCTGGACGAACCCATCCGCATCCTCGAAATCCTCGAAAGCGAAAGCAACCGCGACGACAAGGACGACAAATCCAACCGCGTCGACATCAAAGCCCGCAACAGCAAGGACCAAATCGTCCTCATCGAAATCCAGAACAACCGCGAGCGCTACTACCTCGAACGCATCCTCTACGGCGTCTCCAAGGCCGTCACCGAGCACATCGGACGCGGGGAGGGCTACGACCACGTCAAGAAGGTCTACTCCATCAGCATCCTCTACTTCGACCTCGGTCAAGGCGAGGACTACCTCTACCACGGACGCACCGACTTCATCGGGGTCCACACCCACGACCATCTGAAGATTACCGTCCGCGACAAGGACGCTATCCTGCCCTACCTGCCCGCTGACGTCTTTCCCGAATACTACCTAATCCGCGTCAACGAGTTCGACAAGGTGGCCGTGACTCCCTTGGAGGAATGGATCGAGTACCTCAAGTACGGCAAAATCAAGGAGGACACCACCGCCCCGGGACTGAATGCGGTCCGCGAGCACCTGCAATACTTCTCCCTGGACAAGGCCGAGCAGAAGGCCTACGACCGTTATTGCGACAACCTCCGCATCGAGAACGATGTCATGACCACCGCCCGGCAGGACGGCTGGCAGGAAGGCTGGGAACAAGGAAAGGACGCCGGTTTGCAGGAAGGACATGAAAAAGGTTTACAAGAAGGCCATGAAAAAGGGCTTAAAGAAGGCCACGAGAAAGGATTGCAGGAAGCGGCCTTGGCCATGGCGCGGAAACTGAAAGCCTCCGGAATGCCCCTTTCTCAAATTGCGGAAATCACCGGGCTTGACACCCCAAGCCTGGAAAAGTTGAACGAGTCTCTGGATAATACCCCTGAACTGGACGAACGCAGACCATGAACCATCCCCGGTATTGCGTATCTTCGCGCCACGAGGCAAAAGGTTCCAAAGAAAGTACCATTTATATTATATCCGGAGGGAACTTCACCCTATTGGTACAAAGGAGCCTCTCCCTTGCCAGCAAACGTAAAAATACCGGAAAAGTCATCCATCCCCAAACATCGCTTTTTACCATACAAACAACGAAAACCGATCTCCGGCCAACATCCCGTCACCGGAAGACAAACCACGAGCCACGCATACGATGCGGCTTCCCATCGGGAACAGAATCCAAACAAAAAAAAGACAAAACCATGATAGACAAGAAAGAAGACCTCAGGATGGAAGCTGTCACGACAGCACATCCCCGATATCCGTTCATTGAAGATTTGCTCAACCTCGCCTTTCCCCGCCAGGAAAGACGGGACGATGCCCGGCAACGCCATGTGACCGACCACAATCCCCTTTTCACCCCCTATCTGATTTATGCAAACGGACAGGAAATCGGTCTGTTGACCCTTTGGCGTTTCCCCGGTTTCACCTTTGCCGAGCATCTGGCCATCTCGCCCGGAATCCGGAACGGAGGCTACGGAGGCCGTGTCGTGGAATGGCTCAAACAGAACGAGAAGAACGGCATCATCCTGGAAGCCGAATTGCCTGAAACCGATCTCAGCCGCCGCCGGGTCGCTTTTTATGAACGCTACGGCTTCAAAATCTGCCCAAAACCCTATTTCCAACCACCCTACCATGCAGGAGAAGCCCCGCTCCCGCTGCTGCTGATGTACTACGGATGGGATTCGCTCGATGGCAAATTCGAGGAAATCCGGGACACGCTCCATGCAAACGTGTACGGGACTGTGTCAAAATAAAAAATTCCTATTCTTCCTTCTGCTGTGGGCCGGTATCGTTCCGGCCAATGCAAACGGCATCCCGGGCCAAGGCGGCAAAACCAGCCCGGCATCTTCTGGCAAGGAAGCCTCCTCTTATTTCGGGGGCAAGAAAATCCTGATCGCCTATTTTTCCTGGAGCGGGAACACCCAAAGGGTAGCCCAAGAAGTGCAGTGCAGCGCATCGCTGGCGGAAGGCTATGATAGCCGACATGCTGGTCCCCATGGGATACCAATGCTTCGTGGTCAATTACCGGATTTCCCCTTATACCATGCAGGAAAGCGCGACCGACCTCCAACGGGCCATCCGTTACATACGCGCCCATGCGGACGATTACGGCATCGACCCGGAAGACATCGCATTGGTCGGTTTTTCGGCCGGTGGCATCCTGAACGGGGAAGTGTTGCTCCATTGGAGGAACCTTGCCAATGCTTCCACCTTGGTCCCGGACTATGAACCTGACGAGTTGGACCAAATCCCGGTGGATGCCTGCGCCATCGGCATGACTTACGCTTTTTACGGACGGCTCAGCGTCTCGATGAACGATGTGGAAACCTTGCGCGAAGCCGATTTGCCCCCGGCGTTCTATTGCTGGGGAGAAAACGACGGTTTTGCCGGACAGTTCACGCAGAATGCCCAGGCCGTGCGCGAAGCCGGGTACGCGACCGAAGTCCACGTGCTGCAAGGCTATCCCCACGGGTTCGGAACGGGCGGTTCGCCTTCCGTCTGGGGCGAAGACTTCGATGCGTTCCTGAGCCGTATCATGCAGGAAAATGACGGAACGGACGACCCTACCGCCAACGAAAGCCCGGTCCAAGGCGGGAAGCAAAGTGTTCCTGAGCTTTTCGATATCCAAGGCCGCAAAATCCAAGAATCGGACAACCTGCCTCACGGAATTTACATCCTGCGCGATGCGTACGGGACCCGCAAGGTTTGGCGTTGAGCTGGACTGCTTGGTCTCGACAATGCAGACTTGAGCAAGAATCGACTTCCGCTACCTTTGTCCTTCCGCAGCGAAGATTGGTTGCACCGATGCCCCTGCGCCTCAACCGTCCTCGAACAGGTTCGGGACGGTATTCGGCTTAATCGGGGCAGTGGCTGCGCCTCGGCAAAAACGGTGCAAGTTGAGAGCCATAGCCGAACTTGTTCGGAAATGGCCGAAACGCAGTCCGTTTTCGATGGAATCAAAGCTCAAACTTCGTTGGGCTTCGCCGAACCCCCTCCGTCTCGGCCATGTGCAAGCAAAAATACTTGCCATGGCACTCGACTCAATCGGGGGTTTGGCTTTGCGCTCGGCTTGCACTATTGTTGCTGCTTCGCAGCGAAGATAGTTTGGTCTCGGCCAAATCAAAGTAAACTTTGCTTTGGCTCTCGACTTGAGCAAGGATTGACTTTCGCTATCTTTGCTGCTTCGCAGCGAAGATAGGCTGCGCCTCGGCAAAGCTCAAACTTCGTTTGGCTTTGCGCTCGGCTTGCACTATCTTTGCAATTTCCAAATTTTATACCGGGATTGGGCAGTTATGACAAAATACAAAGAATACCAACAACTTAAGCTTTCCGAAATCGGAGAAAGCATCCGGAAACACTGGGAAGGGAACCATTGTTTCGAACAGAGCCTCAAACAACGCGAAGGACATCCGGACTTCGTGTTCTACGAAGGTCCTCCCTCGGCCAACGGCACACCGGGCATCCACCATGTGTTGGCCCGGACCATCAAGGATATATTCTGCCGTTACAAGACGCTGAAAGGCTTCTATGTGGAACGCAAAGCCGGCTGGGATACCCACGGCCTCCCCGTAGAACTGGGCGTCGAAAAGGAATTAGGTATCACCAAGGAAGATATCGGCAAGAAAATCAGCGTAGAAGACTACAATGCCGCTTGCCGCAAAGAGGTCATGAAATACAAGGACCTTTGGGACGAACTCACCCGCAAGATGGGCTATTGGGTCGATCTCGAACATCCTTACATCACCTTCACCAACAAGTACATCGAAACGGTCTGGTACCTGCTCAAACAGCTTTATGAAAAAGACCTGTTGTACAAAGGCTATTCCATCCAGCCGTTTTCCCCGGCAGCCGGTACCGGACTCAGCACCCATGAGTTGAACCAACCGGGCTGCTACCGCATGGTCAAGGACAACATCCTTACCGCCCAGTTCAAGGTCATCCGTAACGCCGAATCGGAAAAATTCTTCGCCAAGGCAAAGAACCCGCTTTACATCCTGGCTTGGACGACCACGCCTTGGACCCTGCCGTCCAACACCGCCCTCTGTGTCGGACCTAATATCGACTACTTGGAAGTCAATACCTTCAATCCCTATACCGGGCTTCCGATTACCGTCATCCTCGGCAAGGAAAGGCTGCACGCCTACTTCCCCGAAAAGGATGCCGGTCTGGCGATGGAAGACTACAAGCCGGGCGACAAGGCCATACCTTACCAAGTAGTGGCCGAATTCAAAGGCAGCGAAATGGTCGGCATGCGTTACGAACAGCTGATGCCCTATTTCCAGCCGACCGACGGAGATGCGTTCCGCGTAATCAGCGGGGATTTCGTGACCACCGAGGACGGTACGGGAATCGTCCACATCGCCCCCAGCTTCGGGGCCGACGACTTCAAGGTTGGCAAGCTCAACGGCATCGGTTCGCTCTGCTTGGTGGACCGCCAAGGCCGCTTCGTGGACGGCATGGGCGAATTTTCGGGACGTTTCGTCAAGGCGCAGTACGAACCGGATTACGACCCCAAGACCACCGTGCCCGTGGACGTGGACATCATCGTCAAGCTCAAGAAAGAGAACCTGGCTTTCAAGGCCGGCAAGCACGAACACTCCTACCCGCACTGCTGGCGTACCGACAAACCCATCATCTACTATCCGTTGGATTCCTGGTTCATCCGGACCACGGCCTGCAAGGAAAAGATGATCAGCCTCAACAAGACCATCGGCTGGAAGCCCGAAGCTACCGGAAGCGGACGTTTCGGGAACTGGCTCGAAAACCTGGTGGACTGGAACCTCTCCCGTTCGCGCTACTGGGGGACCCCGCTGCCCATCTGGGTATCGGAAGACCGGCAGGAAAAAACCTGCATCGGCTCGGTGGCCGAACTCAAAGCCGAAATCGAAAAGGCCGTCCAAGCCGGCTTCATGAGCAAGAACCCGCTCGAAGCCTACAAGGACGGCGACATGAGCGAAGCCAACTACGAACACTTCGACCTGCACCGTCCCTATGTGGATGAAATCGTGCTGGTTTCGCCTTCGGGCAAGAAGATGTTCCGCGAACCGGACCTTATCGATGTCTGGTTCGACAGCGGTTCCATGCCCTATGCCCAGCTGCACTATCCGTTCGAGAACCAAGACAAATTCAAGCACAACTTCCCCGCCGACTTCATCGCCGAGGGCGTGGACCAGACCCGGGGATGGTTCTTCACCCTGCATGCGATTGCCAGCATGGTGTTCGGCTCGGTAGCCTACAAGCATGTGGTTTCCAACGGCTTGGTATTGGACAAGAACGGCAACAAGATGTCCAAACGTCTGGGAAATGCCGTGGACCCGTTCAAGACCATTGAAAAATACGGCCCGGATGCCACCCGCTGGTACATGATCAGCAACTCCCAGCCTTGGGACAACCTCAAATTCGATGAAGAAGGCATTGTGGAAGTACAGCGCAAGTTCTTCGGGACCCTGTACAACACCTACAGCTTCTTTGCCTTGTATGCCAATATCGACGGCTTCGACTACAAGGAAAACGACATAGACTACAGCCGCCGGCCCGAAATCGACCGCTGGATCCTCTCCGAACTCAACACCTTGGTCAAGGAAGTGGACCAAGCCTTTGACGAGTACGAGCCGACCCGGGCGGCACGCCTGATGCAAGCCTTTGTGGATGAACGGCTCAGCAACTGGTACGTGCGTCTCAGCCGCCGGCGTTTCTGGAAAGGCGGGCAGGGCGAGGACAAGACCTCGGCCTACCAGACCCTGTACACCTGCCTTGTCACCTTGGCCAAGCTGATGTCGCCCATCGCGCCCTTCTTTGCCGACCGCCTGTACAACGACCTCAACACCGTGACCGGCAAGGAAAACGCCCTCTCGGTCCACCTCTGCGATTTCCCGGCCTACCATGCCGGAATGGTGGACAAGGACCTGGAAGAACGGATGCAATTGGCACAGAAAATCTGCTCCTTGGTGCTCTCGCTGCGCAAGAAGCAGAACCTCAAAGTACGCCAGCCCTTGCAGAAAATCATGTTGCCCGCCTTGGACGAACACTTCAAGAAACAGTTGGAAAGCGTGCAGAACCTCATCATGTCGGAAGTGAACGTGAAAGAAGTGGCCTTCATCACCGATTCCAAGTTCCTCAGCAAGAAAATAAAGCCGAATTTCAAGGCCTTGGGCCCCAAGTACGGGAAACTGATGAAGCAAATCGCGGCTTACATCACCGGCCAGATGGATTCCGAAGCCATCGCAAAGATGGAAAAAGACGGCCGTTATGCCTTTGAGGTAGCGGGCGAACCGGTGGAAATCACCTTGGAAGACGTGGATATCTACACCGAGGACATCCCCGGCTGGGCGGTCACCAACGAAGGCTTGCTCACCGTGGCCTTGGATATCGAACTCAATGAGGATTTGATCGAAGAAGGCTTGGCTCGCGAATTGGTGAACCGCATACAGAACCTGAGAAAGGAAAAAGGCTTGGAAGTAACCGACCGCATCCGCCTGAAGATTGAAGAAAATCCCAAACTGAAATCGGCAATCGAGCACAATTATGCGTATATTTGTTCCGAAACATTGGCTCAGCAGATTGATTTCTGCGATGCCGGTGCCTTGCAGGATGCCGCGCTGATGGATCTGGCTGAAAATCTCCAGACAGCAGTGGAACTGCAAAAAGCGTAAAAACGATGTCCAACCCCAAAAGGCAAACAGAGATGCGCGGATATGACAATGAAGCGCATTTCTGTTGCGGCAAAGCTTCGCCGCCCGGCCTTTTGATAAAAGAATAGAGTCATGGCAACAGACAGCAACGAAGGGAAAACCCGCTACTCCGATCAAGAGTTGGAAGAATTCAAGCAAATCATCTTGGAAAAACTAGCTAAAGCAAAAGCCGACTTGGAAGCCTTGCGCGAAGCCTATACCAACAACGGAGAAAACGACATCAACGACACATCTCCCACTTTCAAAGTGCTGGAAGAAGGCTACCAAGTGATGTCCAAGGAAGAAAACGCCCGTTTGGCGGCCCGCCAGCAGAAATTCATCGCTTCGCTGGAAGCCGCGCTGGTACGTATCGAAAACAAAACCTACGGCATCTGCCGCGAAACCGGCAAGCTGATCGACAAGGAACGCCTGCGCGTAGTACCTCATGCCACCTTGAGCATCGATGCCAAAAAGGAGCAAGGCAATAAACGCCCCACGCCTCCGCCTCCGGCCGAATAAGAGACAACCTGATGAGGGATTGCTTTTGCAGAATCCTGCATGGAAAATCCCAACCCGCATCTCCGGCTGAATGATGGAGAAGCGAGCCCGAAATCCTGAGGAGTCTCCGGTTTCGGCAAGGAAAAGAATCCCGACCTGATTCCCTGACTACGGAAGATGCCCCTGCCTGATGCCTATAAAGCTGCGGAACGGGCATTTTCCGCTTTTTCATGTTATTTAGAACCCTTCTTACGAGTATGCGTTTCATATCTTGGTGCAAAAGGCACATCCCCCTGCTGATTGTGGCAGGCGTCCTGATTCTGGATCAAGCGAGCAAATTCTGGATCAAGCTGAGCATGCGAATCGGCGATGAAATCCAGGTATTCTCCTGGTTCAGGATTCATTTCTTAGAAAACGAAGGCATGGCGTTCGGCCTTAGCTTCGGGGAGAATTTCGGCAAGCTGCTGCTGAGCCTGATCCGGATTGCAGCTATCGTGTTCCTTGTCTGGTACCTGCGCAAGCTCAACAAGGAAAGGCAGTCCATGCAAGGCCAATTGGCCGGAATGACCGCCGAAGAGGCTTTGAGCGTCCGGAAGAAACCCAGCGGCATCGTCCTGAAAACCTCTTTATTGGTTTCCTTGTCGCTGATTTTGGCCGGAGCCATCGGCAATGTGATCGACTGCGCTTTCTACGGAATGATTTTTTCTGAAAGCTATTTCCATGTAGCTGAACTTTTTCCCGAGGGGGGCGGATACGCGCCTTTCTTGCACGGGCATGTGGTTGATATGCTCTACTTCCCTCTTTTCCAAGGGCATTACCCAGATTGGATGCCATGGGTCGGAGGCAGGGAATTCCTGTTTTTCCGCCCAGTGTTCAACCTGGCAGACTCGGCCATCACAGTAGGATTCCTCCTCTTTTTCTTCACCCAACGCTCTTTCTGGTGGCCGGAAAAAAAGAAGGAAAGAAAGAATGGAAAGAGCGGATCCGCATCCACGGCAGCTTAAAAGACCGCATTACAGCACACATGACATGATTTCCATAAACAAACTATCCGTTTCTTTTACAGGAAAGACCCTTTTCGACGACGTGTCTTTCATTATCAAGGATAAAGACCGTATCGGCCTCACCGGGAAAAACGGGGCCGGAAAATCCACCCTGCTGAAAATCCTGTCCGGACTGCAGGAACCGGATTCGGGCACGATTGTGCTGACCACGGGCCACGAAATCGGCTACCTCCCCCAGGAAATGATTCCGGACTCGACCAAGACCATCATGGACGAGACCCTGACGGCTTTCGACAAGACCAATGCCCTTGAAAAAGAAATAGAAAAGCTATCCGCCCAGTTGGCCGAACGCACCGACTACGAGTCGGAAGAATACCACCGGCTAATCGAACGGCTTACCGAAGCCAACGAACGCTTCCACCTTATCGGCGGCAGCGACCGCATGGGCATGGCCGAGAAAGTCCTGCTCGGATTAGGCTTCAAACGCAGCGATTTCGGACGCAGCATCACCGAGTTCAGCTCCGGCTGGCAAATGCGGGTGGAACTAGCCAAGATCCTGCTCAAGAGGCCGGAAGTCATGCTCCTGGACGAACCTACCAACCACTTGGACATCGAGTCCATAGGATGGCTGGAAGAATTCCTGCAGACTTACCCGGGTGCGGTTGTTCTGGTCAGCCACGACCGTAAATTCCTGGACCATGTGACCACCCGTACCATCGAGATTACGATGGGCCGGATTGAAGACTACAACGTCCCCTACTCGGAATACGTGATCCAACGGGCTGAACGCCGCCAAGTACAGCAAGCCGCCTACGACAACCAGCAGAAGGAAATCGAGAACATAGAACGTTTCATCGAACGCTTCCGCTATAAAGCCACCAAGGCCCGCCAAGCGCAGTCGAGAATCAAGATGCTGGAAAAGATGGATCGCATCGAAGTGGATGAAACCGACAATTCCTCGATCGCCTTCCGCTTCCCGCCCGCCCCCCATTGCGGGAAAATCGTCATCCGCGCCCAAGATATCGGCAAAGCTTACGGGGAGAAACGGGTGTTCTCCCATTTCGACTTCACGCTGGAAAAAGGAGAAAAGGTGGCCTTGGTGGGACGCAACGGCGAAGGGAAGTCCACCTTCTCCAAAATCGTCATGGGTGAAATCCCTGATTACGAAGGGAAATTGGAAATCGGAGCCGGGGTCAGAACCGGCTATTTCGCCCAAAATCAAGCGGCCCTCCTAGACGGGAACAAGAGCGTGTTCGAAACCATCGACGACATTGCCGTGGGAGAAGTCCGGACCCGTATCCGCAACATCCTCGGCTGTTTCCTGTTCTCGGGCGAAGACATCGAAAAAAAGGTCAAGGTACTTTCCGGTGGGGAAAAAGGCCGGCTGGCCTTGGCCAAGCTGCTGCTGGAACCGGTCAACCTCCTGGTTCTGGACGAACCCACCAACCACTTGGACATGCGTTCCAAGGACATCCTCAAAATGGCCCTCCTGCAATACAACGGCAGCCTGATCGTGGTTTCCCACGACCGAGACTTCCTCGAAGGCCTGACAACCAAGACCTACGAATTCCGGGACGGGAAAGTGAAACCCCATATCGGCGATGTGTCGGCCTTCCTTGCCGACCGCAAGATGGAACGCTTGCAGGAATTGGAAAGGAGCCGGAAAGAAGACGGCAAAAGCGGAAAAAGCACCAATCCCGCCAAAGCCGCCACACCCCAGACCTCGGCCCCGAAACCGGGTTCGGCCCAAGACCGGGAAATCCGAAAGCAACAAGAGCGGGAAGCCCGTAAGATCAAGAACGCCATCGAAAGACTGGAAACGGAGATTGCGGAACTCGAGTCCCAGCTGGCGGAAATGGACAAGGACTTCATTGCCGACCCCGCCCGATGCACTGTGGAAAACTGCAACAAATACGAAGAGATCAAACGGCTCGCCGCCCATAAGACCGATGAATGGGCCGAGCTGCAAGAACAATGGGAATCCGCCGGAAAAGGCCTGGAGCCCCCGGCTTAAACCCAAAGATTTCAAATCACGTGGACATGAAAAGAATACTCCTTTACAGCCTCCTGCTGCCGCTTCTGCTCCTGAACGCATGCCGAAACACACCGGGCACGCCTAAGAGCTGGAACGAGAAACCCTGGTGCCTGATGTTCTACATGGAAGGCGGGGAACGGGATTATTTCGAACAAGCCTACATCAACCAAGCGGCAGCCGCATGTGCCGACTCCACCGCCCAAGGCTGGCAGGAAAAGACCGCCATGACCGTTTTGTACCGGCCTTCCCCCTCCTGGCAGCATAAGCCGGAATGGAAAGGGACCCACCGTTTTTACGCCCGGCAAGGAAGATTGGTCAAGGACACCGTGTTCCAAGGAGAGTTCATCCCTTCCAACGATACCACCTTGGCCGATTACATCCGCTGGGCCAAAACCAAATACCCCGACCATCGTTACATGCTGGTCCTGGTCGGGCACGGGGCCGGCTGGTATCCCGAATCGGAACCGCCCTATTCCATCGAACACCTCTACGACAGCACCCAGCCGTGGCATCCTTTCGTCACGACCGCCCAGATCCGCAATGCCACCCGCATGAGCGGAGGCCGTCTGGACATGATTTATTTCAACATGTGCATGATGAACCAAGTGGAATCCCTGGCCGAATGGACCGAAGCCGCCCGTTACATCATGGCCACCAACAACCCCACACCCGACGTAGGAAGCAACTACAACCTCTTGGTCAAGACCTTGCAACAAAGAGGCAACTTTGAAGCCAACATGAGAGCGTTCCTGGACTACCAATTCGGCTACTGGAAAGAATTCGAGGAAGCCTGCGCCATGGACATCACCATCACCGACATGGATGCCTTCCCCGCCATCCTCCCGGCTTGGAAAGCCATCACCAGCCAAATCATGGCCAGCCTGGAGGACACGGTACGGGCCACCGACCCGCCTGCGGTCTTCAAAAGCCTCTACAAACCGTCCTACATCCAGGCTTTCCGGGATTCCTGGACCCGCTTCGGTTTCAGCTTCGGCGTGGACATGCGGGATTACGCCTACAAGGCTTTCAGCCATACCGGAAACATGGCCCTCCCGCCCCTGATCCACCAACTGGACTTGGCTATCAGCCAGGCCATCATCTACCACAACCAGACATTCGAGGGCAACACGCTCTCCTATGTCATCACCAGTCCCATCCGGCTCTGGGATTACGAGGAACACAAGGAAACCTACCGCCAGCTGGAATTCAACCGGCAGACGGGCTGGGACCTCTGGCTGGAGACCGCTTACAAGGAATGCAAGAACGAAAGAACCACGCTGAAAGTCGTCAACGGAGCTCCCACAGGAGAATGAAAGCGCATAGGAATCCTCCGGGATATTCCGGAATGCCAGGGGAATCCGGACGGCAACAAAAGGACTCGGTTCCGAGCGGATCGGACGAGATGACGCGCAAATCCCCGGATGCCATGTTCCCGCCCGGGGCGGCAAAGGCATGGACACGGGAAAACAGGAAAATCCTCGAACAATCCTTTTCTGCCTGCTGCCCGGCCCGTGGAAAATGCGGCACAATGCGCGGAATGCCCCGACGGATAAACAAAGCCTATCTGTGGAAATCCATCCTTCCCGGGATAGCAAGAAAGTCCGGACGGATACTCAGAACTCCCGGCCTACCAAAGCCGACCCGAAAGCCCGAAGGATTTCAAGGGCCTCCGGGTCGATGGAATCCGGGGAAAGATGACTCAAGGCTGCTTCAGCCTCAGCAAACAAGGCTGTGATTTCCCGCTCGCAATGAGACTTCACATCCACTTTCTCGAACAAGGCCTTGACCGCCTTCACCTTGGCTATGCCGTCAAAGAGATTGCCCGGAACCGGAGCCTTGAAATACTGATCCAAGGCAATTCCATCCACCTCGTCCAAAAGTTCCATCGCCTTGATATACAAATAGGTTTTCTTATTTTCCCGGATATCGCCGCCTAACTTTTTCCCCAATTTGGCCTCGTCGGCATACAAATCCAGCAAATCGTCCTGCAATTGGAATGCCAGGCCGACCTTGATGCCGTACTCGTACAAAGGCTGGATTTCCTTGGCCGGAACCCCCGACAACAAGGCACCTACCTTCAAGGCCCCGGCAATCAGGACAGCGGTCTTGAGTCGAATCATTTCCATGTACTCCGCCATGGAAACATCATCCCGCGTTTCAAAATCCATGTCGTACTGCTGCCCTTCGCAAACCCCGATCGCCAAATCGTTGAAAGCATCCAGAACCGCCGCCTGGCAGGAAACAGGCGCATGGCAGACCAGACGGCAAGCCAAGGCGAACATCGCATCCCCCGACAGTATCGCCACATTGGAATTCCATTTGGCATGCACGGTCGGCTTCCCTCGCCGCATGTCGGCCTTGTCCATCACATCGTCGTGCAGCAAGGTGAAATTATGGAAAACCTCCAAGCCCAAAGCCGGCAGCAAAGCTTTCCCGGTATCTCCTTTGAAAAGCTGGCATGCCATCAAGGCCAGAACCGGACGCAACCGCTTGCCTCCCAGGCTCATGATATAGCGTATCGGTTCATACAAAGTATCCGGAGCACCTCGGAACAATTCCTGATGATCCAGGATCCGGGTCAAATCATCCCGCAATTGTCTGCTATCTTTTGCCATATTCTATATTGTTTCTGTCTGGTTCCGTCATCATCCCAGGAACAGGGGACAACACCTCTGAAGAATCCCGAAGCCGCGCCTGTCCTTCATCGCAGCCGTTTTCCCGGAATAGGCGTCTGGCAAAGGAAGGGACCAACCTCCACCGCCAAGGTCTCGGATTTCCCTATTGCTCGTCGGCCTTGAACTGGAAACCTAAGCGTTTGGCCGTCCTCATTTTCTTGTATGCCAGTTCATCTTGAACATCCCCTACCGTGATTTCCTTCACTTCATCATAGGGAGGAATCAGCAAATCGAACTTGGCCGTGTATTCCATGGCCGAACGCAGCAATGCGCGCGCCGCCTCCCGATTGAACTCGGCATGACCGAAATTGGTGTAAATCAAGCCCAATTCCTGCTTTCCCTCAATAAAGTAATGTCCGTCCTTGTTGACGAACACCCGCCCGATCAGGTAGCCGAGATCGTTGTCGCGATGATAGAGCAAGGAATCGGACAAGAAATTGTATATATGGATCAGCCCGCAATACGAACGATCTGGATCTTCCCTGACGTAAGGGGTCTTCATCACTTCATGGTTGCGGGAAAACTCGAACACATTGGTATGCTGGCTGAAGAGAAGCACATCGCTCGAGAACGCCAGCATAAACTCCATCTTGCCCCGTTCGGTCAGAGACAGACGAAGCTTGGAATCCGCGCCGGAATCATCCTTGATCCGATTGAATCCTTCAAAAAAAGCGCATGCCTCTTCCTTGAGCAAAGCGAAAGCAGCTGAAGTATTCTCCGAGACTTTCTGTTTAAGAGCGTCCTTTGCCAGTATGTACCGGCAAAGGATGACTGATTCTTCATCCATGGCCTTCTCCTTTTTTATCCGGCATGACCGATGCCCGCCCTTCGATGCCCGCTCCAAAGCAGCCTTGGCTTGCCTGTTCCGTCCATCGGGAAAGAACGAGGATTCCTGTAACCGAAGAATGGCTGCGCCGATGCACTTCCTCATACGTGCAAGTCCCGGCAGCCGGTTGTCTCCATGCGATGCCCCGGCATCAGGGTTCCGGATTTCCAAAGGTAGCACCAATCCCCCACTTTGCCAAAATCTTTTCTGCACAATTCAAGCCATCGATGGCCGAGGAGGTGATTCCTCCCGCATATCCCGACCCCTCTCCGCATGGATACAGGCCCGGGACTTGGGGATGTTCGCCGCTATCCGCCAAGCGGGGAATCCGCACCGGTGACGAAGTCCGGCTCTCCAATCCCAACAGCACGGCCTCTTCAGTCAAAAACGATTTCTTTTTTTTCGAAACCTGCACGAAAGCCCCACGCAAAGCATCCGCAATGAAAGAGGGCAGCAACTGGTCCATGCGGGCCGGATATATTCCCATCGGATAGGAAGAACGCGGCAACGATGCCGAAAGCCTGCCCTCCATGAAATCGGTCAGACGCTGGGCAGGGGCAGCGAAACCTTGCCCGGCAGCCAGCCTTCCGGCCTGGAAGAAACCTTGCTCCATCTGCCTCTGGTACTTCCAAAGAGCCAAAGGGCCATCGTCCAGCGCCACCCTTTCCTGACGCAGAATACCTCGATCCACCCCGGTGACCCAGCCTGCATTGGCCCAAGGGGAATTCCGGCCGGAATCCGACATCCCGTTGACAACCAACCCGTCGGAATCAGTCGCCGCCGGAACCACCACACCGCCCGGGCACATGCAAAACGAAAAGACCGCACGCCCGGCCAGCTGCTCCACAAAAGAATACTCAGCCGCAGGCAACGGATGCCTCTTCTCCGCGCCTCTGTACTGCATCATGTCAATCAAAGCCTGCGGATGTTCCAAGCGGACTCCCATCGCGAAAGGCTTTTCTTCCAACAGGATATTTTCCGAGTCCATTTTCCGCCAAAGCTCCCCGGCTGCATTCCCGACCGCCAATACCAAAGCATCCGCACGATATTCATTGCCATGCTGATCGACCACCGCGGCAAAGCAGCCTCCGGCATCACGCAAGATACTTTCCACTTTTGTACAGAAACGGACTTCCGCTCCAGCAGAAAGCAAATCCTGGCGCATCTTCTCGACCATGCTTGGCATACGATCGCTGCCCAAATGCGGATGCGATTGATAAAGAATCTCTTCCTTGGCTCCATAATGCACAAGAATCCTCAAGACCCGTCCTATGTCGCCGCGTTTGTTGGAACGAGTATACAACTTGCCGTCCGAAAAACAGCCAGCCCCGCCTTCCCCGTAGCTATAATTGGAATCCGGCTTCAACAAACCGCTCCGGCAAAAAGCAGCGATATCCCGTTTCCGCTCCTTGACAGGCTTCCCCCGCTCCAGCAAAACCACTTTCACCCCCGCAGAAGCCAATGCCAGAGCCGCGAACAAGCCGGCAGGCCCCATCCCGGCCACGATCACTGTACGGGGAGAGGTCCCCTGAAGAGATGCAGGGAAAGAAAAATCAAACGAAACGGGCTGATAAGCGGAATCCCCCCAATAGACCCTGGCTCGAGCCTGGTAGCAAGGTTCTTTAGACCGGGCATCCAACGAAAGCCTCAATAATTCCACCGCGTCCAGCTTGGACGGAGGTATCCGCAAAGCCCGGGCTGACAATTTTTCCAACGCCCCAGGCCGGACCTTTCCATCCGTACCCACATCCTCCGTTCCCAAACGCAATTGCAATTCCTGTACCATGCTCGCCTGCTATAAAAGATTCTTGGAGGCGGTGTGCCATAACGGGCTATCTGCGGCCTTGCACCCCACCCGTCCTGGCACATCGCCGAAAAGGCCGCGAAAAGTCTTATTTCCATACACCCGCTTGCCATTCCAATCACTCGAACGTCACAATCAACTGTATCATCCTGCTATCGAGCCGAGTGATACGATCCGTATAAATGTTGTTTTCACGGAAAAGCACATCCCGGAAGCCGAAATAGGCTTTCAGCTCCACGGCAATCTTGTTGTTGTAGGGCAAGAAGAAATCCCATCCGAGGCCGACGGTAACCCCGAAATCATGTGGATTCAGTTTCATCTTGTATTCCTCGTCAGTGGCATTGCCCTGCTCACGGATCTTCCGGTTGGCCATATCCAAAGTATACTGGAAACCCGCTGTCACATAAGGCCTATGGTTTGTCATGCGAGCCGCTTTCCATTTAAACTCCAAAGGAAGGAACAGCATGATGCTTTCTATGTCCTGCTTATCCTCGACCACGCCTTGGCCGGGCAGGTTCGTCGTGTATTCCAAGGAACGTGTCCCCATGCTGAAAGATGGAATGAAACGCAAATCGAAGTACTTGCCCAAACGCAGATTGGTCACCACCCCCACCACAAAGCCCGGCTGGGAACGATGGCGCACGCTAAGCACCGTATCTCCCTCGAAACCCAGGTTCTCGTCCGTGCCCACCGAGAAATTCATGAAATTCATGCCCAAGCTGAAACCGAAATGGAAAAGCTTGTTATCGTACATAGGGGTATTCGGTATCTTCGCTCCCCCTCTGGAACCGATAGCAGAGACCGGCTGCAGTAACACCGCAGACAGCAAGAATACAAACAGAAACCTCGAAAAAAAATGTCTTCCCATAAAAAAGCTCGCGAGCCCGAAGGCTCAAAGGAAATTACCATGCAGGAAGCTATTCCCGGACAACGCAGAACATCCCGTCCGCTTCCAGCTTGATGATACGGGAAGGACGCAATTCCGTCAATGGATTCTCTTCCACGATGGCCACGTGATCGACCCTTTCAATGACAGTTTCCGATATATCGGCCAACTTCAGCGGAAAAGGCTGGCCGGACAGATTGGCCGACGTGGACACGATAGGCTTCCCGAACCGACCGATGAGGGCCTTGCAGAAAGGATGGCTTGTAACCCGGATCGCAACGCTCCCGTCCTTTGCTATCACATTGGACGGCAGATTCTTGCCCTTGGAATAAATTACCGTGAGCGGCATGTCGCCGGTAGCCCTGATCAAATCATAAGCTGTCGGCGGCACGGCTTCCACGTAATCCGCCAGCATCTCCTCCGAAGAGACCAGCAAGATAAAGCTCTTGTCCTCCGGCCTTTCCTTGATACGGTAAATCCTGGACACAGCCGCCTCGTCGGTGGCATCGCAGCCAATCCCCCAGATGGTATCGGTCGGATACAGCAAAGTCTCTCCTTTTGCCAAGACTTTGACACAGTTCAGAAGTTCCAATTCAGCCAAACTTTTTCCCATTGAGGTATGTCCTTTCCCGCCCGGACAGCTTCCGCCTCCCTGAGGCCAGCCGCCCGGCCGCAAAATAAAAAGCCCGTTTGCAAATCTTCGCGGGTCCTCGGATCAGCTTATTGCCAGTCCGGACTGGAAATTCCCGTCTTCCCGACACGAGGGCTGCCTCGGCCTGATACCTGGAACCCGTCTTACAAAGTTCGGCATTTTTTTCCAAACAGCCTGCGTTTTGAAAATTTTTTCCCGATTTTCCACAATCCCGAACCTTATAAGCCACAGAAATCAAGCCCAAAGGTAAAAATCCTTCACCAAATTCCTGTACTCCTCCGTATACGTCCCAGCCTCGTCATGCAGCAGGATATCATGGCAGACCGGCAAGAGTGGATGGGATGCACGCACCTCTCCGTCCTCTCTCCTGCCCCATTCGGCCATGACCCGCCCGCAAGCTTTTCCCGGCTTGGAAAATACCTGCGCAAGACGGCGGAGTTCCAGCGAAGGTGCATACGCAGGCATCAGCCGTTGCACGCATTCCATGGAAGAAGGAGGCAGTATCAAGCACAATCGTCCGGCCGGTTCCAACAAACGTTCCGAAACCGAAACCAAATCCTCGAACGGCAGAGTGTCCGTATGCCTGGCCTGGTTGCGCTGCTTCCCGGGACACTTCAAGGAATCCTGGAAATAAGGCGGATTGGAAACAATCCGGCAATAAGACCCCGGACGGAAATACGCTGGCAACTGCCTGTAATCCGAATGAAAAACAGAGACATATTCCCGATAGCAGGAATTCCCTGCATTGGAAGATGCTTCCTCGCACGAAGCCACGTCCAGATCCATTGCGTCCACCCTTGCCTCCCAAGGTTTCCATCCCATCATTCCAAGCCTTTGCGCCATCATCAAGGAAATCAGGCCACAACCACAACCCACATCCAGAAAACGCTTGGCCGTGCCCGGCAAGGCATCCCTGCTCGAAAGGGACAGATTCCTCGCATCCGATTTTTCCGGCAGGCTGGCCCAGGCTCCCAGCAATACCCCGTCCGTCCCCACCTTCATCGTGGAATGATCGTGTTCTATACTGAAATGCTTGAAAAAGAAAGCCGTCATTATGTTTCCTTTAGGCAGGTTCTAAAAACAGGCCGAGGCGGCTTTCCCGCCGGGAGAGCAGAGACTCAGCTCAGGAAAAACGCGAATAGCGGGCGCGGTCACTCCCGGGAATCTTCCAGATAAAACTCCACCAACCCCTCCGGAGCCTCCACTTTCAGCACCCGGTTCTCTCGATCCACTTCCACCAAGAAGTCGTCCACCAAAGGAATCATGATTTCCTTGCCCGAAGGATGGTCGATGCACAGCAACGGCTGGGCGGCATTGTCCCAGATTTCCCGCAGGACACCGATACTGCCAGCATGGACATCCACCACCTCGAAGCCCCTCACCTCATGGAAATAGAATTGCTTGCCGGTCAGAGTCGGCAAAAGTTCCAATGGCAGATACAAAGAACTGCCCACCAAGGCTTGCGCATCTTCAAAACCAGTGTCTTCGAAATGGAACACCGCCCCGTTGGGACGGATCCGGACGCTCTCTATGAAATACGGCACCAAGGCCCCCTTGCGTTCCACGAAGACCGAATCCAATCCGGCATAGGATTCCGGTTCGTCCACATCCAGAAAAACGGACACATCGCCTTTCAATCCGGATGTCCGCAGGATTTTTCCCAAAAAATAACAAGATTCCTTATCTATGACCATGACATTGCCTTTATTTTGTCCTTAATCGGCCGCCTCCAAGCGCTTCCTCCACTCATCCGGCATCGGGAAGGATTTCTGCAAGGCAGCATCGAAAGTAGAAAGAACCCCGTAAGAATCGGCATGAAGGTCGCCGGTCTCCTCATTGATCATCTTCTGGCTCATCCCCACGCTACGTTCGCCTATCTTCGAGATGTGGGTTTCCACGTAAATCTTGTCCCCGAACACAATCTGCTTGCGGAAATTGGTTTCCAAATGCACCAGGACCAAACTCTTTCCTTTGGGGTCGGCATCCGGAAGAAGCTGTTTCATATACGTGTAACGAGCCGTGTCGAACAATTCGGCATAAATGGCATTGTTCACGTGACCATAGATATCCACATCCGTAAAACGGACTTGTATCGGCATATTCATTTTTCTTTCATTTTCAAAAGATGTCCAAATTTTCCTGCTTTGCCACCGGGAGGGAATTCCGAGGAATCAAGGCCTCCCGAAGACCGGCTGCGCCCAGGCAGGGTTCAAGCGGGCTTGGCTCTGCGCTCGGCTTGCACTGCCGGGCTGTCCGACGTGAAGAACGCCCCAAAAGCCAGAAACAACCCCCGACGGACAAACAGATTCCCGAAGCCGAACCCCGGAAAGCCATCGTACCGGAAAGGCGAGGTATTCCAAAACAGCTTCCCGGTCCAGGCAAATCCCAAAACGGCACAGGGGAAAATCAATCTTCCGCCCCTGCCTTTCCCGGGAAGGGCAAATCCCCTACCTCCAAGCTCCGCGTATCCGGATGCGCGCTCCGCTGGTACACTCGCAAACCGAAGAAAGGCAGCATGGCCAGCAGGTGAGACATTACTTCCGAAGCAATCGCCTCGTAGGCAAGCCATTCCGGCGTCACCGTAAAGCAATACACCTGTATCGGCAAGCCTTCGTCCCCCGCCGGCAACTGACGGACCAGCAGGGTGAAATCCGCTTCGTGATGGATACGCGGATGATTCCGCAAGTAGGCCTCCGTGTACCTCATGAATACATCCACGTTAGTCAATCCTGCCCTGACAGCCGTGCCAGCGGCATTCTTCCCGGTTTTTCCAGCCTCAATGGAATCATGCAACAAGTCTATCTGACCGAATTTTTCCAACATCGCTTCATCGCAAAAGCTGATGCTGGTAAAATCCACGTAAATACTGCGCTGTATCCTCCGCCCGCCCGAAATCTGCAAGCCCCGCCAGTTCTGCACCGACTGGCTTATCAGCGCGGCGGTCGGCATCGAAATAATCGTCAAGTCGAAATTCTGCACCTTGACCGTGGTCAGCGAGATGTCTGTCACATTCCCGTCCACGCCTTGCGAGGGCATCGTGATCCAGTCGCCTATCCGAACCATGTCGTTGAGCGAAATCTGCACTCCGGCCACCAAGCCGACAATGCTGTCCTTGAATACCAGCATCAGGACTGCCGAAGCCGCGCTCAAACCGCCTATGAAAGCCAAAGGCTGCTTGTTGGCAAGAATCGCGACCGCGACAATGCCCCCTATGAAATAGACAATGACCGTGATGAACTGTATCAAGCCTTTCATCGCCACGGTCTTGTTGACTATCGTGGCCTGGCGGATATCGAAAATGGTCCAAATCACGCCGGTCAAAGCCCGCAGGAAGAAATACAAGGAGAACAATTTAAGCACCTTGGTCACAAACGGGATCCAAGCAGGCAGTTCCGAAAACATATAGGCTATGCCTTTGGAGTAGAACAGGCAAAGCAGGAAATAGCAGATGAAGCTGAGAGTCTGACGCTTCAGCAGGACTTCGATCCAAGCCTTGGGATGACGGCGGTAAGCGGCTTTCAGAATCTTCTTCAAGATGATGCGGACGACCCAATAGACCACGGAGGCCGAAGCCGCCAAAACGGCCAATATGAAAACCCCGGACAGGAAATCGACCAAGGATTCGTTCCAACCGTGCTGGATCAAGTAATCGGAAGCATCATGGATCCAATCGAACAGAAAGCGCAACATACTATCTATCGTTTCATTAGGAAATCTTACAAAAAGAGGCGCGAACCTTTTTTGGAACGCGCCTCTTACCTAACGGAATATCATAACAAGCAATCTCTGGCATTGCTAACAGAATCCGCGCTCAGCACCTTGATCTCACTCTTTCTGGCATGCCGTTTCAAAACATGTCAAAAAACGTGACTCTGGCATATCCCGATGCCTGCATCCGAAAATCAAGCTTCAGCGGGAGCTTCGGCTTCAGCAGCCGGGGCTTCGGCCGGAGTTTCAGCGGCAGCAGCTTCAGCAGCGGCAGCTTCCTTGGCGGCCAATGCAGCGGCTTTCTTTTCAGCCACCTTGGCAGCGATAGCTTCCTTCACCTTGCTTTCCGCTTCCAAGCGGGCGGTACGGCCGGCTTCTTTCTTCTGCTTGTCGGCATCGATAGCTTTCTGTACACGGGCTTCTTTCTCTGTCAACCAAGCATTGAAACGTTTTTCGGCTTCTTCCATCGTGAAAGCCCCCTTGTCCACCCCACGGAGCAGGTGATGCTTCAGCATGGCGCCTTTGGAGGACATCAACGAACGAGCGGTGTCGCTGGGCTGGGCACCGTTGCGGAGCCATTGCACGGCTTTGTCCACGTCCAAGTCAACCTTGGCGGGGTTTGTCATCGGGTTGTACGTGCCTATTTTCTCGATAAATCTCCCATCTCGAGGTGCACGACCATCCGCTACTACAATGTGGTAGAAAGGAGCGCCTTTCTTACCGAATCTTTGCAGTCTGATTCTTACAGGCATTGTTTTGTATTTTAATAGGTTTTACAATTCCGGGACATCCCTTTCCGGATTCTCCCGTCCGGTACCTTCCCGTCCCTCACAAGTCTTCCGACCCGAAAAAGGGCTGCAAAAGTAACACAATTTTCCGAATCATGCAAGCACTAATTTCCACAGTCACAAAGCAACCGCAGCAGTCTACCTGTCGATATCAGCCACCCTGACCCCCTGAATCATCAGGATTCCCCGTCCTTTTCCGTTTCTTCCAACGGCCAAGCATCCAGCCAAAAAGCAAACCCAAGGGCAGCCACAACCCAAGATTCTCCGTTCCGGACCCTATCGCCAAGCCTAAGGCCAGGCCCAAACCTATATATCTGCCATAGCTGCCACAGTCGCCTTCCCGTGGATTGCGCTCGTTATCCTTTCCTTGAATCTCCATCATCGCCTCGGACTTTTTGGCGGTCATTATTTAATCCGCTGGACGGCGTTCCACCAGCGATGCGGCACATTGCCTTCGGTAGCAGTTTCATAATCATGGTAAGCACAGGCCAAATAGCAATGCCGCCCGTAACGCTGCCGCTGCTCGTCGGAACAAGGAAGCTCCATCCACCAGCGGTCGGTCTGGCGGCATTTGTAAAACACCAGATCCTGCCCCAATTCCTCCAAAGGCACGATATACTGCTTGAAATCCATCCCAGCCGCAGACAAAGGATGGTCATCGCAACGGAAACGCATCGCATCCAAGAAACACCATATCATTTCGGCCACGACTTGGGCACTGAGATTGTCCCGTTCGAAAAACGGGTAATATTCAAAGAAACCAGCCACGCTCACTTCCTTGCTCAAGCCTGCGTAACGAGCCAACTGGCATGCCTGTTCTGCAGAAAAGCCGGTCGGGCGGGCCCATGGATTGGCCGGGCTGTCCTGACGCTTCACCGCGCACAAATCGAAACTCACGAAATCAGCATCCCGTATATAAGGTTCGGCATCCCGTATATCATCTTGCAAGAGACCGTAACGGCAGGCATCAAAATAAAGCTTGTCCATCAGCGAAACCGCTTCCTGTTCCACCAGGTACGTCTGGTAACCGACATTCATGTAATTGAACAGGTAATTGGCCGGTTCCACGGCTATCTTGCCCATGTAATCCGTATTGCTAAGGATGCTGTCCAAAGGGCTTTCGTCCGCCCCCAACCCCTCGGCCAGATCCAAACGGGCATCCACCGTCACGATATTGGCCATTTTCTGAAGGCGGGCATACGCCTGGTAGACGGCATAGGTCAAGTCCTGGGATCCGCCAAGCAGAATCAGGGTGGATTTCTGATTCAAAAGGCAGCATGCCACCTCGGCAAGCGCGAAATACGTGTCCTCGATCCGCTTGCCGCAACGCATATTGCCCAGATCGACCACCTTGCCGACACCTTGAGGCGCGTAAAGATTGTACAGTTCCTTGCGGACAGCATCGGCTCCGTTGCAGTGCCTCTTGTCCGGCAACGGCCCGGTCTCGTCCAGAGAAGCCCCCCGGCTCTCGTCTATCCCGGCTATAACGACCGAGGATCCTTCAAGCGAAGGGAAATGCTCCCTGACCGTGTACTTTTCCACCATGCGCCCCAATCTCATAGTGCTGTCATGATAAAAAGCAGCCGCTTCCATAAAAGGACAGGGGTCGAAATAAAGGCTCAAATCGATCTCTTTCATGTTTCCTTGTTCATACCGCGTGCCGCCCTTCCCTCCATTCCGTTCCAAAGCCGCACAGACCGAGCAAAAATACGGCAAGCCCCGCGTCCTGCCAACCCGTCCTCCGAAAATCCGTACACATGCCGCAGTTAAAAAAACAGCCGCGAGGGTGGCTCAAAAGATGGTTTTCCGGCAAAGAATCCTCGTAGGACACATTCTTGTGCGGATTCTCTTTTGGAAAGCTGACTTTCGAGCCACCCTCGACTAAGCGGACCATAGCCGCTCATGGAGCCTTTCTCCTGTGCATGACGGACTTACAGGCAAACCAACTTCCCATGTGCCATTGCCCCGTCAACCGTTTCCACACGGTACAAATAGATTCCCGCCGGCAACGGAGACACATCCACGGCCACCGAAGCCTGGCCGCTTTCGGTGAAGCGGCGTTCCATTACCCGGTTCCCCTGCAAATCGAATATTTGCAAAAGTTTCATTCTCTGTGCTGCGGCACGGAACCACACCCGGTCTCCAGGACCTGCGGGATTCGGGTAAACCTGGATATCCATCACCTCTTCAAGGCCTGCCGGCACATTGCTTTCATTAGCCGCATCCCCATCCAATGTGGCCGTGAACAGATTCGCCCCGACCACGGCATGCCTGAACGAAGACTGTTCCGAAACCGTATTGAATGCCATATCCGACCACAGCCTGAAGGCGAAACCAGGATGAACCTCTACGCTGATATCCGCCGTATCCCCCCAGTAATACGCGCCAGCCCCCAAAGCCAGACCGCCTGCCGACGGGTATGTCTCGACCAGGATGTTGAACATCTTCGGGACAAACAAAGCCACATAGGATGCATCGGCCGCATCCACATTCACCGCAAGCACATTCTCGGTGGAAACGACATCACCATTCCTTGTCCAGGCAGAAAACTCATGATTGGCATCCGCCACTGCCTCGAAAGAAACAATGGAACCATGCTCGAACGAACCGCCTGCCGTCACTGAACCCGCCGCTGCCGGCGAAGCCAGCGTACTCATATCGTAACGCCTAGGCTCAAAGACAGCTTCCGCCTGCAAATCCCTGTCCATCGCCACCATCAGACATGCCAAAGGATAGGTCTGCCTGCCCTCGTCGAGGCTCCAGTATGCAAAACGGTAGCCGGCATCAGCCACAGCCGTCAGGACTGCCGTTTCCCCGTTACGGAACTCGCCGCCTCCGGCCACGCTGCCGCCTGTCCCGGCAGAAACGTCCGCCCGATACGTGCAGGGAGCGAAGACAGCCCGCAAAAACGTGTCGGAAACCGCCGTCAAGGGAAACGGGTTCTGCTCCGAGACACGGTTCCCACCGGCATCGCACCAAGCCTCGAACGCATAACCCGGGCTAGCCGAAGCCGACAAGGAAACCGACGCTCCTGCCGCATACAAACCTGCGCCGCTGGCTACGCCTCCCAATCCGCACAGCACATCCACTCGAGCCGAATCTGGCGCAAACACTGCTGTCAACGAACGATTGCCGCTCACCGGGAAACGGTACGAACATTCTTCGGACACCCAGCGTCCATCGGACTTCCAGCCCATGAACCTGTATGCATCCCCGTTCGGCTCGGCCGCAACCTCCACTTCCTGGCCATAGGCGAACATGCCGGAACCTTTCACGCTGCCGTAAGCATCCGGTTCAGCCGCCAGTTCGATCCTGTACATCTCCGGCTCAAAGACCGCTTCCACTTCCATATCCTGATCCACCCTCAGAACCAGGCATGACTCCTCACCCAAGACACGCCCCTGCAGCATCCAGGACACAAAGCGGTATCCCGGCATCGGCATCGCTTCCAAAATCAGTTCCGAACCGTTCCTGGCCATTACAGAACCTGCCCAGGACAAGGTATCCGGCCCCTGGGCCTGCATTATCGCCACTTGCCCGGCTCCACCCGCCGGCATCGAAACCGAAACCTTTTGCAAAGCCGGTTCAAAAAAAGCATAAAAAGCTGTATCCGACAACAATTCAAAACGCAGGACCGAGGAAGCAGACAAGCGTTCCATCGTATCCGCTACCCCTGTCCAATGGCTGAATGCATAGCCAGGCATCGGCAACGCGGCAACGGACACTTCCCTGCCGTACTCCGGTCTGGCAGGACTGATTTCCACATAACCCTGCCGGGGATCGAAAGCCTGCGCCGAAACGTTCATCCGCTGAGGCGCGAAGGTGGCGTAAACCACGGTATCGTCCACGGCACGCATCGTCCATTCAGCATCCTGGCTCAAAATATTCCCCGCGGCATCCTGCCATGACGAAAAAACATGACAGGCCGCCGGTTCGGCCCGGAAAACGATTCCGTCTCCGTATGCGGCATCCGCCGAAGAAACCTTGCCAAGCTCCGCGTCCGTGCCCACTGCCACACCGCCTTCTCCCGACATGACCACTGCTTCGGCACGGACTTCGCGCAAGGAAAACAAAGCCTTCAGGCTGGCATCTGCATCCACCGGCCAGCCCAGGTCGCCCGCCGGCAAGGTATCCACGCCGCCCTCCCCGTCTGCCGTTTCCCAGCCTTCGAACACATAAGCCTGCGCTGCCTCGGCCCGCAAACGGGCTTCTGTCCTGTAGGCGTAACTCCCGGAGCCTTCCACACGCCCGGCCTGTCCATCCTCCAGCACCAAATCGACCCTGAACAAAGAAGGTGCGAACAAAGCCGCCACCGAGACATCTTCTCCGGCCTCAAAGACATACACCGGGGAATCTTCCAAGCAGGACTGGAACGCCGTATCTCCCGCCAGGAACCAGCCTTTGAAATCATACCCGTAAGCAGACTCTGCCTCCAAGCGGACTTCTGCTCCGTACTGGTAATGCCCGGAACCGGAAACACGGCCGAAATACGACTGCAAGCCCAGAGACTGTTCATAACGCCCGGCAATGCCCGGCAGAACCGAGCTGCCATCCGCATCCAAACCGTAAGCCGTCACATCCAGCCGAGAAACCAGACCCACTTCCAAAGTATCCGTCTTGAACACCGCCACTACCGAAGTATCCTTCATCGCCTGCACATAGCACACATCCGAACGGCCCAGCAAGTTCCCTCCGGCATCGGCCCAATAGTCAAAAGCGAAACCAGGGTATGCCACCGCATGCAAAGATGCCCATTGGCTTTCACGATAATTCCCTTGGTTTTCCACCCGTCCGGCCGCCTGCGGTTCCACCGATGCTGCCACATTGGCCATTCCCGTGCCGAATTCCGCCACCAGGCGGACATCTCCGGGCATTTCAAACCAAATCTCCATCTCTCGAGAGAACAGAGAATCCTTTTCCGTACCGTTTTCATCCTCATAGTAAAGCCGCCAAGCCGCAAAACGGCGGTCTTCATCCGCAAGCGAGGCTCGCAAATGAACCAATGTGCCGTAAGCCTGATCCAAGACAAAACGCGAACCTGCTTCCGTCAAACCGACCACTTCCACCTGGCCAGCAGGGGAAAGCCCTTCCACCATCACTTCCAGCCTCATCATATCCGGCGCGAAATGCGCGTACAAAGCCGTATCCTCCTGCACGTAAAGACGCAGATCCTGCGGATAGGAAGCCAAGACCTGACTAATCGTGCCCCAGCCCGAGAAATGGTAGCACGGAGCCGCCACCGGCCGCAACACCGCATAACTGCCCTTTTCGTACAAGCCTCCGCCATCCACCCGTCCTCCTTTCCCGGGTACAGCCACCGCATCTACCCTTTTCTTCCGTTCGCCGAATACCGCCACATACGTGGCATCCCCTTTCACTTCCGTCATCCACGGATTGGCCGAAGCCACACTGTCGTCGCGGATGCCCTGGCGTTTGACCCAGTAACGGAATTCATACCCCTCCGATGCCACCGCTTCCATCCGGACGGAATCAAAATGGAAGTATGTCCCGCTCCCGCTCGCCTTGCCCATCGCCTCGTTGCCCGAAAGCACGGTGACCTGATGCTGCATCCTGCTGAATACCGCCTTGACCGACCAGTCATCCTGAATCCTGAACGAATAGGGATTCTCCGACGAAAGCGTGTCGAATCCACCCTGGGCGTTTTCCGCTACCCAAGCCTCGAAACGATAACCTTCGGACACTTCCGCCGCCAGCACCACCTCTTCCTGGTAGGCGTATGCGCCTGCCCCCTCCAGCTTGCCCGCGCCCGGCATATCCGAACCCAAGTCGACACGGTAGGTTTCTTCCTCGAAATACGCCGTGAAACGAAGGTCTCCCGTCAGACGGCCTTCCTCGATCACGACATAAGGGTTCTCCATGATACGGCTCTGATCCTTTTCATCCACCCAGTACAGGAAACGGTAACCTGCGGCAGGCATCGCCTCGACGGACACCGTCGTATTGGACTGGGCCGCGCCGAAACGCCCGCCTCCGATCACAGATCCGCCCTGGCTCGGTTCCGAGGCCAGGATGACTTCGAAATACTGCTGGTCGAAAACCGCCTGCAATGTCCGGGAACCTTCCGCTCGGAACACCAGCTCCGTTTCCTTGCTCAACGTGTCTCCCTCCTCGATCCATGCCACAAAACGGCAGAAAGGATTCGGTTCAGCCTTCAGCACGACTTCCGCACCGTGCTCGTAAGTGCCAGCACCGATGATTCTGCCCAAACCGGCATCATTGGCAAATGCAGCAATATTGACCTTGCCTTGCTCGAACAATGCTTTCACATCCATGTCCGAGACTATGTTGAAAGTATGCACCGGACTAGCCGAGAGCAAGACATCCCCATTGTAGAAACCGCCGAACTCGTAATTGCTTGCCGCTTCGGCCCTGAGTTCGACCCGGCTATTGTGCGCATAGACATACTCGCCCGGTTCCGGCGATACGCTTCCTTCCCCCTCTGCCGACACCTTCAGGACATACTGGTCCAGTTCGAATACCGCCGCCAACGAACGATCCCCGTCCACCGCAAAAGAATAAGTCCGGCCTGCCCCGGCCACTTCCTGCCCGTCTTCCATCCAGCAGACAAAATGGTAGCCATTGTAAGGGTTCGCCGTCAAAGTAGCGGTCTCTCCTTCGGCATAGCCCCCAGCCCCGCTGACCGTCCCTCCGCTGCCCTGCACCGAAGCGGCAATCGTATATCCCCGCATCAGTTCTATATCCTTCCCGTTATCCTCCGAGACCAAAGGATAGTTGGTGGAACGAAGCCGGATCCGGTAATGATCGCCCAAAGGCATGTCTGCCGGGATCGTGACCGGCAAGCTGCCGCTCAGGTCGGTCGTCATCCGCCCAATCTGCCGGGGCGAGGCGAACGAGCCTCCGGCATCCGACATTTCAGCAATCACTTGATTAGGATTAGCCGGATAAGTGTTCGGGCTCATCGTCCCGGTAATCTGGAAATCAATCGAAGTTTCCTGCGCTCCATCCCGCATATTGAAACTCAGCATAGGAAGATCCGTTATGCGCAAAGCCGGGTTGTAGACAAACAGGATATCGTCCACATCGATCGTGGCCGCCCCGCCTCCCGGCTGGGCATTGGTGGTAATCGACACCAAGCAATAACGGGCATCGTTGCTGCCGCAGCCTGCACGGCTGAAAGGCACGCTGTAACGTACCCATCCGCTTGTCCCGGAAGGATTTACCGTAGCCACCGCCACCACCTGGTTGTAATCCGTCCCTGGATCAATCACATCGTTGTCATTATGGATGATAGCCCGGATTTGCCCTCGATCCGAAGCGTTGGACGGCGCATACTTGACCCACACCACCATGGAGTCGGGAACCATCGAGAAAGGCAGGTTGAAGCCTGCCGAAGCCCGGTCTGTGAAATTATGGTTGGATGCGTCCGCCGCCGAAGTCGACCCCATGTTGATGCGTCCCGTGGTCACGTTCCCGTTGGCATTGATGCCAATCACTTCCGTCGAGTACACATGCAGGTAATACGAACCCGTGGTTCCCGGACGGCCTCCGCTCATCCGGTCCAGACGCTTGGCTTTCCCCATATCCACGATTCCGCCCGCCGACCTGGCGGTCATGAAGGAATTCCACCCTACTGGCTCCACATTGTCCGATCCGACGTTGTCGTATTCTTCAAAGCCCCGGTTAGGCAGCTGCTGCGTGCCATTGAGGTATTCCTGGGCATGAAGAGCCGAGACCGTCCCGGCAAGCCCCAGGCAAACGCAGGCCACCGCTTTTTTCAAATTCCTGGAAAAAACTGTCATAAAACCGTATTTCTTCACCTTGGTTTCCATATCTTGCTCCATTCTTGAACCATCCAGGGAATTCCGTTTCAAATCCGTCTTCATCGCATTTCCTCCTGCTTGATTCCAGACACCCTGGCTTCTATCCGCATCGTTCCCTCTACCGTGAAACTGAAAGATTCTTCCTCTGAAAGCAATTCCGCTTCCCCGTTTTCCCCAAGCACGTACCAGCCCTCGAAACGATAGCCTTCCTTCAGGGCGATGCCCAATCCGGCCTCGTCCCCTTTGCGGTAGGAACCCGCACCCTCGAGCGAGGCCACGCCTTCCGGCAAGGTAGCCTGCAAACGCACATAAAGGGCTTCCGCCTCGAAATGCGCGACCAAGGCGGGAATTTCAGCAGCTTCCATGGTCAAGACAGATTCCTCCGCGAGCAAACTGTCTCCCAACGTCCAGTAAAGGAAACGATACCCTTCCCGAGGCTCTGCCGTCAACGTAAGCTGTTCGCCCGGTGCCGCCATCCTGCCCCCGCTCACGCTGCCGCCTTCGGAAAAGTTCGGCCAAGCCTCGACCAGAAACTCATCGGGTTCAAAAACCGCCGTGCAAGCCAGCGACTGGCGTACCGGAAGAAGCAACGTGTCTGAAGACCCGAGCACGACCTCGCCGGTTTTCCATTCTCGCAGCCGCATCCCCTCCGAAGCCGATGCCACCAGCAAGGCCGTATCGCCATACCTGTAGATGCCTCCGCCCAAGACTTCGCCTGCGCCTTCAGCCACAGGCTCGATCCGGCATTCGCGCAACCGCAGATGAGCTTCCAAGCGGCTGTCTCCATACAATCCATACACGAAATCGGCCTTTTCCGACACCGTTTTCCCATCCGGGCCGATCCATGACAAGAACTCCAAGTCCGGGCCCAGGCCGGCCAGAAGCACCGGCACGTCGCTGCCGTAAGCATAAGCGCCCCCTCCTTGCACCTCCAAGCCCGCAGGCGCGTCACCTTCTCCGTCCCAAGCCACGCCCAGTTCAAGCAGGAACGTATCCGGCTCGAACACAGCTTCTATCCGATAATCCTGATCCATAATCCAATCCATCTCCGCTTGCGTGCCTATGAGATTCCCGTTTTCCATCCAAGCCGCAAAATGGTATCCTTCAGCAGCCTCGGCCTCTATGCGGGCTTGGCTGCCAGATCTGTAGGAACCAGAACCCCGCACACTGCCATCCCCTTCGCCTACCTCCAATTCCAGCAGGCGCGATGCCGGGAGGAAACAGGCGTAAAGACTGTCAGCCCCAGCGACAGCAAAATGCCAGACCGATGTCTTTCCCAAAGTATCCGAACCATCACGCCTTGAAGACCAATGGCTGAACTCGTATTGTCCCTCGCAAGCGTAGGCGCGGACCTCCACGCTGCTGTCGAAAGGATAGAATCCGGTCCCGTCCGCACTGCCCTGCCCGGCCTCTGCCGCCAAGACATCCAAACGGTACACCTTCGGTGCAAAGCGAGCTTGCAACGTCATAGAAGCTTTTACTGGAACGCAATACTCCCGGCTTTCGGAAACCAAGACGCCATCCTCATCGTAAAAGCCTGCAAAATCATAATGTTCCAAGGCCTCCACACGCAAACATGCCTGGCTGCCGCAAGCATATACGCCTTCGCCGGAAACCGTCCAAGCCACATCTTCCGGCAAACCGACCGCTTCCACATCCACTTCGAAACGGCCGGTATCGAACAAAGCCGTCAGCAATTCCCCGCCTCGCAAAGTCCAAAGCAAAGTATCTGCCGGGAATTCTTCCCTGTTCCCGCCTCTTTCGATCTGCCATCCTGCCAGATGCCAGGCCGAAGAAGCCGAAGCCGTGAAAACATGCCGGCTTCCGTAAGCCTCGGTGAAGACCGAAGCCAGGCTCCTGCCATCCTCGAGAATCAAACCGGCCCCTTCCGGCGACACGCTCAACACAGCCTGCACTTCCAAAGGCTCGAAACGTGCCTCGACATCCATGTTCCCTCTCACGCTGAAACTCCATTCAGGCTGCATGCTAAGGCAATCGCCCTCTTGGCCGAACCAGCCAGCAAACCGATGGTTTCCATCCGGCCGCGCTTTCAGTTCCGCCTGCGACATATAAAGATAAGACCCTGCGCCGGAAACCGTCCCGCCTTCTGATTCTCCTACCTTGACTTCAAATTCGGCCCGTTCGAAACGAATGCCGAACCCTGTATCGCTTTCCGCTGAAAATTCCAGAACCGGGTTCCTCGACAGATTGTTGCCATCGGCATCCACCCAGGCAGAAAATTCGTAACCGTACCCCGGCACGGCAACAGCGCGGCTCGTCTCCCCGTACACCGCTTCTGCCACTTCCACCCAGCCTGCCGATGCCGGCTCCACCGTGAAATCCACATCCAAACGCGATGCCTGCATCAAAGCCTTCAGCCGCGAATCGCTCCGGACTTCATGCAAGTACGGATTGGAAAATGACAAAGTATCGCCCGATTGGCCTACCCAAGCAGCCAGTTCGTACCCGGCAGCCGGTTCTACCGACAATAATGTATTATAGGCCGTCTTGAACTGCCCCGCGCCGGTGAAAGAAACCGCGGCTCCTTCAGGTTCCACGGCGACCTCCACCGTATAAGTCTCCTCTTCAAAACAAGCTACCATGAACCGGTCCTCCGCCATCTCGACAACACATTCCGCCTCGGACGCAAACAAACCGCCGCCCTCGTACCAGCCTGCGAAACGGTACCCCTGCACTGGCTCGGCCTTGATCCGCGCGCTCGTCCCTTTGCTGTAGCTGCCGCCTCCTTCCACAAGCCCGGCGCCGGCAGGAGAGACATCCAGGCTCAATCCATACTGCTTCAACGCAAAGCCTGCTACCAATACAGTATCAGACAGGATCCGGAATGACAAAGGATTGTCCGAACTCACCTCTTCCCCGGCCTCGTTCCTCCATGCGACAAACTCGTAATCTTCTCCGGTAGCCACTGCATTCAGTTCCAACACGGAACCAAAAGGCATCTCTGCCCCGGGAATTTCATCGCCATCCGAATCCCTGACCTCGCCAGGACCATCTATGCCAAGACGCAAGGCATAGAGAATCGGAGAAAAATACGCCGTGAACATTGTATCGGACGACAAATCCTCTATCTGCAAAGGATTGTCCGTGAACCGCCTCCCATCGGCAACGGCCCAGTATTCGAAATGGTAACCGTCCGAAGCGGCGGCAACCAGTTCCGGCTTCTGCCCCGCCACATATTCTCCCGTCCCGGAGACATAGCCTCGCAACGGATCATTCGGGATAGCCTCCACATGGTAACGGGCCAAATCGAAGACAGCCACAATCCGGGCCTCGCCTTTGACTTCCCAGGAATAAGCGGCCGACGTGGACAATGTATCCCCATTGACGACCCAATAGCGGAAATCGCGCCGGGATGCCGGATCGGCCAGCAGTCCTATCTTTTCAAAATGCTCGTAGTAGCCAGAAGCCGGTGTCACGCTGCCCCATCCTTCCGGATAGCTTTCAATCGATACAGCGTAAGTCTCCAGTGCCATTACCGCTTCAAGCGTCCGGTCGGCAAGGACTGTGAAAGACAAGGTGTCTTCCGTAGAAACAGGCGCGGCGTTCTCATTCCAGGACTCCAGATGGTAACCCTCATCCGCCGCGACCCAGAGCCGGGCCTCCTGGCCATGCTTGTACTGGCCCGCGCCAGAGACCCGGCCATGCCGGGACGATGCCGCAACCTGGTACCGGGCCGTGTCAAAATAAGCAATGACGACATAGTCCGACAACAGACGGCCTTCAGGAGTCAAGTCCAGGCTCGAATCGTAGACCGGAGCCTGGCCGATGCCGTCCCGGACGATTTCAAAACGCACAAAGGAATACCCCTCGGCCGGAACCGCCGTCAGGGTCAAAGACAAGGCATCGAAAGCCGAATACTGGCTGTCGGCCACGGCAATCCCGTTCTGCAGCAGACATCCCCAATGCTCCTGACCTTGAGCCGGGCGGGCACTGACCGTGTGGAAATCTTCTTCAAAAACCGCCCGGAAATGGCCTCCGGCCATGACATTCTCGAACAGCAGCACCGTGTCCGTCCCCAGCAAACGCCCTTCGCTGTCTTCCCAGCGCAAGAAATGGCTGCAAGGGTTCGCCGCATGAGCCACAGCAGCAAAACTGCTGAAATGCTTATGGATGCCACCGCCATCCACACTGCCGAGCTTGGCATCGGGCAAAACCTCGAACGTGAATTCATAAGGGATGCTGTCAACCTGCGGATAGAATGTGCCTCCTTGGCGGGCTTCGTAATCGAAATCGGGGGAATCTTCGGAATATATAGTTCCATTGAACTCATAGCCATGGAACTCATACCCGTAGTCGAGCGTCAGGCGCAAGGACGCGGTCTGTCCGTTCACCAAGACCACTTCCTGGCTGTTATTGTTGGCAAAATACGAAACCGCCCCGGCGACATCCGCCAGACGCAAGGCATAGGTGGTATCGAAAAGAGCCGTCAAATCCCGGTCTGCCGTGACCTGGAACACATAGTCCGGGTTTTCCGACACAGTAGCCCCGTTCTCCTGCCAGCCCAGGAATACGCAATCCGTATTGGGGATTGCCGACAGCGTCTGAGTACTGTTGTGGCGGACAAGCTGCTGTTCTCCTGCCGGATTCACACGCCCCATCGCGTTACCGGCCCGCACGCTCAGATACCATTCCCGGTAGATGGCCAAGGGCAGCTCCGCGCTTTGCACGGGATAATTGGTCGATTCCAAGCGAAGCCGGTACTTGTCCGAGTCGGGCAAATCCGCCGGAATGCTGGCGGAGATGTTTCCCGACTGCGTAAATCCGGAAATCGCGACCCAGCCGATCTGGAGCGCGTTGTCGAACGACCCGTTCTCGTCCGACAGATAGGCGCGGATTTCGTTCGTGGCGGAAGGATTCAAAGGGTCCGAAGTCCCGGCGGAAAATTCGTAAGGAATGGAGAAATTCTGGGATGTGCCTCCATGGCGGACCAGCCGGGTCGGGCAATCCGCACCGATGCTCATCGAGGGGTTGTAAACCAACAGCACATCGTCCACCCACATCTGGTCCCCGTTCACCACCTCGCGGAAGCTGTTGCCTGCCGTGAAGCTCAGCAAAAGGTAAGCGGGAGCCGAGGTACTGGCATACTGCACCGGGGCGCTGTACCTTGTCCATTGGCCTCCATTGTACTGGATTTTCACATTAGCCGAACCGATGACGGTCCCGTTGGCCGTGGTCCCGCTGCCCCGGTCTTCCAAATCGCTGTTATCATGCAGGTAGAGGGTCATGTTCCCGTTCCGGCCCCCGTTCTCGCCCAGCTTGGCCCAGAACACGATGGAATCGGGGCGGCCCGTGAACGGCCAGGATTTGGAGCCGTCACCGGTATTGGTGTAAATGCAGGAATTTTCATGCTCTTTACTTTCCCTATAGTACAGGGTACCCGTAGTCAAAGTCCCCATGTCCACCCTGCGACGAGTAAACCAATTCAGCCAATCGGATTCTGTCACCTGTATCTGAACGGAAGAACTCCCCGCAGATCCCGGGCGTTTATCGGAAGACTTCCATATCGACTGATTCCTGTTCGTCCCTCCTGTGGCTTGATAAGCCTCGAAATTGGAGCTCGAACTCCAAGCCCAAGGGCGAACGTCGCTGTCCCAGACCTCGAAATCGTAATTCGGGGGCTGGGGGAAACCATTCTTTTCTGTCACTTGCGCCCCAAGCCGCCCTGCCGGCATCAAACCGGAAAATAAAAACAGAATGCCGAGAAATCGTACCTGCTTCATCTTTAATAAGATTGACTATCAAAACCAATGCATGGCCGGAAAGTCTCCGCAGAGTCCTCTTCCCGGACAAGCAAGACTTCCCGAATCCGAACCTCATTTTTCAAGAGACTGCGAATTTACATTGAATAAACACACAGAATCAGCCACTATGCTACCCAAAACGACAAACATTCCCAAAGGAAAAGTGCCAATAACAATACAATTTGCTATCTATAAACATTTTACAACATCCATATCTCCTATCGCAAATCCCGGTCCATTTTACCGAACACGCATAAAGACTGTCCGATAAACCCCGATCAATCGTTGAACCCGAATCGGTCGTCAGGTTCGCCAGGTCCGTTTCCGATTCCGGATACGAGGCTGAGAAGCATCCTGCACCCCGCAACGCCTCGACGTAGCCCGCTCGTCTCCGCCTGCGGAAACCTGCTGCATGACACAAGCGGACAAGATTTCCAAAGCCTAATGACCGATTCGGGCTGAATCACAAAAATCCCGCCCATGGAGCGCAGGCCGGCTGCATCCTCCATCGGAAGCGTAACGGGCCAGGCAGGGATAGCGGCGGCAGTCAAGGAAGCGGCCCGCCAGCCCGCCAATGGAACCCGCCGCAACAGAAAAAGCGGCAAGCCGGGAAGGGTAATCTGCCATATAGCATCTTCCCTTCCCGGCTTGCCGCCCAAGAATGCCTCCATCTTATCTCCGATACCCTCTCTTCAGGCAGCCGGCCCTGCTTGCAGGCAACCGAGCCGCCAAGGCATCAGCGGACTACAGCCTTCAATGCCGCGCTTCCGTTTTCATTCGACAAGCGCACCACATAATAGGCCGGCGCGTATTTCGACAAATCCAGAGACTGGAGCCCGGCTGTCATTTCTTCATCCAGCAACAACTGGCCGGTCACCGACAAAACCTGCACCCGGCAGGCCTCAGCCAGCTGCAAGCTGAAACGGCCATCGGCAGACGGGTTCGGGTATAGCCTGGACGATGCCAAAGCCAGGTTTTCATTCGCGCTCGGATCGGGTTCCGGAGCTTCGCCATAGTACAGCTGCACATCATCCACCCACATCTGGCTCCCTTTCTGGCCTTGGCAATTGAGGAAGTTGCTGAAATCGTACCCTGCGCTGCCCACTATCAGAATCGTGATCGAGTCCGGCTGCGCTCCCGTGCGGTACTCCACCGGGACGGTGAAAAACGTCCAGTCTTCCACCGCTTCATGAAACATCACCTGGCCTTGCCCCACCGTCTGACGCCCCACACCGGCAGTATACCGTGTCAGCTCTACAAAGACCGTTGCCGAATCGCCATTCACCGGCGCGTATTTCAGATAACCGCTCAAACCGTCCGGACGGTCGGAGAACGGCTTGCCCAGAACCGCCGTGATATGGGCGAAATCCACATACAACGTCCCGATGACACCCGGAAGAAAAATTTCCGACGAATCCGACTTGGAACTGTCCCCTCCGAAAATCATCGAGCTGGAAACAATCCGAGGTGCAAAGTCGAAGGCATCCCCCGAACGCCCGCTTTCCTTGAAACAGGTCACTGGGCCTGTGAACATTTCTGCCGGCAAAGTCGCCAGATCATTCAATGTCGTCCAGTAAGGATCCAGCAAATCATCGTAAGCCACTCCGTTCTGGCCCGTCCTCGCTTCCCAGTAATCGAAACCGGGATCGGAGAGGAGTTCCTGAGCATCCAGGCTGCCCATAACCAAAGGCAATGCCAAAGCAAGAAAAAAATTCCTTTTCATAACGCAAATTTTCAAACTTGGTTTACACTCAATATTAACAATTTCATATCAAATTCTACAAACGGGCCACATCCGCTTTGCTGCGCCTGAACCAAGTCACAGGATTGATGTCCTGGAACCGGTACACCATCTGCAAGGTATAGGTACGGGGAGCTTCGATGTACAAAGGACGCAAGGAATATTCCGCATTGAGCAGGTTGTTCACTACGAACGAAATCGTGAAATGATTGATATCCACGCTGGCACGCAAATCCAGAACGATGGATCCCCATTCATTCTTCCGCATGAATTCACCGATGCCGTAAAACGGCAACTCCATGCTCAAGCCGTCCAGCCAGGCCGCATGACCCGGCTCGTTGGCATCCATCTCAAGGAACACCCCGTCCACATTCTTCATCGCGCTCATGTACTGCACGCCCATGCCCACCGAGAAATCCTTGAAGAAACGGATATCGAAATCCAGCTTGGCCATATGCTGGATCCGGTACTTCAGGATATTCCCTTCCGTGTTGGATGAAGAATTGCTGTACATATAGGTCTTGCTGGCAGTCTGGGCATACACTTTATCCGGCTCCCGGCAAACCGGCAAAGAATACGTGTAATTGGCCATCAGATTGATCTGCAAATTCTCGACAATATCCAGCTCGGTGGCGAAACTGGCCTCCACCCCGGAAATCGTGGCACGCCCGGTATTGAAGAACTCGAAACCGAAGCGTTCTGCCAAAGGAGCCGATTCATCGGCATTCCAAGGCCCCATGAAAAATTCGATGTAATTCCAATAGAACTGATGGAAACCAGCCACATCCAAATACCCGCTGGCAATCCCGCTCTTGAAATACTGCCGCAAACCTAATTCCATATTCAGGCTATGCTCCGATTCCAAATCCGGATTCGGGTAGAAACCGTACATCCCGACTCTGGTCGTAATGAACTTTTCCCCGATGGTAGCAGCCCGGTAACCTTGCCCGGCCGATATCCTCAGGACTGTCCCTGTCTTGAGGATATCGTAATTCAAGCCCAACTGGAAAACCGGCATCGTCTCGAACCAGTCATCCACGAAAACGGCTTCCAAACGTCCCCCGAATTCCAGATTCAGGTTCTCCTCCTCCAGAAAAGGCTTTTTCAAACTGAAGAATACCGCCAGGTTGTCCGCCTCATGCGAACCCTCTCCGCCGACATTGGCAATGTCGCCCGAGAAAACCTCGCCTCCCGAATAAGTGTACTGGTTAGCGATGCCGGCGACCAAAGCCAGATTCCCCGCCTGCCTGAAAGTCTTGCGGTAACGGTATGTATTGTAGACTGAACGGGAATACGCATCCTGCCCGCTGATGTTGACCACGTTATTGTCCGAGTACATGAAACGGTTGTCCAGCTCATGGACACCTCCTTTGGGAGAAACATACTTCAGATGAGGGTCTATCAAGAAAACCAGATCCTTGAAATGGCTCAATGTCGTCTGGTATTCCCGTCTCCTGGCATACCGCCTTCCCGGCGCCACTTCCGTCCCTTCCGGAATCGGCTTGTATGCGCCATTCTCCCTCATATAATTCCCCGCATCGTCCTGCACATAATCAGCCCAATGCCCGAAAGGCCGGTATTTGCCGTCAATCGCATTGGCCCAGAAATTGTACATCACATTGTCGGAATACATGAAATTGGCGTTCAAGGCCAAAGTCCAGCGGTCATTCAAATGGAAACGGTTCCCCATGCTTGCCCGAATACGGCTTTCGGCATGCTCCACCTTGTCCGAAGGCTGCGGAGCCCCGCCCAACCGGTAGCCATCGTCGTAGGCATAATCCACGCTGGCAGAAAAATCCCACCATTTGGCCAGTTTGCGCGAATGCGTCAGGCTTATCCCGCCTTTCACCGGCAGACCCTCCGACCAAGAACGATCCTTGACCTGACGGCTTTCCTGTATGGGATTGAAAGGAGGGCGGGGATTATCGTAGAGCACATTTTCCGTCTGGTAGAGGCAATCCGGCTTTTCATAAGCCCCCACATACAATTTTATCGTGCTGACCGGGTCGTTGGATGCATACTTGGTGTGCACATTGATAGCCCCGTTGATGGCTGCCGAACCATACAACACCGAAGCGGCACCCTTCAAGACATCTATCTGCTCCACATCGTCCATCGAGACCAGATTCCAAGTCGGGCGCCCTGCATCAGCCCTGAGCATCGGCATGTTGTCCAACAGAAGCATCACCCGGCTCCCCATCCCGGAACTGAAGCCGCTCCCGCCCCGCATCTGGGGTTCGTTGTCCACGATGGCAAGCCCGGCCACGCCTTTCAATGCCCGGTCCAGCGTAGTCACATTGTTCTTGCTGATAGCCTGCAAGCCCACCACTTCCATAGTCTGGACGGAGGCCTTGCCGTCACGTTTCAAACGAGTCCCTTGCACATGAACCGCTTCCAGCGTATTGACATGGGTGGACAAGCCCACATTCAGCACTTTCACATCCTCCCCCGGCCTGAAAACGACATCCAGCACCTGGTCCTCGTATCCCAGGTAACGGAACTGCAGCTGGAATTCCGGCTTGTCCGTGGAAAAAGTATAATTCCCGTCAAGATCGGCCACCGCCCCTGCGCCGCTCGCGCCTATCAAGACCACCTGCGCCTGAGGCAATGTCAGTTTGTCCTTTGCATCGTAAATCTGCCCTTTGACTATATAATATTTCTGTGCATGGAGCGTACACGAAAAGCCGCAAAGAATCAAAGCGAATACCAAAACATACCATGGATAAAGTAAATTCCTTGCCATAAACCCGATCTTTTCTTCTTGAATCCCGATATGAACCAATACCAAGAATCTTCAAACGGACGGTAAAAGTACCCCAAAAGGGCTGCCGGGGAATCCGCGCCCTCACCGAAGAGACTAACAAACAGATGTTAATATTAATACAAAAAGCAGTGAATGAGCGTTTTTATAAGACAAACACCCAAACACTGCTTTTTCACCGAAAACCCCGAAATCCTATCCCCGCGCACTCACTGCTTGCCGAAGCCGAGGTCATGGACGGATATCATCATCTTCAGTATGTGTAAGTACCGTGTTCCCCATCGATGGTAAGCATATTCTTGGACATGTTTTCGCAATAGCCGATGACCTTGGCATCCAAATCGAAATAGCGTGCGATCTTAATCACATCCGTGGCAATGTTTTCCTTGACATACAATTCCATCCGATGCCCCATATTGAACACCTCGTACATTTCCTCCCAAGACGATCCGCTTTCCGACTGGATTATGGAGAACACCGGCGGCGTGGCGAACAAACTGTTCTTGACCACATGCAGGTTGCGGACAAAATTCATCACTTTGGTCTGCGCCCCGCCTGTGCAATGGACGATACCATGGATGCTGGGACGGTAATTCTCCAAAATAGCCTTGACTACCGGAGCGTATGTACGAGTCGGGGACAATAGCAGCTGCCCTACGTTCATGCCTTCCACTCCCGTGGGGTCGGTCAAGGACTTGCTGCCGGAATAAACCAAGTCGCCAGGGACATTCCTGTCGTATGTCTCAGGATATTTCTCCGCGTAAGCATGGTTCAGCACATCATGACGCGCCGATGTGAGGCCGTTGCTGCCGATACCGCTGTTGTACTTGCTTTCGTATGTGGTCTTGCCGAAAGAGGACAGGCCGATAATCACATCCCCGCCTTGAATCCTGTCACAGGAGATCACCTCGTTGCGCTTGATACGTGCGCAGACATTGGCATCCACGACAATGGTCCGGATACTGTCCCCCAAATCGGCTGTTTCCCCGCCGGCAAAGGAAATCCGGATATGCTCTTTGGCCATATTGTCCACGAATTCCTGCGTGCCTTCGATAATTTCCTTGATGACTTCGCCCGGGATCAGGAACTTGTTGCGCCCGATGGTGGAAGTCAGCAACAGGTTATTGGTAGCTCCCACGCAAAGCAGGTCGTCCGTATTCATCACAATCGCGTCCTGGGCGATTCCCCTCCAGACGGACACATCTCCGGTTTCTTTCCAGTAGAGATAGGCCAGAACCGCCTTGGTCCCGGCACCATCGGCATGCATGACATTGCAATAGGAAGGCCCGAACACAGGCTTCTTGTTGTCACCGACCACATCGGGAATCACCTTGCAGAAGGAATGCTCGAAAAGACCCTTGTCCAAATTGCTCACCGCGTTCTTCACATCGGTCTTGGCTGCCGAAACGCCTCGCTGTTCGTACTTTGTATTCGCTTCCATAATTCTGGTTTTTATGTTACCCATTCCCCACTCCGTTTCCATGCAGAAGCCTCCGTCAGATTCGGCACCACAGGCACGCCTGTTTCCCCCGGCCTTGCCGGACGTCTTTGCCAAAAACGCTATTCCCCAATTATAATCTGTTTATTTTCCTTGTCTATCGTGTATGTCCCTATCTTGGACAGCCCTGCACGGTTGAGAATGATCTCCGCCGGTGATTCCTCGGCCGTCACTAGCTCGATCCTGTCTATGCGGTACTGTCCTATCTTGATTTCCTTCAATTGCAACCTCTGGTTCGGAAGGACTTCCCCCTCCTCGTCGAACGCTTTTTCCTTGTTACGGAAACTGTTCACTCCCAAATTGCCAGCCTGCAGCAGACGCATGGCCGCATCTATGCTGATCAGGCTGTAGCGCGACTGCTCATCCAGTACGGCCCGCATCCCCAATCCATTGGCAATGACCCTCATCTCCGGATCCTCGTCCGGATTCCAGGAAAAGGGGATCTTGTTCGAATTTTCCGTATCCGCGATACCGACCAACGCGCTCAGGCTCCGGTCTCCCGATGGTATGTAATCTTCCCGCAGCACGCTGAATTCCGTCCGACGGTTCAATTGATGAGCCGCTTCCTGGCACCCCCGGCCCTGCAACGCATCGATATACGCATCGGTCAGCACGACACCCGAATCAAACACATAAGGAACGCCTTGGTAAACCGATACCATCTGCCGGTGCAAAGTCCGCGGAACCCTGGAACCGTACCCTTTGGCCACCAAACGTTCTCCGTCGATTCCCCGCCGAATCAGATAATCCACCACAGACTGGGCCCGGTACTGCGACAAGGAATCGTTGGTCATCGCGATGGGACGCGAATCGGTATGCGAAGCCAGCTCGATGACCAAGCGAGGGTTCTTTTCCAGCAGCACGATCAACCCCATCAACGAATCCTGGTACTGTTCCTTGAGATCCCATTTGCCCAGATCGTACAAGATTTCCGGAAGCACCACCGGCCCGCGCGGCACAGGCTCCAACTTGAAATCGTGGACAAAATCCTTGCTGGCCACCAGACCTACGGTCGTTTCCGTTCCTTCCGCGCCTAAGTAATTCCGTTTTTCCACCACAATCTTATAAGTCGTGTTTTCATTGACCTGGCCGCTGCCGAATTGGTAGAAACCACGCTGGTCGGTGGTCGATGCCATCAGCATGCCATCGCTGCCGGCCAGAGTCACTTCCGCGTCCGGAACCGGCTGCAAGGTTTCCGTGCTTGTGACAGTCCCCGAAATCGTAAACAGTATGTCCGGCAGATAGAAGGAATATATGTCGTCCCCCCCGCGGCCGCCACCCCGGTTGGAACTGAAAAGCCCCCTGTTCTGCCCCGGCAGGAAGCAGATCCCGAAATCATCCGCATTGGTATTGACCGGATAATCAAGATGTTCCACCCCAGAAAAAACATCACCTCGTTTTACCGCCCTGAAAATATCGTAGCCTCCGGCCGATTGATGCCCAGTGGAAGAAAAATAAAACGACGTATCGTTCCGCTGGAAAGGATAAGCCTCCTTGTATTGGGTATTTATCAAATATCCGTCAGGATTGCCTGCCGCCAGAATCGAATCTATTTCCTCCGGGCCGGAAGTCTTTTCCCAATTCATATTAACCGGGACCCCGAAGCTGCTGCCGCTGCCTTCCGCATACCAGATATCCAAGTCCCCGAAACCGCCTTCCATGTTGGAAGCGAAATAAAGGCGCGAACCGTCTTCTGTGATGAAAGGATGCACGAAATCCGAAACCGTATCCCCGTTTATATCCACATCCACAGGATCGCTCCATGCCGTCCCGTCAAAGGTAGATGTCTTGATAACGCAACGGTTGGCCTTGTTGTCCTCGCTTCCGCAGAAAGTATAGTACATTGTATTGCCCCCGTTGCAGAAGGATGCATCGCTCTCGTTCGAAGCCGTGCTGGTATTGCCATTCTGATCCAGTTTCTCCGGCTGGCTCCAACTGCCTTTTGCGTCTTGCTTGGAAACAAAAATATCCGAGAAACGCTGCCCCGTCCAAGCATCGGTCTGCTTGCCGGTCACGCCTTCCCTTGTCGAGGAAAAAGCCACGATAGTACCCTCGGCATCGTAATAACGTGGATTCCATTCTCCATCCCTGGTATTGAGCCTACGTACATCCTCCACTTGGTAACGCGATGCCTGCGATGCCAGCTGCTGCGCCAGCACACTAGCCCGCAAGCCCTGAACTCCGGCACTGTCATCGGGAATATAATCCAGATAATTCCGGAAATTCTCTATCGATTCCTCGTAGTTCCCGGATGAAAGCTGGAGATTGGCCAACTCGAAGTAAACCTTGGGATCCACCTTATAATAAGCAGCCCTCACACAACGCTGGTACTGCCGCATCGCCAGCTTGAAGTCGCCGCTCAGACGGTAAGACTGCGCAATCTGGTACAATAAACGGTTCTTCAAATCGGGATCAGTTCCTTTCGACCTCTTGCTCAAACGCGCGTAAGCCTTCTGATAGAGGGTCACAGCCTCGTTATAGCGATGGTAGCAAAAAGCCGTATCCGCTTTCTTGATCTGGCGCTTCTGCGCCGCAAGCTCCGTATCGAAAGAAAAAAGAAAAAGGAAAGACAGCAAGACGCAAAGGCAGGACTTCATTCCATGCACCGTTGTTTTCCCAGGGGAAGCCGCCCCTGGGGAACAGACCGTTTCTCCATCCTGGCTTTTCAATTCCTTAACACGCATACCTTCTCTATTAATACCCTTCTTAGATGTGCGAATTTACGCAAAATCTCAAACATAAAAAAGAAAAACAGACATAACGCATGATTTTCAAAAATTTACAAAACAGTTCCCCAACAATGGAAAAGGTGCGCCTTCCCACCCTTGCGGATGATCAGCGCACCTTTCCCACTGAGGATTCCTTCTGGCAAGGAAAGCCTCTCCTGATTCCCGGCCCCGGACTATCTCGCCACAGCCTGGCTAGTATAGATGCCTCTTGCCTGGGCTGCTGCCAGCTGCTTCTTCTGCTTGTGCATCAAGAGACGGTAAGCGATAGGCGAAGCCACGAAGATGGACGAATACGTACCGATCGCGATACCGCAGAGGAGGCAGAAGGTAAAGCCCCGGATCACTTCCCCGCCGAAGATGAAAATCATCAGGACGGTCACCAAGGTAGTACCCGAAGCGTTGATGGTACGCGGCAGCGTACTGTTGATGGCCGCATTCATATTGTCTTTCAAGGCGTGCTTGGGATAGAGGCCCAGGTTTTCACGGATACGGTCGAACACAATCACGGTATCATTGATCGTGTAACCGATAATCGTCAGGATGGCCGCGATGAACGACTGGTCGATATCGAGCGAGAAAGGCAGGATCCCATAGAAAATGGAGAACAAGCCAATCGTAATCAAAGCGTTGTGCATCAAACCAATCAAGGCGCTCAAACCAAACTGCCAACGTTTGAAACGGATAGCGATATAGATGAAAATAGCCAGCAGGGCCAGAGCCACCGAAATGAAAGCCGAACGAGTGATGTCGGTAGCCACGGCGGCACCTACGATTTCAGAACTAATCTGACCGATTGTCTTGTCTTCGGTAAAGATTTTCTCTTCGATAGGCTTTGCAAAGAAGCCCTTGCAGCCTTCATACAAGCGATGCTGCACATCGGCATCCACATCGGTACCGGTTTCCTCGATACGGTACTTGGTGGTCACCTTCACCTGGTTGGACGGGCCGTATGTCTTCACTTCGGGAGCATCCCCGTCAAAAGCCGCAGTCAGGCTCTCGCGCACATCATTGGCATGAACCACCTGGTCGAAACGCACCACGTAAGTACGGCCTCCCGTAAAGTCGATACCCAAGCTCAAACCGCGGATCGACAAGGAAACGATACAAATCAGAATTACCGTAGCCGAAGCGATGAACGAGTACTTGCTCTTGCCGATGAAGTCGAACTTGGCCTTGGACAGGAAGTTTTCGGAGAACTTATGGCTGAAGGAAATATTCTTGTCGTGGTTCAGCTGGCGGTTGAAAATCAAACGCGGGATGAACAAAGCCGTGAACAAGGAAGTACAGATACCGATGCAGAGGGTCGTCGCGAAACCCTTGATAGGCCCTGTCCCGAAGTACAGCAGGATGATACCTGTAATCAAGGTGGTCACCTGACCGTCGATGATAGCAGAATAACCGTTGCGGTAGCCTTCGCTGATGGCTGTCCGCAGCGTTTTGCCCATGCGGAGTTCCTCCTTGATACGTTCATAGATGATAACGTTGGCATCGACCGCCATACCCAAGGTAAGCACGATACCTGCAATACCGGAAAGGGTCAGGACAGCCCCGATGGAGGTCAGTATCCCGAACAGGAAGAACACGTTGACCAGCAAGGCCACATTGGCGATCAGACCGCCCTTGTTATAGAAAATGAACATGTAGATAAGCACCATCAAGAATGCCAGCATGAACGATACCATGCTGTTGTTGATGGACTCCTGCCCCAAGGAAGGCCCAACGACAGCTTCCTGGACAATCTTGGCCGGAGCAGGAAGCTTCCCGGCTTTAAGCACGTTGGCCAGGTCCTGGCCTTCTTCCACGCTGAACCCGCCGGTAATCGAGGAACGGCCGCCGGCGATTTCTCCATTGACCGTAGGCCATGAATAAGCCACATTGTCCAGCACTATCGCGATCGAACGGCCTACGTTATGCCCGGTCAAGTTTTTCCATATCCGGGCACCTTCGGTGTTCATGCTCATGCTGATCTCCACCCCGCCGTTCTGGCCGAAATCCTGACGGGCATCGGTAACCACATCCCCGCCCAGCGGAGCCTGGCCGTCGCGGGTGCTGACTTTCAAGGCTATCAATGAATATATATCGGTGTTTTCCTGCACCGGTTTCACCGACCATACGAACTTCACGTTACGGGGGAACTTGCTCTTGGCCAGAACCAGCATTTCATCGATCTTGGACATGTCCCTTTCGCGGGCGTACCCTACCACCGGCCCCATGCGCTGCTCGTCGCCCTGGAACAAGCTCGGCATCAAAACCGCAAACAAGGGATTCTGCTGCTGCCACTGCTCGGCATCCAGATTCTGCACGCCTGCGGAATCCTGCGCCTGGGCCAATTGCTGCATCAAATCGTTCCCTGCTTCCTCCGACATGGCCGCCTCTGCCGATTCGGCCGGCGTATCCGCCGCCAACTGCTCGGCTGCCGGTTCATCCTCCCCTTCCTGCGCCAGTTTCCGGACAGAAACCAGATATTCATTGGCAGCCTGCAAGTAGGGAATCATTTCAGAAAATTCATACGTTTCCCAGAATTCCAGCTGAGCCGTCCCTTGCAGCAGCTTGCGCACACGGGCGGGATCCTTCACACCAGGAAGCTCCACCAGGATACGGTCGGTCTGAGCCAGTTTCTGGACATTCGGCTGGGCGACTCCGAACTTGTCGATACGGGTCCGCAGAATCTGGTAAGTACGGTCGAACGCGCTACCGGTCTCCGCCTTTATGGCCCGAATCACGTCGGCATTGGTAGAGTTGGCGTTCACATCTTTCATCTCGAAACTGAAGATAGCGGCCATCTGCGCGTTCGGGTCCCTCTCGTTCCATACCCGGTCGAACATATCCACGAAATTGGTGTTGGCTTCGACCTTGTTCCGCTGGACAGCTTCTTCCATCACGCTGTTGAAGAAGGTGTCGGCGCTGTAACCGGACAAAGCGCGAACCACATCCGCCGTGGACACTTCCATCATCACGTTCATCCCCCCTCGCAAATCCAGACCGAGGTTCAGTTCGCGAGCCTTGCATTCCTTGTACGTGTATTTCTTAATCAAGATGTTATAAATCACATCATTGCCAACAGAATCGATGAAATACTGGTGCTTGGCGTTGTAAAGAGAGTCGAACAAAGTCCTTTCCAGGATTTCATTGCCCCGGGAAAGAGCCTTGGCCTCGGCTGCCGTATTGGCCATGGCGAACTTCTCGGCCTTGCTGTCAACCCGTCGCGCGACAAACGTAAAGGATAACTGGAACAAACAGATAATAGCAAAAGCTATGGCGAAAAACTTTATAACACCCTTGTTTTGCATGGTTTATTTAATTAGTGTTTTTTAATAGCCACTCCTGAAAAATGGCCACAAAGATAGCATTATTTTTATTAGTTACAAGAGGTCAAAGGCAAGTCATCTCTCCCCGCAAATCCTCTCCCAAGGCCTTGCAGACGGCCTCGTAACCCAAACCCTTCCCCAGCAGGTACATCATTTTCGTGACAGCCGCCTCGGTGGTCATATCCTTGCCGCTGATGACTCCCAGCCGCTGCAATTGCGTGCTTGCCGCGTATTTTCCCATTTCCACGCTGCCTTCGGCGCACTGGGTGATGTTAAGTACCGGGATCTGCCGATCCTTGGCCACGGAAAGCGCATCTATGAAGGCTGGCGATGTCGGTGCGTTGCCTGAACCGTACGTGCCCAGCACCATGCCCTTCAAATCAGTATTTTCCAGCATGGATTTCAAGATGGCCGGAGTCATGCCAGGATGGATTTTCATGATAAGCACATGGCTTTCCAATTCTTTCTGAACCCTGAAAGGTTTCTCCGGGCGGCCTTTGGATTCCTCCTGGAGCAAGGGATTCCACTTCACGTGGACCCCCGCCTTGGCTAATGCCGGGAAATTCGCCGAAAGAAAAGCAGTAAAACTCTCGGCGCTGAACTTGGTGATCCTGTTCCCTCTGAAAAGGCAGTCCCCGAAACAGACGCAGACCTCGCTGACCCGCGGATTCCCGTTCCCGTCCACCGAGGCAGCCATTTCCAAAGCATTGACCAGATTGGCTTTCCCGTCGCTGCGCAACACGCCGATAGGCAATTGCGATCCCGTCAAGACTACGGGCTTGCCGAGATTCTCAAGCATGAAGCTCAAAGCCGATGCCGTATAAGCCATCGTATCCGTACCGTGCAGCACCACAAAACCGTCATACTTATCGTAATTGGCTTCTATGGCCTTCCCGATATGGACCCAGCCTTCAGGCCCCATGTCGGAGGAATCGATCAAACGCTGGAAACTATAGGAATCTATTTCAATGTCGAGGCTTTTCAAACCGGGCATCGCATCCATCAGGCCTTCGAACCTGAACGGGGACAAAGCCCCGGTAGCACTGTCCTGGACCATGCCGATAGTCCCTCCTGTATAAATAATCAGTATTCTGCGTCTCCGGGTATTCTCTCCTGCCATGACATTAACGATTAAAGGATTGTCCCTTGAATAGGATTGGAATCGCAAAAATAGGCATTTGCCGATAATTATCATACAAAGGTCTCCGGAGCGCCCGCAGAGAGCCGTATCATAACACAACAAATTGGCAATCAACATTGTCTTGTATCATCCCGCAGGCGTTCCTTGATAAATAATCCATTGCACATCAAACAGTTGTTTATTCAAGACAATTTTGACGAGGTTGCCCTGACGTACTCTATGGCAACCTCATCAAAAGAAATTTCTTACATTTGCAATTCGCGGACTGAAGAATCAGAAGCTGTTTAAGATTTCCTGCCATCCTGAAAAGACGGATTTCCAGAGAGCGGTTCCAGGAATTCGTCCGCCCATCGGGGCCAGTCCGGGCTTTCGGGGCGTTTTCCGCGTCAGGCAGCACGGCTCCGCGGAACCCTCTCCCCGATGCATGCAAAACACATTTGAATTGCGGACTGAAAACTCAAAAAATCAAATACTATGGAATTACCATTCGCAGAATCCTACCGCATCAAGATGGTAGAACACATCCACCGCAGCACCCGTGAAGAACGTGAACAGTGGATCAAGGAAGCCAAGTACAACTTGTTCAAACTGCCATCGAACCAAGTGTACATAGATCTCCTGACCGACTCCGGGACCGGAGCGATGAGCGACAAACAATGGGCTGCCATCATGCTGGGAGACGAAAGCTATGCCGGTGCCAGTTCTTTCTTCAATATGAAGAACATGATTGAAAAAATCACCGGATTCCAGTACGTGCTGCCGACCCACCAGGGCCGCGCTGCCGAAAACGTGTTCTTCTCGGCTACCGTGAAAGAAGGCAATGTGATCCCGGGCAATTCCCATTTCGACACGACAAAAGGCCATATCGAATACCGCAGGGCCGTCGCTTTGGACTGCACGATCGATGAAGCTTCCGACACCCAGCTGGAAATACCGTTCAAAGGGAATGTGGATCCGGCCAAACTGGACAAAGCTTTGGCCGAACACAAGGGCAACGTGCCTTTCGTTATCGTGACGGTGACCAACAACACCGCCGGCGGCCAGCCTGTTTCGATGCAGAACCTGAAGGAAGTCCGCGAAATCTGCAACAAGTACGGCGTGCCTGTCGTGCTCGACTCCGCCCGTTTTGCTGAAAACGCTTACTTCATCAAGACCCGCGAAAAGGGCTACGAAAACAAGACCATCAAGGAAATCGCCCGCGAAATGTTCTCGTATGCCGATGGCATGACGATGAGTTCCAAGAAAGACGCGATTGTGAACATGGGAGGCTTCTTCGCCACCAACAAGAAGGAATGGTACGATGCCGCCACGATGTTCGGCATCATGTACGAAGGCTACCTGACTTACGGCGGTATGGCCGGCCGCGACATGAACGCCTTGGCCCAAGGTCTGGACGAAGGCACCGAGTTCCCGGTTCTGGAAAGCCGTATCAAACAGGTACAGTACTTAGGTCAACGCCTGGACGAATTCGGAATTCCTTACCAGCGCCCTGCCGGCGGTCATGCCATTTTCGTGGATGCCAAGAAAATCCTGCCCAATGTGCCCAAGGAAGAGTTCAAAGCCCAGACATTGGGTATCGAACTTTACCTGGAAGCCGGTATCCGCGGCGTTGAAATCGGTGCTTTGCTGGCCGACCGCGACCCTGTGACCCGCGAAAACCGCTACCCGGAACTGGAGCTGCTCCGCTTGGCCATCCCTCGCCGGACCTATACCAACAACCACATGGATGTAATCGCCGTGGCCTTGAAGAACATCTACGACCGCCGCGAATCCATTACCAGCGGGTACCGGATTGTGAAGGAATTGCCGATCATGAGGCACTTCACCATCGAACTCGAAAAATGCTAACCGTTCCTGCGCAACGGGCAAAAGGCCCGGAAGCAGCCATTTCCTGATTCAGGGAAAATCAAGGCGACAGGGAGGTGCGGAAAGTTCCGGAATCATTCCGGAAACATTTCCCGCCTCCCCTTTTATTCAATCCGTAGCCAACCTGCACCGTTTATCCATGCACTGTCCCCGATTCCTGTCCAAACACCTCTTCCCCGGCAGAATCCTGCTGGCAGGAATAGTCTTGTCCGGGCTCGCGGGATGCAACAGCATGAAAAAAGTACCAGAGGACCAAAGTCTTCTGATCAAGAACAAAGTCAAAGTATCCAGAGGCGGCAGCATCGACAAGAACGACATGAACAACGCTCTGACCCAGGAACCGAACAGCAAGATCCTGGGAGGAAGGCTCAAACTGGCGTTCTACAATTGGGCCAAGGACGATAAGGACAATTGGTGGAACAACAAGCTGAGAGAAATCGGAGAAAAGCCAGTCCTATTTGACAGTTCCGCCATCCAGAGCTCGTCGGAAAGGATACTCTCCATGGCCAGCGGGAAAGGCTATTTCGAACCCGTCCTGACAACGGAAGTAAGGAGGAAAGGCAAAGAGAAGCGCAAAGTGATCGTGACATACAAGCTCCTGCTGGACCAGCCTTACCGCATCCGGGACATCAGGCTGGACATCCGGGACGACAGCCTCCGCCCCGAACTGGAAAACTGGAGAAACGAAACCTTGCTCGAATCCGGGATGCAATACGATGTAAGCCGGCTGGACGCGGAAAGGACAAGGATTTCGGAACAACTGCAGAACCACGGGTATTGGGCATTCAACAAGGACTTTCTCCATTATTCCGTTGACAGCAATCTGAATAGCAAACAGATGGATATCACGCTCCATGTACGGAAAATGATTTCCAGCATGGTCGACAGCCTGAGCGGGGAACCGATCCTGCTCCACCACAAAAAGTACTACTTAGACCGCATATACATCATCCCGCTATCCCGGAAACAAGCGCAATCTGACACATTCCGATTCGATACCGTGGCTTTCGAGGAAGCGACCCGCCGGGAAAAGAAAAAAGGAGAAAACGGCCCAGTCTACCACATCCTGAACCAAGGGAAACCCATCATCAAATACAGGTCGGTAGTCCAGAAGACCATGCTCCGCCCGGGAGACATGTACTCGCTGGCGAACGTGACCGACACATACGACAATCTCGGCGATCTCAGGGCCTTCCAATACACGAACATCAGCATGTCGGAAAGGCCTTACGACACCAGCCTGAGCTATGCGCAGAACAACCTCTTGGATTGCCAGATCCGCATGGTCCAAGGAAGCCGGTTCAGTTTCAGCGTGGAAGGCCAGCTGACAACCAGTTCCGGGATTCAAGGCGTAGCCGCCAATTTCGGATTCCAGAACCGGAACACCTTTGGCGGCGGAGAGATACTGAACATCCAATTAGGCGGGACTTACGAATTCCAGTTCACCGTGGACAACGACCGAAACCGAAGCTTCCTCAACACTTTCGAAGCCTCCATCGATGCCAGCCTGGAATTTCCCCGATTCCTGCTTCCCGGACGTCTGGACAGGTACTCCAAACATGCCCGCCCCTCCACAATCATTTCCGCAGGTTACAGCTACCAGCACAAAAGAGACTATTCCCGCAGCATCTTCAATGCCAAATTCGCTTACCAATGGGAAAAGGGCAACTGGGAACAAAGCCTGACCCCTTTGGAGATAAGCACCATCCAGATGCTCCGGACTTCAGAATCCTTCCAAGGGATCCTGGACGAATACGAAGCATCCCAGAACTACCGGCTCTATTACCAGTACACGGATCATTTCATCATGACCCCGCGATACCAGTTCACGTACAACGACCAGAAAAAAGGAAGCCGGAAGGACTTCAATCACCTGCGCTTTGAAATCGAGACAGCTGGCAATCTGCTATACGGCATAGCCGTCGGCATCCATGGAGAACGGGCGCAAGCTGCCGGCTACGAACTCTTCGGACTACCTTTTTCGCAATATGTCCGGGCGGAAGCCGATTACAGCCACCACTTTGTCTTCGGACTGAAGACAGACTTGGTAGTCCGCGCCGGATTGGGCATAGGCTACAGTTACGGAAATTCCCAGTCTCTGCCATACGAGAAAGGGTTCTTCATAGGAGGCAACAGCACCATCCGGGCCTGGCCTCTGTACCAGCTGGGCCCTGGAGGCTACCTGCATCCGGAAGACAAACCCGACTTTGAGCGATTAGGCGATATATTCATGGTTTTCAACATAGAACAGCGATTTCCCATCTGGGGCGGGCTGATGGGTGCCATTTTCATAGACGCAGGGAACATCTGGCTCGTCCGTCCCAACGAAGCCTACCCGAACGGAGAATTCAGATTCGACAAGTTTTATAAAGACTTTGCCTTGGGAACAGGATTCGGGCTAAGGTACGACTTCAAGTTCTTTGTCATCCGCATGGACATAGGCATTCCCTTGCGCGACCCGGCATTGCAGGGCACAAGTGACACTTGGGTCATCAAAAAACTGGCTCTGCGCGATTTGCTGTTCAACTTCGGGATCGGATACCCGTTCTAACCTTTAATCGCACAACGACATGGAAAAACTGGCCCTTGCCTGCCTGAGAGCTTTTGGATGGAAAGTCAACGGCTTCCGCCCACCAGAAGAAAAATACATCCTGATAGTGGCGCCGCATACCAGCGTGATGGACTTTGTCATCGGACGGCTGGCATTCTGGACAAAAAGACTCCCTGCGCGGTTTTTCATAAAAAAGGAATTCTTCGTATTCCCTATCCGCAGGCTTCTGAAAGCATTAGGGGGAATGCCGATAGACCGGCGGCAAGCCGGGAATGTAGTGGAACACTCGGCCAACTTGCTGAAGGAAGCCGATGAACTGGCCTTGATCATCACGCCGGAAGGGACAAGGAAGGCCACAAGCCAATGGAAGAAAGGGTTCTATTATATCGCCAAACGAGCCCACGTCCCCGTCTACGCCGGCATCGTGGACTACGGGCGGAAAACTTGCAAAATACTGCCTGAACCCTTGGACCTGGCAAAAAGCTGCGACGACCTGATGCTGGACTTGGCCAAGACATACCAAGGAATAAAAGCCCGGCATCCGGAAAATTTCCGGGTGCCGGCAAGCGCAAAAAACAACTGAAAAGTTTGTTCTTGGAGGTCCTGCTACCGCTCTACGTCAATAAACCAATACCTTGAACCGGTACATCCGGCCTTGGTTTTCCACAAGCACTGCAGCCACCTGCAAGTCCGAGACCTCGGAACAGGGTACAGCCTGTCTTGAAAGAAATCCGGCCCCAACGGGACGATCCGCGCAGGGTTGCCCTCCTTGACCGTGTACCGGGATAAATCTCCAATGCTGGCCAACAAAAAGAGCCGGACTGCAAACAGCCCGGCTCTTCCAAACAGCGAAGGATGATCACTTGCCGTAGACATCCGCCGTCTTAGCAGCGGAATAATTGATTTTCAAAGCATTCACCTTACGTAATTCCTGCTTCACATCAGTCACGATACCCATCTTCACCGTGCGGTCAGCCTTGATGGAAGTAGTCATCAACGGGCGATCCACCTCATCCCGCGCGTTACGTTCTTCCTCTATGAACTGAGCGATATCGCGCGTGCTCGATATCTGGTCGTTCAACTGGATACGCGGCTCCGTACCGTATTTCTTTTCATCCATAGGAGGACCGATGTATATGAAACTTACAAGGGATTTCTTTTCCAGCTTCTGGACTTCGGTCGCACCCGGAGGAGAAATCTTCACGTACAGAGTGGCTTCGCGAATCGTCGTGATAACCATGAAGAAGAAGAGGAACATGAACACGATGTCGCTCATACTGCCGGTATTGATTTCCGGCGCTTCTTTCTTATCGTTGCTTCTGAATCTTCCCATTAGTTACCTCCCGTCGTTATGACCGCATTGGTAGGCTCGGCTTCGGAAATCGTCAATGGAATAGCATCCTGAATAGCCTCAATTTGCTCTTCCCTCGACAAATCCGCGAATTTGACCCCGAACTTCTCTTCGGACAATTCATCGCGAAGTTCACGGAATGCGGCAGTGATTTCATTCTGCACTTTAATGTACATCTCGTAAGATGTCCCTCGGTCACTCTTCAAGGAAACGACCCCTTTGGAAACCGGAACAGCACCTAAAAGGGGAATCTCCTCAACTTTAATCTCGGACTTCTTCGGATCCCCTGAAGGATTCGCCAAAAAATCCTTCGCCATATCCCTCAGCATGGACAGGTCGGACAACTGCCCTTGCACCTGCAGCTCATCCCGGAAATTAATTGCGACCTTGAAAACATTCCGGTCGTGGATTTCCGGCTTCGGAGCATCCGGCGGAAGCATCTGGGGCAGCTTCCTGGCAATCCCGGTATCCGTATCCATTGATGATGTCAACAAGAAGAATGTCAACAGCAAGAACGAGATATCGGACATGGAACCCGAACTGATGGTTGCCGATTTCTTAGCCATTCTTCTTATTTTTTAAACGGTCTGATAATTTCTGTTACTACAATCGAGATTACAGCCAGCGCCATCACTGCGTATATCGTGTACATGCCTGCACCTATCAGCTTGGACGAACCGTAATCGGATCCTGTCTTTTCAAACAGTTCAGGGCTGATGTCCGTACCCGAAGAGAGGACATAGGACACCACGAAGATGACAATCAAACCCAGCAAACCGGCCAAAGCGTACTTGCTGCCTTTGATATTGCCGCCAAATTGGACGATGGAGAAGCCCACTGCCGCCACCAATGCGACGATGGCCAGCACATAGACTACATACATCAAGACATCAATCCATACCATATTCAAACCTCCTCCGATTTATTATTTCTGGATATACTTGGCAATCAAGTCCATAAAAGAAATCGAAGCGTCTTCCATCTTGTTGACGATGCCGTCGATCTTAGAGCTCAAGTAGTTATAGAATGTTTGAACGATAATGGCGACGATAAGACCGAACACGGTCGTAATCAAGGCCACTTTCATACCCCCGGCAACAACGGTCGGGCTGATATCGCCGGCAGCCTCGATATCATCGAACGCCTGCACCATACCTACTACCGTACCCAAGAACCCCAACATAGGAGCAATCGCGATAGACCAGGAAATCCATCCGAGGTTTTTTTCCAGACGGCCCACCTGGACGCCGCCGTAAGCGGTAACGGATTTTTCAATGCCTTCAACGCCTTCGTTGGAACGTTCCAGGCCTTGGTAAAAAATGCTGGCCACAGGGCCGCGCGTATTGCGGCATACGTCCTTGGCAGCCTCGATACCGCCGTTCTTCAAAGCGTCTTCAACTTTAGCAAGCAGCTTCGTAGTATTTGTCGTGGAAAGGTTCAAATAAATGATACGTTCGAAAACCAAAGCAAGACCGAGAATGAATACAAGCAAAATAGGAGTCATCCATGGCACCCCGCCTTCGATGAATTTCTGTTTGAGAGCCTGATGAAAGGTCTTTTCTTCCGTTTGCTGGGTCGCCGGTGCCATAGCGACATCTTCGACAACGGCAGTTTGCTCTACAGCAGCGGCAGAGTCATTCTGGGCAGCAGCGGCAGCAGCTGTATCCTGCGCCATGGCGGAACCCAGAACAAGTGAAGCTCCTACTAAAAGGGATGCAATCAGTTTTTTCATGATGATAGAACTTTTTTACTTTTTGGTTATTCCTTTTATTGTTTATTCACGAACCTCACGAACCCTCAGATTGTCTGATTCGCTGCGTTCCTTGCGGAGAGACAGGGATTCGAACCCTGGAAGCGCTTTTGACGCTTACACACTTTCCAGGCGTGCGCCTTCGACCACTCGGCCACCTCTCCATTCAAACCGACCACAACTCAGTATCGCAGTCTTAACTTTCTTGTTTTCTTTACATTCGCCTATCTCAAAAGGCCTCTGCCCTTTTCAAAGCGGCGGCTAATTTACAAATAATTTCAATACATCAAAGTTTTTGCCCCCTTTTGCCGCATCCTTTTCGAATTTTTCTCCGAAAACCGGAACATTTCAGCCTTCTCCGGAAATCGCATCCGTTTCCGATTCCGCTGCTTCCGCATCCCCTGCCTGCGTCCAGGCATCCTCGTACAGCAACTTGTCGTACGGATAGCGGGTCAGATGAACTTTCTTGACTTCCTCGTAAAGCATCTGGCGGAATTCTTCCACATTATCCTTCCTTGCCGCAGACATGAAAATGCAAGGAGCATTTTCCTTGGCGTACCACATCTTCTGCAAATCAGCAAGACTGAAATTCCTCTTGGTCACCGGCTCCAGGTCATCCGGTTCCTTTTCCTCGTAGGAATAGGCATCGATCTTGTTGAATACGACAATGGTTTTCTTGTCTGCCGCGCCTATCTCGCTCAACGTCTGCTGAACTACCTGCAACTGCTCTTCAAATTCGGGATGGGAAATATCGACCACATGCAACAGGATATCGCTCTCCCTCACCTCGTCCAGGGTGGATTTGAACGACTCGACCAGGCTATGGGGCAGTTTGCGGATAAAACCCACCGTATCGGACAACAGGAACGGCAGGTTTCCGATCACCACCTTGCGGACCGTGGTGTCCAAGGTGGCGAACAGCTTGTTCTCAGCCAGTACGTCAGACTTGCTGATCAAGTTCATGATCGTGGACTTGCCCACGTTCGTATAGCCGACCAAGGCGACCCGCACCATCGCGATACGGTTCTTGCGCTGGGTCGCTTTCTGCTTGTCGATTTCGGCCAGCTTGCTTTTGAGAAGGGCAATCTTGTCGTGGATGACCCGGCGGTCGGTCTCGATTTCCTTTTCCCCCGGGCCTCGCATCCCTACCCCTCCCCGCTGTTTGCTCAGGTGAGTCCACATGCGGGTCAAGCGGGGCAACAGATATTGGTACTGCGCCAATTCCACTTGAGTACGGGCATGGGCCGTCCTTGCATGCTTGGCAAAAATGTCCAGAATCAAGGTAGTCCTGTCCAATATCTTGCATTTGAGCTCGCCCTCCAGGTTCCTCAGCTGCGCCGGCCCCAATTCGTCATCGAAAATCACCATGTCGATTTTCTCGGCCTCCACGTAAGTCCTGACCTCCTCGAGCTTGCCGGACCCTATGTAATATTTGCCGTTCGGCATATCCAGCTTCTGGATAAAGCGTTTCTCCACCACCGCTCCGGCAGTATCGGCAAGAAAGGCCAGTTCGTCCAGATACTCGGACTCCTTTTCCACGCTGACCATGCCGGTGGCGATGCCGACCAGCACCGCGCGTTCGGCCGTCTTCTTTGTCACAAGGTATGCCATCAATCAGAATCCTATGATATTCCGCACCTCTCTCACTGTCCTGGATGCGCTTTCATGCGCTTTCTCCGCACCGATCCGGCGGACTTTTTCCAGATAGGCATCGTCCGCCAGGATTTCTTGTATGCGTTCACGGAAAGGAGCCACAAATTTAATGGTATCTTCAGCCAGCTGCTTCTTCAAATCCCCGTAACGGATCGTGCAGTCATTATAGGCTTCGTCAAAACTCTTGTAGGTATCCTCGCTGCAAAGCACCTTGACCAACTGGAAAAGGTTGGCAATCACCTCCGGTTTCTCCTGGTTCATTTCCACAGGGCCGGAATCCGTGGTCGCCCGCATGATCTTCTTGCGAATCACAGCATCGTCATCGGTCAGGAAAATGGCGTTGTTCCCGCTCTCGGACTTGCCCATCTTCCCGCTGCCGTCCAAACCCGGGATCTTGACCAGGTTGCTCCCGAAATTGAAAGCTTGAGGCTGGCCGAAATACTCCACACCGTAAATGCTGTTGAAACGATGAGCAAAAGTCCTGGTCATTTCCAAATGCTGCTCCTGGTCTTTTCCCACCGGCACAAAATCAGCCTTGTGTATCAGGATATCGGCGGCCATCAAAGTAGGATATGTCAAAAGCCCGGCATTGATATTGTCAGGATTCTGGCGAGCCTTGTCTTTGAACGAAGTGCAGCGTTCCAATTCCCCAAGATAGGCATTCATGTTGAGGAAGAGGTAAAGTTCCACTGTCTCAGGGAGGTCGCTCTGGGCATAAATGGCCACTTTCCCGGGATCCATGCCGCATGCTATGTAAGTTGCCAGTATCTGCTTGACATTCTGGCGCAGATGATCGGGATGGGGATGCGTTGTCAGGCTATGGTAATCGGCAATGAAGAAATAGCAATCGTATTCGTCCTGCATCCGGATGAAGTTGCGCAAAGCACCGAAATAATTTCCCAGATGCAGGTTCCCTGTGGGACGAATGCCGCTCACTACTGTCTTTTTCATATCCATGATAGTTTTCTTGTTAATCAACAATGAAGATGCAAATATAGCGAAAGTCGAGCGCAGAGCAAACGGGCTTGCACGATTTGCTCTGCCGAGACGCATCCTATATTCGCCGAAGGTCAAATATAGCGAAAGTCGAGCGCAATGGCAACAAACTTGTTTGATTGACATTGCCGAACCGCATCCTGTATTCGCCGATAGGACAATATAGCGGAAACCGGGCGCAGAGGCAAGGGCTTCCATCAAGAGAGCCGGAACAAGCGCAGGGCATTGGCGGTAGTAGCCTCGGCGACGGTAGAGACCGGCAAATCGAGGCATTCGGCCAGTTTCCGCCCTATCAACGGGATATAAGCCCCCTCGTTGGGTTTTCCCCGATAGGGGACAGGAGCCAGATACGGGGCATCCGTCTCCAGCAGCAGCGATTCCAAAGGCAGCTGACGCACGATTTCGGGGAGTTTGGCGTTCTTGAAGGTCAAGACACCCCCGATGCCGAAGAGGAAACCCAAATCGAGGACACGCCTGGACTGTTCCAGACTGCCGCTATAACAATGGAACACGCCTTTCAAACGACCGTCCTGTGCTTTGGACAGGACATGCCAGGCTTCCTCAAAGGCGTTACGTACATGGAGAACGACGGGAAGGTCCAACGATCTGGCCCATTCGAGCTGGATCCGGAAAGCATCCTCCTGCTGACGGGCATACGCCTTGTCCCAATAAAGATCCATGCCGATTTCACCCACGGCCACGTAACGGAATGCTCCTGAAGAGATTCCTTCTGCCGAAGCCTGGGGGGCGGAAGATGGGGACAGGACAGAAGCCGGCGCATCCGCCGTCGAAGCGGAGCCGGAAAGGGCTTCAGCTACCGCCACGTCTGCAAATTGCGCGGAACCGGACTGGGAACCATGCTGTACCGCAGCCGAACCTCGAACGGGACGGGATTGGGGCGGAACCGGCATCGCAACGGCATTCCAAGCGGAAAGTTCCGAATAGACCTTGTCCAAAACCGAGACGTAATCTTCCTTCACTTCTGTAGGATGCAAGCCGACAGTGGGATAAAGCTGTCCCGGATAGCGTTCGCAGATTTTCCGGATGGGCCGGATCGTGGACAAATCCACGCCGCCCAGGATTTGCTTGCACACGCCAGCATCCAAAGCCCGCCGCACGCAAGTATCGGCATCATCCTGCCCTTCTGCAGGCTCGTATATATGAGTATGTGTATCTATCCATTCCATAAAAAAGCAATAAGCCGCCACGGCAACGCCTGCCGGATGCCTCCTACCGGGACCCGATCCGAGGCATTTCCCGGCCGGACTCCGTGCCAGACTCCTTGTAGCGGAATACCAGCATGAACAGAATAGCGACAGCCAAGGCATAGGCGGCAAAGACGAACCAAGCGTGGCTCCAGCCTTCTACCTGAGGCGCCGTGCTGTTGAAATCCACAAAACGGTTCACGACCGCCTGCGCCGAAAGCGTGCCGATAGTAGCCCCGAAACCATTGGTCATCAACACAAACAGCCCCTGCGCACTGGACCGAATCGAGATATCGGTCTCCTTGTCGACGAAAAGAGAACCCGAAATATTGAAGAAATCGAAAGCCACTCCGTAGACAATCATCGAAAGCACGAACATCCAGACTCCGCTGCCGGGATTGCCCAGACCGAACAGCCCGAAACGGAACACCCAGGCGAACATGGCAATCAGCATCACCTTCTTGATGCCGAAACGGCTTAGGAAAAACGGAATCAGCAGAATGCAGCAGGTCTCACTAATTTGGGAAAGCGAAATCAAAAGATTGGCATGTTGCACGCCGAAGGTATCGGCATATTGGGGAATGGTAGCGAAACTGCTGATGAACGGATTGGCAAAACCGTTGGTAATCTGGAGGGAAACGCCAAGGAGCATGGAGAAGATGAAAAAAAGCGCCATTTTCTTCTGCTTGAACAGGAGAAAGGCTTTCAAGCCCATGGCTTCGGCCAAGGTTTTCTTCTGGCCTGTGCCTCGACTGACCGGGCAGGCCGGCAAAGTATGGGCGTAAACGGCTAACAGAAGTCCCCAAGCAGCACAGACAAAGAACTGGAAATGCGTATCTTGAAAGCCAAGAAGATCCACAATCCACATCGAGCAGATAAACCCTATCGTCCCGAAAACCCGGATGGGCGGAAAATCCTTGACCGTGTCCAAGCCAGCCTTATCCAAAGCGTTGTATGCCACCGAATTGGAAAGTGCCAAGGTGGGCATATAAAAGGCCACGCTGAGGGAATAGAATGTGAACAGCCAGGAGAATGAAACGGGTTCCGCCCCCACGCAATAGATGCCGGCCGCGGCCATGAAAGCAGCTGCCAAAAGATGGCAATAGCCTAAGAGGCGTTGGGCGGGAACCCAGCGGTCGGCCACGATACCGATGACGGCGGGCATGAACAGAGATACAATCCCTTGCATGGCGTAGAAAAGACCGATTTTTTCTCCCAAGCCGATTTTGCCCAAATAAGTTCCCATCGAGGTCAGATAGGCGCCCCAGACGGCGAACTGGAAAAAGTTCATCAGGATAAGGCGGAACTTGATATGTTTCATGACGGTCCATTATTTATCGACAGAAAGCGAGCCGAGCGCAGAGCCAAGCACGCACCTCGCTTGAGCTATGCCGAGGCGATGCCAGATGTCGCAGTTTGCGGTAGCAAGCGCGGCGGACTTCCGGGCGCAGGACGGCTGCACCATCCGTGCGAGCCGAGCGCAGAGCCAAGCACGCACCTCGCTTGAGCTATGCCGAGGCGATGCCGGATGTCGCAGTTTGCAATAGCAAACTGCAAATTTAACGAAATTCACTAATTTCGCAGCACTTTGCGGGAAGCCCCGCTTGGCACCGGTACCGAAAGCCATCAGGAAGCAAGATGCCTCCTTGGCTTTCACCAACTTGTAGATTTTCAATCATTATGCGCCACACACTGAACGGCAAGACCGCCATGGTCTCCGGTGCCTCCTCCGGCATCGGCAAAGCCTTGGCTATAGAACTCCTGCACCGAGGCTGCAACGTATCTCTTTCGGCCCGAAGAGACTATATGATTACCGACTACCTGCAAGAAATACTCCCGCCCGAAGAAATGAACCGACGCTGCCTGGTGGTAAAGACCGATGTGAGCCGGGAAGAAGACTGCAAGGGCTGGGTGGAACAGACCATAGCCAAGTTCGGGCGGATCGATGCCTTGGTCAACAATGCCGGCATTTCGATGCGAGGCCTGTTCTCGGAATGCAAATTAGACGTGCTCCGCCGCCTGATGGATGTCAACTTCTGGGGCACGACCTACTGTTCCTACTACGCTATCGAGCATTTGCTCAAAACCAAAGGCTCGCTGGTGGGCATTTCTTCGATCGCCGGATACCAAAGCCTGCCGGGACGGGCGGCCTATTCGGCATCGAAAGCCGCGATACAAGCCTTGCTGAAGACTATCCGCATCGAGAACAAGAAGAAAGGGCTGCACGTGATGATCGCCTGCCCGGGTTTCACTTCCTCGAATATCCGGGCAGTAGCCTTGGACAAGGACGGCAAGCCTCAAGGCGAGACACCGAGGGACGAAAACAAGATGATGACCGCCGAAAAGGTGGCGCACTTGATTGCCAACGGGATGGAACACCGCAAACGTTCGCTGATCCTGACACCCTTGGGTCGGCTGACCGTGTTCGTGGGCAAATTCTGGCCGAAACTGACGGAAGATGTGTCGTATGCGTATATGGCCAAGGAACCCAATAGTCCCTTCAAATAAACAGTCCTTTCAAACCCAAATCGGTCATCAGACTTTGGGTTTGACAAGCCGTAGCTCACCCATGACCGTGGCACACGAATGAACATGGCGACATGCAATGGACGGGCCGCCTTCGGAATCCGTACAAAGCGACTGAAGACAATAAACACCGTAATAAAGCAACCATCGCGCCCCATCTGCGGCGATTGGTTCAAAAAAATAAAAAAAATGGAAAACAATCAGAATGAATGGCTTGTGAAATGCATGCCGGTCAACCCGATACAGATGAACCTTTATGTGCTTTACCAGCGAGGTGGCGCAGGAGTCATCATCGACCCGGGATGCTGCGAAGACGTTGAATTCGAAAACCTGTTTTCTCTGACGGAAAAAGAGCAGATGAAAATAGAGCATATCCTGCTGACGCATCCGCACTTCGACCACATCATGGGAGCGGCACGGGTCTGCCAGCATTACGGGCTTCCGCTGGAACTCCACGAAAAGGCGGTGCCAATGGTGGAGGGTGCCATCAAAAGCATGAGCGCGTTCGGGTTGCCGGTGGCGGAAGTGCCTAAGGAGTTGAAGGCATTGAAAGACAAGGAATGCGTCCGTTTCGGCGGCACGCTTTTGGAAACCCGCTATACGCCAGGGCATTGCGAAGGAAGCGTCTGCTACGTATGGCCGGACCAGAAGACGGTTTTCTCGGGCGATGTGCTTTTCCACGGCAGCATCGGACGGACGGATTTCCCGACCGGCGATCTGGACGCGCTCCGGAAAAGCATTGCCGAACGGCTCTTCATGCTGGGAGATGACTACACGGTGCGTCCGGGGCATGGGGGAAGGACCTCGATTGGCTACGAGAAATACAATAATCCGTTCTTATAGAGAATATTGTCTATTCAGAACGTTTAGACTGCACCTACCTTCCGCTACCCGGCAAAAGAGAACAATGTCGCCACAAAATCCTGATAAACAGGCGGCAATACGGAATAAACCGACGGCAAGCCGGCAGCAGCTTGGCTGCATCGCCCGTTCTCCCGATGCCGCACCACCGTAAAAACGAGCTGAGACAAAGACCGAGCCTTCCAAAGACCGGAATGCAACAAAGACCGGGATGCCGCAGAGAAAGGAAAATCCGCACCAAACCATGGAGTTGCCTATGGACACGCCTGAAGAAAAGAAAACGAGAATCATCCGCACCGAGAATTACGTCTGGGTGGATGTGCGAAGCCCGGCCGAGTACCAGCAAGGCCATGTGCCGGGAGCATACAGCCTGCCGCTGTTCAGCAACGAAGAAAGGGCCGAAGTAGGCACCATCTACGCCAAAAGCGGCAAATTCGCGGCCATTGAACGAGGATTGGAAATCGTGGGGCCGAGGCTGAGCCGGATGCTGCGCCAAGGCAAAGCCCTGAGCCGGAAGGGGAAACTGATGGTCTATTGCTGGCGGGGTGGAATGCGGAGCGCGAGCGTGGCCTGGCTGCTACGGCTGGAAAACGTGGATTTGGAAGTATATCCGGGCGGTTACAAAGGATACCGGCGGTCTTTCTCGGACTTGCTGGACTTGGAATGGCGGTTTGTGGTGCTGGGAGGCCCTACCCTTTGCGGCAAAACCGAAATACTGAAGACATTGGCGCAACAAGGGGAACAGGTATTGGACTTGGAGGGCATGGCTCGGCACAAAGGCTCGGCTTTCGGCGGGCTCGGCCAAGGCGAACAGCCCAACAACGAACAGTTCTCCAACCTTCTGCATTTTGAATTGGAAAAAATGGACCCAACGCGGATTGTCTGGTGCGAAGGGGAAAGCCTCAATATCGGCAAAGTGACGATGCCGCGCGAATTCTATGATTTACTGGATGCTTCCCCCATGATACACCTCACCATCCCGCAAGAATCCCGGTTGCAACGGGCCTTGACCGAATACGGGTCTATGCCGACCAAGCTACTGGAAGACAGCTTTGAGAAAATCAAACGCCGGATAGGCCTGGATGTGGCTCAAAAGGGAATTTCAGCCATAGAAAACGGGGATTTGAGGACGGCTATCGAGCTGGCCATGGACTATTACGACAAAACCTACCAGTACGCCCTGCAGAAAAGGAAAGGCCATGTCTTGTTCCGCTACGAAGGGCTGGGCGTGCCGGAGCAAATGGCAGAGGAGATCAAGGAAGAAACATATAAAAGGCTATAACATATAAAAGACTATAAGACCATGGCAACCATCGATGTACGGGGACTGGCGTGTCCGGCTCCGCTGATCAAGACCAAACAAGCCTTGGACAAGGCCGAAGCGGGTTCCACCTTGCAAATCGTCGGCAACGGGGAAATCCCGTTCGGCAACCTGAAGAACTACCTGAAGGAATTGGGCATCGCCTACAAGGAAACAAGAGTGGACGAGGAATGGATCTTAGCGTTCACTGTACCGGAAAAGAAGAAGGAAGGTGTTGTGGCTGAGAGTTTTTGCTCTGTCAATCCGGAAGCAGCCGAACCGGGAAACGGAACGGAGAATACAGCGGAAAACGGAGAAAAAAAAGCGGCCGCTCCAAAAGCGCAAGCCATGCCCGGAATCAATATAACGGCACACCTGAATACGCCCCTTCCCTATATGGTGGTCATCAAATCTTTGAACATGGGACAAGGCGAAGAGGCATTGGGAACTCTCTTGATGAAATCCTACGTCAACGTATTGCCGGAACTGGACCATCTCCCGCAGGTCATCTGCATGTATAACGAAGGGGTGAAATTGGCCATCGAAGGTTCGCCGGTGCTGGAATCCCTGCAAAAACTGGAATCCAAAGGGGTGAAAATCATTGTCTGCGGCACTTGCACCGAATATTACAAGGTGAGCGGCCAACTGAAAGTGGGCACCATCAGCAATATGTACCATATCGCGAGCCTGCTTTCGACGATTCCCAATGTGGTATATCCTTGATTTCATGAACAAAACAGCCAAAGAAAACGCGATGGAACGGAAAGCTTTGTTCGACGGGGTACGTTTCCTGATGCGGGCCGAAGAAATCGCGTTGCGCCAAGGCGTTGCCTGCCAACTGAAAACGGTGCTCGGCCCGCCGGAATCGCCTTGCGGAATGAAGCTGGTATTCGGGGCTCCGGACGAGACCTTGCTGAGAAGGCTTTGGACCGAAGCCGGCATCAGCTTCCGGATCGAGGATGAATAAACCCAAATCGGTCATTAGACACGCCGTGTCCGTTTCTGATTGGGGAAATGAGGCTTTCGGGCATCTTGCCCGCTTCTGTCCGCATCCTGTTTCTCGCTACGCCTCGACGTAGCCCGCTACGCCTTCGGCTAGGCGAGAAGCATGCTGCATGACACAAGCGGGCAATCTCCCCAATGTCTAATGACCGATTTGGGATAAAACACAGGAAAACATGAATTTCGATTTGTTATCGACCACGCAGACAGGCGGTTGTTCTGCCAAATTGCCGGCCGGCCTGTTGAGCGGTTTGCTAAAGGACATTCCTCTGCCCAAGAACGACCATGTCTTGGTGGACATCGAGACACATGACGATGCCGGGGTCTATCAAATTCAGGACGATCTGGCCTTGATTGTGACCACCGACTTCTTCCCTCCCCTCTGCTCGGATGCGCGGACCTTTGGCCGGATCGCGGCCTGCAACGCGCTGAGCGATGTGTACGCGATGGGAGGAACGCCCTTGCTGACACTGAACCTAACGCTGTTTCCCGCCGAAGGCATCCCTTTGGAGGTCTTGCACGACATTCTGTCAGGGGGACAGGAAATGGTAAACGAAGCGGGAGCGTTCACAATGGGCGGGCATACCATTGTGGATGAAGTGCCTAAATACGGCTTGGCGGTGGTCGGGACGGTAAACCCGGAGAATCTGGCCACCAACGATGCGGCGCAGGACGGGGATGTGCTGATTCTGACCAAGGCATTGGGCTGCGGGGTGCTGATCGCGGCGCACCGTTTGGGGATGGCCGAGGAATCGAGCTACCAGAAGGCTTTGGCGCAGATGCAGAAGCTGAACCGTCAGGGCGCGGAACTGATGCGGAAATACCATGTGCGTTGCGCCACGGACGTGACAGGATTCGGACTGGCGGGCCATGCGTACAAGATGGCGATAGCTTCGGGCTGCCAGCTGCATTTCCATACGGCTGACCTTCCGGTGATTCCGGGGGTCCTGGAACTGTTGGAGGCGGGCTGCGTGCCGGGAGCCGCGTTCAAGAACCTGGATTTTGCCCGTCCCGGATTGCAGGTGGCCGAAGGGCTGGCGGTGGAACGCAAGATGCTTTGCTGCGACGCCCAGACATCGGGAGGCCTGCTGATGTGCGCGAAACCGGATGTGGCGGAAGCCATCGTGACAGAACTGCGGCAGGGGGATTTTCCGGACGCGGCTATCGTGGGTTCGGTCAAGAAAGGTTCGCCCGCGGTGGTTTTGGATTAAGAATCCTTAGAAGCTGTTTAAACCCCAATCGGTCATTAGACTCGCCGGGACGTTTCCGATGGTGGAAATGGCGCTTTCGGGCATCTTGTCCGCTTCTGCCCGAAGCCTAATGACCGATTTGGGTTAAATTTATTTGTTCAGGCCATCGGGAGGGGATTTGCAGGGATGGCGCGGCGTTTTTCAAAGTAGGATAACCAAACTATCTGACGTGAAAAAGGCAAACGACAGCGAAAGTCGAGCGGGGAATCAAAGCTTGCTTTGATTTCTCCGAGACCAAGCTACCATCGAGCATCGCTCAACCTAGACCCGGAATAGCCCCCGACGGGCAAACAAAATCCTGAACCCGCTCCCTGAAAATCCAGCCTTTTCAGGACTGCAAGAAATTTTAAACAGCTTCTTATTGCTATATGACTATGACCGAACGAGAGAAACTCCGCAACGGCCTGATGGCCGATATCGAGGATCCGGAATTGCAGGCTTTGCTGCGCCGGGCCAAATCCCTGTTGCCCAAATTCAACACTTGCTACCTGCACGGGCCTGGCTACGAGGAATTATTGCGCGAATTGGTGCCTGACATAGGTGAAGGGAGCTTCATTGCGCCGCCTTTCTATTGCGATTACGGCTGCAACATCCATATCGGCAAAGGCGTCTTCATCAACTTCGATTGCGTGTTCCTGGACGGGGCCGACATCTACATTGAAGACCATGTGCTGATTGGTCCCAAGGTCCAGCTGCTCACGCCTCAACATCCGTTTGATTACATAGAACGCAGAAAGCCCATCGAAGCCAGCCACAGCATCCGCATCGGCGAAGACAGCTGGCTGGGCGGCGGGGTCATCGTCTGCCCCGGGGTCACGATTGGCAAGCGCTGCATCATCGGGGCCGGCAGCGTGGTCACCAAGGACATCCCGGACGACTCGACGGTGGCAGGAAACCCGGCGAGGGGGATAAAACATGGTTGACAACCGGTGCATAACTTTCCCGCCGCCTCGCGGGACATCGTTTTTACTTTTCAAAAACATTCGCGACATTTGCCGCGCTGATTGCCGGGCATAGGCAAGATAACCAACTCACTGCCAACAGATTCACCCAGAATCAGCCCGTATTCCCGCCCGAACCGGGAGGTGGCGGAAACCGCCCCGGAAGGCCAAAAAACAAGAGAATATGACCAATTTGCTCTTACTCTTAGTGGTTCTGCTCACAGCCCTTGCGCTGGTTCTCGTAGCCTGGGGCTTGGGAGTCTGGCTGGCTCCCCGTTCGTACAACCCCCTCAAGGAAGAAGCCTATGAATGCGGTGTCCCCACCCGAGGGAAAAGCTGGATGCAGTTCAAGGTAGGCTACTACCTCTTCGCCATCCTCTTCCTGATGTTCGACGTGGAAGCCGTCTTCCTCTTCCCCTGGGCCGTCGTGGTCCAAGACCTGGGAGTCTATGGCCTCACCAGCGTCCTCTTTTTCTTGATTGTCCTCATCTTAGGCCTGGCATACGCTTGGAAGAAAGGAGCCTTGACATGGAAATAAAGAAACCGAAAATCAAGGGATTGCCCTACAACGAATTCAAAGATAACGAATATATCGAAGAATTGCGGAGAAACGGTGTCGGCGTCATCGTCGGCGTGTTGGACGAACTGATCAACTGGGGTCGGTCCAACTCCGTATGGCCCCTCACCTTCGCCACCAGCTGCTGCGGTATCGAGTTCATGAGCATCGGCGCCGCACGCTACGACTTTGCCCGGTTCGGGTTTGAAGTGACCCGAGCCAGTCCGCGCCAGGCCGATGTCATCATGGTGGCCGGAACCATCGTGACCAAGATGGCTCCCGTCCTGCTCCGTCTGTACGAACAGATGGCCGACCCCAAATACGTAGTGGCCGTAGGGAACTGCGCTATCTCCGGAGGTCCTTTCACCAACTCCTACCATGTGGTGCAAGGCGTGGACAAGATCCTGCCCGTGGATGTCTTCATTCCCGGCTGCCCCACCCGACCCGAAGCCTTGCTGTACGGCATGATGCAGCTGCAACGCAAGATCAAGCTGGAACACTTCTTCGGCGAAGTCAACAAGAAAGAACCCAAAAGCCACCAGATGCCTGCCATCTACCCCGGGGAAGAACCCGTCTTTGCCGAGAAATACAAGCAGCATCCCATCCTGGCCAACGCGGCCCAGAACCGTCCCCAGGCTGACACAAAACAGGCCGAGACAAAAGCCGAATAAGCCGGAAGCCGAATAAAACGGATACCTATGAGTACGCTTAAAGCACAGATACAGAACATTTGCCCGCAAGCCGCCTTCAGCCACGAAGACACGGATACCCTCCATGCGGAAGTATCCCCCAAAGAACTGGCCGGACTCTTCAAGCACCTCAAGACCGACAAGACGTTCCTGTTCGACTACATGGAAGACCTGATCGGCATGGACTTCGGAGAGAAGCTCGGTGTCATCTACCGTTTCTATTCCACCGAGAACAAACAGCGCATCGTCCTCATCTGCCAGGCCGAAAGCCGCGAAAAGCCTGAACTGCCCTCAGCCACTCCCTGGTGGGGCATCGCCAACTTCTACGAAAGGGAAGTCTACGATTTCTTCGGCATCATCTTCATCGGGCATCCCGACATGCGCCGCCTCTTCCTGCGCAACGACTGGGTCGGCTATCCCCTGCGCAAGGACTACGATGCCAGCCCGGAAATCAATCCCGTGCGGCTGGATGCCGAACCAATGGACGACATCGCGCCATCCTACAGCGAAAAAGACGGGAAAATAGAGGAGGAAGACAATCTCCGTTTCCAGAAAGACGAATACGTGGTCAACATAGGCCCGCAGCACCCCGCCACCCACGGCGTGCTCCACTTCCAGGTCTCGCTCGAAGGGGAGACCGTCAAGAAAGTGGATGTGCATTGCGGCTATATCCACCGAGGCATCGAAAAAATGTGCGAAAGCCTCACCTATCCCCAGACCATAGGCTACACAGACCGTCTGGACTACCTCTCCGCCCATCAGAACCGCCATGCCCTCTGCGCCTGCATCGAAGAAGCCATGGGGCTGGAGATTCCCCGCCGCGCCCAGTATATCCGCGCCTTGATGGACGAGCTGAGCCGTATCCAGTCGCACCTGCTGATGTACGCCTGCTACTGCATGGACTTAGGCGCGCTCACCCCCTTCTTCTACGCCTTCCGCGACCGGGAAAAAATCCTGAACATCTTCGAAGACAGCGGTGCCGGCCGTCTGATCCAGAACTATTACGTGATTGGCGGCGTTTCGCGCGACCTGCATCCCGACTTTGTCAAGAAAACCGCTGAATTCATCAAATACCTGCCCACCGTCCTGCCCGAATACCACAAGGTGTTCACCGGCAACGTGATATTCCAGCAGCGTTCCAAAGGCATCGGCATCCTGACCCGCGAACAAGCCATCTCCAATGGCGTGACCGGACCGGCGGCCCGCGCCAGCGGATGGGCCTGCGACTTGCGCAAGCACCAACCCTATTCCGTCTATGATGAAGTGGAATTCAACGAAATCATCCGTACCGGAGGCGACTGCTTCGACCGCTACATGGTCCGCATGGATGAAATCCACGAATCGATAGCCATCATCGACCAGCTGCTGGCCAAGCTGCCCGAAGGCGATTACTGCGCCAAGACCAAGCCTGTCATCAAGCTGCCCGAAGGACGCTACTTCAAGAGCGTGGAAACGGCGCGGGGCGAGTTCGGCGTCTTCATCGAAAGCCGGGGCGAGAAATATCCCTGGCGGCTCAAGTTCCATCCCCCATGCCTGCCATTGGTATCGGTAGTGGACCTGCTGACCCGGGGAGGCAAAATCGCCGACCTCATCTCCATCGGTGCCTCGCTCGATTACGTGGTGCCCGACATCGACCGGTAAAACAGACTGATACCGACCGGTAAAACGGACCCGCATTGACCGGCAAGCCGGATTGGCATCGCCAAGGAAACCGGCCGGAAGCCGACCAATATGGAATCCGGCCGCTACGGAAACCGGGGCGCACAAGCCAGGCCGCCGGCCACAAAACACCGACCAACAAAACCTTTGAAAAGAACAAATTAAGCGCAATAGGATATGTTCGACTTTAGCGTAGTAACCTCTTGGATAGACCAAGGCTTGAGAAGCGTCATGAGCCCGGCCGCCGCCATCACCGTGGAATGCGTGCTGATCGGCATCGTGCTTTTAGCCTTGTACGCCATCATGGCACTCATCCTGATTCTGGCCGAACGGAAGGTCTGCGCGGCCTTCCAATGCCGTCTGGGACCCAACCGGGTCGGCCCCTGGGGCTGCATCCAGGTGGTGGCCGACATGATCAAGATGCTGACCAAGGAAATCATCACCATCAAGCACACCGACAAGTTCCTCTACAACTTAGCGCCTTTCATCGTCATCATCGCCTCCCTGCTGGCCTTCGCCTGCATCCCCTGGGGCAACGGCCTGCAAGCGCTCGACTTCAACGTGGGGATTTTCTTCATGATTGCCGCCTCCTCGATGGGCATCGTGGGAATCTTGCTTGCCGGATGGTCCAGCAACAACAAGTTCTCCCTGATTGGGGCCATGCGAAGCGGCGCCCAGATGATCAGCTACGAACTGTCCATCGGACTGAGCCTGCTGACAATGGTCGTCCTCTCGGGCACGATGCAGATTTCGGAAATAGTGGAAGGCCAGAACGAACTGTGGTTCATCTTCAAAGGCCACATCCCCGCCCTCATCGCCTTTGTCATCTACTTGATTGCCGGGACGGCCGAGACCAACCGAGGACCTTTCGACCTGCCGGAAGCCGAAAGCGAGCTGACCGCCGGCTACCACACCGAGTACTCCGGGATGCACTTCGGCTTCTACTACGTGGCCGAATTCGTCAATATGTTCATCGTTGCCTCCATCGCCACCACCGTCTTCCTCGGCGGCTGGATGCCTTTGCACATCCCCGGCCTGGACGGCTTCAACCGGATCATGGACTACATTCCCTCCGTCATCTGGTTCTTCGGCAAAAGCGCCTTGATGGTGTTCGTCATCATGTGGTTCAAATGGACTTTTCCCCGTTTGAGGATCGACCAGCTGCTGAACCTGGAATGGAAATACCTCCTCCCGCTCAACTTGCTGAACCTCTTGGTGATGGTAGCCATCGTAGTATTGGGGTGGCATTTCTAAGAAAGTTTGCCAAGCAAGGCTGAAGCTTCCAACCCGCATTTCCTTTTCGATAGGGATGCAAGGGCGAACCAAAAGGATGAAGCCACGGCAATGGCTGTAGAAAACGATTACTTTTGACACGAAGGCTCGACGGAGCATCCCCAAGGCCCCGCCAGCCGCAAAAAGCAGAAAACAACAAACAATGAATAGCATAGGGCGATATTTCTCCAATTTCTTCAAGGCATTGAAGTCCTTGCTGATCGGGATGAAAACGACGCTGAAGATCTTCTTCCGCAAGAAGACCACCGAATGTTACCCCGAAAACAGGAAAAAAGACCTGTACATCTCTCCCCTGTACAGAGGATGTCTGGAAATGATCCACACCGCCGACAACCACCATCATTGCGTGGCCTGCGGCATCTGCCAGATGAACTGCCCCAACGGGACTATCAAGGTGGAAAGCGAGATGGTGACCGATGCCGAAGGCAAGAAGACGAAAGTGCTGAAAGCCTACACCTACGATTTGGGGCGATGCATGTTCTGCGAACTCTGCGTCCGCACCTGCCCGCACCACGCCATACAGTTCACCAACCAGTTCGAGAACGCGGTCTTCACACGCAGCAAGCTGATGCTGACCTTGAACCATCCCGGTTCGAGCCTGCAGCCCAAAGCGGCAGCGCCTAAGCCTGCAACGGCTCCGGCCACCTCGGCAGCGGCAGTTCCGGCCGCTCCGACTGTTTCGGCAACGGCAGCTTCGGCCGCTCCAACTGTTTCGGCAAGTACGCCTAAGGCAGCTGAGGCAACTCCAGCCGCGGCACCTGCGTCGGCTTCCGCAAGCCCGGCGACGGCAAAAGCCCCGGAAAGCGAAGCCACCCTGCCGTTGAACTCTGAATCGACCAACAAATAACCGAAAGGACAAAGCCATGCAAGACGCAATCCTGCTCAAATTCGTATTTTACTTCTTGGCCGCCGTAATCGCCGTTTTTTCGGTCATGGCCGTCACCACGCGGCGGATCCTGCGGGCCGCCACCTACCTGCTGTTCGTCCTTTTCGCCACGGCAGGCCTGTACTTCTTCCTGAATTACTCTTTCTTGGGCGCGGTCCAGCTGATGGTGTACGCCGGAGGGGTCATCATCCTCTACATCTTCTCCATCCTGCTGACCAGCACCGACAAGGAATCCAAAAGCCCCATGTTCAGCCTCCGCCGCTGGCTGGCACTCATAGCGAGCATAGGCGGCATCTGCTTAGTCAGCTTCCTTTTGCTCACCAACGTATGGCCTACGGTCTATGAACCTTCCACGGCCGAAGTGCCGATGAAGCTGATCGGCAAGACCTTGATGGGCACGGAAAAAGGTCAGTTCCTGCTGCCTTTCGAAGTAATGAGCGTGCTGCTTCTGGCCTGCATGGTGGGCGGAATCCTGATTGCCCGCAAAAGAGGATAGCAGGCAGCCTGCGAGGCTTCGAGCCGCCGAACATAGGAACACGACCTGAAAAAACAACCGCCCGGAATGACGACCGGTGTGTCAGAACGGGTAAACTGCGAGGCTTCGAGCCGCCGAGCATAGGAGCGCGACCTGAAAAAACAACCGCCCGAAATGACGACCGGTGTGTCAGAACGGGTAAGCTGCGAAGCCGCTGAACATTAGGAGTGGGCCTGAAAAAAACAACCGCCCGAAATGACGACCGGTGTGTCAGAACGGGTAAGCTGCGAAGCCGCCGAGGGTGAAGACGAGGGAGCGTACTTAAGTACGTGACCGAGGCTGAATCCCGATGGCAATGAAGCAGATTGCCCGTTATCACACACCGCAGATAGAAACAACTACCATTAGTAATTATAACTATGGAACATATAATCCCCATGGAGTACTACCTAGTAGTCTCCTCCATCATGTTCTTCGCCGGCATCTACGGGTTCATCACCCGCAAGAACTTGATTGCCGTGCTTATCTCGATAGAGTTAGTGTTGACCTCTACCGACATCAACTTCGCGGTATTCAACCGTTTCCTCTTCCCGCAGCACCTGGAAGGGATGTTCTTCACCCTCTTCTCCATCGGGGTGTCGGCAGCCGAAACGGCGGTGGCGATCGCCATCATCATCAACATCTACCGCAATATCAAGAGTACGGAAGTGCGTAACCTTAAAAATCTGAAAGACTAATGGAATACACACTTTGGATATTGATACTGCCTTTACTGGGCTTCCTTTCCCTGGGGCTTTTGGGAACCCGCCTCAAAGGCAAGAGCGCCGGTTACATCGGAACGGCCCTGCTGGGACTCACCGCCCTGCTGTCGTATTTCACCGCTTGGCAATATTTCAGCATGGACCGCGTGGACGGCATCCGCCAGGCCTTAACGCCGGTCAACTGGACCTGGATGCGCTTCACCGAATCCCTGCATATCGACCTGGGCATCCTGCTCGACCCGATTTCGGTGATGATGCTAGTGGTCATCAGCACGGTCTCGCTGATGGTGCATATCTACAGCCTCGGCTACATGGACGGTGAGAAAGGCTTCCAACGGTACTATGCCTTCCTCGGCCTTTTCACATTTTCAATGTGCGGCTTGGTGGTGGCCACCAACATCTTCCAGATGTACATCTTCTGGGAGCTGGTCGGGGTGTCGTCCTACTTGCTAATCGGCTTCTACTACACCAAGCCCGAAGCCGTCTCGGCTTCGAAAAAGGCCTTCATCGTGACCCGTTTCGCCGACATGTTCTTCCTGATGGGCATCCTGCTGCTCTCTTATTTCACCAAGACATTCGACTTCGGCCAGTTGTGCGACCCGGACAACCCAATCTTCGCTTCGGCCGCCGGCAAGACTTTCTTGGGCGGCGCGGTCCTGAGCTGGGCCACGGCCTTGATTTTCATCGGCGCGGCCGGTAAGAGCGCCATGTTCCCCTTGCATATATGGCTGCCCGATGCCATGGAAGGCCCCACCCCGGTATCGGCCTTGATCCATGCCGCGACAATGGTGGTAGCCGGTGTCTATCTGGTAGCCCGTCTGTTCCCGGTCTATTTCTTCTTCACGCCTGAAGTCCTGCACGGCATCGCCTATGTGGCCGCATTCACCGCCTTGTACGCAGCCATTGTGGCCTGCGTGCAGACCGATATCAAACGAGTGCTCGCCTTCTCCACGATTTCCCAGATCGGCTTCATGCTGGTGGCCTTGGGCGTTTCCAGCATGGGAACGGTGGAAGCCGACGGGCTGGAAAGCCACGAAGGCCTCGGTTACATGGCTTCGATGTTCCACCTCTTCACCCACGCCATGTTCAAGGCCCTGCTCTTCCTCGGTGCCGGTGCCATCATCCATACCGTGCATAGCAACGAGATGAGCCGGATGGGAGGCCTGCGCAAGCAGATGCCTATCACGCATATCACCTTCCTGGTAGCCTGCTTGGCTATCGCCGGCATCCCGCCGTTTTCCGGATTCTTCAGCAAGGACGAAATCTTGACGGCAACTTTCATGTTCAAGCCTTGGCTGGGCGTGGTCATGACCTTCATCGCCGCCCTGACCGCCTTCTACATGTTCCGGCTTTACTACAATATCTTCTGGGGCAAACCAGCCCAGCACGATCATCCTCTGCACGAAGCCCCCAAGAACATGACCGGCCCGCTCGTATTCCTGGCCTTGGTCACCGTGGTGGCTGGATTCATCCCGTTCGGCAAGTTTGTCAGCAGCACCGGAGCTGCCTATATCATCCACTTGGATATGAAGGTGGCGATTACCAGCGTGGTCATCGCGCTGATTTCGATTCTGATTGCCTGGAAGCTCTACTGCAAAGGGACCAGCACCGTGCCCGCCAAGATGGCCGGTTTCTTCGGGCCTCTTTACACGGCGGCCAAGCACCGCTTCTATATCGACGAAGTTTACCAGTTCATCACCCATAAGATCATCTTCCGCTGCGTTTCCCAACCGCTGGCTTGGTTCGACCGCCATATCATCGATGGTATCCTCAACGGCATCGGTTGGATCACCTGCCGGGGCAGCCTGGCTTTCCGCTGGATGCAGACCGGACAGCTGCAGAGCTATGCTTTGCTGATTATTTTGGGCGCGCTGATACTGCTTTGCATCAGCCTGTTCTGTTAAACGTTTTTTTTAACACGATAAAAAAGACATAAAATGAACCTTTTATCGATTTTTGTGGCGATTCCCGTGCTGATGCTGGCCGGACTTTTCCTGAGCCGGACCCGTCAGCAGGCCCGAATCATCAGTGCCACAGGGGCTTCCCTGCTGATGGTGGCCGCTGTCGCCTTGGCTTTCCTGTTCATGGCCGAACGCCATGCCGGCAATACCGATGCCATGCTGTTCACGGCTTCGGCCCAATGGTTCCCGGCTTGGAACATCGGCTACAGCGTGGGCGTGGACGGGATATCGGTCCTGATGATCCTGCTTTCGGCTTTCATCGTCTTTACCGGCATCTTCACGTCCTGGAACATCGACCCTCTCCCCAAGGAATACTTCATGTGGTTCTGCCTGCTTTCGGTGGGGGTATTCGGGTTCTTCATCTCGCTGGACCTGTTCACGATGTTCATGTTCTACGAAGTGGCGTTGATTCCCATGTACCTCTTGATCGGGGTCTGGGGAAGCGGCAAGAAGGAGTACGCGGCCATGAAGCTGACCCTGATGCTGATGGGCGGTTCGGCCCTGCTGATGTTAGGCATCCTCGGCATCTATTTCGGTTCGGGCGCTACCAGCATGGACATCATGGATATAGCTCAATCCACGATTCCGACGGCCTTGCAGAAATACTTCTTCCCGCTCACCTTTATCGGTTTCGGGGTCTTGGGTGCCCTCTTCCCGTTCCACACATGGAGCCCTGACGGTCACGCTTCGGCACCTACCGCGGTCTCGATGCTCCATGCCGGGGTTCTGATGAAGTTGGGGGGCTACGGCTGCTTCCGCGTAGCGATGTTCCTGATGCCCGAAGCGGCCAACGAGCTAGCTTGGATTTTCTTGATTCTGACGGGTATCAGCGTGGTTTACGGGGCATTTTCGGCTTGCGTGCAAAAAGACCTCAAGTATATCAACGCCTATTCTTCGGTAAGCCATTGCGGCTTGGTGCTCTTCGCCTTGCTGATGATGAACACCACGGCCATGACGGGGGCTATCATGCAGATGCTTTCGCACGGCTTGATGACGGCGCTTTTCTTTGCCTTAATCGGGATGATTTACGGCCGAACCCATACCCGCGACATCCGCGAGATGGGCGGCTTGATGAAAATCATGCCTTTCCTCGGCGTGGGCTACGTGATTGCCGGTCTGGCCTCGTTAGGTCTGCCGGGCTTGAGCGGTTTCGTGGCCGAAATGAACGTGTTCGTGGGTTCGTTCCAACATGCGGACACCTTCCATAGGGTGCTGACCTTGATTGCAGTCACTTCGATTGTCATCACGGCGGTCTACATCCTGCGCGTGGTCGGCAAAATCCTGTACGGTCCCGTCCAGAACCCGGCACACCTCAAGCTGACGGATGCTGTCTGGTTCGAACGTCTTCCGGTAATGGTGCTGATTCTGGCCATTGCGGCCATCGGGCTTTATCCGGGCTGGATTGCCGACTGGATCCATACCGCGCTGGAGCCTATTGTGAGCCGGTTGACGTTAGCTGCCCTGTAATCCGGCCTTCCTGAGAGGTTCCGATGCTTCCGGGCCTGACATCGGTCTGGAAGCATAGTATAAATAACAGATTGATAATCTCAATTTTTTGAAATATGGATTTCTCCGGTTTCTTGTTGATGCGTGACGAGATTTCGTTGGTGGCATTGATACTGATACTGCTGCTTTACGATTTGTTTGCCCCGGCCAAGGCGAGGAAGGCGTTCCAGCCTGTAGCCTGCCTGCTCTTTGTGGTGCAAATCGCCATCACCTTGCTGCCTACCGCAGCCGACCATGCCTTCGGGGGCATGTATGTGAACACGCCTGTGGCTTCGGTAGTCAAGACCTTGATGAGCGCGGGAACGCTCTTGGTGTTCCTCTTTTCCAAGAAATGGCTCGAGGAAAAGCACGAGATTGCCCAAGGCGAGTTTTATTTCTTGACTTTGAGCACCTTGTTAGGAATGTATTTCATGGTTTCCTCGGGTCACTTCCTGATGTTCTACCTGGGCATCGAGCTGGCTTCCATCCCCTTGGCTTGCTTGGTGGCTTTCAGCAAGAAGGATATCTTCTCGGCCGAAGCCGGTGCCAAATTCATCCTCAACGCTTCCTTTGCCAGCGGGATTTCGCTCTTCGGGATGTCGCTGCTCTACGGGGGAACCGGGACGCTCTATTTCAGCGATATGCCGATAGCGCTGACGGGTACGCCGCTGCAAATCGCGGGGATGATCCTGTTCGCTACCGGGCTGTTCTTCAAGATGTCCCTGATTCCTTACCATTCGTGGACGGCCGATGTCTATCAAGGGGCTCCGACCCAGGTTTCGGCTTACCTCTCGGTGGTATCCAAGACAGCGGCGGCAGTCACCTTGTTCACGATTTTCTTCAAGGTGTTCGGGGTGATGGCCGAAAGCTGGAAACCGGTGCTGTACATCATTATCATCCTCAGCATCACGATTGCCAACGTGTTCGCCATCCGGCAGAAGAATATCAAACGCTTCCTCGCCTACTCGTCCATCTCGCAGGCCGGTTACATTGTCTTGGGCGTGATGGCAGCCAGCCCGCAAGGCTTGACCGGCGTGGTCTATTACATGATGGTCTACATGTTTGCCAATATCGCGGCCTTCGGGGTCGCCGCCTTGGTGGAACGCCAGTGCGGGAACACGGAAATTTCTTCGTACAACGGCCTCTACAAGACGAACCCTTGGCTGAGCGTGCTGATGATGTTCGCCTTGTTCTCCTTGGCGGGCATTCCTCCATTTGCCGGTTTCTTCAGCAAGTTCTTCATCTTTGCTTCGGCGGTGCAACAAGGATACTATATCTTGGTGTTGATTGCCTTGCTCAACACGATTATCTCGCTGTACTACTACCTGTTGATTGTCCGTGCCATGTTCATCACGCCTAACGACAACCCGCTGCCCAATTTCCGTTCGGACAACTACAGCCGCATCGCGATGGTTGTCTGCTTCTTCGGTATCGTGCTTTCGGGTATCGTCAGCTTCTTCTACAACAAGTTCGATGAAATGGCCAAGGAAAGCATGGAAGTCTGCGAGTATTCGATGCCGAAGGCCACGGACGGCACGGCTAACGGGATTGCCACGGCAGCTTTCGATGGCCAGACTGCCGAGGCGGTTTCCGGCGATGCATCAGCCGCCACAGCGACCACGGCGATAACTGCCACCGCCCCCTGGCCTTCCACCCAGGAATAGCGCTGCGCTGACCGGAAACATAATAGGCAATCCTGCCCTAACCAAAAGAGGAACTCTCTACCGAGGGTTCCTCTTTTGGTTATATCCGAATAATCGAATGAAGGCTTGATTACAGTCAAAAGATTTACAAAAATCATTTATCCAAAACAACGTATCTTATTGACAATATTATTATTAATAATACACAACGATTTCGCACCACTGGTTATCAGCGATGAGCCCTCTTGGCAATCTATTTTAACATGCTCGTGCGTAGTCATCGGATCATCAAGAAACAACCTACTGCATCCATATAGCTCATCCATAGAAAATATCTCCATCACTCGCGAAGACTTCACTCAGGACTATCTCCGCAAACTCCTCCACAATTTCAAATTCTAATGCGGTTGCCTCGTTTTCCTTTTTTGGGCCTTTGCTCTATAACAGATTGAGTGTAATTATTTCCAAATTCATATTCCAAAAACCTATTGGACAATCCAAGCGTTTCTAGTTTCTGGTACGTAATTTCATACTCTCCAGGTCTATAATATCCATAATAAAAGACATTTTCTCCTGAATTGTATATTTTTATAAAATGTTTCACTAAAGGAAGCCATCCTAAAGGAGCCAACTGTATTCCTTTCAATAAATCCATATTCCCAAAACCAAACGCATTCATCATTATTTCGGCTTTAATGGTAAAATTTTTCATCCATTGTCCTTCGTCATCCTCGAATATCTTTACCCCTTCTTTCACATCATATGCAAATGGGTTATTTCCAAGATGATTCCTTACATATTGTATAAAGAAATCTATTTGATTATCATCTTCTTTATTCTTAATATTTTCCAAAAATTGGAAGTATCCCGGCAAGTTCCTCCGTATCCCTATAGGAGCAAGATGGGCAAAAGAGTTAGGTCCGAAAGCAAGTCCGTTCCTGTAGAAATTATAGGCGAACATGTCTAATCCGAGTTTTACTATTTCCTCGTCCTTGCTGTATTGCGTGGCTTCCCAGGTCGACATGTACAATTCCCTTTGATACGGGGTGAGCCTTCCTCCATTGCGGAATTCTATTTCAGGCACGGGGCTCTTTTCCGGGTGCTTCACCTTCAATGCCTGGAACAACGATGAATTCGACAGCTTGGGTTTTGCCGTTATCTCGCTTTTCAGTATCCTTGGGAAGCTGTTTATGTACCAGCTTCTTTTCTTTCTGGCCGACATTTCTTCGTCATTGATAACTTCATCCTTAAAATACCCAATACCTGAAATCAAGTATGCCATGTATTCATTAAACAGCTTGGTCATGGTCTTCGGGCTTATGATGCCGTTCCTTGACAGTTTTTCCGCTTTTTTCGCGAGATTGAAGAACAGTGCGTTTGCCTGCGGAAAATAATCTTTCAACATGTCCAATGAACCGTATATGGCAAGCATTTCCATGGCCGTTGTCATGGGCATGGGGCAATTCCTCGCATTTTCCCTGAACTTGTTGATATCATTGAAGGCTATCAGTGGAAGCGGATTCGTTCCAAAGTCCATGGAACAGTTCTTCAAGCTTTTCGATATCCTTTCGTATCTGAGTATGGCTGAGATTATGTTGGCTATGGTAGGTCCAACCCCGGAATTACTGCCATCGGGCTTGGTTACCATGACAAATTTGGATAAGTCAATGGATACTTCTAACAGATACGAAAACTGCCTTAGTACATAGTACTGGATAGCGAGTCTCCTGGAATCCATGTCATCCATGTTCTTGTATCGAAGCATCGACGACAAGTCTTCGAGAGAGGGAGGATTATCCCGCAATCCTTTATAAAGGGAAGAATCCATCCTTTCCATCAATTCTTCTGCCAATTCCGAGACATAGTCTCTTGAGTAGTACACATCATCCATTAGTACCCTCTTGGTTAGTTCCATTATAACAGGCTGGTTCATGATAATAGCCAGGTCTTCTATAGTATACCCCAGCCTTATCATCGCGATGCTGGCATCCGCCGTGAACATGTTCTGGTTCAAGTCGAACAGGACGGGATTCTTGGCGTTGTCCGCGGCGGCAGCCACGAAACCTCCAAGGTTCTTCGATATGTATCCTCCTTTCCTGTCATGTATTCCCGATAACACGTCCTGATGTTCCCCGAAGAAAGAGAATCTGTACTCATCCCTTACCGTCACGGGAACCTTCGTCTTTACCGCCATGGCTTGCAGAAGGCCGTGGTTCGGGTTATGGTTAGCATAGATGGGAAGCATGTTCATGCCTGACATGTTCCTCTGCTGCACGGATATCTGCGTCTGCGGGAAAGCAAGCCCGATGCCGGTTTCATCCGCTTTGACTTTCATCTTCAACTCCTTGTCGCTCATCTTGCGGATGTCTTCCAGCTTAATCCCTCTCTTTAGCAGCCTGACGGTATAAGCCGCCCTAGCCTGTGCCGAGGGTCCCCCGGGGTTCAGTATGTGAAACGAGGCCTCCGGATTCCTCAAGGCAGATAAGTTCATGTCGAGGAGCATGTTGTTCCTTTGCGCCCTTGACATGTCCTTCGGGTCAGCTTCCGGATCGTACTGTATCTTCCTTGGCTTCGAATTCCTGTATTTCAAGCCGAACTTCCTTTCATCCTTGTTCCTTCCGAACCATTCTAAAAAAACGGAATAATCATCCGGAATGCCCCTATCTAATCCATTCTTCCCCAATCTCATGTGTTCCCAGAACGAATCAACCTGCTTCCTCGATACCGTGAACGCGTCCCAAGCTTTATTCATATCGTATTCTTCCATATAGAATTCATAGAAGAAGATGTACAACATACCTATACTGAAGTCTGAGTCTGTGATGGTGGTTATCTCCGCTGGAAGCACGATGGAGTTCCCGTTCTGCATGGGAAGGAACCCCTTGATGCGCAAGGGCAGCATGGAATACTTGGCTTCCGTAGGGATACGGTAGCCGAGGCATTCCCGCATCTCCTCGGGAAGCTCGTTGATGTCAAGGTACTCGTATTCCACTTCCCTCGTCTTGCCGTCCCTGCCTGTCACCATCTCCGTGCTTTTCTTCATCAATGGCTGAAGGAACTTCTTGGAATAGGCGGGCATGTAGCATTCGTAGGCGTAGAGGCTCAGCCCTTCGGAAGCCTCCAGGGACCTGATGTAATCATGGTATTCCTCCCGGGTGCCTCCTTCGTTGTTCCTCTTCCAGCTGTCGTAGCTTATCTCCTGCCCGTTCTTGTCCTTGAACACGATGGACAGCTGGTCCGTCATCCCGTAGCTCGTCACCTGCACGAACTGGCCTCCCTTGGCCTTCTGCTTCACGATGGCCTTGCGTATGATGCTGGTGAGCATGTTTTGTATTTGCGTGGTGATGGCAGGGTCCCCGTAGGGCGCGGCAGGTTTCCCGTCCTCGTCAAGCATGACGGAACGTATGGTGTCAAGCCCGTACCTGGCGCTCCGGCTTATCTCTTCCATCATCCTTCTGGTCACTTTCCTCGGATCGTCGAACAGCGTCTTAGTCTTCAGGTAACTGTCTATGATGTTCTCCACGTGCAGCGACTGGTATACCTGGAGCCACTTGTCCTTATCGAACTTCACCTCCTTGCCCATGCTCTTGAGGATAGCCGAGAAGGAGTCCTCCATGTCCGCCATGATAAGCTTCTTTATCTGGATGCCGTACAGGATGGAAGCGTCTATGCCATGTTCCGGGTTTTCATTCTGCCATCCGTAATCCTTGTAAGGTATCTTATGTACGATAAGAGGATTGCCGTCGGGGTTGCTCCTCGTGATTCCCGTCTTTTCCTCCAGTTCCCTTACGATCATGTTCTCCTTTGTCTCGGTTATCTCAATGGCGCCCATGCCTCCCGTCTTGACCACGCTCTCGAAATGCGCCACGTCTATCTTGTTCTTCTCCATGAACGTGGACAACCCTTTCAGCACTTCCGACTGCTTGAGAGGTCCTGCCAGCATCTGGTACATGGCCAGCAAGGGGAACTCGGAGTTCTTGTGCTGCACGCCCACCTTGCGGAAGGTGCCGTCTCCTGTCTGGTTGTCCACGCTAATGTTCGTGTACACATAGGGCTTGAATACCTGCCATACGGTATTGAAGTCGTTCATGTCCCATTGCCCCGACATCATCCTCTGATAGGATTCCTCCATCTCCTCCGTCCATTTTCCGCCCATGATCATGACAGCCCTGTAGGAGTCCATGCTCCTGTAGCTCTGCCCGTCAGTCACGTTGACATCCTTGTACTTGTTCATGATGATCTCCTTGTCGAGTTCCGTCATCTTCCCTTCCTCGACACGCTGCTCCAACACCTTCTTCAACTCTTCCATTATATTGGCTTGCATGTGGAAGTCCTTGAGGTATACCGCCTTCTCCATCTCCCTTCCTACCTTCTCCCCCTTGTAGGTGGCTTCCGTGTTAAGCCTCGTGGCAGGAGCGTGCAGCTCCTTGATCCTCTTGAAGAGGTCTTCCACGCTGGCATAGTAAGCCGGGTCGGTGATGGTTATCTCCATTATTTGGGTAGCGGCGTAAGTGGAATTGTAGAAGAACTTCTTCATCGATTCCATGCCTGGGACGCTGTAAGTGAATTTGAATTCATCGAATTCGTTTTTTCTCTTGCCAAGCTGCCTCTTCAATTCCTTGAATATCTCACTCCCAACTTCATCCCTTACCGCTTTTCCTCTCCTCAGTTCCTGCCTCATCCATGACAAGTGATCCACTAAGTCAGACGATAGGGGGAAACGTTCCTTGGGATCGAGCACCTTGTCGAGGATTTCCAGCCTCGACTTGATGAACTCGTCCCTTCCGCCGAACCCCATGATATGCTTCGACATGCCGCTCTTGGTTTCCTCGAACAGCCCGTTGTCCTCCATCATGGAATAAAACTCCATGAACTTATCGTTCATGATCTGGTTCAGCTTCTTTTGTATGTATTCTGTCGCATCTTCCCCACGAGATATCAGGTCGTCGAGGGTTTTAAGGAAATTCCCTTGGTTCAGGCTTGGGAAGAACTTGAATTCCGCTCCATTGAGGATAACGTTGTCTCCTTCCTCTATGATGTCGAAGTTCTGTTGCAGTTCTATGTTCTCCCCGTCCTTCCATCGTTTGTACCTGTTCCTGACAAGCTGGATGCGGTTGTATTCCTGGAGCACCACGGAGGTCAGCCTGCTGATGATTTCTGATTCCATCCTGCTCTTGAGGAAAGGTATCCTTTCTTCCCTTTCCGACCCATCATACATCCTCATCCTCAAGTATTCCGCCGAATCGGTGTCCGATAATACAGGCACGGGGTACCAAGTGTAATTCTTCTTCTTTCCGGAACGGTTATTGAAGAATTCATTGACCGACACCTTGGCGTAATCCAGCACGCTCCAATCTATGTATTCCTTTCCGTCGGCATGAAGGATGACCTTGTGCTTGAACTGCTTCCTGGAATCCTCGTTGTTCGCCATGTCGTACAAGAATCCCGACAGCCATACCCCGTCCTTCTTGAACCATTCGTATTGCCCGAATTCATCCTCCAGGTATTGCTGGAATTCCTCCTCCGTCATGTTGGTCTGGCTCATCTTCTTGACAAGCGTATCCATGAAGTTCGGTGTCGTGTAACAGGAGTAGGTACTGCCGTTCTCGTGTATGCTCTCGTTATGCACGTCATCGAACACCCTTCCCAATGACTTGGCTATCTGCATGAAGTAACCCTTGTATCCTGTAATCAGCGTTCCCTTCATGGTAAGCTTACCTGTGGAAGGATCCATTTTTTCGGTATGCCCTCTTTCTACGCTGTCACAGATATTCGAAATGGCATCCAACATTTGCAATACTGGAAGCTTATTTATGCTTTCTTCTTTTTTATTATAATCCAAAAGGCTTGATTCCAAGGAATGTATGTCTATATTATTTATTCCTATAGCCAGTAAAGCTTTTTGGATTTTCTCAAGGATAGCAGTATTTCCTTTTATCCTTCTTATTACAGTGCTGGCACTTGGTTGCCTTCTATTGACTGTTTTTGATAATTCATTTGTTACTTCATCTATTAACTTTGTTATTTTCTTTGCATTCTCCTTGCTTAATTCACCTTCATTGTCGTAAAGGCTTATATCCGAAAACACATCACCCGATTCATAGTTGCTCCGCCACCTGTCCGTCAAGTAAGTTATGCTTATCGGCTTGGAACAATCCACGAAGGTGACTTTCAGGCCTCCGGCTTCTGTCAGTTCGTACCTCTGCACTGCATAGTTCGTGTAAGCCCGCCTGTAACAAGAGTAGAACTGGCTCTTGAAGATCTCGTCTTCTTCGAGTTTTTCGATCACTCCTTCCACCCAAGGATATTTCCCTTGCAGTCTTTCCAATGCGGGCATCATCTCCTTAGCTTCGGTTATCTTTGACATGCATTCCAGAAGGACGTTATGCACGTAATTGGGATTCAAGTTTATCACATCTCCCAATTCATCCGTCTCGTTCTGGTAGAACTCCTGCCTCTGCCCGGATTCATCGATATATTCCAAGGGCCTGTTCCTTTTTTTTGCTATCTCGGATATGACCTTCTTCACCTTCGGGGTAAGGCTGTTGAATGAATCCTGCTTGCGGAATTTCTTCATCCATCCGTCCTTCGGCGTGTCTTCCTTGTCCGAGCCATCCTCCTTTCCTTCGCTTTCCTCTTCGTCGACTACCGATGTCTCGTCCTGGTTTTCTTCCTTCGCCATTGAGTAATCGTTGGATATCTCGATGTCCTCGTTCCATGCTATGGCCCTCAACGCTTCGTAAGACATGGCATTGAAGTTCTTGAGTAGCTTCACGTAGGCACGGTTCTCCCTTTCGATGAGGATGTCCACCATCTCGTCGTCTACGTCGAAATAGTTCTCTTCGAGCTTCTCCCTGGCAAGCCGCTTCCTTTCTTCGATTGGCAGTTGAAGGTGGTTGTGGTAGTACATCCTTACCTTCTCCATGATACCTCTGGGGGTTATTTCGTTAAGCACGTCGAGCCTGGTCAGGGATTCCATCTTCCTTTTGAAATGCTCCTTCGCCTTTTCGTTTTCCACCGTATCCATGAGCGCCTGGTATTCGGCTATCCTTTCCCGTAGTTTCCTGTCCAGTATCTCGGAGAACTTCCTTGCCACCATGTTCGCCCTTTGGACCCGTTCCATAGGCCTGTATACCATGGTCATGACATCAAATTCTTCCGTTGTCGGCATGCCAAGCTCCCGCTCCCTCTGTTCCGGGAGGTTGTCCTCGATGAGCTGCGATCTGTCCTTGTTTGCATTCTGCCATTTGACGAACTTCTGAAGCCATTTCTGGATGACCTTCATATCGATTTTGTTGAAGCCCGCTATTATCCCTTCTATCTCGTTTTCCGGAAGGTTTTCTATCTCCTTGAGGTATAGCCCCATTGCTTCCATGTCGTCGGGTTTCGCCCTGAGCAGCTTCCGTAAGATGATTCTTTTCACGTTCCTCTTGGCGTTCCTCTTCTTGATGGCAAGCTGTTCACTGCCATGGTACGTGTCCGGGTTGTTGACAAGGTCCATGAGCATGTAGGCTATGTTCGGCGTTTTCCCGTCGTGCATCATGACCTTTCCCACGTAATTGCTGTGCGCTTCGTTGAGGAATTTCCCTTTGTTCACCATCTGTTCGAGGAGCCATTGCCTTTCCCTTCTTATCGTCCTTTCATGGTCCTTTATGTCTTCCCCTCTGCTTTGCTTGTCGGCTATCAGGGCGTACACCGAGGAAAGCGTCCTCTCATGCACCTCCAATTCCTCGCTATCGACAAGCTCCTTCATGTCGAACACGTCATTCGGGTATTCCTTGGCGAATGCCTCATCGCTTGTCAACCCGGCTATCTTCCCGCCGAATTCCTTTTCCTCGAGGATGAACTTTATGAATCCATCCCTGTCAGGCCTTGACTCCGGGTCGACCTGGTTGGTAGTGTTCACCCATGTCTCAAGGAGATTGTATCCTTCCGTCCTGTCCACGAATGGTATGCTTTCAAGGAACTTGTCGTCCCTTTCCGAAGATGCTATGCAAGTATCTGCCATGATTATTCGTTTATTATCATGCAAAGTAGCAATTAATTTTCATAACCACAAACATTAAAATCAAAAGGATTATGATAATAAATATGATAATATTCTAAAAGGTATCTGAAAGATGTATTCCAAACACATCATCGGAACACTATCATTTAGCGATTCCAACTTTATCCACAATGAATCCAATAACAACCCGCATAACAGAGGCCATACAATCTGACGCAAAATTATCATTTTGCCAAAAGAACTTCATCCTGTAAGACCACCTAAATCCAACTAATAACATATCAGTTTAATAGGCATTTTTATGGTTGCAACCGTAAAAAAGGCTTTTTTTTTACGGTTGCAACCATAAAAAAACTTATATTTGCAGCACGACACCAAAACCATTGCCATGAAACCAATAGAACTTCAAGCACTATACGACAACTACCACCGTAAAATTGCAAAAATCAATCTACGTTTCAAACGCTACATTTTCAATCAAATAAATTGGAATGCGCGTATCATCAGCATCAAGGGTGCCCGGGGCGTAGGAAAGACCACCCTGCTTCTCCAGCATATTTTAGAAAACTACGATGATATAGACCAAACCCTCTATGTCTCGCTGGACGACTTGTGGTTCGCCACCCATACCTTAATGGATCTCATAGACTGGGCAGATAGACATGGTATTTCTCGATTGTACCTAGATGAGGTTCACCGCTACGAAGGATGGTCGCTAAGCCTGAAAAACATCTATGACAATTACCCCAGCATGAACATTGTCTATACCAGCAGTTCCTTGCTTGTCTTGGACAATGCAAGCGTGGACATGTCCAGACGACAAACTTCTTATACGCTATACGGATTGTCATTCCGGGAATATCTGGAACTGGAAAACCTTCTCCGCATCGAACCCATTCAACTTGATGACATACTCAAGTACCATGTAGCAAAAGCAATGGAAATCATAAAAAGCATCAAAGTGGCACCATTGTTCGAAAACTACCTATCCCACGGATACTATCCTTTTTATCAAGAAACCCTTGAGGATTTTCCATCACGTCTACGAGAAACCATCTCCGTTGTCATCGACTCCGATTTGCCAGCCGTAGAAAAAGTGACATTCGAAACACTGAATAAAGTGAAAAGGCTACTGATGATTATCAGCGAGCACGTCCCCTTCGAACCAAAAATGTCGGAACTCTGGAAGCAGCTGTCCACGGACAACGAATCAGGCCTAAAAATGCTCTATGCTCTTGACAAAGCACAAGTTCTTACCCTGCTTTCCGCTAAAACCAAAAACTACAAGTTCCTCACCAAACCAGACAAGATATACCTCGGTAATCCCAACCTGATGCACGTCCTTTGCCCTACCGTTGATAAAGGGAACGAACGGGAAATATTCTTTTTAAGCCAGATGCGCGTTCTTCACAATACATGCTATCCTAAACAAGGTGACTTCCTCATCGATGGAAAGCATCTGTTTGAAGTCGGTGGTAAAAACAAAACTTTTGACCAAATAGCCAACATTCCCAATAGCTACCTGGCCATTGACGATACCGAGGTAGGATACGGCAATCGGATTCCACTTTGGTTATTCGGCTTCCTGTATTAACCCGACATCTCAAAATTTCCAAAAGCCCTCCGGCAACATTTGATTGTAATTCAAGAAAATTTCGTACCTTTGCAGCCATTTTGCGCCCGCAGCATGAATCCGGTACGGGCGTAAGAAACAAAACGTTAAACAAGGCAGACGAGCCGTTTCCGGATTCCGCGCCACGTTTGCCGCAGGAATTTATCCCAATCATGGCAGAAGAATTAGCCAAAACCGGTATCGAGGACTTCAACTGGGACGAACTCGAACACCACAAAATCAGAAAAGAAAAAGAAAACGCCAAACAAGAAGGTCCTAAGGATCCGATGGACGAACAGTACGGCAACACCCTCAAGCAGATTGCCGACCAGGAAGTCATCGAAGGGACTGTCGTTTCGAAGAACAACCGCGAAGTGGTAGTCAACATCGGTTACAAATCCGATGGCATCATCCCCGTTTCCGAATTCCGCTACAATCCCGACCTCAAGCCGGGCGACAAGGTGGAAGTCTATGTGGAAAGCCAGGAAGACGCTACCGGCCAGTTGGTCCTCTCGCATAAGAAAGCCCGCATCCTCAAATCCTGGGAACGCGTCAACGAAGCTTACGACAACCAGGAAATCATCACCGGTTATGTCAAGAGCCGTACCAAAGGCGGCTTGATCGTCGATGTGTTCGGCCTGGAAGCTTTCTTGCCCGGTTCTCAGATCGATGTGAAGCCCATCCGCGACTACGATGTGTTCGTCAACAAGACGATGGAATTCAAGGTTGTCAAAATCAACCACGAATACAAGAACGTGGTGGTTTCGCACAAGGCTCTTATCGAAGACGAAATCGAACAGCAGAAGGCCGAAATCATGTCCAAGCTGGAAAAAGGCCAGGTACTGGAAGGTACCGTCAAGAACATCACCTCTTACGGCGTGTTCGTGGACCTTGGCGGCGTAGACGGTTTGATCCATATCACCGACTTGAGCTGGGGCCGCGTAAACCACCCCGAAGAAGTGGTGAAGCTGGACCAGAAGATCAACGTGGTTATCCTGGACTTCGACGAAAACAAGAAACGTATCGCCTTGGGTCTGAAGCAACTCACCCCGCATCCTTGGGATTCGCTCGACCCGAACCTGAAGGTAGGCGACAAGGTGAAGGGCAAGGTTGTCGTTCTGGCCGACTACGGCGCTTTCGTGGAAATCATCCCCGGCGTGGAAGGTCTTATCCACGTTTCGGAAATGTCCTGGTCGCAGCATTTGCGTTCGGCCCAGGATTTCCTCAAAGTGGGCGACGAAGTGGAAGCCGTCATCCTTACCCTGGACCGCGAAGAACGCAAGATGTCCTTGGGCATCAAGCAGCTCACCCCGGATCCTTGGCAGCATATCACTGAAAAATACCCGGTAGGTTCGCGCCACACGGCCACCGTCCGCAACTTCACCAACTTCGGTATCTTCGTTGAACTGGAAGAAGGCATCGATGGCCTGATCCATATCTCCGACCTGAGCTGGTCGAAGAAGATCAAGCACCCGGCCGAATTCACCAAGATTGGCGAAAAGATCGATGTTGTAGTTCTGGACATCGACATCGAAAACCGCCGTCTGAGCTTGGGTCACAAGCAATTGGAAGAAAACCCCTGGGATGTTTACGAAACCTTGTTCTCGGTAGGCAGCCTGCAAAAGGGTACGGTGGCTTCGGTCAACGACAAAGGCGCTATCGTGGTATTGCCTTACGGCGTGGAAGGTTTCTGCCCGGCTCGTCACTTGGTGAAAGCCGACGGCACACCGCTCAAGCAGGACGAACAGGCCGACTTCAAGGTTATCGAATTCAACAAGGACAACAAACGTATCGTGGTTTCGCACTCCCGTATCCATCAGGAAGAAGCCGCTGAAGAACGTGCCAAGGCTGAAAACGAAAACCGCAAGAACGCCGACAACACGGCCAAGGCGGTGAAGAAGCTCAACGAAGCTTCCGAAAAGACCACCTTGGGCGACATCGCTGCCTTGTCGAACTTGAAGGATGCGATGGAAGCTGCTGAAAAGAACAACTAAGACTTGTTCCGACAGGCTCTGGTTCCTTGCGAATCCGCTGCCTGCCAACAAGTTCTTAATCGAGCGAGCCGGTCCGATGGGCCGGCTTGTTTGTTTTTCGTCCCCTTGTTTTACCCATCCCCTTGTTTTATCCGTCTCCGCTTCAAGTTGCCTCTGATTTCGATTCCGATGGCTTGAAAGCTCCACCTTCCTTTCCATTCGCCCCGCGTCCGGTTGACAAGACCCTCGAACAAGCCTCCCAAAACGGCTTCCGGGTCTTCCTTGCAATATCCCTCCTGCCCGCCTTTCGTTTTGCAACACCCCTTGCCGGATTTATGCTATTTTTGCCATGGTTTGCCTTGGCATCCCTCTTTTAAGGAACATATCATGCAACAAGATAGAATAGAAATACGCGGTGCGAAAGTCCATAATCTGAAAAACATCGACATCGATATCCCGCTCAACCAGATTGTCGGCGTGGCGGGGGTATCCGGTTCGGGAAAATCTTCCTTAGCGCTCGGCGTGGTCTATGCCGAAGGCTCCCGGCGCTATCTCGAAGCCCTGTCCACCTATACCCGCCGACGCATCTCCCAAGCCCCGAAAGCCGACATCGACGAAATCCTCTACGTTCCGGCCGCTATCGCCTTGCGGCAGCGTCCCGGCGTTCCCGGCATCCGCAGCACCTTCGGCACCGGGACTGAACTGCTCAGCAGCCTTCGCCTGATGTTCTCCCGCCTGGCCAGCCACCGCTGCCCGAACGGACACTACTGCCCGCCCACCCTCAAAGTGGCCGCAGGTCAGGAAATCATCTGCCCGGAATGCGGAGCACGTTTCTTCGCCCCTTCGGCCGAGGATTTAGCCTTCAACAGCAGTGGCGCCTGCAAGAAATGCGGTGGCATCGGCACGGTGATGAGCGTGGACGAATCCACCCTTGTCCCGGACCAGAACCTGAGCATAGACCAAGGTGCGGTAGCCCCCTGGAACTCGCTGATGTGGGCATTGATGACTGATGTGTGCCGCGCCATGGGTGTCCGGACCGATATTCCGTTCAAGGACCTCACACCGCAGGAGAAAGACATTGTCTATCACGGTCCTGCCGTCAAAAAGCATATCCTGTACAAGAGCAAAAGCTCGGCCGTGTCGGGCGAAATGGATTTCACTTACTTCAATGCCGTTTACACAGTGGAAAACGCGCTTTCCAAGGTCAAGGACGACAAAGGGATGAAGCGCGTGGAGAAATTCCTCAAGCAGGACACCTGTCCCGACTGCCACGGCACCCGCCTCAACGAAGCCGCGCTCGCCCCGCGCATCCGGGGAATCAACTTGGCCGAAGCCTGCCAAATGACGCTCCGCCAGCTGGACGAATGGGTCAAAGGCATCCCCGAATGGCTTCCCGACGAAATGCGCCCGATGGGCGAAAGCATCAGCCCGTCTTATTTCGACACGTCCCGCCGCTTATTGGAATTGGGCCTGTCCTACCTGAGCCTGGATCGAGCCGGCTCTACCCTTTCTACCGGCGAACGCCAGCGAATGCAGCTGGCCCGTTGCGTCAGGAACCGGACCACCGGCGTGATTTACGTCCTGGATGAACCCTCCATCGGGCTTCACCCGGTCAATATCAACGGCCTTGTCGGCGTCATGAAAGACCTGACCGCCGATGGCAATTCGGTACTCTTGGTGGACCACGACACGCAGATTCTCCGCCAAGCCGACTGGATTATCGAACTCGGCCCGCAAGCCGGAACCAAAGGCGGGAAAATCATAGCTCAAGGCAGCGTTCCGCAAATAGAACAGGATTCCCGTTCCCTGATCGGGCCTTTCCTAGCCAACCCAAAAAGCGATGTGATTCGCCAGAAGGCTTCAGCGCAGGACATGTTCGCTTTGGGGGCTATCGAAATGGAAACCGGGCCGATCCATACGGTGAAGCCGCTTCATATCCGTATTCCCAAAGGGCGCATGGTGGCTGTGACGGGGGTATCGGGTTCGGGCAAGACCACAAGCATCCTCGAAAGCCTTGTACCGGCACTCCAGGCCATGATCCGCAAGGAATCGCTGCCCGCCCATGTGAAAAGCATCAGGGCCGATGGCATCCGGAACGTGAAACTGATCGACTCCACCCCTATCGGGGCGAACGTCCGCTCCACGGTAGCCACTTACGCCAACGTGCATGACGATTTGCGGAAGCTCTTTGCCAAGCTGCCTGCCGCCAAGGCCACCTCGGTCTCGGCCAGCGACTTCTCGTACAACACGGGCTCTTTGCGCTGCCCTGTCTGCGATGGGACGGGTACCATCAGCCTGGATGTGCAGTTCCTGCCCGATGTGGACATCCCCTGCCCGGAATGCCATGGTTCACGCTACGCGCAGAAATCCGAAGAATTCCGCTACGAGGCCGCTGATGGCAAGAGCTATTCCTTGCCCGATTTGATGAAAATGGATGTGGCCGATGCCCAAAAGGCCCTTGCCCGCTACAAAATATTGGAATCGCGCTTGGAATCGCTCAACCGAATCGGTTTGGGCTATATAACCCTCGGCGAAGCCACAACCAGCCTTTCCGGGGGCGAAGCCCAACGCCTGAAATTAGCCGCTGAAATGGGAATCCGCCAGGACGACAGTCTCTTCGTCTTCGATGAACCCACTATCGGTCTGCATCCGCTCGACACGCAGACGCTCATCCGGGTATTCCAGAAACTAATCAGCTTAGGAGCAACCTTGGTCATCATAGAACACGACCTCGACGTCATTGCCAACAGCGATTACGTGATAGACCTCGGCCCGGGCGGCGGCGAGGAAGGCGGTCGGATTGTGGCGCAAGGCACGCCCGAGGAAATCGCGGCCTCTCCGGACAGCCTGACCGGGAGATACCTCCACCTCCGGTAGCACACGGAAAAACGAACAATATCTATCTGAAAAACTGCCGCAACTTTTCCTCCAAGGGAACCACAACAGGCAGCATGCAAACATGATAACCCCCAAAGACTTGCCGGACGGAACGGGCAAGGCAATCCATGCAGTAATTTCAGGGACTCATTGCAAAACATCGAAGCAAATGCCGCCGCAAAGTCAAGCCTCGAACATCGCCTTCCAGCGTTCCGCCAAACGAGCCATGCTGAACGAGGCGTTGGCGGGGCTGGTGCTGGGCATCGGCAAATACCGCACATCCGGAAACCGCTGGAAGAACCGGTCGAACAGCTGTTTCGCCTTTTGGCCATTGAACGCCACAACCCGCAGTTCCGGATGCCGCGCCATAAGGCCGGCAATGTCGTTGGGACGTTCCTCCCGCATCGCGCTGTCCATGCTACCCGGCCTTACCGCCGACCCGGCCACATCCCATAAAGCGATGCCATGTTCCTGCAGCATCCGGCATCGGTTTTCGTAATCCTCAGGCAAGGCGCAACCCAGAAGCGTGGCCATCAGCGGCCAGAAACGGTTGCGAGGATGGGCGTAATACTGGCCTGCCGCTATCGAGGCATCGCCCGGCATCGAACCCAATATCAGAATCCTAACCTCCTTGCTCTCTATCGGGGCAAACGACTGCTTGGTTTCCTTTGAATCGTTTTTCGCTGAAATCATCTTTTTCTGAATTAAGTTCTTCTGAAGCTGGAATCCCTGCCGAAGCTGAGACACACTATAAATCAAAAATATTCATATACAGATAAATATCTTGGATTTATAGCTTAACTAGTTGTATAACCCCTCATCATTGCAATACCGAATCATTGCAGCATTCTGTGTCAGACCCTGTAGGGAATCCAAGTATAAAAGTAGAAAATAAACTTGATGAATATGCATTTTTCGTTTTTATTATGTCCTTCATTCAAAATCAACGACCATTAAAATACTCCCATCCATCCTCTCTATTCCCTTTTCCGAGAAATCAAAGTGGTATTTCCAGCTATTATGGCTAAATTTGCAAACAGATTGAAGCTTTGTGATTAGCAGACAACCCAAAACGTATGGAATCTCAAGAAATCAATAGATTAACAGTCATTTTGATTGAGAACGGCAAAACAGGTAAATGGTTAGCGGAACAGATTGGCAAAATGATGCAACCCTCTCTTGATACGCTTGTTAGACTGCGAATCTTTTGAATGTAGACCCTCGTCGACTTATTAATGGCGGTAATAATGATTAATTATGCCAAACTTTATTGCTGGACTACTGAGAAATCGTAACAATTAGCTTTTATTATACCAAAATGATTACCAAAGACAATATCAAGAAATTACTCTCTACCCTGCGTTTTGAACAGGAAAACGATATATTCACAAAATCCTATGAAGGAGTTGGACTTCCGTTGAAAGTAGATGTAAGGAACGAGCATTTCCATTACAAGGAGATTGGTATAACTGTCGGCCGTGAGACAACGAGCAATTTCTCAGAACCGGAAAATTTCGTCGTATTCGAGTGTGTTGACCGTCTGCTTTCGATGGGCTACAAACCTGAGCATATAGAACTTGAACCTGCATGGAAACTGGGACATACACAGAAGGGCGGCTATGCCGACATTTGGGTACGGACACACAGCAGCTTGTCTGGCGAAATGGCGGCAGACAAGGAGTCCTTGTTGATCATTGAGTGCAAGAAACCTGATGAATTTGACGGCGCTTGGCGAGACACGCTCGAAGACGGCGCACAGTTGTTCAGCTACTTTCAGCAGGAGCAGGCAACGAAGTTCCTTTGTCTTTATACGTCTGATTTTGCCGGAAAAGAGATAAGGTCCGCATATTATCTGATAAATGTGCAGGACAACGAAGAAAAGCTGAAGAACGACCCAGAACTGCTTGCTTATAAAGACGCGAAGAACAACAAGCAATTGTTCCGCGTTTGGCATGATACATACCAATGCGATGCTGCTACACGGGGATTGTTTGAAGACGATATCCAGCCTTACCATATAGGCAAAAACAAATTCTCTGTCAAGGATTTATATCCAATAAGCAATGACGAAATAAAAAAGAAATATAACGAGTTCGCAACCATTCTTCGGCGACACAATGTCGGAGCGAAAGAAAATGCTTTCGACAAGCTTGTCAACCTGTTCCTTGCCAAAGTGGTGGATGAGACAAACAATCCGGATGACCTGCATTTTTATTGGAAAGGCGCTGCATACGATGATGATTTTTCTTTGCAAGACCGTTTACAGAGACTTTACCGTGACGGAATGGAGAAGTTTTTAAGTGAAACGGTCACTTACATTGAAAACGAGCAGATAGAGAAGGCGTTCCGCTGGTACAAGAAAGATCCGGATGCGACGATGAAAACCGTAATGGAATACTTTCGTGCGCTGAAGTTCTATTCAGACAACGACTTTTCTTTCATCAGCGTCCACAACGAACGCCTTTTCAAGGAGAACGCAAAAATTCTACGCGAGGTGCTGCTGATGCTCCAAAACATCAGACTAAAATCTGCGGCAGAGGAGGGGCGGAATACAGAAACCAACCAGTTCTTGGGCGACCTTTTCGAAGGTTTCCTTACAAAAGGTGTGAAGCAAAGCGAAGGCCAGTACTTCACACCAATGCCGATTGTCCGCTTCATTGTCTCTTCTCTTCCTTTGGAACAGATTGTAAGTCAAAGCGAGGGAATACCTTCGTGCATCGATTACGCTTGCGGTGCCGGACATTTCCTGACAGAGTATGCTGTAAGAATCAAAGAATTCGTGGAAAGGTACCGCCCGGATATTGACATCCGTGAGTATTACAAGCATATCACTGGCATAGAAAAGGAATACCGCTTGTCTAAGGTTTCGAAAGTCTCCGCATTCATGTACGGACATGACGAGACAAACATCATTTATGCTGATGCCCTGCAGCCAAACGCTGCTCTGCACCCCAACAGTTATGACGTGCTTGTCGCCAATCCTCCATACTCTGTAACAGGTTTTCTTGAAACGCTCAGTGACAATGACCGCGCTGCGTTCTCACTTTTTGGCAGCAACATAAACACAGCGAAGAACAATGCCATAGAGACATTCTTCATGGAGCGTTCGGCTTGGCTCATGCGCGCCGGCGGAGTGGCCGGCATCGTGTTGCCCGTCTCGGTGCTCAACAAGGGCGGCATCTATGCCCGAGCAAGGGAAATAATCCTAGAAAACTTCGATATTGTCTCTCTTGCCGAATTCGGCAGCGGAACATTCGGAAAGACAGGCACCAATACCGTGGTATTGTTCCTTAGACGGAAAGAAACCAACACTCCTGCGATGGAGCATTATCGTAACCGTGTCAAGATTTGGTTTGCGGCAAGCGACCATGCGGAAGACATCTATCAGGATGGAGACTTACTGCAGGCTTATTGCGACCATTGCGGATACGAACTGGAAGATTATCGCACATTCCTCAAAGAGGGAATCATCCATAAAACCTTGTCTGAGACCGAGGTGTTCACGGCTTATCGCGAGTCGTTTGACAGCACGGACCGTACTGCAATGAAAGGTGTCTGCGATGTGGCGAGAGACATTCGCAACCGTTTCCGCACAAGGAGCAAAACGCAGACTTTCCGCAAGCAAACTGAAGCTCAAAAGAAAGCCGAAAAAGAAAAAGCACTACTCAACTTTATCATTTCCATAGAGCGGGAAAAAGTCTATATTTTCTTGCTGGCATTTACAGTCGATACCCCAGTGCTGATTGTGAAGTCTCCCACAACGACGGCTGCCATAAAGAAATTCCTCGGTTACGAATGGAGCGACAGCAAAGGCAACGAGGGAATAGAATACCTGCACTTGTCGAAGTCCAAATCAGAAAACGAAGATGAAGGAGATGACGATGATACAGTTCAACAAATTCGTGGAATAAACGGAATTCGCACACCGTTGTTCAATCCCGATGATTTGTGCGACCCGGCGAAGATTAACACATTGATTCGTCAGAACTTCTTAGGCGAAGATGTTGTGGTGCCGGAAGATTTGTCTGAAATCGTTTCGCAAGTAAGACTGGTGGATATGATAGATTTTAAACGGACTGCTTTTGATAAAACGATAAAAACGAGTGCTTTCACCAATGTAGATTTCGTGCATAGCAAGTGGCCATTGGCTTCACTTGGAAGTTTGGTTTCTACTCCTCCTCAATATGGTGCAAACGTGGCTGCAACAGAAGGAAATCCGTCGTCAGATTATCGCTACATCAGAATAACCGACATCACCGAAACGGGAGAATTAAGTAATGATTGGAAAACAGCAGAAAAAGTTGACGAACAATATATATTGGCTGATAAAGATTTGCTGTTTGCACGTTCTGGTGCAACGGCGGGTAAGCCATTTCTATATCGTGAGAAATTTGGTAAGGCATTATTTGCTGGCTATCTTATCCGCTTCCGATTTGCGGAAAAAATAATGCCTGAATATGTTTTCCAATTCTGTCTCGCTGAGGAATACCGCAAATGGGTTTTGGCTCATAGAGGTGGAACTGCGCAGCCTAACATCAATGCGCAGCAGTATTCGTCTTTTAAACTGCCACTACCACCGACTGATGTTCAAGGAAAAGTCGTTATCGAATGTGATGCAGTCGATAAAGAGGTGGAAGAAGCAAGAAAACAAATTGCCAAAGCAAAAGAGCAGATAGAACATATACTTTCAGGAGTGAATGGTGAAACAAAGACATTGCGGGCAATTGCCCCATTTACAACAAATAGAATAGATTTTGATAAAATATCCGCAAGCGATTACATTACAACGGATAATATGCTCCAAGATTTTGAAGGTGTGCGCCCATACGATGGCGAGTCGCTCGCAGGCAGTGTCATTGAGTATAAGCGTGGTGACATTCTGATGTCCAACATCCGTCCGTATTTAAAGAAAATCTGGCTTGCAGATCGCGACGGTGGTTGCAGTCCGGATGTCATGGTGTTTCGGCCAACGCCAGAAGTCACGTCTGAGTTTGTCTATCACATGATTTGTCGCCAAACATTTATTGACTATGTGATGAACGATGTAAAAGGAATGAAGATGCCTCGTGGCAACAAGGATAATATCATACGTTACACCATTCCTGTTCCTCAGCCTGACATTCAGCAGCAAATCGTGACGGAAATCTCCGCCTACGAAGCTAAAGTAGCCGAAGCTAAAGCAGTCCTCAATAGTGGTGCAAAGCGCAAGCAAGCGATTTTGGACAAATATTTAAAATAGAACAGTAATATGGCAAAAAAAGATATAAACAAAGAGCCGTTCCATGAGGCCACAATGTTAAAACTTGACATTTTCCGTAAATGCTTCAGGGAGTGGTTTCCTGTATTTGTTCATCACTCAAGCGTAAAAAAGATTTTTATATATGATATGTTTGCTGGCAGTGGAACTGATTCTGAAGGGAATCCCGGATCTCCTATTATTCTTTTAGAAGAAGCCAGAGGTAATAAACGTCAACATTGTGCAGATTTAGCAGAGAATCATAAACATGTGGTTTTTGGTTTTAATGAGAAGGAAAAAGAGAAGAGAGAATTGCTTGACAAGGCAACAGAAGACTTCTTATTAAAATGCAAATCTGCTTGCCCTCTTGAAAAATGCGTCTATTCAAATACCATTTATTGCAGAGACGCTTCTTTTGAAGAAATCATGAAGAGTGAAAAATTTAGAGCTGTCCTTGCAAACAAGAGCTATGCGAAATTTGTTCTATTAGACCAATATGGCTTTTCTCAAATCACTAAAGATGTGTTCTTAAAATTGGCAACTTCGCCATTAACAGATTTTATTTTCTTTATATCTTCTTCGTTTATCAAACGGTTTCGGGATGTGGATGCGGTTAAGACATATATTGATACGAATAGGCTTGACTTTGAAGAGAAAAAACCGAAGGAGTGTCATCGAATCATTGCCGACTACTTTCGCAATCTTATTCCTGCAGATAAGGAGTATTATATCCATCATTTTACAATACAAAAGGGGGCGAATTACTATGGATTAATCTTTGGAACAAACCATACTTTAGGCATGGAAAAGTTTGTAAAAGTTTGTTGGATGGAGGACGAAAATTCTGGTGAATCAAATTGTAACATTGACAATGATTTTGAAAAAGGCTCCTTGTTCTATAATCCAACAAATACGACAAAGAAAATAAAAATCAAAGAGGAACTAGAACTGTTGATTCTGAATGGCAAAATTAAATCCAATATAGAAGGTTTGAAATGGGTTTTGTCGCATGGTTGTGAACCGAAATTATTTGTTGATGTTGCTAAGTCTCTTGTTGAAAAAAAGAAAGTAAAAATTCAAGGTAGGTTCAACAGACAAAGTTCAAATATTCATAGAGTAGAAGAATATAAAATTGAAGTTTTATGAAAACGACGAAGATAGAATGGACTGATAAAACGTGGAACCCAATTACTGGATGCACAAAGAAGTCCACAGGATGCCTGCACTGTTATGCAGAAATGATGTCTCGCCGTCTCAAAGCGATGGGACAAGAAAAGTATGCTAATGGATTTACTGTCACCCTTCATGAAAGATGCCTTGAAGAGCCATTAGCATGGAAGAGTTCGCACAACATCTTTGTTTGTTCAATGAGCGACCTTTTCCATGAAAAGGTACCATTTGAATTTGTTGACAAGATATTTAATGTCATTAAGAAAACGCCTCAACACAGATACCAAATCCTTACAAAAAGAGCAGAACGAATGGCTGAATATTTTGCGACACGTAACATTCCTGAAAATGTTTGGCTCGGCGTTACAGTAGAGGCGAAAGATTATCGTTTTAGAATAGACTTCCTACGTAAATTGCACGCCACGGTCAAATTTCTTTCATGCGAACCGTTAGTGGAAGATCTTGGCAAACTCAATTTGACTGGAATTGATTGGGTTATTGTTGGTGGCGAAAGCGGCCAACAAGCCCGTCCAATGAAAGAGCCTTGGGTTTTAAAAATACTCAGGCAAGTTGAAGAACAAGGCGCACGCTTCTTTTTCAAGCAATGGGGCACATGGGGAGCAGACGGTATAAAACGCAATAAGCATGCGAACGGAAAACTTCTAAATGGAGAGATTATTCAAGAAATGCCAAAATTACCATGAGAATTAAAAAAACAACATTAAATAACGTGAGTTCGGAAATCCTCATTGAATCCGGCACGATATGGTAAAAACAAGAACTGACATGAAAACGACAACGATTATCCTCCGGGCAGTGACGATAGGAATCATCCTGTCAATAGGCAGCGGCACAGCCATCCAAGCAAAAGGAATCTACGCAACCACACCTGAAAACAGTCAAGACTCCTCGTTCCAGGATTTCTTAGACGAGGGGAAACTATGGACGGTCTGCCATCAAATTTCCGGCCTGGAAAGCCCGATGAATTATCTCTATTTCTTTGAAGGCGACACCTCCATCGATGGCGTCCTTTGGAAAAAGATGTTCAGCGCTAAGCAAGAAGACGGTTCCGATGCCCGAAAGGACGATTTATACCGACAGGAAGGCGGAAAAATCTACGTGAAGACAACCGGCCCGGATGCCTTGCTGTTCGACGTCAGCCTTGGAGCAGGAGACACCGTCATGGTTCATAACTTCGAACACTTGGTAGTGGACAGAACCTTCGATACAGTCTTTGAACCCGACGGGCAAACCTTCCGATGCTGGAAAGTACGGTATGCGCACGAGGATGCCGAAACAGCCCCCTGGGATCTCTGGGTCGAAGGGATGGGTTCCATTGCCTTCGGCCCAGCCCGCTCCAGCGTCACCATGGTCGGCGTGCGGCAAGCCGATGTGCTTTGCCTGTACCAAGACGGGGAACGCATCTACCAAAACAGCGAGTTCAATACATGCTATATCCAGCAGCCTCAACCACCTACCCCTAACGAACCGCCCCATGCCGATACGCCATGCCATGTCATGAATCAAGGAGATGGCAGCGTCATCTTCTATTTCGCAACAGCAACAAGAGGCCTGTTGCAGATAAGCGATATTTCCGGCAGAGTGGTTTCTCAAAAAACAGTACAAGACCTTGAATGCCACGTATCAGGATTCAAGCCGGGAGTCTATATTTACCGTGTCATTCCTTCCTCCCATAGCGACAAATCCACGCCAATATCCGGAAAGTTCATAATCAAAAAACACTAATTCCGAACCATGCGCCTTATCTCAGGTTTTACCCCTATCTTCGCGCTTCAATACGGTCATAATGAGCAATCTGGATTCACCGAAGACTGGCTGCACCTCAACAGAACTCAAGCTTGCTCGGTTCTGCTCTCGGTTTGCACTACCTTTCGAGACTCGAACTCAGTCACGAACAGCAGAGCAAGCCGAACGCAGAGGGCGAGTTCATTTGCTCTCTGCTGAGGCGAAGCCTGCTCTCGCTGCGAAGCAACAACAGTCGCTCCTTCGTCTCGCTCTCGCGCCTTGCATCTTACTCACTCTGACACACCACCTAAGATTTATTCCAAATCCCTACCAATACACCCTCTTTTTGTTATGTCCGAATGAAGACTTGATTACAATCAAAAGATTTACAAAAATAAGCTTAACAATTTCCTTGTCCTATAGCTTGATCCCGGCAATATCTTCCATAAACTGATTCAACAGAATAACATTTACTTTAGGGAAAGGTATCTTTTCCAATACCCGGAAATGGGCATCTTCGCTAACAATATAGTCTGCGCCTGCCACAATAGCGCAATCCACGAATTTATTATCGTCAGGGTCTTGCTCTATAAGATGAAAACGAAAACGAGGTGCAAAAAACCTTGTAAACGGGCTTCGAATAATTGCATTGACGATATTATGAGATACAGCCGCATTGGCTACACGTTCTATGATTTCCTCATATTCATTCATAATATCATCAGTCACGCAAAGTTCGTATTTCCCTTCTCTAAAAGCCTCCCATGCTGCACGATACGGGCTATGTACCGACAACATCTGCACCAAACAATTGGTATCCAATACCACTAACTTTTTCATTGTCTATAAGGTGTGCGGTAATGAACATTACCCAATTCTTCCAAGGTCTTTTCATTCCATTGTCCAGACTGCCAAAGTTTCTCCATTTCTTCATCAGCACGCTGCGCATAAAACTCGGAAATAGCATGCTTCAGTGCTTCCAATTCTTCATCGCTCCGAATGCTTGCCATAATATCAAGCATCTCTAACTGCGCTTTGTTGAAAACAGTTCTTTCCATAATGCATTTCTCCTTATCGTGTCCGTTCCAAGGATTCAAAACTTACTCGAAACCACATGCTTGAATTCATAAATCTTCCATGGCCTGCGCTCTCACCGCTTCGCTGTTTATCTTGTCAACGTAGCGTAAACCGACAAAGCAACTCCCCATCACACCTTGGTTGTCTATTGATAGTTGGATTTTCCCTTGGGGGTACTGTAAGTCGTGTACCATGTACATTCATTCGTCCTTTCAGCAACAAATATACGCAGAAGCCGAGAGCCATGCAAATGAGCTCGATCTTTTTGCATGGCCGAGGCGATACCGGATATGCGGCGAAGCCGAATATAAACATTTTCACTCGAAAACGAACCATTAGAGAATCCCTCCATCGCAGAAAAGCAAACACCCAGCATTATCTCACGCGATTCATCCCCCATACAGGTTCAACTCCCATTTGCAAGATCCCAAGCCCGCTTAAACACAATTCGCCGTCCCATTCTGCGGTTGGAACCATAAAATTTTAACCGTTCTTTATGGTCAAAACCATAAACCTTGCTGCGATTCCAGGAACTTATTGCAAAACATCGAAGCAAATGCCGCCGCGCTGCCCGGCTTGATGCAAAGGTCAAGCCTCGAACACCGACTTCCAGCGTTCCGCCAAACGCTCCATGCTGAAGGAGGCATTGGCGGGGCTGGTGCTGGGCATGGAAAAGTAACGCAAACCGGGAAGCCGCCGGAAAAAGCGGTCGAACAGCTGCTCCGCTTTCCTGCCGTTGAAAACCACCGAGCCAAGCTCCGGATGCCGCGCCAAAAGACCGGCAATGTCGTTGGGGCGTTCCTCCCGCATCGCGCTGTCCATGCTGCCTGGCCTTACCGCCGACCCGGCCACGTCCCATAACGCGATGCCATGTTCCTGCAACATCCGGCATCGCGCCTCGTAATCCACCGGCATGGCACAAGCCAGAAGCGAGGCCATCAGCGGCCAGAAGCGGTTGCGGGGATGGGCGTAGTACCGGCCTGCCGCTATCGAGGCATCGCCCGGCATCGAACCCAGTACCAGAATCCGAACCTCCCTGCCCTCTATCGGAGCAAACGACTGCTTGATTTCCAATGCCTTGTTATCCAAGGAACCGGACTCCAGCGAACCGCCCATCGATAGAGTCTGGATTTCTGCCGGAATCGAACCGGAATTCATGCTCTCTTTATCCATTTCCATACACATTGGAAATCCAAATTTACAACATTTCCTCAGGACAACCGCATCAAAATGCAACGGGCTTGCAGGCAGAATCCGGACATGGCGGATGGATTTAATCCAAATCCGTCATTAGACGCGCCAAGGCCGATTTGGATTTATTCCGGAATGTGCCATGTTCTGGCATTTTCTTGACGTACTTTTGCGGTGTTTGGAACCGGCGATCTTGCACGATGCATAGAACGATGCCGACATCCGGCCTTGATGGTTCGATGCAGCCCGGTCGCGGATAGGATTGTCCGATTCCTGCATAGGAGAAAGGAAGCGGTCTGTGGTATGTCCCGGCGGTGTCCTGGCGATGCCGGATATACGGTGGCAAGGAAAAAGTTTTTATCTTTGTTGTCGGATTCCGGACTGTCCCGAACCGGTCGGCAGGGCGGTGGCGACACGGCTTCGCGCGGCAGGGCGGGCAGAAGGCGGAATCCGCGAAAGACATACTGCAAGCAACTTGTAGACGTGTTATTGGGCTTTAGTGAATCTGGTAAATTTGTTTTGGCCCCGGATAACAAGTCGAGAGGTGGTTTGTACCCTGAAAAGAGCACAGGCTGCTTTTCCTTGTTCGGGCCAAGGGTTTTACCAGAACCTACTAAAGCGGACGAGCGGAAAGTATCGGCTGTGTCCTTTTTTGTTACAGGGGGTTCGGAATCCTGCGGCCTGCCAAGGGCTTCAGGCTTCGGCCGCGAAGGCCGGGAAAACGATAGGTTGGACAAAAGGACAAACAGATAAGGAAAGTTATAAAATTTTGATTTTGTGATATGAAAAAGAATTCGGATATATCGGAGTGCCGAAGCCGCAGAGTAGGCGTATTTATTTTAAATTATTATGGGACAAATGATTAATTACGGAGCTGTATTGATTAGGATTTCCCCAAAGGATTCGGCGGAGTTGCAGTATTCGACTAATATTTGGATTTGAGTGATGGAGCAATCGTTCGGGAATGATAGACAAATAGACAGTTAGAAAAGTGATTTTTTTAATAGAATGGCTATTTTAGAACGAGTTTAACAGGTCTAACTTTTCAAAGTGGCTCAATAAAGTTAAAAAAGTTTAAAGTTATGGAATCTTTTACTACTATTCGGAACATGCTGGCAGGCAACAAGGTCGTTGTGCCGGCTTACCAGCGGGCGTATTCATGGGAAACCTCTTTGTCATACTCGGAAAGGGAAGGCCAAGTGAATACTTTCGTGCGCGACTTGGAAGATTTTTCCAAAAGCGGTGCCAAGTCGTATTATTTCGGTCATTTCCTGTTTAGTGACAAAGGAGGGGGCGTGTACGAAGTAGTGGACGGCCAGCAAAGACTTACCACCATAGTCATATTTTTATCCGCCTTGTTCTCTCGCTTGAAAGAGGTTCGGGCATTGGAAAAGAATGGGTTGGAAGAAAATGAAATGGAATGTTACGAGGACATGGTGAAGCGCAACTCGACTTACAGGTTCTCGACTGTCGATTACGATAATGTTTTCTTCCGGGAATATGTCATAGACCAAAGCCGAATGGACACCGTAGGCTGTGATACTGTTTCCAAGTACCGTATAGTCAGATCGTTCGATTATTTGCGGGCTTACTTTGGCGACAAGGATGCCGCATACTGTGCAAGGATGCTTGAAATCGTTTCTGAGGCATCCTGTTCCACCTATTGCGTCAAGCGGGAGTCAGATGCCGTGCAGATGTTCATATTCCAGAACAACAGGGGCAAAAAACCATCGAACTTGGAGATTATCAAAGCCCGGTTCATGTACAACATCCATCTTTACGGGAAAGAAGAAACCGAAAACTTGTTAAGGAATGTGAAGGAGAAATTCGAGGAGATATACAAGTCTATTTCATACATCGAAAACAATGTGGATGAAGATGATGTGCTGTTGTATACGCTGCGAGTGTATTTTAATTCTTTGCAAGAGTGGAATACGACCGATAAAATCGATCGGGAATTGTCTGGCGAAGATTCCATACGGTTCATAAAGGATTTCACCAACCTGCTGTCTTGGAATTTCGCTTACTTGAAACGTTTTTTCAAGGAAGACGAAAGCTGTTTTGAAATCCATAGCCTGATAACCTTGGGAAGCACGGCAACCGTGATGCCTTTCATCCTGAAAGCATACCAATTCGGGATTCCCTTGGAGGATATCCGTGTCTTGTGCAGGAGTTTTGAATCCATAATGCTAAGGAATGCGCTTATCGGCACGAGAGCCGATATCACTTCGCGCCTCAACGATGTGTTCAAAGCCTTCACAAAAGAGAACGCTTCCGTAAGGCCTATAATAGAAAGGATAGAATGGATGAAAACGACCGATTCTTGGTGGTGGGCCTATTGGAACAACACGCAGCTGGAATATTCGATACAAGGGCGCATAGAGCCAAGGAGAGCGAAATACCTACTGTGGAAATATGAGAATTACCTGAAATCCCAAGGGAAAGCCGGTTATTCCCCCATGCGGTTCGATGCGATAGAATCGCCAGAATTGGAACATATCGCTCCGCAGACACGGCCTGACGGCACGCCTGAAGAAACAGGGTATCCGGAATACGACGAGGAGTTCTGTAATCAGTATGTCGATTGTTTGGGAAACTACCTGTTAGTGTCCAAGTCGCACAACTGCGCCGAGGGCAACCGGCCCTTTGCCGAAAAGCGGGCAAGCTACACGCAATTGGCCCAGCAGCGCGAGGTAGTGGATATGACAGAGGGCTCGCCGATATGGGATAAGGAAAAGATTGCGCATCGGAAAGAGAAATTGGTAGATTTCGTTCTTCGGAATTTTTAGCTTGCCGCGAGACCGACAGGTTCAATGATTATCCGCAAGCAGGCGAAGATTTGCGGTCATCTGCCACAACCGGTCAGAAATCGCCTCCCGGCGCGTTCAAGGGGTGACGCGCCGGGAGTTTTTGTTTCCTTCGCGGATTATCTTAAATCCGGATCGAATCCGGCACGATATGGTTAAAGCCGGGAGTCTATATTTATCGTGTCATTCCCTCCTCCCCTAACGACAAATCCACGCCAATATCCGGAAAGTTCATCATCAAAAAACACTAATCCCGCACCATGCGCCCTTATCTCAGGTTTTATCCCTATCTTCGCGCTTCAAACCCCTATTTCGATACACGCCCAATGGCGATACGGAAAGATAGAATTTGCTTCCGGCTCGCCTTGGCTGAACCGCAAGAAAAATGGAAAACCTCAGGATTGCCGTCTTCCCCGGCTCGTTCGACCCCATCACTTTGGGACATGAAAGCGTGATACGCAGAGCCTTGCCCCTCTTTGACAAAATCATCGTGGCCATCGGGATCAATGCCGACAAACGCTGCATGTTCCCCCTCCAGACCCGGCTCGCCTTTATCCGGGAACTCTTCAAGGACGAACCCAAGGTGGAAGCGGACAGCTTCTCCAGCCTCACCGTGGACTATTGCCGGCAAAACCATATCCGCTTCCTGCTGCGCGGGCTGAGAACGGCTGCCGACTTCGAGTTCGAGCGCATCGTAGGGCTTTCCAACAAACTTCTCCAACCCGATCTGGAAACCGTCTTCCTGCTCACCGACAACCGCTACAGCTTCATCAACTCCTCGGTGGTGCGCGATATATTGAACCATCATGGAGATCCTTCCGCGTTCGTGCCGCCGACGGTTTACAAAATGATGCAGGATTATATGGCGCAAAACCGCCAAAAGGAGAAATAACCGCAACCCTCTCACAAAACCAACTTATCCCATGCTCCTCTCGGTCGTCATCGTCAATTACAATGTCAAATCCTATTTAGAGCAATGCCTGCGCTCGGTATGCCAGAGCAAAGGTCTGGCCTTAGGGCAGGATTTCGAGATTTTCGTGGTGGACAACCATTCGGTGGACGATTCGGTGGAGATGGTCCGGGAAAAGTTCCCCCAGGTGCGGCTCATCGCCAACCAGGACAATGTTGGCTTTGCCAAAGCCAACAACCAGGCCATCCGGCTGAGCCAGGCCAAATACGTCCTGCTGCTCAATCCCGACACCTTGATTGAAGCCGACAGCCTCAAGAAATGCCTCGACTTCATGGAAAGCCATCCTGATGCCGGAGGCTTGGGCGTGAAGATGATAGACGGGCAAGGAAAATACCTGAAAGAATCCAAACGAGGGCTACCCACCCCGGAAGCCTCTTTCTATAAAATGAGCGGCTTATGCAAGCTGTTTCCCCGTTCCAGACGCTTCGCCGCCTATTACATGGGGCATCTCAGCCCAGACCAGACCAACCAAGTGGAAATCCTTTCCGGTGCATTCATGATGCTCCGCCAGGAATGCCTGCAAAAAACCGGTCTGCTGGATGAGACCTTCTTCATGTACGGGGAAGACATCGACCTCTCCTACCGGATCCTGCTGGCCGGATACCATAACTATTATTTCCCTGAAACAAGGATTATCCATTACAAAGGCGAAAGCACCAAGAAAGGCAGCCTCAACTATGTCATGGTCTTCTACAAGGCCATGGAGATTTTTGCCAAAAAATATTTTTCGAAAGGGAAATACAAGCTCTACTTCCACGCCCTGCGCTTTGCCATCTGGCTGCGGGCCTCGCTCTCGGTGCTAAGCCGCCTCTTCAAAAGACTCTTGCTGCCAGTACTGGACTTGGGAACCAGCTATTCGGCTCTCTACTTCCTGTCTTTTGCCTGGCCGGCCTTGATCCGGGGCAATGCCCATTTCTATCCTGACATCTACCGGCAAGCGATACTGCCCGTTTATGCCGCCCTGTTCGTGGCCGGAGTATGGACATGGAAAGGCTACCGGATTCCCATCTCGTTCCGAAGGACATCCGCCGGTTTCCTGAGCGGCATCATCGCCTTTCTGCTGATTGGCGCGCTTCTGGGCAGCGAATGGCAGTTCAGCCGTTTCATGGCCGTGGCCGGGGGCTTGCTCTGCCTCGGCATCGCCTGCCTGATCCGATTCGGCATCGGGATGCTTTTCAAGAGAAGCTTCCCTCTCTCGACCCGTTTCCGCCGCCATTACCTGATTGTGGGCAACAAGGAAGAATGCCAGCGGGTGGGCCGCTTGCTCATGGACGAAGGCGTCGCCCCGGAGAGGATCCATGCTTTGCCGGCATCCGATGCCAAAGGCTCCTTGCTTGAACAGATTGAAGTGAACCACATCGGGCAGGTCATATTCTGTTCCGAAGACCTCAGCTTCGACCAGATAGTGCAAATGATGGACCTTTTGCGCAAGACCGGTGCCGAAAGCAAAATCATCGCCCACGACAGTTCCGTCCGGGTCGGCTACAAATTTTGAAAAGGACATGGAACCCAAGAAAGACAGCACGATCGATTCACCACGCAAGGAATCGGCATAGGGATATAAACCCAAATCGGTCATTAGACACGCCGAGTCCGTTTCTGATTGGGAAAACGAGGCTTTCGGGCAGATTGCCCGCTTCTGTCCGCATCCTGTTCCTCGCTACGCCTCGACGTAGCCCGCTACGCCTTCGGCTAGGCGAGAAGCATGCTGCATGACATAAGCGAGCAATCTGCCCGAAGCCTAATGACCGATTTGGGATAAAGGGGCTCTTCAAAACGGTCAATGCGGCATATGAAAAGGAACAGGCCATGCCTCAGGAAACCCTTTCCACCTTTCCTTCCTCCAAACGGTAAGCCTGCCCGCTTTCCGGGCACTGCGCGATACCGGAAGCGTCGAAATCAAGCCGATGGCCGTATTCGCTGACCCAACCGGCCTGCCGGGCGGGATTCCCGACTACCAAGGCGTAGTCCGGCACATCGTGCGTGACCACCGCCCCCGCCCCGACCATCGCGTAACGTCCGATCCGATGCCCGCAGACAATCGTGGCATTGGCGCCGATGCTGGCTCCCCGGCAAACCAAGGTCTCCCGGTACTGATCCTTGCGCGGCACCGCGCTGCGCGGGTTGACCACATTGGTGAACACGCAGGAAGGGCCCAAGAACACATCATCCTCGCAGACCACGCCCGTATAGATTGACACATTGTTCTGTACCTTGACGTTCCGCCCCAAAGCCACACCGGGCGAAACCACCACGTTCTGCCCGATATTGCAGTCCTCGCCTATCCGGCTTCCGTCCATGACATGGCTGAAATGCCAGATTTTCGTCCCTCTGCCTACCTCGCAGCCTTCGTCGACCACCGCTGTAGGGTGCGCAAAATAAGGTCTTTCCATACGCTCAGTCTTCAAAACGGAACTTCTCCTGCCGCGCGATTTCCCGCATCTGCGGTACAATGCGCGTGAAATGCGGCTGCTGTCCATGCAAGGCCAGATTCTCGGCATTGTCCCACTGTTCCCAAAGCATCACGATGCCGGGATTTTCCGGATGAAAATAATACTGGTAGCGCAGGCAACCTTTGTCCTGACGGGAAGCCGCCGCCAGTTCAGCTATCAAGTTCCTGAATTCCTGTTCTTTGCCGGATGCAATCCGGTACTCGATGTTCAAAGTAATCATCGTATTCAGATTTTATTTTTTTCACGTATCCAGACCATATTTGGCATTGGCAGTTCCTGGCACGGAAAGGCAAGTCCTCCGAAAACATCGTCCCACAGGCTATCTGTTCCCTTTCAGCTTCCCGGCGAACAAGGCCATGGAAAGCCCCAGCAACGCTACCAAGACAAAAACCCGCGGCAAACCGATCCATTGCGCCAGATGCCCGATGACCGGAGGCCCCATCACGAAACCGAAAAAGCCGATTGTCGAGACGGCATTGATGGCCCTCCCGGCCACCACGCCCTTGTGCCGGGACACCGCCCCATAGCAGATCGGCACCACCGAAGACACGCCTAGGCCCACCAATGCCGCTCCCACCGTGGCCACGACCAAGGCCAAAGTGCCAGACAGACCTACCAAGGGCGCTATCACCATCAATAGGAAGCCGCCTGCCGTCATCAAGCCGCTCAAACGCATGATGAACACCGGGCCGAACCGGTTCACGATGCCGTCGGCCAAGAAACGGTAGGCCGCCATCGCCAGCATGCAGGCCGTGTAGCCGAAACGGATGCATTCCTTGCCCACGCCCACTTCCTGGTCGAAATAGATCGCGCTCCAGTCGTACATCGTCCCTTCGCAGAGCATACTGGCAAACGCCAGGAATCCCAATAGGAATACGTAGTTGTCCACGCCTTTGAAGATGTTGAACGTGGGCTTGTCGCCCTTGGCGGTTTCCGAGACGATATCCTGCTTCAACGTATGCCTATGGCAGCACAGCAGAACAATCAGGCCGAAAGCCAGCACACCCGCGTAATGGAAGAACGGCACGATGGAATGCGCCGCCATGAACGAACCCACGATGCCCGAAGCGAAGCCTGCCAAGCTCCAGCATCCGTGGAAAGTCCCCATGATGCTGCGCCCGTACTCCTTTTCGAGCCCGACCGCCTGGGTATTGACCGAAAGATTGTGCAAATTGGCTACCAGTCCCAGCAGGAACAGCACGGCACCGAACACATAGACCGTCCAAGATGGCATTGGATATCCTGCACCCGTCACCGCAATGAAAGGGATGAAACCCAAGCAGGTCAACGTAAAAGGGTACAGGAATGCAGCCGACAGCAAAGTACGGCGGCTCGTGAATCTTTCCACCAAATAGCCGGACAGCGGCACGCCCAAAAGCTGTCCCAACGGAAAAGCCAATAGCAAAGTCCCTAACTGGCCTTCGTTCAAGCCGAAGACTTCCTTGAAATCCGGGATACGGGCCGCCCAGCTGGCAAAGGTGAAGCCCTGGAGAAAGAAAAACACGCCTATCGCAAGCCGGTAACGGGCTTTAGGTGCTTCCAATACTGCTGACATTCTCTGTTGCATTTGCCCCAAAAACGATGCAAAGATAGCGCAAGCCGAGCGCAGAGCCAAAGCCCCGATTGAGTCGAGTGCCATGTCAAGCCGTTTCCCTTGCTTGGACATGGCCGAGACGGAGGGGCTTCGGCGAAGCCAACCTTGCTTGAGCTTTGCCGAGGCGCAGCCTATCTTCGCTGCAAAGCAGCAGCGATAGCGCAAGCCGAGCGCAGAGCCAAAGCCCCGATTGAGTCGAGTGCCATGTCAAGCCGTTTCCCTTGCTTGGACATGGCCGAGACGGAGGGGCTTCGGCGAAGCCAACCTTGCTTGAGCTTTGCCGAGGCGCAGCCTATCTTCGCTGCAAAGCAGCAGCGATAGCGCAAGCCGAGCGCAGAGCCAAGCTTGCATAGTTCCGAATGACAATTCCGAATGCCAGCGCATCCAGCATCCATACCAGATAAAACCAAACCGCTCATCAGACTCGCCGGGACTGTTTCCGATTGGGAAAATGAAACTGGCGGGCATCTTGCCCGTTTCTGTCCGCATCCTGCTTCCCGCTACGCCTCAACGTAGCCCGGGAAGCATGCTGCGGACACAGGCGGGAAATCTCCCCAAAGTCCAATGACCGATTTGGGATAAAATCCGAACTGTCGAAGTCCGGCCATGGTTCCGGACCCTCGGCTACCCGCAAAACAGAACCTTGCCTCCGACAAAAGCAGCTTGCTCTCACAAAGAGTTTCGCAAATTGCATTTTGTCCGTACCTTTGCTCGCTTGGCAGATGCCGGTTCGGCTCGTTAACCGCCATAAGATACCAATCCGCCTATGCCACGGTATCACAAACCTGCACGATAGCCTAGCGTTTTTGAACAGACATGGGGCAAAGCACGGAACCACAGGCAAAGCCGCTCCAGCAGTCCAACTAAACCTTATGGCATGTTCTTATGAATCAGGAACAATGCCTGGTCTAGCGATGCAAGAAAGTGTTTGGGCCGCTTTTTCCGCCGAAGCGGCGTACCTTTGCAAGTCGAAATCGGTTACATAGCCCGCCATGCGCCCTCTTCGACTTGCAAAATTCCGCTCACCCGGCGAAAAAACCACCTCGCCCCATTCAACCCAAATCGGTCATTAGACACGCCATGTCCGTTTCTGATTGGGAAAATGAGGCTTCCGGGCATCTTGCCCGCTTCTGCCCGCATCCTGTTTCTCGCTACGCCTCGACGTAGCCCGCTACGCCTTCGGCTAGACGAGAAGCATGCTGCATGGCACAAGCGGGCAATCTCCCCGAAGTCTGATGACCGATTTGGGTTACCCCGAATCGGTCATTAGACACGCCATGTCCGTTTCTGATTGGGAAAATGAGGCTTCCGGGCATCTTGCCCGCTTCTGTCCGCATCCTGCTTCCCGCTACGCCTCGACGTAGCCCGCTACGCCTTCGGCTAGACGAGAAGCATGCTGCATGGCACAAGCGGGCAATCTCCCCAAAGCCTAATGACCGATTTGGGTTTAAAGAACCTGCCTTATGCGAATCCTGATTCAACGAACCACCAATGCCCGTGTCGATATAGACGGGGAAACCGTAGCCCAGATTGACAAAGGCTTCTTAGTCTTGGTCGGCATCACCGAAGAAGATACCGAAGAAGATGCCGAATACCTGGCCAAGAAATTAGCCCAGCTCCGGGTCTTTGAAGACGCGGAAGGCAAGATGAACCTGTCGGTCAAGGACATCGGCGGCGCGATCCTCTCGGTGTCCCAGTTCACCCTGTACGCCGACACCCGGAAAGGCAACCGGCCCAGCTTCATCCGTGCCGCCCGGCCTGAAAAAGCGGAGCCTCTTTACGAATATTTCAACAACCTGCTCCGGCAGGAATACGGACTGGAAGTGCAGACCGGCCGTTTCGGCGCGGACATGAAAGTCCGTTTCACCAACGACGGCCCGGTGACAATATGGATCGACAGCACCGAACGCCACCAAAGCCGGAACCAAGCCGCCTCTTGACAGATGCCTCCTGCCTCGCAGAAAAAGCCATCGCGATAGCAATCCGCACAAAGGCAAACCCGCATCCACAAAACCCAACCGTTCACAAAGTCAAACAAACCAATACCGGATCCCGGATCCCTGCAAGATGAAAACCGAAAACCGCGCCCTGATGCTTGCCCCCATCGCGCTTCTCATCACCCTGATTTTGGCGATTCCCCTTGGCGCGAAGGCCCAGGTCAACGACCTCAACACGCTCTCCTCGCAAAAAGACGCTCGCGAAGCCCGTCAGGCCAACGACTGGGAAGAGGAACCGCCCAAAGGCACGCCGGGGCTTTACAAGAACCGCTTCTTCACCGGAGGCGGCCTGGGCTTGCAATTCGGCACGCTGACTGCCGTGGAACTCGCGCCCACGGTCGGTTATATCGTCCATCGCATGTTCCGTTTCGGCATCACCGTCAATTTCAGCTATTTCCGCGATGCCTACTTTCAACCGGCGCTAAGCAGCTACTACTGGGGCGGCAGCTTCTTTGTCCGCTTCTACCCTATCCGCCGGCTGTTCATCCATGCCGAAATCGGAGGAATGAACCAGCCTTACGGCACAGACCATGAACGCAGATGGCTGGCCTACCCCATCGCCGGCATCGGCTACAGCCAGCCTCTCGGCAACCGGGTCGCCCTCACGATACGGGCCATGTGGAACTTCAACAACGACGAGTATTCCATCTACGGCAATCCCATCATCGGCATCGGCTGCGAAGTAGGGCTATAGCCAGCCGGAACCGAATCCTGCAGCGTTCCCGATCCTCCTTTTTCCCTTTCCCGACCCGGTATTCCGGCAAGCATCCGGCAAAGCAGAAGAAACCGGCAACTGCAATATCAGCAAGCCTTGGCCGTATACGACAGAAGTCCTTGGCAGCCTGCAAGGATATCCTCGTAGGCCCGGCTGAAATCGCCCGTGTACCACGGGTCGGCCACATCCCGGCATCCACACCCTGCATATTCCATCATATAATGGACCTTCGGAACGTCCGCCGAGTCTATTATCTTGCCGAGGAGGCGTCTGTTTGAACAATCCATGACGACTATCAAATCGGCTTCGGACGCTTCTCCGGAAGTAATCCTGTGCGCTGCGTGCGCAGAATACGGCACACCCTTGCATTGAAGCATCCGCGCGGCCGGCGGGTAAATAGGATTCCCCTCTTCTTCATAGGACACAGCCGCCGAACTGATTTCAAACTCGGATTCCCGTCCGGCCTTGCGGACAAGGTCCTTCATGATATATTCCGCCATCGGGCTCCGGCATATATTCCCGTGGCATACGAAAATTATTTTCATCATCGCCTTGAACGACTTATACGCAATATTTTGCTATCTGGCCTTATACAGAACAAGTACAGGAACTGCATCCCATGGGCTTGCAGAACACACAAACATACCGAATCACTTTCAACCCAAATCGACAATCAGTCCTTGGGTTGAACCCAAATCGGTCATCAGACTTTGGGAAGACTGCCCGCTTGTGTCATGCAGCATGCTTCCCGCCTAGCCGAAGGCGTAGCGGGCTACGTCGAGGCGTAGCGAGAAACAGGATGCGGACAAAAGCGGGCAAGATGCCCGAAAGCCTCATTTCCCCAATCAGAAACGGACTCGGCGTGTCTGATGACCGATTTGGGTTCAACAATACCCCCCGGCAGAATCTCGGCATCACCCGCAGAAAAGGCATCCATGGAAAGGGAAAATCCATATATCCGCGTACAAAGAAGGCGGCCCAAAAGATGGTCTTCCGACAAAGAATCCTCGACAGAACACATTCTGGCGCGGATTCTCTTTTGGGAAACCGACTTTTGGGCCGCCCTCTTCCAAGGGACTTGCCGGCATGCACATTCCTACGCCCAGTCCGCAAACAAGACCGGGCGCAATCCCGGCCTGCCTATTTCCCGGCCTTGGCCTTCACGGCATCGGCCTCCTTCAGCATCTCTTCCACCGCCTTCTCCAATTGGAGGTCGCGGCCCTGTAGCAAGGTCTCCGGCGTGTTATAGACAATGATATCCGGAATCAGGTCCTGGTTTTCCAGGTAATTGCCGTTTTCATCCAGGGTTCCCACCTGCGGGATGCCGAACACGTAACCGCCGTTCAGGCTTTCCCACCATACCGCTGTCATCGTTCCCGGCACCGGCGCCCCAATCAGCTTGCCAATGCCCAAGGCCTTGTAGACAAAAGGCGTGCCATGGGCATCCGAATAGTTGTTCTCGCTTACCAGCATGCAGGAAGGCTTGGTCCATTTGCTGTACGGCTCGTCCGAAATATACTGGCCGCGCGGGCTGAACCGTGCGTAACGCTTGCCGCTGAGCAACGTGGCCACATCATCATGCAGCCAGCCGCCGCCGTTGTTGCGCGTATCCACGATCACCGCTTCCCGGTTCCGGTTCTTGTCGTTGAGAAGCTGGCGGTAAACCGTGCGGAAGCTCTTGGAATCCATGCCCTCGATATGGACGTAAGCCAAGCGGCCGCCCGAAAGCGAATCCACCAGACGCTCGTTGCGTTTCACCCAGCGTTCATACAGCAAGGCATTCTGCTGGTAAGTGCTGATCGGCTTCACTGTCACGTCGAAAGCCTTGCCCTTGGCCGGCTGGATCGTGAAACGGGTCGCTTCCCCCGTCTTGCCTTCCAGCAAAGGATAGTAATCCTCTCCTGCCTTGATTTCCACGCCGTCGATAGCCGTGATCAGGTCGCCGGGATTGACTTCCTTGCCGCACAAAGCAAAGGGGCTATTGTGCAGGATTTCCTGGAACTTCAGGCCATCGCCCTCATAAGCCGGGTCGAAGAAAGCCCCCAAGGCCGCCACCGGCATCGAAGCCCTTCCTCCGCCATAGAAACGGCAGCCGGTATGGGAAGCGTTCAATTCGCCCAGCAACTCGCTCACCATCACCGAGAAATCATAGCCATTGTTGATATAGGGCAGGAAGCGTTCGTAATTGTCGAAGTAGGCCTTCCAGTCCATGCCACGGAAGGTGGGGTCGTAGAACTTGTCCTTGACCTGCTTCCAGATATGGCTGAACAGGTATTCGCGCTGGGCGAACGGACGGGTTTCATAAAGAGCCTCGAAATCGATATCCTCCATCGAACCCGAAGCCGTCGCGATCTTCTTTATGCCGCCCATGCCCAGGAAATAGATATTGGCGCCGTCCTTGTCCATCTCCATGGAACCGTAGCCCACGTTCGGCACCTTGAGCTCGGTCTTTTCTTCCACCAAGTCCTTGACCCAGAGAGCCATCTTCCCATTGTAGGGAGCCATGTAGTAGAGCTTGTCGCCATCCGGGCTGAGCAGCATGTCTCCCAAGTTGTCCGACACATTGGTCAGACGCAAGGTCCGGTCATCCAGATAGTCGAAATCGAATTCCAGAGGTTCCACTTTGGGTTCCTTGCCATCGGCACTGTCCTTCTTGGCCTTTTCCTCGGCTTTTTCTTCCTTCTTGGCTTCCTTGCTGTCCTTCTCGGCTTCCGCCAAAAGTTCACGTTCTTCCTTGTCCATCAAGAACTTCTCATAGGCCTTCTGGTCAAAGAACATGATGTAGACATCGGTTTCGGCTCCCCACGAACCATGGCTGCGGTAGCCGCTGCGGTCGCTCTGGAACAGCATGGCCTTGCCGCCCAAAACGAATTTTCCACCGTATTCGGTATAACCGCTGTTAGTCAGGTTATGGATTTCCCCGCTGCCGTCGGCTTTCACCAAAGCCTGGTCCTTATGGTTCCAGCCGCCCGTGCCGATATAACCGGTCAGAATCCATTTGCTGTCAGGACTCCAGCTGTATTCCTGGTCCCCATCCTGATAGGAATATTCGTATTTGCCATCCATCACCGTGCGTACCTTGCCGCTCTTGAGGTTCAAGACACAAATCTCGGTGCGGTTCTTCAAGAAAGCCACTTCCTTGCCATCGGGGCTGTACTGCGGGTAGAAGCTGGTTTCCTGGCTCTTGGTCAGGTTCTCTTCCTTGATGTCGGTGGCATAGGTGAACATGTCCTCGTCCTTGTCAGCCAGCGATGCCTGGTAAACCTGCCATACCCCGTCGCGTTCCGATGCATAGACCAACGAACGCCCGTCCGGCGCAAAGTCGATATAACGTTCGGTTTCCGGCGTATTGGTGATTCGCTTGGTGGTGGCGTAATCCATCGAGGTCACATACACATCGCCCCCCAGGATAAAGGCCACTTCCTTCTGCTTGGGTGAAACCGCCAGCTCGGACGCGCCGGAACGCATCACTCGCTTGGTCACTTCCTTGATGCCGTTGTCGGCAATGATTTCCACATCGAGCTTCAGCGGTTCCGCGCCGGGTCTCATCGTATAAATCTCACCGTTGTAGGTAAAGCAGAGCATCCCGTCCTTGGACACGCTCAGGAAACGCACCGGATGGGTCTGGAAACGGGTCAGCTGTTCGGATGCCGAATTGGGAGACAGGCCTCTCTTATAGACATTGAACGAACCGTTTTCCTCGCTCAGCAGGTAGTAGGCCTTGTAGTCCGGCGTCCAGACAGGAGTACGGTCTTCGCCTTTGAAAGTGGTCATCTTGGTGTACTTGCCGTCCTTCAGCATCCAGATATCGCGGGTCACGCTGGAGGTATGGTGCTTGCGCCAAGTATCCTCATAGCCCTTGATATCCTGGAAGAGGATGCTGCCGTCCGGGTTCAGGCTGAGCTCGTCCATCGGATAGGCACTGAACAGTTCCGGGCGGGAAGCGTCCAATCCTACTTTATATACTTGGGGATAAGTCCCGTCGGGGAACAACATGCTGTTCACGGTCGGCATCAGACCCGACTTGAAAAGCACGGACTGCCCGTCGAGGGTGAAAGCCAAAGGCGTTTCGGTACCGCTGTTGGTGGTCAGGCGGACCGGATTGCCGCCTTTCACGCCTACATAGTAAAGGTCCAGGCTTCCTTCGCGGTCGGAAGCGAACGCGATCTTGCTGCCATCCGGACTCCAGACCGGCATATAATCGTAGGCCGGGTTCGATGTCAGCTGCCGGGCCTCGCCGCCGGAAACCGGAACAATGAAAATATCGCCCATATAGCAGAACGCTATCTGGGTTCCATCCGGGGAGATAGCCGGATAACGCAGCCAAAGCGGATTTTCTTCCGTCCGGGCTGCCTGGGCCGCGCTTTCCTGCGCCCAGAGGCCGGCCGGCATCATCATGCCCGCCAAAGCCAAACCAAGAATCAGTTTCTTCATACTATTGCGTTGATTTTTTTGTTTTCACATCCATTTTGCCGTGGCACAAGAACGCCACCCACCTCTTCCAAAACCCGAACGACAAAGCCGAACCCGCTTTCAAAAAGCGGGTAAAGGTACGCAAGTTTGGGCGATTCCGAAACAAATCCCATCAAAAATACTTTCCAGCGCCCTTCCTTCCAGCTTAGAATCGAGGATACGGCAGCCTCCCCCCCTGTTCCGCATAACCGCCAGAGGATATAATGCAAAGAGCCGCCAGCAACATGACAAAACGGAAAAAACTACCTGATAACCATTTTTAGGGATTCCGAAAGCCTGCCAAACCCTCAAAATACCTAAAGGTGGGGATTGACAAAACGGGCCTATCCTGCCGACCTTTGCATTCCCTTAAAAACAAACGAAATTATGATTTTCCTGTCTTGCCATACCCATCCGGACCCGGTATGCCCCAGCCCTCCCCAAAGGCAGCGCAGCCCCAAGAAAGCCGAAGCACCGCCTGCCGGCATCCCGTCCTTTTCTATCCTCCTGTCCTGCCGCAGCCATTTTTTCCTAATCCATAAATACTTCCTTTTCCCCCTTTTCCTCTTTTTCCTATCGAGCCTTCCGCTCATCGCCCAGCAAAACACTACAAACCAGCAGAATACGGGCATCATTTCTGGCAAAGTCTTTTCCGAGGAAGCGGGCGGGAAACAGCCGGTCTTCTATGCCACCGCCCATCTCAAGAATACCACCTACGGTGCCACCACCGATGAAGAAGGAACCTTCCAGATCCAAGCCCCGGCCGGCACTTATACCTTGTCAGTATCGCTTCTGGGCTATGAAAGCGTGGAAAAAGTGATCCATCTCAAAGCCGGAGAACGCCTCAAACAACATATCACACTGAAGGCCAAAGCCGAGATGCTCAACGAAGTGGTCATCTCATCCAACGGGATCAGCCGGGCCAGACGTTCTGCATTCAACACCGTGGCCGTCGATACCCGCGACTTGCAGAATTCCACCCGCAACCTGAGCGATGCGCTGGCCAAAGCCCCCGGCCTCAAAGTCCGCGAATCGGGCGGCGTAGGATCGGACATGCAGTTCTCCTTGGACGGGTTCAGCGGCAAGCATGTCAAGGTCTTCATCGACGGGATTCCCCAGGAAGGGGTCGGCAGCTCGTTCGGCCTGAACAACATCCCCGTCAACTTCGCCGAGCGGATCGAAGTCTACAAAGGCGTCGTGCCAGTCCAGTTCGGCACGGATGCCATCGGCGGGGTCATCAACATCGTCACCAAGAAGAAACGCAACCGCTGGTTTGTCGATGCCGCCTACTCTTACGGCTCGTTCAACACCCACAAGTCGCATCTCAACTTCGGCCAGACCCTCAAAAACGGCTTCACCTACGAAATCAACGCTTTCCAGAACTATTCCGACAACAACTACCAGGTGGACGTGAACCCCGAAATCTTCACCTTCCACGAAGACGGCTCGGTTTCGACCTATATCGACAACTCGGAAAAAGTCCGGGTAAAACGTTTCCACGATACATACCACAACGAAGCGGTCGTGGCCAAGTTCGGCGTCGTGGACAAGCCTTGGGCCGACCGGCTGATGTTCGGCATGACCTTCTCGCACATGTACCAGGACATACAGACCGGCGTGCGGCAGAACACCGTCTATGGCGAAAAGTTCCGACGGGGCTACTCGCTGATGCCTTCGCTCGAATACAGCAAGCGCAACCTCTTCACCCAGGGGCTGGATCTGGTTGTGACCCTCAACTACAACCGGAACGCGACCACTAATGTGGATACCTCCTCCTACCATTACAACTGGTTCGGAGAACGCTACAAGATGAACACCTCCGGCGAACAGAGCCGCCAGTTCTCCCGCGCCGACAACGATAACCTGAACGGGACTTTAGGCCTGAACTACCGCTTGGGCAAGATGCACATGTTCAGCCTGAACCATGTATTCAACGCCTTTCACCGCCAGAACACCTCCTTCCTGTCCGAGAACCCGGTCATCGACCCCATTGCCAAAGTGACCCGAAAGAACATCACCGGCCTTTCCTACCGGCTGATGCCCAGCAGGAAATGGAACCTTTCCGTTTTCGGGAAATTCTATCATCAGTACATCTCCGGGCCGATTGCCGAAGACGAGACCCAGAGCAATTACATCGAGCATTCGCGCCATGTCAGCTCCTTCGGCTACGGCGCGGCCGGGACCTATTTCATCGTGGACGGGCTGCAAGCCAAGCTTTCCTATGAAAAAGCCTACCGCCTGCCCACCATCGAGGAGATGTTCGGCAACGAAGACCTGGAAATGGGCGAAGTGAGCCTGCGGCCCGAAAACAGCCACAACCTAAACTTCAACCTGAGCTACAACCGGAAATTCGGCAAGCACGGCCTTTACTTGGAAGGCAGCTTCGTCTACCGCAACACCCGGGACTATATCCAGCGCAACATCTCCGACCTCAGCGGAGGCAAGGAAGCGGCCACCTATGTCAACTACGGCAAGGTGGAGACCATCGGCTACAACCTCTCGGCCCGCTACAGCTTCAGCAAATGGTTCAGCCTCGGCGGAAATCTCAGCCACATGAACGTGCGCGACCGCCAGAAGACCATGATCGGGACCACCACGTCCAACTTGGCCTACGGGGCCCGGATGCCCAACGTGCCCTATCTTTTTGCCGATGCCGACTTCACTTTCTACTGGCGCGACCTGGGCAAGAAAGGCAATGTGCTGTCCGTCACCTACGACAACCAGTACATGCACAGCTTCTCCTATTATTCGGAAATCATCGGCAGCAGCAATACCGAGTACATCGTGCCAGACCAGTTCTCGCACAATATCTCGATAGCCTACAGCATAGGCAACGGGCGTTACAACTTCTCGTTCGAATGCCGCAATTTCACCAACGAGAACCTGTACGACAATTTCAGCCTCCAAAAGGCGGGGCGGGCGTTTTACGGGAAGATCCGGGTGCATTTCGGAAACTGACCCAGACTTGCCAGCATAGGCGATCTGCTACGTTGCACAAGGGTCCACGGTGCCTTGCATCTTCCCATGCCGACAAGCCGGAACGACCAAATCGGTTCAGCCGCAAAGCAAACACAAATTTGTCAATAAGAAGTTGTTTAAAATTTCTTGCAATCCTGAGAAGGCTGGATTTCCAGGGACCGGTTTCAGGATTTTGTTTGCCCATCGATGGCTGTTTCGGGTCTTGGTCGAGCGATGCTTGATGATAGCTTGGCTATCCTCCTTTGAAAAACGCCGCGCCATCCCTCCAAAACCCCTCCCGATGGCCTGAACAAATAAATTCAAACAGCTTCTAATAAAACACTGTACAATATGAAATTCAACAAAATCCACCTCCGGGCCATGCTACCGGCCCTGATGATCGGCGCGGGAGTTTTCAGTTCCTGCGAACCGGACAATCCGAACGACAACAAGACCGACGTGAGCGATTTCTCGCGCTACGTGATTGCCACCTCCACCACGGCATCGAACAATACTTCCTATGCCTTGCTCACCGCTTCCTCCATCGAAAGCGGGAAGGTTTCGGCCAAAGGCAACGGCCTGCTCAACGATGGGGCCACCCAATGGATTTTCTACCAAGACCAGTACCTCTACGCGCTCAACTACCACCAAGGCAACGCAGGCACCACCGCGTCTTATATCCTCAAGGCTGACAGCTCGATGCAAAAGCGGAACCGGGAATACAATGTACGCCGTTTCACCACCTACGGCATCTACGACCAATACATCATGACCACATCCTCCGGAGACGGCCCCACCGAATGGGCCGACAAGCACGGCTACGTACCCCAGTCATTCCTGGTATCCTACCTTGACGTGGAAGCCGAGGACTACTCCACCAACAACACCCAAGACCAAGCCTACCTCTCCGAGAACTTCCTCGGCAACGGGGAATACGTGACCCTGGCCGGACTCCTACAAAAAGACGGCAAGCTGTTCAGCGTGGCCGTCCCGATGGGCCTCAGCCAGTACGGCTGCATGCAGGAAGACGAGGCTGGGAACCCGCACAAATGGGTGCTGCCCGGCAACGAAGACCTGATCAAGACCGAAAGCGGCGGCAGCGGCAGCGGGGCATACGACAAGGACGAGCTGCAATGGACGCAGTACCCGGATTCCTGCTGGGTCGCTATCTTCGACGACGAAAGCCTGAAAAGCAAGAAAATCATCAAGACCGGCAAAATCAGCTACGCGGCCGGGCGCATGAAGTCGCAATACTACCAGATGATCTGGGAAGACGGCAACGGCGACATCTACGTGTTCTCTCCCTCCTACGCCAAGACCATGAAAGACCCGCGCCAGCAGACCAGGCTGCCCGCCGGTGTCGTGCGCATCCCCGATGGCAGCGAGGATTTCGATGATTACTACTGCAATATCGAGGCACAGAGCAACGGCCGGGGCTTCATGAGGGTATGGCCTATCGCCGAGGATTACTTCCTGATGCTGATGTACGACAAGCCTTATTCCGAAACCGGCTACGCCGCCACGCAGCTGGCCGTCTTCAAGGCCCGAGACCAGAAACTGACTTATGTGGACGGCCTGCCGGAAACAGTGTCCGGCTTCGGCAACACACCCTACGTGGAAAACGGCAAGGTCTATGTAGCGGTCACCCTGAGCGATGCCAATCCGGCCATCTACATCATCGACCCGGCCACGGCCAAAGCCACCAAGGGTCTGGAAGTGGAGGCCACCCAGATCACCGGCATCGGCAAACTGGACTACAAAGCACCCTTGGAATAGGCACAGATAAACATGGAGCTGGCAACGCAACGGCTCCCCCCAACGCAAAACATTCAAAAACAAGGACATGTTCCTAATCTAGCCGGTGCCGGCCGCATAGACCTCCGGTTCGGCATCGGCTCAATCATAATCCGTACACCTTCATGAGAAAGACCTTCGCCAAACTCCATCTATGGCTGTCTATACCTTTCGGCATCCTCATCGCCATCATCTGCATCACCGGTGCCTTATTGGTCTTTGAGCAGGAGATACTGCAACTCTGCCACCCCTCCCGCTACTTTGTCAAGGAAGCCAAAGCTGAAACTCTCCCGATAGACCGGCTGATGGCCTCGGCGCGGCAGCAGCTGCCCGAGAACACGCCAATCCGGGGCATCCGGGTGTTCCAAGACCCGGAACGCAGCTATCAAATCCTGCTGCCCGGCAAGAAAGCAGCCGCCTTTATCGACCCTTACACCGGCTCGGTCGTGGGAATGGACGACGGCCAAGGCTTCTTCACGCAAGTGATGCGGCTGCACCGCTGGCTCCTGGACACTCCCAAACGGGACGGCAGCTTTGCCTGGGGAAAAAACATTGTGGGCTACGCCACGCTGGCGATGGCGATTATCCTTGTCAGCGGCCTTGTCATCTGGTGGCCCCGAAGCCGCAAAATGCTGAAGAACCGATTGCAAGTCAAGTGCCGCTCGGGGCGTTTCCGCTTCTGGCACGACCTGCATGTGGCCGGCGGCTTCTACGCTTTCCTCTTGCTGCTGGCCATGGCCCTGACGGGGCTCACTTGGTCCTTTAGCTGGTACAACCAAGCCTTTTGCAAGGTTTTCGGCGTGGAAGCGGCCGCAAGAAAGGCGCATGGACAATCAGCAGGCCCATCCGGAGGGCGAAGCCAGGATTCTGGCTCGGGAAAGCAGGCGCAAGGGCAAATGCAAGGACCGCAGCAAGGACAAGCCGCCCGAAGCCAGGATGCCGGCACAGCCCTTGCCCGGACGACAGATTACACCCATTGGACAAGCGTCTTGGCGCAGCTGCAAAGCCGCTACGGTTCCTACAAGTCCATCACCCTCCAAGACGGTTCGGCTTCGGTCTCCACCGCCCGCTACGGGAACACCCGGAGCAGCGACCGCTATTCGTTCAATCCGGAAAACGGGGAAATCACATCGACGCAACTTTACAAAGACCTGCCCAAGAACGGAAAAATCAGAGGCTGGATCTATTCGGTCCATACCGGCAGCTGGGGAGGCCTCGCCACCCGCATCCTGAGCTGCATCGCCGCCTTGCTCGGCGGCATCCTCGCGCTCACGGGCTACTATTTCTGGTGCCGGAAAATGCGGATGAAAAAAAAGGCGAACCTTGGCCGAACCCAGCGGTAAACCCAAATCGGTCCATCAGACTTTGGGTTGAAACAGACCGGATACGACATTGGGGCATTGATAGACAACGAAGTGGAAGCCACTCCGTCCAAGCTGACTGAAGTGGATTCGTACAAGGCCGACCCAGTGCCTTTGCTATACCAAGCAGGCTATCTGACAATCAAGGATTACGACCCGGCGACCCGGTTTCCGACATCTGCCGCTTGGGCTTTCCCAACCAAGAAGTCAAGAACGGCTTCCTCAGGATGCAGCTGCATTATCATGTAGCCGACCAAAGCATAGACAGCAACGTCCTGATTGCCCGTTTGTACCGTGCCTTGACAGCCGGCAATCCGGAAGAAATGATGAAGCTTTTGGATGGATTGTTCGCGAACCGGAACTACCAGATTCAGGGCGATGCAGAAAAGAACGTGCAGTACGCCATGCCGATCCTCTTCGACTTGCTGAGCCAGCACGTGCATACAGAACGACAGACAAGCAACGGGCGTATCGATCTGTTGCTGGAAAACAAGGACTACATCTATATCATCGAACTGAAAATCGATGCCAGCGCGGACGGGCATTAAACCCAAATCGGTCATCAGACACGCCGTGTCCGCTTCCGATGGGGAAAATGAGGCTTTCGGGCATCTTGCCCGCTTCTGTCCGCACCCTGTTTCTCGCTACGCCTCGACGTAGCCCGCTACGCCTTCGGCTAGGCGAGAAGCATGTTGCATGACACAAGCGGGCAATCTCCCCAAAGTCTAATGACCGATTTGGGTTAAAACAAATCGAGGATGTGGATCACGCCCGTCCCTTCGTGCAGACCCCCGCAAGCTCTTCAAGATAGGCGTCAGCTTCTCCACCAAGACCCGCCGAATCGAGGCGTGAAAGATTTCCTGAAAACACTATTGGTATCATTCCAAGTTCCCCCAAAACCGAATCGAGGCGTGGAAGATTGCCTGAAACCATTGCAGGCCGACGCTCTCGCTCCGACGGTTTTCTCTTTCAACTAAAAACTTTACCTTTGCACTTTATTGCTGTCCGGAAGCAAGGAGCATCCCGCCAAAGCGCTTTCCTTGCCAAGACGGCATCAAGAAAAGTGTTTAAGTGCTGATTCCCATGGAAAAAACCACTCATCTCCAGGTACTGGAAGCCGAAGCGGTCTACGTAATCCGCGAAGTGGCCGCCCAATTCCAGAACCCGGTATTGCTTTTTTCAGGCGGCAAAGACTCCATCGTCCTGACTCACCTCGCTTACAAAGCCTTCTACCCGGCAAAGATCCCGTTTCCCTTGCTGCATATCGACACCGGCCACAACTTCCCCGAAACCATCGAGTACCGCGACAACCTCGTCAAGAAATTAGGCGCGACCCTGATCGTGGGTTCGGTGCAGGAAGCCATCGACAAGGGCATGGTGACTGAAGAAAAAGGCTACAATGCCAGCCGCAACCTCCTGCAGACCGCCGTCCTGCTCGATGCCTTGGAAAAGAACAAGTTCGATGCCGCGATGGGGGGAGCCCGCCGGGACGAGGAAAAAGCCAGGGCCAAGGAACGTTTCTTCTCCCACCGGGACGAGTTCGGCCAATGGGATCCCAAGAACCAGCGCCCGGAACTATGGAACATCTTCAACGGCAAAAAGCACATGGGCGAACACTTCCGCGTCTTCCCTATCAGCAACTGGACCGAAATGGATGTATGGCAATATATCCTGCAGGAAAACATCGAAATGCCGTCCATCTACTTCTCCCATCGCCGCAAGGTTTTCAAACGCGACGGGATGTACTTGGCCGCCGCGCCTTTCATGAAGCTCAAGCCTGACGAAAAAGTGGAAGAGCTGACCGTGCGCTGCCGGACTATCGGCGATGTGAGCTGCACGGGCATGGTCTTGTCCGAAGCCCACAACCTCCAGGACATCATCGACGAGATTGCAGCCACCCGGGTCACCGAACGCGGGGGACGGGCCGACGACAAGAGGTCGGAGTCGGCGATGGAGGATCGAAAGCGCGAAGGGTATTTTTAACCCAAAACCGGAAACGGCCCGGCAGGTCTGACGACCGGTCTGGGTTTAAAAGCGGCAGGCAATCCGGCTCCACCGAAGGCCGTCCGCGCCTCGGCAATGCAAACAAGGTTCGACCTTGCTTTGCACGCAGTCCGGGCAAGTTTTGCGCCATTGCCGCCGGGACTCGCGCAAAGGCATCCTCGCGATGCCTCGCTCTCGGCAGCTTTGCAGCTTGCCAGTCCCGGCACATTGCCCCAAGACAAAGATTCAATTTCTATAGCCAGAATCGGGAATACGGTTCTGACCCATATACAGGAAAGAAATGAGCAACAACAACGGATATTTGGACATGGAGCTCTTGCGCTTCACCACCGCAGGCAGCGTGGACGATGGCAAGAGCACCTTGATAGGACGGCTTCTGAACGACAGCAAGTCCATCTTTGAAGACCAATTGGAAGCCATCAAGACCGCCAGCCAGAAAAGAGGCAACGAATTCGTGAACCTGGCTTTGCTGACCGACGGGCTGAAAGCCGAACGCGAGCAAGGCATCACAATCGATGTGGCCTACCGCTATTTCGCCACACCGAAACGCAAGTTCATCATCGCCGACACGCCGGGGCATATCCAATACACCCGCAACATGGTCACCGGCGCTTCCACGGCCGATGCCGCCTTGATCCTGATCGACTCCCGCAACGGCGTCTTGGAACAGACCCACCGCCACACGATTATAGCCAGCCTGCTGGGCATTCCCCATATCGTGGTCTGTGTCAACAAAATGGACATGGTGGACTTCAGCCAGGAAGTCTTCGACAAGATTTGCACGGATTTCAATAAGATGAAAGACTTCCTGAAACTGAAAGACGTGCATTTCATTCCCATCAGCGCCTTGAAGGGTGACAATGTGGTGAACCCGTCCGAGAATATGCCATGGTACCAAGGCCCGACCCTGATGAACCTGCTGGAAACCCTGCCGGTATCGCACCAGCAAATCGACTGCGCCGCTCGTTACCCCGTGCAGTACGTCATCCGGCCTATCAGCGCCGAATTCCCCGACTACCGGGGCTTTGCCGGACGTATCGCATCGGGTTCTTTCCATGCAGGCCAGGAAATCATGGTACAGCCTTCCGGACTCTGCAGCAAAATCAAACATATCCATTTCGGCAAGCAGGACATGCAGGAAGCCCGCTCTCCGCTTTCGGTCAGCATGGAACTGGAAGATGAAATCGATATCAGCCGGGGGGACATGATCGTGCCCAAGGACCAGCCTGCCCAAGTGGGCAACGAAGTGGACATGATGATGTGCTGGATGAACCAGAAGCCTTTGCAGGTAGGCGGCAAATACTGCCTGCTGCACCCTCATCTGGAAACCCGCTGCATCGTCAAGGAAGTCAACTACCTGCTCGATGTCAATACCTTTGAAAAGAAAGACAGCGCCGAAGTGGTGCTCAACTCCATCGCATCGGTCAAGATCAAGAGCATGAAGCCGATGGTCTATGACAAGTACGAAGATAACCGGATCACGGGGAGCTTGGTGCTGGTGGATGAGGCGACTAACGAGACGGTGGCTGCCGGCATGATCCTATAAAATTCTTTTTTAGAGGGCATCTGCGGCGTTAAGCTTCGATGCCCGCATCCTCACGCACGAAAGTACGCTCCGGTGCGGGCGGCCTCGCAAGCCTTGCAGCCGCCCTCTAAGAATTTCACATACCTGATATACGGAAAAAAGAAAGCCGGTCCATCCGCAGGGACGAACCGGCTTTTCCTGTATCAAGACCCGGCAAGATTATTTCTTGACAGCAGGGCAGCACTTTTTGCCGCAGTTCTTGTCGGCCGTGCATTTGCACTTGGACGCATCGCAAGCATTATCCTTGCAGCAAGCCTCTTTCTTGCAGGTCTTGCCTTGCGGGCATTGCTGGGCAGCAGCCTTTCCGCAGTTCTGCTTGCAATCCTTCTTGCAGCAAGTGCAATTGTCCTTCGTGCAGCCAGCCTGGCACTTAGCTCCCTGCGGGCATGCGCAAGCCACTTTCTTGCAAGCGGTATCGCAGACAGCAGCGCAGCCGCCATCCTTGGATGCCGGCGCCACCTGTTCGGTAGCCTCCCCGTTTGCAGCCGGAGCATTGTTATTACCGGATTTGCAAGCCACAAAGCTCAAAGCCGCCAACGCAAATACAAAAATCAGTTTTTTCATAGCTTCTATTGTTTTAATTGGTTCGTATTCCCGCCAAAATCAATCCTATCTCCCTTATCCCGCCCTCTTGCTGAACAAGGCGGTGCGGAAGCCTAGCGCAGAGACGCATCCTATACCCGTACCCGCTGGCAGCAAATATAATGCTTTTTCCATACATCAGGCCCAAGGAGAATCCGCCCCAAGGAAATCGCAACAAGAATGCGACAAACCGATAATCAATATCATTTGCATCAACCAACATGAACTCTACGAGATATAACCAATTGAAAAACAAACCTGTTGAACATCAAAGACTATTTCGCCGCGGTTTTCCTGGCATGTCCAGGGAAAGGGCCTCAAGGAACGCCAGCACATTTCAAAAGGAAACAAACAGGCAACCAATAGCATCTCGGCCACCCGTGTCAGACCCCCAAAATATACATGGATGTAAATCAAATAATTGGAATCAAAAATAGTTGCCATGCACTTGCCATGACCCGCCCCGGTGCGCCAATTTCCGCCAATCCGGCATCTCCTTGCATAAGAGGCAATCTTTTTATACATTTGCCCCCTCTTTTGAATGCTCCTGCCAGCGGCCATTGCCGAACGGTGCAATGCCAGATTCCTGTCAGCCAAAACATTCAAAAGAGAAGCAGACAAGACGCTGTTTTAAATTTATTTGTTTGGGCCACCGGGAAGGGATTCCGCGCGGTTTGCCGCATTTTCCAAGGAGGACAGACGAGATTCTGGCGCAAAGGATAGCGAACCGAACACAGAACCAAGCAAGCTCCAATCGACCCGAATACCGTCCCGAACTTGCCCGAAGATTCAAAAAAAAATTTTATAGAAGATGGCTATTATCGGCAGTATCAGAAAACATGCAGGTCTTGCGGTTGCCTTGATCGGCATCGCCATTATCGGATTCGTGGTCCAAGACGCGTTCGGGAGGAGGGGGCAGACGGCGCCTCCGGTGGCGGTCATTGAAGGCGAATCCATTTCGTACGATCTCTTCAACCTCCAAGTAGACCAGCTGACAGACCAATACATGCAATCGCAAGGAGGCAATGTTTCTCTGACAGATGCCGACCGCGAACAGATCCGCGATATCGCATGGCAGCGGATGCTTTCCGATCTGCTGATGAATAATGCCTGCGAAGCGACTGGCATCCAGGTCTGCCCTGCCGAAATGAACGACATGTACTACGGGAAGTTCATCAGCCCTTACCTGTACCAGTACTTCACCAACCCTCAGACAGGGCAGTACGACCGGCAGCAGGTGATGAACATCATCAACAATTTCAGCACGCTCTCCCCGCAAGACCAAAGCACCTTGGCCGAGCTGGAACGTATCATCAAGACCGAACGCCTCAAAGAGAAATATTTCTATCTGGCATCCAAATCCTATTATGTACCCAAGGCGTTGGCCGCCTTGCAGGCATCGCGGCAGAATTCATCCGTAACCGCCCGTTACGTTTCCTTGCCTTACTCGCAAGTGGCCGACAGCGAAGTGGAACCGGACAGGGCCGATTACCAGAAGTTCTACAACGAGAACAAATACATGTTCAAGCAGAACAAAAGCCGTGAACTGTCCTACGTCGTGTTCGATGTCACCCCCACCCCGCAGGACATGGCCGACATCACGAAGGAAGTGAACGAACTCTATGCCGAATTCCGGCAAGAAGAAAATATCCCCGATTTCGTCAATGCCGTTACCACGGGAGACCGTTTCGACAGCCTCTACCGCAACAGGTCGGAAGTATTCCAAGGCTGGGATTCCCTCTTCGATGCCGAACCTGGCACTTTCTTCGCGCCGCGCCGCATAGGACAGACATTCCAAATGGCAAAGCTGATGGATGTCCAGATGAGACCCGACTCCATGTATATCCATCATATTTTCCTCTCCTACACGGAAGCCGGAAGCCAAAGCGGGCGCAATAAAACGCAGAGTCGCCAGCTGGCGGACTCCTTGATACGGGTCATCAACGCCGACCCTGCCCTGTTCGGGGACCTGGCGGTCCGTTTCTCCGAAGACCCCACTGCCCAGCAAAGCCGCGGAGAATTAGGATGGATGCTCGATGGCACACTGATGAGCAGCCTGAACAAAGCAGCGTTGGCCACTCCGGCGGGGAAAGCCACCATGGCAGAAGCCCCCAACGGATTCCATATCCTGTACATAGCGCAAAAGACAAAACCGGTAAAGAAAATCCTGGCTGCGGTTGTCAGCATACCTGTGGAACCCAGCGTGAATACCGCCAAAAGCATATACACCCGTGCCAACCAATTGATGGCTGATTGCCATGGAGAGGTGTCCCGGATGGATTCCGCAGCCCGCAAAATAGGGATGAGGGTCCGCCAAAGCGCAGCCACCGAGCTGCAGTCCAGCCTCCCAGGCATCTCGTCCGCCCGCGAGGTCATCCGCTGGGCCTTCAACAAAGACACGAAAGAAGGCAGCGTGGCATCCCAGGTATTCGAAATGGAAAACCGCTATGTCATTGCCGGATTGCGCAGCATCAATGAAGACGAATACATCTCCTTGGATCGTGCCATGGAAATGCCGCAGATTACCAACATGGTACGACAAGAGAAAAAATATGCCGTCCTTGCGCGGAAACTCAACGAAGGCTCGTCGATAGAAGCTGTAGCGCAAAGCAACGGGCTGAAAGTGGATACAGCCTACGGCGTCAGCCTGGGCGGATACCCGATGCTGAACCGCAACGGATACGAACCCAGAATCATCGGAGCCATATGCGGAAGCGCGCAAGGAAGCTTGTCCGCAGCCCAGAAAGGGAATTCCGGAGTCTACCGCTTCATCGTGGACAATACCGCCTCGCCTGAAGCCAGCCCGGCCGAACTGGTCCGAATGGCAGGACAGATGGAAATGCAGTTCATGCAGAACGCTTCCAACACCATCCTTTCCGCACTGGAAAAGGCTGCCGTCATTGAAGACAACAGAGGCTTCTATTTCTAAAATCCCTTGGCAACGGGATTCTGAACGCAAAGGCGTATCAGAACAGGCATCCGGAATCATCTCCAGGCGGTAAAGCCAGAGAGCAAGATGCAAGGAGCTGAGAGTTTTAAGAGGGGTGGCTCAAAAGATGGTTTTTCGACAAAGAATCCTCGATAGAACATTCTGACACGGATTCTCTTTTGGAAAGCCGACTTTCGGGCCATCCTCTTGAAGCTTGCTTTCGGCTAAGCCAACGCAACGAAGCAAAGACTGTGCAAACCGAGTGCAGAGCCAAGCTTGCTTGAACTCTGCCGAGGTGCAGCCAGTCTTCGGCAAAGCCAGATTGCTCATTACGGCACACCGCCTTTTTACTATCCAAGAAAATCCTTCGCCAGCACATGCATCCGGACTTCAGAGGATTTTCCGTATCTTCGTCCAAGTTTACAAACATGTAAAAGCCGGCCAATGTCTGAGCAAAGCACGCCTCTGTCCGTCAAGCTGTTCGATGACAACCTTCTCCTCTTTACCTCGATGATCGAGGACATCAGGCTGGCTACGAAGTATATTTATATAGAGACATTCCGGTTCAACGATGATTCCATCGGCCGCAAGTTCCGGGATGCATTGATAGAAAAAGCCAAGGAAGGCATAGATATCCGCCTCCTTCTCGACGCCTACGGGAGCAAACCGTCCGAGATGTTCAACGAGATGGCACAGAACGGCATCAAGATCCGCTACTTCAAGAAAATCAAATTCTTCCTTTCCAACACCTTTGCCCGCAACAATTCCCGCAACCACCGCAAGCTGCTTCTGATCGATGACCGTATCACCTACATAGGTTCGTCCAACATCACCGCATACTGCCTCAACTGGAGGGACTTGAACCTGCGGATGGAGAACCCCATCACCCGCAAGTTCAAAGGATGCTTCATGCATAGCGCGGCCCAGTACAAATTCTACGACGACTGGGATCCTTTCGAGAAAATCAAAATCATCCAGTACCACGGATACGGAATCGTGCAAGAAACGCCGTCTCCTTATTTCCAGGCCGTGAGGAACTATATGCTCAAGATGATCGAGAACGCCAAAGAGGAAATCCTGATCGAGACACCCTATTTCCTTCCCGGCCACAAAATCAGGAAAGCCTTGGTCCATGCGGCTCAGAAAGGCGCGAAAGTCGTGATCCATATCCCGAAGAACTCGGATGTCGGACTGGTGGATATACTCTGCAACAAATACCTGGGTCCCATGCACAAAGCTGGCATCCAATGGAAATTCTATACGCCGGACCTGCTGCATGCCAAATGCATGGTAGTGGACCAGAAACGTTTCTTCATGGGTTCCGCCAACATGGACTACCGAAGCTTCCGCTACCAGTACGAAATCATGCTCTACGGAGAGAATCCGGAAATCATCAGCCTGCTGAACCAGCATATCGCAGGAACGGAACAGCATTCCATCGATTTCGACTATGGGAAATGGAAAAACTCGCCGCGGATATTGAGGTTGATGCAGTGGTTGCTGACACCTTTCCGCCACCTGTTCTAAGGGACGGCAAAAGAAGAAACGCCAAATGAATAATCTCAAAAAACGCAATACAATGAACGAAGTACTGGATACACTGGAACCGAAAATCCTATGGAAATACTTCGGGGAAGTGCTGCAAATCCCAAGGCCATCCAAGAAAGAAGAAAAAATCAGGGCTTATCTGGTGGATTTCGCCAAGAAACACCATCTGGAATGCAAAACCGACAAGACAGGGAATGTCCTGATCCGCAAAGCGGCCACCCCTGGCCATGAAAACCGTCCCTGCGTGATCCTGCAAAGCCACATGGACATGGTATGCGAAAAGAACGGGGATTCGAGCCACAACTTCGATACCGACCCGATCGAAGTCCATATAGAAGACGGCTGGCTCAAGGCCAAAGACACTACCTTGGGAGCTGACAACGGCATCGGCGTAGCAATGGAACTGGCTGTCCTGGCATCGGACGACTTGGAACACGGCCCCGTCGAATGCCTGTTCACCGTGGACGAAGAAACCGGACTGACAGGCGCTTTCGGCCTTGAGCCAGGTTTCCTGAACGGCAAAATCCTGCTTAACCTGGATTCGGAAGACGATGGCTTGTTCTTCATCGGTTGCGCCGGAGGCATCGACACGGTAATCCACTACCCTTGCAAACGGAGCCAGGCCGATACCTCGATGGCCTACCTGGACATCAAGATCAAAGGGCTTTGCGGCGGCCACTCCGGCGATGACATAAACAAGGGCCGGGCCAATGCGAACCAACTCCTGGCCCGCGCACTCTACAACCTGAAAGACAAGTACGATTTCCAGCTCGCCTCTTTCAATGGAGGCAACCTGCGCAACGCTATCGCGCGCGAAGCAAGAGCCCTGATCGGCATCGCGCAAGACAGGCTCCTGGAAATGGAAAAGGATATTGCCGATTTCCAGACCGTGCTCGCTGCCGAATACAAACATACCGAACCCCATCTGGAACTCATCGCAGAGAAGGCTGAAGCTCCGGAACTGGTCTTGGAGAAAAAGAACCGGGACGAATTGGTTTACGCCTTGATGTCCTGCCCGCACGGCGTGCTGCGGATGAGCGACGAAATCCCAGGCTTCGTGGAAACTTCTACCAACCTGGCTGCCGTCAAGAGCATGGAGAACGAAATCCTGGTCACCACCAGCCAACGTTCTTCCGTGGAAAGCGCCAAGACATGGGCGGCTCAACGGGTGGCATCCTGCTTCAAGGCTATCGGAGCCAAGACAGAACACAGCGAAGGGTATCCTGGGTGGAATCCCGATGCCGACTCTCCCATTCTCAAGTTAGTGCTCGGGGCCTTCCGGGACCTTTTCCACGAGGAAGGCAAAGCCTTAGCCATCCACGCTGGCCTGGAATGCGGGCTTTTCAGCGAAAAATACCCGGGCATGGACATGGTTTCCTACGGGCCTACGATGCGAGGCGTGCATTCACCCGACGAACGCTTGGAACTGAGTACTGTGACACGCTTCTGGGAACTGACCAAGGAAGTGCTGAAACGAATCTGACGGCTTGCCATGGAAAAAATATTCTATGAAAACAGGACTTTGGCTTTCTCATCGGCCAAAGCCCCGCTTCCATGGGCAATCCAGAAAGAATACAGAAGCCTGGACGAGCTAGCGGAATTCGCCAAAGGTGAATTCCGCCAGCTTCCCGATTACAGCACAGTCTGCATAGATTGCCATGGAGAGGAAGAAAAAACCTACCAAGAGTTCGTCAACCGCTTCCGGATCGTGGAAGCGGCCGGCGGCCTAGTCCGCTGCCCTGTCGAAGGCAGCGAGGCGGCCGGCAAAGACGCCAAGCGGTTCCCCAAGGATTCCCACGGGGATTACCTATACTTGTATATCTACCGGAACAACATGTGGGACTTGCCCAAAGGCAAGAAAGAGAAAGGCGAGACCGATCAGGAGAACGCACTCCGCGAAGTAGGGGAAGAGACCGGGATGAAACACCTCAAGCTGCTGGGATTCATCAAGACCACCTACCATTTCATCGAAAACAAGCAAGGAACCGCCTTGAAGAAATCCAATTGGTTCGGGATGGAAATCCCGCAGTTGCAACAGCCCAGGCCTCAAACGGAAGAAGGCATCACACAGGCTGTCTGGCTGGACAATGCCGGCATCCGCCAACGGCTCCCGCTGATGTATGCCTCGATCGCCTACCTCACAAACCTGTATTTCTCCGATCCTGAAGGGCTTTCAAGGTAGCCATCCTGCGGAACACATCTTCTATGTTCTGGCTCGGCGCATTGAAAGCCGAGTTCAGGACATTCCCTTTGTCGTCCACCAGGACGTATGCCGGGAAATGAGCCGCATCGATAGTCCTGACCCACTCTATATTCCGGTTGAAATGCAAATAAGGCCAAGGGTATTCTTTTGCCTTGGCATCCCGCCTGTATTTGCCAAAATCGTAATCGCAATTCACAAAGACTATCCGGACTGCATTCTTGACATCATCCGGCACGACAGACCAGATGCCTTTCAATAAAGAAGCTTCTTCGCTGCAGGAGGGGCAATTGGAATAATCGGCCCGCACAAACACGAAATAATGGAACATCCCAGCCCCCAGCAAGCTGTCCACAAGCACCTCTTTCCCGCCGGTATCCCGCAGGACCACATTTTCGAAATACCGGCGCCGTTCCCGCTTCGCCCTCTCGGCAAGCAAGTTGTCGATAGCCTGAGACAATGCAGGGAATTTGGCATCCTGCTGGTACGCCCGCAATATCGCATGGATATGGTTTCCATTCAGCCTTTCATTGTCCAGGCCTTCGGCCAAGGCGTGGACCATCACCCAATCGTGCAAATACTCTCCGCGCAAGGCATAATCCAGCCCCAGACTGTCTGACAATAACTTCATCCGGGATACCGGGGACAAGTCGTTCCGGTTCACGATGCGCCTAAGCTGGTCGAACGGCAAAAACGGGTTCGTCTGGAAATAATCCTTGAAGTAAGCATCCAGAAAATCCATCTGAGCCGGGTTTTCCATATCCACAGGACGGTTCTCCAAGCACTGATGATACAAAGAACGGCGGGAATACCCGCCTGACAAAGCTTTCAACCCAGCCTCGACATAGAAGCGGTAGGCTTGGAAGAAGGTATCCTTGACATGGCCGAACAGCGAGTCGGCCAAACGGATGAAAGCCGCCACAGGCACCGTATCCTTTTCAGCTTGAACCCTGCCGAGGTTCCAATCAAGCCTGTCCCTGTACAAACCCGAATAGCATGCCAAACGATAATTCAGATCCGTCGTATCCGGCTTCCCTTGGGCATCCACTGCACGGTAAGACAATTCAGGGAACTGGTCCGCGACCACAAAAGCGTTCATCCGTTCATCAACATGGTAATCGAAGTCGGCGAACTCCATGCGGTACACCTTGCCAGGCTCCGCAAAAAGGGATGTCGAGTAATAATCTATCTCCAGATACGTAGGCCTGGTCGACGAGATTCCCGTAGTGGACAGCACAAAGCGGCCATTGCTATCCACTACAGCGCAATCCAGCACCGAGCAAGCTCCCGAAAACGGGTCGGCATCCGCTTTCCAGCGCACCTTCCGGCCTTCAGCCCCTTTGGCCAGACCGACAATCATCACGCTGTAGTCCAGAGAATCCGGGAGCTGCCACCATGTCTCAGAAGACGTTCCGGCAGACAGGAAACCAGCCCTGTGCAGGCATCCCGCAGAGGAAAAGGCCGTGCAAGACCAAAGGCCCCAAAGCCCCGCCGCTATCAGGAAACGAATCGGTTTGACGAATTCTTTCATTTCATTCTGTTTTCTAACAACCACTCTGCAGCATCCTTTCCATTCAAATCCCACCAGGCATGTTCCATGGACCGGTTTCCGAAGCCGGCGTGCATAACGGGCAATGCAAAAGACGCTTCCATCCGGCAAGCAGGCAAAAACGAGCAAGCCACTTCCGACGGCCGGGATGCCTCCCGGATCACAGATTCTCCAGCAGGAAATCCGTAAGCTTATGGTACAGATGCAGCCGAGAGGAACCATCCTTCCCCGCCATGCTGTGGTTACGGTTCGGATACATCATGAACTCGAACTGCTTGCCGGCTTTCTGCAAGGCAGACAGCAAATCGACCGCGTTCTGGAAATGCACATTATCATCGGCGGAACCATGCGCCAGCAGATATGCTCCCTGAAGTCCCGAGACATGGGAAATAGGAGAATTGCCATCGTACCCGCCAGGATTCTCCTGCGGCGTGCGCATGAAGCGTTCAGTGTAAACATTGTCGTAATACCGCCAATTGGTCACCGGAGCCACAGCCATGGCAGCCTTGAACACCCCGTGGCCTTGGAAAAGGCAGTTGGACGACATGAAACCGCCATAGCTCCATCCCCAGATGCCAATCCGGGTATCATCCACATAAGGCAGACTACCCAGGAAACGGGCAGCAGCGATTTGATCCTGGGTCTCGTACTTGCCCAACTGCAAATAAGTGCATTTCTTGAAGGCTTCCCCCCTGCCCCCTGTCCCGCGATTGTCCACGCATACCACGATATAGCCTTTTTGCACCAGCATCTGGTACCACGCATAGTCCAGAACTTCGTAAGGGCGCATGGAATTGAGCACCTGCTGGCTGCCCGGCCCTCCATAGAGGAACATCAGGACAGGGTATTTCCTGCCTTCAGCGGCAGGGGTGCCGATTTCGGCCGGTTTCATGACCCAAGCGTTCAGATAGACTTGACGGACAGGCTTGGGACGGGCATCAGGCGCTTGCGCGGTATCGGAAGCATCCCAAGCAGCATGGCCGGACACACCCGCAAGCGACCGGGTGAACACATTCCGGACAGGCACGGCCCCTTCGGCCTTCTGCTCGTAACGATGCAGGCCGAAACAGGGGTCGGACATGAACACATTGGCATCTTCATCAGTCAATGGAACCGGTATCCGGAAGAACTCCTTCTCCACATAACCGTATTTCCTGGCTGTCTGATCCAGCTTGGTATTCTCCAGCAGGCATTCGAGCAGCTGGTCTTCGTCCTCTCCTACATGATAGAGGTAATACGAGGCCGCGGTATTGGCATCGGAATGTTCCACAATCATATACGTGAAATCCGCATTGAACCAGGCATCGGTGAAACCGCCCTTCCGCTGCATATCCAAAGCCGGACGGCGCAAACCGGTCCCATCAAGGTTCACGCACATCAAGTCCCGATCCGAAGGCGAGGTATAGGCTGCCTGGAAGAAAACCCTCTGCCGAGCTTCGTCCACCCCGTACAGAAGGGTCACATCATACGGGCCGGGAGTCAGCAAAGTCCCTTTGGAATCGGAACCGTCCATCGGGAAAAGGTACAAATGGTTGTAGCCGTCTTTTTCGGTCGCCAACAAGAATTTGGAGCCGTCTTTGAAAAAATGGACGTTATCGGTTATCTCCACATAGGCCGGGTTACGTTCGTCGTAAACCTGGCGCTGGCCACCGGCAGGCGTAAGAGCCCAAATCCCGAAATGATTCTGGTGACGGTTCAACGTATAGACCATCAGCTCTTTCCCGGTCGGTTCCCAGAAAATACGGGGGATGTATTCCACAGAATCCGCTTGCAGGGCCACCTCCTCATTCCTGCCAGAAGCCAGATCGTAGAACCACAGGCTCACTTCCGAATTCCGTTCGCCCGCCTTGGGATATTTGTAACGGTAGGTTTCGGGATACAGGCCGCCCCAGACAGTCATTTCGTATTCCTTCAAAGCCGACTCGTCGAACTTCAGGTAGGCTATGGTGGTGGATGCCGGATTCCAAGCGTATGCCTTGGTGAAAGCGAACTCCTCCTCGTACACCCAATCGGTATGCCCGTTGCGGATCTTGTTGACCTCCCCGTCGGCAGTCACCTGCACTTCCTTGCCCGATGCCAGGTCTGTATAGTAAAGGTTATTGCCCCGCAGATAGGAAACCTTGGTCCCGTCCGGGCTGAAAGCCACCTCCTGGACTTTCCCTCCCGAACTCAGAACCACCGGATCGGAAGCCTTGCCTTTCCTGTCCAGATTCCATACCACCGCATTGAAAAGAGCCGAACGGCGGTAGATGGCCTCGCGTCCGGACAGTAACAGGACTTTGTCGTGGCCAGCATTGAACTCGAAGCTGATCGGACGCCAGTCTTCCGAAGCAAACCGGTCATCCGATGCCGGATCGAGAATCTCGACAACCTTCTCTTTGCCGTTTCTCTGCCGTATATGCTTGCAGAGCATTCCCTTGTCCAGTACATAATACTCTTTTTCAGCCAAACGGGCCTCTATGCCATCCAATCGATCCGCCCTGAACCCGGACGACAGGAAAATGCTGTCCAATTCAATTTCCGCAGTCTGCATCTTGTTCTGTCTGATTTGCGATGCCGACGGCCCGGCCGGCAGAGCCTGAGCCCGGACATCTTGAAACTGAATCCCGCCGGCCATTCCTGCCATCAGGAAAAAACCGAACATCCGAAAAGTCTTTCCGTGTATCATATTTCCAATTTTTTCCACCCCGGACCTTGAGCCAGCCCCTCGCCCTGACGTACCGGCCCGCATCTTCCTGCCAGGCCCCGCACTATCAGACTGCCTCCTCCCGGCGGCAAGACGGCCTTGTCCTGCAAACAACGCAAAACAGCGCAGCCTCGAAGCCCGGTCGATCCGCATCAAGACATGACGAAAGACAAGCCTCCGGACATAGGACAGCCGCCTTGCGGCCGGGCCGGCGAAAAGCAAGCCGGGATTCCGATCCGGCTTGCGAAGGTTCCGATCCGGCTTGCGAAGGTACGGAAATTCACGCAGGCGAGCAACCTCTGTCCGCATGGCCTCCCGCCACTGGCACAAGCCCCGGGGGAAAAGGCTGCCCCATCTGGAATCGCCCGCATACGTTTTTTTTATGTATCTTTGCGCTCAGCAAAGGCAAGGAAAGACTGCAACAAAGCGGCCACGCCGGTGCTTTTCCACGATAACATTATTACTCACAAAACTTTAACCATCAGAATAACCAGACAGAGGTCATGTCAGGCCAGGTTTGAAAGCCGAGGCGGGAATCGCGCTCCGTTTCCCTTTCCGCGACATAGTCGTATTTTTTGCGAAAATGATTGAATTTCTTCGGCCAGGCCCGAGGGCCGGGCAAAATCCTGATGATATCCTGCATCTGCCATGCTTTCAGGATTGCAAGAAATTCCAAACAGATTCTTAGTCTCGATCCATCTCGAAGCGATTCCGGGTTTTCCCCGCATGCAGGATTCCTTCCGCATGGCACGGAATATAGCTTCAGCCTGATTTTGAGAAACAAGCCTATGCACATAGACATAAAACAGCATAACTAAAAAAAACAAACAATGAAACAGTTCTTTTTCAAATTGGCTGCCATCGGAATGATGGCTGGAATGCTGGCTTCATGCCAGAAGCAGGAACAATCCGAGGCGAACCTCGGCGATCTCAAAGGAATGGCGAACGTCACCGGGAAAGTAACGTACAACCAAGGCGCCGTCAACCAGCACGGAGCCTTGATTTCCGACTACATGGCCCCCGCCACAGGACAAATCGTGGTAGTCAAGGTGGCTAACGCGGACTACATCGCCGGTTCGCAAGGATTCCAGACCTACCAAGACACGGTAGACAATGAAGGCCGTTACAACGTGCAGGTACCAGTAGGTTCCGGCACTGTGTCCGCCACGGTATCGGTGCTGCCTTTCTTTGCCGAAAAAAACGTGGAGGGTACCGACCACCAAATCGTGACCATCGCTAACGCCTTGTACAACCAAGTCCAGTCCCAGACACTGAGCCTGAGCGAATTCGATGTAAAAACAGCAAACTTCGAAGTCAGCAGCGAAGACATGCCGGAACTGGCGTTCAACCAGAATGTCAGCCTCAAAGGCACCATCGAAATCGAATCCTGGATCCTGAACCGCGACACCGACGACTGGGAATCCGGCACCAATCCCCTGGCCACTGTCTTCGATGTGACGGTAACCTTGAACGACCCTAACGGCATGGAACCAGCCATGACCTTGAAATACAACACTTCGTCCTCATCCACCGGAAGCTACGAACTTTCCATGGTCTTGCCTGAAAACTGCTGGGACAAGGATGTCCGGATCGAGATGGCCACTCGCGCCCGCACGGCCAACTTCGTCCACCATTATTTCTCGACGACCCAGAACAGCTGGTTCAGCCAAGATGTCGAAGTGGTGGAAAACAGCATGAGCAAGAACGCTGTCCTGTCCGTGGACAACAAACTCATCCCCGTCGACATGGGCAATATCGTGGTCACGACGATTCCCGTCGACAAGACGGCAGTCTACGGCATCGGCAACCCCATCGACACAGAAGACCCGGACAATGAAATCGCCCGGAACGACCCATTCGGCTGGGGTTTGTAATCAGGGTTTACAATATGTCGAACATCTAAATTCGGAATCATGAGAATTGCAAGATACATAATCCTTTCTGGATTAGCCGTCCTGACAGCCTTCCCCTTGCAAGCCAAGGAGAAGAAAGAAAAACGTCCCGCGGAAGAATACCTGCCCAAGGCCGGGGATTTCGCCGTCAGCATCAGTGCCAATCCCTTGACACGCTACCTGGGGAACCTCTTCAACGGTACTTCTGCCAACCATTTCACCCAAGTGGGAGGACAACCGTACTTGAGCGGTTCGGAGAACTGGAACATCCTCCAGCCTCTTATCTCCGTCTCCGGAAAATACATGGTGACCGACCATTTTGCCACCCGCATCAACATAGGCTGGATGTACGATCACGACAAGAACAACTTCTACACTACCGATGATGCCGCCCTGCTGGCAAATCCGTTTTCACAGAAACAAGTGGTCGATACCTATATCTACAACAACGCGGGGGGCAGCTTCAGCGTCGCAGGAGAATACAGGATCGGCAACCGCCGGGTCCAAGGTATCGTAGGCGGCGGCCTTCTCTACGCTTTTTCGACCCAGAAAGAGAAATTTTCTTACGGGAACGCCATTACCGAAATCAACCAGAATCCAAGCACTGGCATCGATCCTGCCTTGTCCACGGCACCAGCCCAGCCGGGATTCGCATCCCAACGGTACCTTTCCCGTTACACCGGGGCTCCGACCCATTATTTCGGGCTGGTAGCCTTCATCGGAGTGGAATGGTTCTTCGCTCCTTGGGTATCCTTGGGCGGGGAAGTGAACGTGGCCGCAGCATGGAACTGGACCAAAGCCCGCTATTATGAAGCCGAAGGCTTCAGCTCCGTTTCCGGCACCAGGGAAAGCTGGACACAACTGGAAAGCCCGCGCTCCAGCGGTTTCGACTTCGGCACCGGCAACATCGGAGCGAACATTTCCATCACATTCTATTTCAACCGAAACAAATAAACCCAAATCGGTCATCAGGCTTCGGGCAGATTGCTCGCTTATGTCATGCAGCATGCTTCCCGCCTAGCCGAAGGCGTAGCGGGCAACGTCGAGGCGTAGCGAGAAACAGGATGCGGACAGAAACGGACAAGATGCCCGAAAGCACCATTTCCCCCATCGGAAACGCCCCGGCGAGCCTAATGACCGATTTGGGACAAAGGACTATTCCTTTCATTTGTCCGGCCACCGGGAGGGAATTCCACGGAATCCCGATGCCAAACCGGGCTCCGCCCCTCCCGCTTTCCCGCCGCAGCTTCGGCCTGTGGCATATGGCTTGCCTGAGCTGCCGGCGGGAAGATTCCTGCACTGGATGCTCCCGCCGGAGGGACATGACATCCGTCAAGAAAAGCCAATCACCGGCATCGGGATCCTGTCCTGAGATCCCGGACACTTTCCATATTGAAACGGGGTCTTCCATCCGCCACAAACCGGGACAAAGCCCGTCAAATGGATTTCAAAAAAATTCAAGAAGCTGTTCAAATTTATTTGTTCAGGCCATCGGGAGGGGATTTGGCGGGATGGCGCGGCGTTTTTCAAAGGAGAACAGCCAAGCTATCGGACATGAAAAACGCAAACGATAGCGAAAGTCGAGCGGGGAATCAAAGCTTGCTTTGATTTCTCCGAGACCAAACTATCATCGAGCATCGCTCAACCAAGCCCCGAAACAGCCCCCGACGGGCAAACAAAATCATGAACCCGCTCCCTGAAAATCCAGCCTTTTCAGGATTTCAAGAAATTTTAACCCAAATCGGTCATTAGACTTTGGGTAGATTGTCCGCTTATGTCATGCAGCATGCTTCTCGCCTAGCCGAAGGCGTAGCGGGCTACGTCGAGGCGTAGCGAGGAGCAAGATGCGGACAGAAGCGAACAAGATGCACAAAAGCATCCCTCTTCGAAAACAGGAAACACACTCGGCGAGTCTAATGACCGATTTGGGTTTAAACAGCTTCAACATTTCACAAAAAGGCCATACAATATACCACAAATCCATTTTTAATAATTCAAACCCATTTTCTCCCTCTGTTTTCCACCGAATCCTATGAATCCCGTTTTGCAGGTTTCCTGAAATAACATACTTTTGCACGCGGAAACGATTTTAACAAAGAACGTTTCCATACAAAGGATGAATCAAACAACAAATAGGGCGCATCGTCCGAAAAGCATGATGGCAGCATCCGTTCCCGAGACCTCCTCATCCGGGAAAACGACCAAGGAAGAGACGCAACCCATGCTTCCCTACCATGGGGCCCCGGTGGAAATAGTCAAAGGCATTTCCGATATTTTCCTCCGCTACGGATTAAGAAGCAGCTCGATGGACGACATTTGCACCCACCTCAAGATTTCCAAGAAAACGCTTTATTCGTACTTCAGCAACAAAGACGAAGTAGTGGAAGCTGTCATGTTCTACCGCCGCTCACAGTTCCAAGCGGAAGAAATCATCAAGCAGACCCAGGACATCCCCTCCGTCCAGCTTGTACTCGGCATTGCCGAAAACATTTCCGAAAGCTTCAAGAGCCTGTGGCCCATCAACATCTTCGACATGAAGAAATACCACCCGGCCATCTACGAAAAGATAACCCAGCAGGACAACTCGCACATAGACAAATGCATGCAGTTCCTCTTCCGCAAAGGATGGAGGGAAGGAATGTTCCGCAAAGACATCGACACGGAGATGCAGACCGAAATCCTGAATATGCAGATTTCCTATTTGGCCGACCCGGAGAACTGGCCCAAGCTCAAGCATCCTGCCCATATCATCCTGCTGCACGTCTTTGTGAATTTCATCCGCAGCATCGCCACTCCGACCGGCATCGCCGAACTGGAAAAATTCATTGACGAGAACCCGGAAAAGAAAGCCAAGGTAGAAGCCTCTTCCACCGAGTTCCACCCCTTGTTCCGCCCGAGGGACAAAGAAGGGAAAACTCTCTAAGCTTCCCCGGCCCCACCAGCCGTTTCCGCGGCAAGGTCATACCAAACAGGAGAAGCTGGCGGCAAGTCCATGAAGGCCTTGGCAAATCCTCCATGGAAAAAGCTGCACGGAAGCATTCTCCCGGGAAGCACAGCGGCGGACAAAGATTAATAACCTTACAACCATAAACAAAATGAGAAGAAAAACAGCTTTGCTTGTCTTCCTCGGCCTGTTCTGCGGAGGCATGGCTCCAGCCCAGAGTCCCTCGCAAGACAGCGGACAGCCCGAAAACCGGCGGGAAAAACGGATGGAAGCGGAGAAACAGGAGGCTGCTAGCGAAGATGCGACTTCACAGCCCCAGACACTCAGCCTCCAGGATGCCGTCAGCTTCGCGGTCGATCACAATAAGAGTCTCAAAGCCTCGCGGCTCAACATTGAACTTCAGCAGAAAATGATTACCGAAGCCATCTCGGCAGGAATTCCCCAGATCAATGCCAATCTTGGCTACCAGACCAATTTCGGGCAAAGCGTGGACATGGGCGAGACAGGGTTCTCCATCAAGATGGAGGACAATCTCACCTTAGGAGCCTCGGCCTCATGGAACGTGCTGAACGGGGAATGGATCGTGGGCATACAGACAGCCAAGATTGCCAAGACATTGGCAAGCCAGCAAGTAGATGCCGACGCCCTGGACATCAAAAGCACGATTTACAACTCATACTATACCATTCTGGTCTGCGAACGCTTGGTGCAGATATTGCAGGAAAACCTGGACAACATGAGCCGAATCCTGGAGCATACCCAGAACATGTACAAGGCCGGAACCGTGGAAATCAGCGATGTGGACCAGATCCGGATTACAGTAGGGCAGCTCAACAACAGCCTGCTCTCGATGGAAAGGACTCTGGACGTCAACTATAACCTGCTTCGCATCCAATTAGGCCTCAAGGCCGGAACACCCATCACGCTGACCGACCATCTAGAGGATTTCCTGGGCGAGGAAGGTTTCGCCAACCTGGCTCTCAAGGATTTCGATATCAACAATAACCTGCAATACCAACTGACGTTGACCCAGGAAGAGCTCCAAAAGAAAGCTGTCAGTGCCAAGAAATGGGCTTACGCGCCTACGCTGAGCGCCGGCTACAACTACCAGTACCAGATTGTCTCCGGGGGCTTCATGACAATTCCGCATACGGCCACCGTCACTTTGAGCGTGCCTATCTTCTCCGGCCTCCAGCGAAAATCGCAATTGGATCAGGAGAAAATCACGCTCCAGCAGACCCAGCTCAACAAGAGCCTTTTGGAAGACCAGCTGCGCCTGAACGAAGCCCAGTACAAATACGACTTGCAGAACGCCACCGAAAACTACAATCTCCAGAAGGAGAACGTGGAAGTGGCCAAAAGCGTTTTGGGGCATTACCAAGCCAAGTTCAATGTGGGCAATATTTCCAGCCTCGACCTGACCCAAGCCAACAACAATTACCTGGAAGCCGAGAACAATTACACTTCGGCTTGCCTGGATTTGCTGGAGGCGCAGACGAACCTGCTGAAACTCTACAATGAACTGCAATAGCAGGGCGTCTCAAGGACGATACGCGACCTAAGGATAAAGGGCAGGCGCAAGCATAACGACAAAAAGCATCGCGATAACGAGCATCGCGCGGTCGGAACGGCAAGCCCCTGGCAAAGGATGCCGATTGGCTTTCATGCCCGAAAACAAACAATAGAAAACCGAAAAACAATAGAACCATGATACGAAAACTGATTTTAGCCGCTGCGGGACTGAGCCTCTTGGTTTCCTGCGGCTCGTCGTCAAGACAGAAAGGCTCGGAACAGGCCGAAGAAAAAGTCCCGGTCAGGGTCCAGCGATTGCAGACCCAACCGATTGCCAAGACCTTGGAATACACGGCAAACCTCCAAGCCGACGAACAGGTCTATTACGCCCCTGCCGCCACCGGCCGGATTTCGAAAATCTATGTGGAAGTGGGCGACAAGATCCAAAAAGGCCAGCTTTTAGTCGATATGGACCGCACCCAGTTGGTGCAGGCCGAGGTGCAGCTGGAAAACCTCAAGACCGAATACAACCGGGCCAAGACCTTGAAGGAAACCAACAGCATCAGCCAGCAGGCCTACGACCAGGCGGTGACCCAGTACGAAGTGACCAAGGCCAACGTGGACTTCCTCAAGGAAAACACCCAGATGATCGCGCCTTTCGACGGGGTAGTCACCGGCAAATACTTTGAAGACGGCGAGGTCTATACCGGCGGGGCTTTCGGCGGGGCATCCAAACCGGCCATCATCGCCATCGAGAAAATCAACCCGCTCAAAGCCTACGTGAACCTTTCCGAACAGTATTTCTTGGAGGTGAAGGAAGGCATGGAGGTGGAACTGCACAGCAACATCTACCCCGACCGGACGTTCAAAGGGAAAATCAGCATCGTCTATCCTACCATCGACCCGGCCTCCCGGACGTTCACCGTTGAAATCCAGGTGCCGAACAACAAGGAAGAACTCCGTCCGGGGATGTACACTACCCTGGCTTTCGAGGTCGGTGCAGATGAAGGTTTGATCGTGCCCTCGATTGCCGTGCTGAAACTGCAAGGGGCCAACAACCGCTACGTGTTCCTCAACAAGGACGGGGTCGCCAAACGGGTGGAAGTGACCTTGGGCAAACGTTTCGAAGACCAAGTGGAAATCCTCAGCCCCGAAATCCGTCCGGGCGATGAACTGGTGGTAGCCGGGCAAGGGCGGCTGGTGGACGGCTCTCTGCTCGACATCCAAAACTAGCGGTTCGACACGACTATTGAAAACGGTACTGACAGGTCCCCAGACAGCAGAGTCATTTCACCCTCCAACAGTGATTCCGGCATGAGGAAGAGTTGAATTGATGAATGGATTGTCCGAGACACTTGCCTAAACGGACGAATGCGGCATCAAAAACACCTCCTGAATCAGCGGAAAGTTATCTGACGTGACCCGAAACAAAGACAATAATTTAAAGAGAACAAAGAAATGAGCATATACAGCACAGCGGTCAACAAACCCATCTCCACCTTGATGATCTTCACGGCCATCCTGGTGCTGGGCATTGCCTCCTACCTGCAATTGCCGGTAGACCAATACCCAAAGATGGATCCGCCTTATATCACCGTCATGGCTGCCTATCCGGGCGCCAACGCCTCGGACATCGAGGAAAACGTGACAAAAATCCTTGAAGACCAGCTCAACTCGGTGGACGAACTCAAGGAAATGACCTCTACTTCTTACGACAACCTCTCGGTCGTGAGCCTGGAATTCGAATGGGAAGTGAACCTGGACGAGGCGTCGAACGATGTCAGGGACGCGGTGGACAAGGCCATGCAGGACTTGCCCGACGATATGGACCGACCTACCATCATGAAGATAAACACCTCGTCCATGCCTATCCTGATTTACGCGGTCACCGCCAAGGAATCCTATCCGGGCCTGGACAAAATCATCGATGACAAGCTTATCACCCGCCTGAACCGGGTGGACGGACTGGCTTCGGCCGTGCTCTCCGGCGGGCCGGAACGGGTCGTCTACGTGGATTTGGACCCCAACAAACTGGATGCCTATAACCTGACCTTGGAGCAAATCGGTTCCAAAATCCAGGCGGAGAACATGGACGTGGCCTCCGGGAACGTGAAAATGGGCCTGATGGACTACAGCCTCCGTGTGGAAGGGGAGTTCGAGGAAAGCGACCAAATCAAGGATATCGTCTTAGGGACGATGAACGACCGGACCATCTACCTGCACGATGTGGCTACCGTCCGCGATACGGTAAAGGACATCACGCTGGAACAGACCATCAACCGTCGCGACGGCGGTGTCCTGATGATCACCAAGCAGACCGATGCCAACGCCGTGCAAGTGGCCGAACAGGCCAAGAAGGAAATCGAACTGGCGCAAAAAGAGCTGCCTTCGGATATACAGTTCCAGATTATCTCCGACAACTCCCGTTTCATCATCCAGTCGGTGGACAACCTGCAGGAGACCTTGCTGTACGCCTTGCTGTTCGTGGTCATCGTCGTGTTCCTGTTCCTGGGACGCTGGAGGGCCACCTTCATCATCGCCTTGACGATACCTATCTCCTTGATCGTGGCCTTCATCTACCTGTTCGCCACCGGGGAATCGCTCAACATGATCTCGCTTTCATCCCTTTCCATCGCGATCGGGATGGTGGTGGACGATGCCATCGTGGTCCTGGAGAACGTGACCAAGCACATAGACCGGGGAAGCCGTCCCCGGGAAGCGGCCAAATACGGAACCAACGAGGTATGGCTTTCGGTCATTGTCACCACATTGGTAACGGTGGCCGTGTTCTTCCCCTTGACCTTGGTGACGGGCATGACCGGCATCATCTTCAAACAGCTGGGATGGATTGTCTGCATCACGATTTGCACCTCTACCATCACGGCTATCTCGCTGACCCCTATGCTGTGTTCCCAGCTGCTCAAACTCCAGGACAAGACCAAAATCAAGAAACACTCGTTCTATTACATCTCGTCCAAGGCACTCGACAAGCTGGACGCTTTCTACGAGCGCCTGATCAACTGGGTGCTGCATCATAAGGCCGTAGTCATCTGCAGCATGTTCGGCCTCTTCGGGGTATCGGTCTTCATGGCTCGCTACATACAGACCGACTTCATGCCGATGAACGACCAGAGCGAAATGTCGGCCTATGCCAAGATGCAGTCCGGGCAAAGAGTGGAAGAGACCAAACGGGTGGCTTTGGCCATCGACTCGGTCATCCGCGCCCGGATTCCGGAAATCAACCTGATCAACCTTTCCTACGGGACGGAAGAAGAGGCATCGACCGCTTCCTTGATGAACACGACCGGAAGCAATATCCTCAACATGCGTATCCGCACCGTCGAAAGGGAGGATCGCGACCGTTCCGTCTTCGAGATTGCCGACCAGATGCGGGCCATCTTCAAGGAGTTCCCCGAAGTGGTGGAATACACGGTTTCCACCAGCGGCATGGGATTTGCCAGCAACACGGTAGACATCGAGGTGATCGGCCACGACTTTGCCACGACAACCGCCGTGGCCCAGCGGATTTCGCACGAAGCCGGCAAGATACCTGTCATCGGGGATATCAAAATCAGCCGGGACGATGACAAGATGGAGCTGCAAGTCATCCTGGACCAGGACAAGCTGGCGCAACACGGTTTGACCACGGCCGAAATCGGGCAGTACATGCGTAACCGGGTCTACGGCTTCCGCAACACGGAGTTCAAGGAAGACGGGGAAGAATACGATATCATCGTCCGCTTGGACGAGAAATACCGTTCTTCGATCACCGATGTCGAGAACGTGCTGATTACCGATGCTTACGGCCAGAAAGTCCGCCTGAAGGAACTTGGACATATCCGGGAATACTACTCGCCTCCCACCATCGAGCGCAAGAACAAGCAGCGTCTGCTGACCGTCAGCCTGAGCCCGGCCGCCGGAGTGGCTTTGGGCGAAGTGGCCGGAATCGCCCAGGACCTTATCGACAACATGGAAGACCTGCCCCAGGATGTCACTTTCTATATCGGAGGCAGTTATGAAGACCAACAGGAATCGTTCGGTTCCTTGATCGTGCTTCTCTTGTTGTCGTTGATGCTGGTTTACATCGTGATGGCGGCACAGTTCGAAAGTTTCAAGATGCCGTTCATCATCATGATGGCCATCCCGTTCGCTTTCACCGGGGTCGTACTGGCCTTGCTGATGACTCATACCTCGTTGAGCGTGGTAGCGGCCTTGGGTGCGGTCATGCTGGTGGGCATCGTGACCAAGAACGGGATCGTGCTCATCGACTTCATCAACCTCTTGCGCGAACGCGGCGTGCCTTTGTACGAGGCCATTGCCAAGGCTTGCCGCTCCCGTCTGCGCCCGGTATTGATGACTTCCTTGACCACCATCCTGGGGATGGTGCCTATGGCCTTGAGCTCGGGCGAAGGTTCGGAGACTTGGAAGCCCATGGGCATCGCGGTCATCGGAGGCATGGTGTTCTCCACCTTGATTACCCTGATCATCGTGCCGGCCATCTACGCGGCCACCAACAAGAGCGGGAACCGCAACAAGGAGAGGAAGCTGGCCAAACAGTATTCGTTCATGGAAGGTGTGGAAAATGAGAGTTTGCCTGCCGTGATCCAATAAATCGGCGTGTGATAATGGGCGGTCTGCTTCGTTACGCGAGGGATGCGAAAATGCTCACGTACAAAAGTACGCTCCGCTTTTCTTACCCTCGCGGTGCCTCGTATCTCGCCCATTCTGACACGCCGATTCCGCTGCAAGGATGCCAAGCCAGAAAAAATAACATAATAAGAAAAAGTCGTGTCAGAACGGGCAAGATGCGCGGCGCGCGACCGCAGGCGAACCGGAGCGTACTTTTGCACGTGAGGATTCGCCGAGGGAGCGCAACAAAGCAGTTTGCCCGTCGTCACACGCCGTAAAAAAAAACAAAGAGATGAAAAAAGCAGTCTTCATAGCCTACAACCAGGCCCTCACCGAACGGGTGGATTACATCCTCAAGCAGCTCAAGATAAAAGGCTTCACCCAATGGCCCGTGGTGAACGGAGCCGGGACTTTCGGGGGAGAACCCCGCATGGGAACCCATACCTGGCCTGAAATGAACTCGGCCACCCTTACCGTGGTGGAAGAAGAAATGGTGCCGCTGCTTCTCAAATACGTGCAGAAGCTGGACGAGGTCAACAAGGAGAACGGGATCAGGGCTTTTGTTTGGGATATCACCGCCCTGTATTGAAATCGCTTTTCTAACGGAGTCTGCTTCGTTGTGCAAGGGTTCGGGGTCGATCACGTACCAAAGTACGCTCCCTTCCCCTCACCCTTGCACGCCTCGTATCCATCCGTTAGAAAAGCGGGGACGTGACACCCGTATATTTGTAAAAATATATCCATTCAACTTCACAAGCCTAAAAAGGAGCAATCCTCCATTCGCTTTTACCCACGATACCTAATGATTCGCTCGTTCAAGGTCGATAATCGAAAGTATCTCTGTATAATCTGCATTATGATAAACAATCCCAGCTTCGTATAAATCATCAATCTTCGCCTTTATAGTCTCCTGCGTCACATTAGTCATAAAAGATGCAATATCTCCTATAGACAAAATCTTATCATTAACCATTTGCAATATTCGATACCCAACGGATTCTTTCTGCAGGGCAATCTTGTTGACCAACCTATAATCGCAATATTCAGAAATTTCCATGCCATCATCTGTACACATTATTGCAATCATAAATGCTATTGATAACAAATTGCACAATGAAAATAAGATATATACCTGTTCATGTCAACAAAGAACATTCTTACTCAAGGCGATGTTCATATAAACATTTGGCTCAATAGATATTCCTTTTGCTTAACGAAGTATTGGGTGATGGATATTTCACACGACACCTTTTCTTCTATTGCTGATAGGATTGATACAATCTTATTCCGTTGGATTATTGTGGGTAATATAACAGGAAAGCGAAGTAAATCTTTCTTTTGCATATTGGGCAAACCAGACCCTATACGAAGTGCCATGATATTCTCCTCTTGCCATTTGAGGAAGTGATAGAGATATAAATCCGATGTTTTCTGGAGATGTAGTATCTTCAGTGAATAACAATGACCGCCGCTCCAATAGCGAGAAGTGTTATATTGCACATAGCCAAAGGAATTACCACCCTCACTAATAGAAATTGTATTGGCTTCCGTATTGTATCTGTTTAGCCATCCGGAAGGTATTGTTCCGCCATTCATCACATAATAATCTCCTTGCTCCAACAATTCTGTACCATTTATTTGTTTCCCTTTGATAATTTCTGCCACTTGGCCAAGCTTCAATGTTTGTGCAACAAGGCTTCCAAATATTTCATGATAAAGAGCTGACATAAGCGATGGTATAGTTCCGGGAAAAAAAGACTCAGCTGTTGCACGAGATTAAAAAAAGTTTTAGACGAATGCCCTGATTTTAACCCAAATCGGTCATTAGGCTTCGGGCAGATTGCTCGCTTGTGTCATGCAGCATGCTTCTCGCCTAGCCGAAGGCGTAGCGGGCTACATCGAGGCGTAGCGAGGAACAGGATGCGGACAGAAGCGGGCAATCTGCCCGAAAGCCTCGTTTTCCCAATCAGAAACGGTCACGGCGTGTCTAATGACCGATTTGGGTTTAACATGCTATCTGAAAGGAAAATATAACCATTGAACTAAATGGCAATTTTGGACTAATGGTGCAGGCTAAAGCACTAACAAGGGTGTTGCTTTGCTTTTGTATGGGGTTCTCTCCCTCTCAAATGAGAAGAGAACGGATCCCAGCAATTACTTTGTTCCAGCCGAGCGCTCCGTGATGGGGCAGCATGTAGCACGATGACACGCCAAGGACAGTGTGGAAGCTTTTCATATAAAAGCCACCGGATAAGGTGCAAGATTTTGGCACTATGATTGGATTGGTATTGCCATTCTCGTCATATTTTGACGAGAATGGTTTGCATATTCTCGCCACAAAGCCTATTTTTGCCCAAAACGATCAAACATGAGTGCTATATACATCTGGCAAGACCCATCATGGCCCAGGTTCACATGGGCTGATTCCCGGCTTATAACCATCCTTTCCGAAGTCCGGAACCATCAAGGAAAGTTACAAGGGATGTTGAGCGGATTGGGATTCGAGGTGCAGAACGGAGCAGCTCTTGGTGTGATGACCGAAGATGTATTACGGTCCTACGAAATCGAGGGAGTGATGCTCAATCCGGATAGGGTACGTTCTTCCGTAGCAAGGTACCTCGGCTTGGAAACAGCCGGATTGCCGGAACCGGACCATTATACGGACGGCGTGGTCCAGGTGATGATGGATGCCGTCGGCAACCATGACCTGCCAGTAAACCACGAAAAGCTGTTCCATTGGCACGCGGCTATGTTCCCGACAGGGCGGAGCGGCATTTATCCGATAACTGTCGGGGCGTACAGGCTTGGCAAAGAACCGATGCAGATAGTTTCCGGAGCCATGGACAAAGAAAAAGTCCACTATGAAGCTCCCCCATCGGCTTTCGTTCCCGGATTGATGGAAGAATTCCTATCTTGGGTCAATGCGGAACAAAGAGATTTGGATCCGATACTGAAAGCGGCCATCGCTCACTTGTGGTTCGTGGCCATCCACCCTTTTGACGACGGCAATGGTCGACTTTCCCGGACCTTGACCGATATGTTGCTGGCAAGGGCGGACGGTTTTCCTTGGCGATTTTACAGCATGTCGGCTGAAATACTTCGGAGGAAGAAATCCTATTACGAAATCCTGGAGAGAACCACGACCGGGAGTACCGATATAACGGCCTGGCTTGAATGGTTCCTGCAAACCATGGGCAGTGCTCTGTCCTGTGCGGAGGAAACAATCGAACGAATCCTGCGCAAATCCAGATTTTGGCAATGCCATCGGGAAGTGCCGATGAATGAAAGGCAAACCAAAGTGGTCAATAGGCTTTGGGACGGATTCGAAGGCAAGCTCACTTCTTCCAAATGGGCAAGGATGACCAAAACCTCGCAAGCTACGGCACTCAGGGACATCACGGACCTCATCAACAAAGGAGTATTGGTGGCAGCTTCCGAGGGCGGGCGGAGCACCCATTATCTGCTGCGGGACGACTCGGATACGTGAAACAAGAAGCATCTTTACTCCTTTTGCACCACTCATGACAAAATTGATAAATCTATCTGAAGCTATGACATAATATAAGAATCGCCGTTCACATTGATTTCCTCTTAAAACAAAAACATCCGCACTGCATCCACCATATCTGTCAGACAACCAAACCTTTTTTAGATACGGTCGTATATTCGATAATAAGACATCCCCCCTTTTGATATTCTATTACATTGGTATTCGCTGGTATTGAGATAGAATTTTGCACACCACTAAAATTCTGCAATATATTTTCGGTCGAGATATAATTGCTATTGTTCAGCAAATCTGATGAAATTCTCTTTTTCTGAAACTCTGCCACATCTTCTAAAAGGACAGATTCCCATTCTTCCGTAAACTCCGGGAATCTCAAAGCCGGAACATTTCCCTTCGGCTGCGCCTTCGTGACTTGTTCCTCCCGTTCGGCAGAACTGATGTAAACATCGTTCTGCACTCTCTTATCCGGAACATTGACAGCCATTCCATTTTGCAGGTAAAGCCAAACAGGCTACCTTTCTTCCATGTTTAACCTCAAAAAACAAAAAAAATGAGCAAAAAGACCATCGAAGAAATCGCAGCCGCATGGAAAGAGTACAAGCGACCCTATGTAAAGCGTTCCACTATGGCCGCCTACCTGCTGATTCTGGAGAACCACCTCCTGCCATGCTTCCGAAACAGCGATTCACTCCAAGAACAAGCCGTGCAGGACTTCGTCTTGCAGAAAATGGAAGAAGGCCTAAGCGTCAAATCCATCAAAGACATGCTGACCGTCCTCAAAATGGTCATGAAGTTCGGGGTCAAGAACGAATGGATGAACCATTACGAATGGGACATAAAATACCCCAGCATCGCCACTAGCAAAAACACGGAAGTCCTGACAGTCGCCAACCATCGGAAAATCCTGTCCTACATCCAGGACCACTTCTCCTTCCCCAGCCTCGGCATCTACATCAGCCTCTGCACCGGACTGCGCATCGGTGAAATCTGCGCCTTGAAATGGAAAGACATCAACATACCGGACGGCACCATAACCGTCAGCCGTACCATCGAGCGGATTTACGTCATCGAAGGCGGGAAACGGCATACCGAACTGGTCATCAACACCCCGAAAACCAAGAACTCCTGCCGTGAAATCCCCATGATCAAAGAACTGGCATCCATCATCAAGTCATTGAAAAAAGTGTCAACGAGGATTTCTACGTGCTGACAAACAACGAGCATCCCACTGAGCCACGCACATACCGCAATTACTACAACAACCTGATGAAAAAGCTCGCCATCCCCAAACTGAAATACCATTGCGCGCGCCACAGCTTCGCCACACGCTGCATCGAGGCCGGATGCGACTACAAGACCGTAAGCGTGCTTCTAGGCCATTCCAACATCTCCACCACGCTCAACCTTTACGTCCACCCCAACATGGAACAGAAGAGACGCTGCATCAGCAAGATGTTCAAATCCTTGAGTAGCAGGAAAGAAACCGCCGGAACAGAAGGGATTCTCGATGTGTAGACTCGCGCGGAAGACACACCAAAAAAAGAGGCCGGCATCCCCTTGGGCAATGCCCGGAACACCGATACGAGCCAGAACGCTGCTACCCGTTCACAAAGGCATGGATTCAAAACCTGAGCTTTCTTTGACAGTGCCCCAGGATACAAAAAAACAAAAGGCCGGGGCACAACAGAATCCATGACATTGCCTGCTGCTTCGCCGCAAGTACGGGAGACCGGTCCAGAAGCTTGTTTTTCGACAGAGAAACCGCAACAGAACATATTCTTGCCGCGATTCTCCGTTGGGAAACCGGCTTCTGGGTCCCTCTTCCCTGTTCATCATGTTTGGCCGAGGCAAGACCTTTCTCCGGCAAGCCGATGGCATGCACACCGAGACCACGGGTCCAAACGGGATTCCAAGCAACCACCCGACCCCGGCAAAGCAAATCGAAGTCCTACTCCGCCTTGAGGTTTTCCAAAGGTTTCTCCGAAGCCACATGCCAGCTCTGATAGGTGACAATACCGGCCACCAAAGCACCCATAACCAGCAAGACCAACGGGAACACCAGAACCGGGAAGCCCGTGCGGTAGGCGAAATTTTCCAGCCAGGAAGAACCGAAGTAAACCGCAACCGGCACCGAAAGGACGAAACAGATTGCCACCAATCCCAGGTATTGCAGGTTCAGGCGCCACAGTATCCCCCCGGTCGTCGCCCCGAGCGTTTTCCGTATGGCGATTTCCTTCCTCCGGTATTCGCATTCGAACAAAATCAGACTGAACACCCCGCTCAAAGCCACAAAGATGGCCAGCAAACAGCAAAAGCCGATCAGGATTCCCTCTTTCCGTTCCTGCTCGTAGGTCTGTTGCAAAATCGTATCGTAGAAACGAGGTTCAAAAGGGAAGCCCGGATCAAAGGATTCCAAGGTTTCCCGTACATGCCGCATCGCGTCGCCCAAAGCCACCGAATTGGAAACCCGGACGTAAACATAATTGTACATCAGCGTGTACCCGGGCTGCACGTAAAAAGCCATCGGTGAAATCTTGTCCCGCATCGAACGGAATTTGATGTCGGGAACCATGCCTACCACATTATCCCCCTGGCATTCGGGAAAATCGAAACCGTATTCCCGGAAGAAAGCCTCGTTGAAAATATACTTGCCATTTCCGAACCCGCATTCCCCCAGCGCATCAGAAGGCAGGAAATCCCGTCCTTCCCGAACTTCGACCCCTATCGTCTTCAAAAACGGAGGCGTGACAGGAAGACAACAGAAATAAACCTCCTTGCCGTTGATTTGCAAGCCCCAAGACTGATACCTGTCCTTGCCTCCCAACACATCGGCGGCATACGCCACCTCCTTCACACCGGCATGGGTCCTGAGCTGCACGGCCACGGCCTCGTTCCTTTCCCGGACAATCCGGCTCGTATTGGACACGATCAGCAAATCCTTGTCATAGCCTAAAGCTTGCCGCTGCATGTAGCGGTTTTGCTTCAACATGACCAAGGCGACCACAAACAGGACGAAAGCCGCCCAAAATTGGATGCCAAGCAAAACCTTGCGCAAGGCCCTGCCCTTGCCCGAAAGCCCGAAACTGCCTTTCAGCACCAAAGCCGGGGGAAAAGAAGTGGAATAAAGAGCAGGGAAGAAACCGGACAACAGCCCCAGCAGCAAGGCCACGCCCAAGGTCAGGAGATAGACCGGATACTGGGCAGTCCAAGCCAAGGATACCGGGACAAAATGCGCCAAAGCCGTCCTTGTCCCGTATAACAGCAGCAAAGCCAGAACATAAGCAACAAGCCCCAAAAACACCGACTCAGCCACCAACCTGCCCCGCAAACGCGCCGTCGAGGCCCCGAATACCTTGCAGGTGTTAATGCTCTTGATACGCAAAGGAGCCATGGACATGTTGAAATTGGCATAGTTGACCGTCGCGATAATCAAAAGCACCCAGCCCAAACCCATCAGAACCAAAAGCACGGAACGGTCCGCATGAGGTGCATAATCCTGGACATCCGACTCAAAATGAACCTGATGCAAGTTTACCAAACGTGATTCACACGCTTCCTGCCCAACACCAAAGCCTGCCGAGGAAAACCATTCGTTGAAATCCTGTCCGATTTGCGCCGCATGGGAAGCATCATCCAAACGGACATAAAAGAGGAAATTCCATCCCTCCCAGGAATCTTGGTAATAGGAGTCCCCCATCTTCACATAGATGACATTGGGCACCGAAGTGTTCGGGGCGAAATCCCGGTACACCCCGGCCACCTGCAAGCGGGTATCCTCCAGTTCGGGCAGCAGGACCCGGCCGACCGCTTCCTCCTGCCCGAAAACACGCCGGGCCAGACTTTCGGGTATCAACACGCTGCCCGGCTCGTCGAAAGCCTCCCGGCTTCCCTCCACCAACTGGAATGAAAACACATCCAGAATACCGGACGAGGCTTGACAGAAGCGGTCTGCATACCCGTGTTCCCGCCCCTCTCCTTCCACGTGGAAATACATATCGAAAATCGAGCCTTCCCTGATGCAGGCGGAACGGATATGAGGGGAAAACGAGGCGAACAAACGGGCATACGGACGAGCCACCCCCGCACCCCAACCGACATCCTGGACATTGGTTTCCACCCGGAAAATATCCTCCCAATCCTCGATGGACTTGTCGTAGGTGCGTTCATGACGGATTCGGGCCATCAACAGCAGAAAAACGGCCAAGGAGACCGTGAGCCCCGCGCAATTCAGGATGGCGGCGGCAGGGAAACGCCCGAAAATCCCTTTCAAATCGGCTATCAGATTCCGTATCATCATGGTGCCTATGTTTTTATGTTCGCTTCCGCGCAATCACGGAAAAATCCTTTACAAAACCCATGCCAAAACACATAATTTATTGATTACCATTAATATTGTTTTTCAACACTTCTCCAAAAGTGTTCCATTTTGTTACACTCGTGTCTCATTTTGTTACACTTTGCGTTACACTTTCCCCGAATCCTGAAACCGGTTCCTGGAAATTCATTTTTTCCAGGATTGCAAGCAATTTTAAACCCAAATCGGTCATTAGGCTTCGGGCAGATTGCTCGCTTATGTCATGCAGCATGCCTCTCGCCTAGCCGAAGGCGTAGCGGGCTACGTCGAGGCGTAGCGAGGAGCAGGATGCGGACAGAAGCGGGCAAGATGCCCGAAAGCACCATTTCCGCCATCGGAAACGCCCCGGCGAGCCTAATACCGATTTGGGTTAAACAGATTCTTACTACTTTCGCGTCTGCATAATCCATACCATGACCCGATTCAAGAAAATCAAACGCATGTTGCTCCTTGTCTTTGGCATCCTCCTTGCCCTGACCCTCGGCATCGTCCTGTTCCTCCATAGCCCGCGCTTCGGGCGGCTTCCCCAAGGGGAACGCTTGGCAAGAATCGAGAGATCACCGTATTACAAGAACGGGCAGTTCCAAAACATCCATCCCGTCCCCCTCATGCCCGACACAGCCAAAGGCAACTTCTTCGGCAACCTATGGAAATTCTTGTTCCAAAAGACCCCGGGAGTCCGCCCCGACCAAGCCGTTCCCTCCGTCAAGACCGATTTGCACCGGCTCGACCCCACGGAAGACCTGCTCGTCTGGTTCGGCCATTCCTCCTACCTGATACAAACCGACGGCAAACGGTTCCTGATCGACCCTGTATTCTGCCAAGCCTCTCCGGTACGCTTCGCCAACAAGGCTTTCCCCGGAAGCGAAGCCTACAAACCCGAGGACATGCCGGCCATCGATTACTTGATCATCTCGCACGACCACTGGGACCACTTGGATTACCATACGGTCAAGGCCTTGAAAGAGCGTATCGGGAAAGTCATCTGCCCTCTGGGGGTCGGCCAACATTTCGAACGCTGGGGCTTTGCGCCGGAACAGCTGGTGGAACTCGAATGGTACGAACAAGCCTGTTTGGACAGCGGTTTATCCGTCCACTGCCTGCCTGCCCGGCATTTTTCCGGACGAAGCCTGAGACGGAACCCTACCCATTGGGCATCCTTCCTCTTGGAATGTCCCTCCCGGAAAATCTATCTGGCCGGAGACGGGGGTTACGATACCCATTTTGCTGAAATCGGCCGGAAGTTCGCCCCTATCGACTGGGCCATCCTGGAAAACGGGCAATACAACGAAGATTGGAGATACATCCACATGATGCCGGAATTCATGAGCCAAGCAGCCCGCGAAACCGGCGCCGCCCATATCCTGACCATGCACCATTCCAAATACGCCTTGGCGCGGCATCCTTGGGACGAACCTTTGCAGAACGCCCGGCGGATGAAGGAACAGGATTCGCTGCCAGTGGTCATCCCCGAAATCGGTGAAGTAATCCTTCTGGAAAACGGCTCCATCCTTGCCGACAGCCAATAAACCCAAATCGGTCATTAGACACGCCGAGTCCGTTTTTGATTGGGAAAGTGAGGCTTTCGGGCATCTTGCCCGCCTCTGTCCGCATCCTGATTCTCGCTACGCCTCGACGTAGCCCGCTACGCCTTCGGCTAGGCGAGAAGCATGCTGCATGACACAAGCGGGCAATCTCCCCAAAGTCTAATGACCGATTTGGGATAAAACCTTTGCAAACGTATCCTCAGACAGCCTTCAATCCCAGCGAACCAAGCGACCGTCAGAGGCCAAAAGGTCTCCTTTTTTGGCGTGCAAATCGGCGGCTGCCTTTACCGAAGACGTAGCGGGCATTGCGACAAGGCAACGGACAAGATGCTGCCAGAAGACAGGGCATCCGAAAACCTAACTTGCAACAATCCAAACGATAGCAAAGGTCCAAGGGCCAATTCTGGTCGGACCCTATCCACATCCTTCCCAAAGCATCATCTTCCTTATCTATCAGAAAGTCAAATCAGATACAGGCTGAACGCCATGACGGCCATGCCTGCCACCAGGCCGGCAATCGAAACATGGTGCTTGCCGTAACGCTCGGCACTGGGCAGAAGCTCGTCCAAGGAAATGAAGACCATGATGCCTGCAACCACCGCCAGCACGATACCGGTCAAGACCGGGTTCCAAAAACGCAAAAGAAAAGCATAGGCGGCCAAGGCTCCCGCCGGTTCGGCCAGACCCGAAAGGAAAGAAGCCCGAAAGGCTTTCTTGCGGTTCCCCGTGGCATGGTAAATCGGGACCGCCACCGCCACGCCTTCGGGAATATTATGGATGGCAATCGCCACGGCTATCGGGATAGCAATGTCGAGCGAACCCAAGGCCGAGGTGAACGTGGCGATTCCTTCAGGGAAGTTATGCACCGCAATCGTGAGTGCCGCTAAAATACCCGTCCGTTGCAAGCGCCGTTCGGCCTGGCCCGTATCGTCCTTCAGCTCGTGCATCTCGTGCGGGTTCAAGGATTCGGGGACCCAAAAGTCGATCAAGTTGATAAGAGCGATTCCGCCGAAGAATGCCAGAATCAGGTACAACATGCCCGGCTTCTCCCCGTAAGCCGAACACAATTGCATCCGGGCTTCGGGCATCATCTCCATGAAAGACACATAAATCATGATGCCTGCCGAGAAGCCCAGGGAGGCACAAAGAAAACGGGTATCGGTCCGCTTGGCCAGCAATGCCAGCAAGCTGCCGATACCCGTGCTCAGCCCGGCGAACAGGGTCAAGGCAAACGCTACCCAAACATGTTGGCTTTCCATAGAAACATCCTTTCTGCCGGTTCGACCTCTGCCAACGGCAATGAAGCTACAATTCCGCAAGCAGGCTGTGGAGCAACTCAAAGTTCAAGCCGGGAGCCTGTTTCCAGAAACCCTGGTACTGCCCCATGTTGTCCGCATGCCGCCCCGGCGTGTCGCTGATAATCCGCAAGGACAGGAAGGGAATGTTCCAGATATGGCAAACCTGCGCCATGGCCGCGCTTTCCATGTCCACGGCCTGCACGTCCGGAAAATGCTTCCGGATGTTTTCGATTTGTTCCGATGAAGTAATAAATTGATCTCCCGTGCAGAAAAGCCCTTGTTTGACCCCGTGGCGGGAAACAGCTTCCAACAAACCGGCATCGGCCTTGAAGCGGGCCGGGAATCCTTGCACCTGGCCGTACTCATTGCCCGGACCGCAATCCACGTCATGGTAGACGTACTCGGTTCCTGCCACGATGTCCATCGGCTGCAAACCCTCGCCCAAACCTCCGGCAACGCCCGAGTTGACCACCAAATCGGGTTGGTACAACGAGCGGAGAAGATTGATTCCGGTCGCTGCCGCCACTTTGCCGATGCCCGAAGTCATCAGGCAGATTTTCTTGCCTCCCGTCCGTCCGGTCAAAATCCTGAAACCTGCGGAAGAAATGTCTTTCTTCTCTTCCAAAAGATTCTCGAACAAGGCAAATTCCTTGTCCATGGCTACCACGATTCCGATTTTGCTCATACCTCGCTCCTTTCTGTTTGGTTTTTTGTCTTGCATCGATAGGATTCCGGCGGTGGATGATTTCAAATGCCTATTTCGATATACCCTCGGAACCCTCCTGCTAAGGCAAAGGTAAGCAAAACCGGGAGCCGAACCAAGCCGGAACGGCTTGAATCCGGCATTCTGACTTGAACCCAAATCGGTCATTAGACTTTGGGGAGATTGCCCGCTTGTGTCATGCAGCATGCTTCTCGCCTAGCCGAAGGCGTAGCGGGCTACGTCGAGGCGTAGCGAGAAACAGGATGCGGACAGAGGCGGGCAAGATGCCCGAAAGCCTCATTTTCCTAACCGAAAACAGCCCCGGCGTGTCTAATGACCGATTTGGGTTGAATCTTCCTGTAATTCCGGCCGGACAAAATCATACGTCCGTGCCGGACAACAACCGCCTTTCCTTGGCTGGTAGCGAAGCGGCCACAAGATGATACGAGGCCTTGACCAAGGCCAGAATCGTCTTTTCCGGAACATCACTGTTGAAATACACATCGTTCCACCAACGCTTATCTATATGCCATGCCGGGCGGACACCTTCATAACGAACCCGCAGGGCTTCCGCCTCTTCCGGCGTGGATTTCACGCAGCACCGGTCAAAGACCTCTATGTTGACATAGCAGAACCACTTGCTGCCGATATAGAAACAGAGCACATTGCGGCTATACGGGTCCCTCACGTTCGTAAACGGCATCTTCTCTGTCACATGGGGCAAGGACAAGCAATAGTCCCGAAACATTTCAATATCCATCGCCTTGGCTTTTCCGGCTACATCCCGTTATATCCATATCCCGAACCTGCGAACCTTGACGCAAAAGGCCGCTCCACGACTTGCGCAGAAGCGACCCTTTGAGGATACCGCAAAACAACCGTCACGGCATCGCCTTGAAAACTCCTTTACAGAAACCGGTTCCCGGTTCAAACGACAAAATCACAAAGGCATCTCGTTGTAAAAATGGCATACAGGACCGTTGCCCGCCCCGAAACGGTACTTGGCCCCTTCTTCGATAGCCTTGCCGATATATTCTTCAGCCCGGGCCACCGCTTCTTCCAAGGCAAAGCCCCGGGCGATGAAGGCCGCGATGGACGAGGAAAAAGTGCAGCCCGTCCCGTTCACGTTCTTGGTTTCGATGAAGCGTTTCTCGAAAAGGCGCAAAGGCTGGCCTTGACCGGCGCTGAACACGTCCATGAACTTGCCTTCGTGGTGGAAGGATTTCACGATGGCGGCGTTTCCCCAACGGCAAAGGCCGTCCATGTCCGCCTGCAAGTCTTCCTTGCCGAACTCATGTCCCAGCAAAAGGCAGGCTTCCTTGAAATTCGGCGTAATCAAAGTGGCTACCGGGAACATGCTTTCTTTGTAGGCTTCAATCGCTTCCAACTCAATCAAACGGTCCCCGGTCGCCGCCACCATGACCGGGTCGACCACTTTGGGCACTTCCGGATAATCCAGCAAGGTTGAACCCACCTTGTCAATCACCGGCTTGGTGAAAAGCATCCCGGTCTTGATGGCATCCGCCTTCACATCGTCCAGGAACGAACGGATGGAACTGGCCACGAACTCTTCCGGCAATGGCATGATTTCCTTCACTTTGGCAGTGTTCATATTGACCAGGCAGGTCAAGGCGCCTGCCCCGAAAGCCCCACAGGCGGAAATGGCTTTCAAGTCGGCCTGCACGCCGGAGCAGCCCAGGCATTCGCTCCCGGCAATGCACAATACTTTCTGATATTCTTTCATTTTCCTTGTTTTTTCCATGCACGGGTCTTTTCCTCGGAAACGATGGATTCCCATGAAACTCCATGTGGAAACGCCCCAACGGTCCCGGCAACCCTAAAAGCCCGCGAAGGTACGCAATAATCCGTTAATCCGATTCTCTTCCGACCCTATCCTTAATCCTCTTTTAGCCAAAGCTTGACCTCATCAGATTCCCGCAAGAAGAAACAAACAAATCTACTTTTTGACCACATACTTCTGCGCAGGATTATTCTTGTTTTCCGCAAAAGTCATCTCCAAAAGGTCGCCCAAAATAGGGTCTATGTACACACGTTTCATCCTGTACCTGTCGGAAAAACCCAGATAAGAAGCTATTTCCTGCAAGGTACGTGTTCGTGACAATATCCATAAGAAACTTATTTCTAATATATTCCTATTTCAATATCGTTTTTCGACAAAATACAAGGCGGCAACCTGCCGGCGGCACATTCCTACCGCCTTGCATCCCCCAGGCCGTTAATCCAATCGGCAATGTCCTGGAGAACTTCCTCCGACAGGGTTTCCTCTATCGTGGAATACTCGGTAGACAATCCGGTAACTGCGTGCTGGAAAAGATGGTTCAAACCCGGATATGCCACCACCCGGTTCTCCGGACAAGGCGGCAGCAGGCTTTCAATGGCCGGCAGGTTCTCCGAGGAAAGCACCTGGGTATCAAGCTCTCCATTGAGCGCGAACACCGGACAGCCAATCTTTGCGATGGCCGAAGCCGGGTCGTAAGAGATAAAGAAGTCAATCCAAGGACTTTCCTGGCCCAAAACGATGGATAAGTTCAAACGGGCTTCCAAAGGCAGGCATTCCGCACCGCAGACAGAGACCAAACTGTCCACCACCGCCCTCGGGCTATCCTTGTCCAAGCCTGAAACCCGGTACTCCAGCACCCGTTCCAAAACCGCGCAATAGGCATCAATCAAGGAATCCGGCTGTCCCATGGATTCAAAAGTCATTCTATTTTGTGTCAACAGGATACTATCGCCCGGAATCGCGCTCCCAGCCATGCTGACCAGAAAATCCACCTGGTTTTCCGCCCCGAGCATGAAAGCGATGACACCTCCCTCGCTATGCCCTATCACGCCCACAGGACCGAATTTCTTGCTTTGGCGGAGATAGTTTATACCCGCCAAGGCATCCTGCATATTGGTATACGTCGTGGTAAGCGCGGGATTCCCTTCCGATGCCCCCTTTCCACGGTCGTCGTAACGCAAGGAGGCGATGCCATGCTCCGCCAGATAATCGGCAAGCACCGCGAAAGGCTTGTGCGACATGATGGTTTCATCCCGGTCCTGCTGCCCGCTGCCGGACACCAACACGACCACCGGGGTCTTCTTCCGTTTCCCCGGCTTGTAACCGACCGGATACGTCAGCGTGCCGCAAAGCTTCACACTGTCCGGAGCCAGGAAACAAACCTCTTCGGTCTGGTAGTCGAAAGGGGGCTTCGGAGTCTGAGGCCTCCGGGGTTCCCAACTTCCCGGTTCCAGATTCAAATCGAACACATACCCATGTTGCTGGAACTTGCCCACGATAAGAGACTGTTTCAGAAGAGTGTCTCCGGACAAGGAAGAATCCGGGTTCCCGGACGGCAGTCCTGATTGCAGACACCCTGCATAGGAAGCCCCCAACAAGGGAACGGCAAGGGACAGAGAGTCTGTCCCGCAATATCTCACCACAACCGGAAAACCTTTGATATTCTGTTCAATGACATCCATCTTGCAAACACCCTCTCCTTCTTCGTCGATGCCAAGATGGAAAACCATATGCAAAGGGGTCGGTCCTCCTTCCAAGACTCCCGTCCAGGAGCCGCTTATTTTTTCCTGAGCCCGGACCATCCACGGCAACATCGCCAGCCCCAACACGAATAGCAATCTGTGTGCCATATCTTTCTGCGTTTTTCGGTGAATCCCATTTTTGAGGACTGTCAAAGATAGCGAAAGTCGAGCGCCATGCAAAAAGAGCTTGCTCGGTTTTGCATGGCCGAGACGCATCCTATCTTCGACGACAGTCAAAGATAGCGAAAGTCGAGCGCAGAGCCGAACGCAGTTCGAGCTATGCCGAGACCAAGCTATCTTCGAGGGCGAAGCCCTCAAAGATAGTGTAAACCGAATGCCGAACCAAGCTTTTCTGGCTTGAGGCTAACCAATACACTATTCGCCCAACGACGGAACTCTATGCCTCGGCTGGATTTGACTCTGTAGCCGACCGATAGAATCATGTCCAGATTGTAATATTCCACCTGATAAACTTTCCCGTCTGCGGCAGTTGTCGCAAAATTTGCGACAACTGAAATACCGGCCAATTCTTCTCTCAACGCATTGTTCACGTGCTTACCTATGGTCTTGATATCGCGATTGAACAATTCAGAAAGCTGTTGCCGGTTAAGCCACACCGTCTCTTCCTCCAGACGAACTTCCAACTTTACCTCATTGTCGGGCTGATACAAGATAATTTCCCCGTGATTTTCCATTTTTTTGTTGTATCTCCCCGTAAAGATAAAGCTTTTCTCCCATTATCCTCCTTTCCAGTATGTCAAAGAACAGTAAGCCAAACGCAATAGCAAATCATGATTGCTTGAATTTGTAAATTGCCGAGGCATCAAGGCCCCCGTCCCGGAATCAATCCAGCGAAAGCCGCACCGTCACATCCCCTTTGCCCAAGGCGGAAAGAAGCTCGTCGCGGTCCACCCCTTCTATCTTTCCCAAACGGGTGAACGACCAAGTGTTGGAATCGTAATAAATGACGAACTGGTTTCCCAGATACAGAATCAAATCCCCGGCGGAAGTCGTCGTATGCCGGTCGTTCCGTGGCAAATCCGTTCCCAAAGGACCGACTTTCTCCATCCGGGCATAATCCTCCATCCGGATAACGACATCCCCTTTCGCCAGCAGGGCCGCCAAAGCCTCCGCCGAAGAATTATCCGCCAAAACAGCTGTAAAGATTTTCCCTCCCTCTATATGCAATTGAATGGTTTTCGTTTTCATATCCTCGATTTCGTTGCCGCCCGCCGCATGCCCTTGCCCGTAAGCTGGCCCCATAGCTAGGATCGCAAGAACGGGTACAAGCATCCGCAAGACGATTTTCCTTGTTTTCATTATTTATCTTTTCTTCTTGGGAACCTATCTTTTCCGAACCCTTCACGCACGGTTTTCCCGCTTCTCCGAAGCAGCCCCCTTGCCGAACGCAAATCAAGCCACAAGCTACCGGCCAAGCCGCCAGAAAGTCGTCTTCGAACCACTTAAGGAGACCTCCTCTCTACAATTCCGGGAAACCTGCCGAATTGACACCTTTGCCGAAACCGACACATAGACTACCAACCTCATCGTTCCTAAATTCGCGGAACACGCGGTGGAATCCAGCCAGCCTGAATCCCGGACTTCTGCCGACTTGGCCACTCGAAAGCCGCTCCCCGACCACGCAGCCAAGACTCCAGCCCCCTCTGCAAACCCAGTCGCTCGAAAGCCATTCCCCAAACTTTGGCATCCCCCCAAAACAGATGCCAAACCACCCGCCACGGAACGGCATCCCGCATTTCTTCGGCATCCCCCGCAAAGGAAACAAACCACCTCCGGATATCAGCCCGGACGGCCTCTTGCCCGGAAGTGAGTACATACAGCTCTGTGAAAAGCAAATCGGCTCCTTCCTGACCTCTGCCCCAACGGAACCTTGCCCGGAGATGGTTCCCGCTACCGGTTCCCTATTCACGCTACCGTTTTCCTATTTGTACGAAGCCTTGTAAATCCCGACAATATCCTCATCGGTCATCGCCACGCGGTCGCTGCTGAACATCACGCCCATCACATCCCGGCTGTTGCGCATCAAGGTTTCGAACTCCTCTGGCTTGATACCGTAATCGGACATCTTCAAGTCAGCCACGCCGCAAGCTTCTTGCAAGCGCACAAGGGCCGTGAGGAAGTCCTCCGGTTTGTCGGCTTCCGGCATCCCCATCGCCCGGGCCATACGGATAAAACGTTCGTCGCAAGCATGGTGCTTGATGAAATACTCGTAATAGGCACGGCTTACCATGATCAGGCCTGCCCCATGAGGCAAGTTCGGGTGATAGGCGGAAAGCGCGTGTTCCAAAGCGTGTTCGCTCGTAATCAGGGTCAAGCACATCACGGCTCCGGACAAGGTATTTCCGAAAGCCACCCGGGTACGGGCTTCCAAATCGTTTCCATCCTTCACGGCACGCGGCAGATAGGCGGCAATATTGCGGATGGCTTCCAAGGCATACATGTCGCTCATCAGGTTGGCACCCTTGGCAATATAACCTTCGGTGCTATGGAACAAGGCATCGAAGCCTTGATAGGCCGTGAACGCGGGAGGAACGCTCTTCATCAAGCCCGCGTCCACAATCGAAAGGACGGGGAACAAGGACGCATCGCCCACAAAAGCCTTTTCAAAAGTATCTTCTTTGGTAATGACCCCCGAATTATCGGTTTCCGAACCCGTGCCTGCCGTCGTGGTAATGGCCACGATAGGAAGCGGTTTGACCCGGATAGGGTTCCGCTTGCCCGAACCTACCGGCACATAGTCCCAAAGTTCGCCCGGATTGGCAGCCATGAGCGCAATCGCCTTGGTGCAGTCCATCACGCTGCCGCCTCCAAGGGCTACCAGGAAATCGCAAGCCTGCTCCCGGGCGGTCTTCGCCCCGGCTTCCACATTCGCCACGGTCGGGTTGGGGGACACGCCGTCGAACACACAGGTTTCCACACCGGCCTTGGCCAATTGTTCTTCAGTCCGGGCCAGATAGCCGTTGGCCCGGGTCGATTTGCCATTCGAAATCACGATAAGGGCTTTCTTGCCCGGCAGGGGCTGGGACCCCAATTTGTCCAGCATCCCGGCTCCGAACATCACGCGGGTCGGGATGTACATGTCGTAATTGAAATTCGTTTCCATCATGGTTCTTGAGAGTTTAACCCAAATCGGTCATTAGACACGCCGTGTCCGCTTCTGATTGGGGAAATGAGGCTTTCGGGCATCTTGCCCGCTTCTGTCCGCATCCTGTTTCTCGCTACGCCTTGACGTAGCTACGCCTTCGGCTAGGCCAGAAGCATGCTGCATGACACAAGCGGGCAATCTCCCCAAAGTCTGATGACCGATTCGGGTTTAAATTTCGCATGATAAAAGTAGAACCAAAGGAAACGGGAGAGCGTACCCTCTTTACGGAGGGTTGTAACGGATTTACGGATTGATTCCCGGAACCAAACGGCCTCCAGATTGGAGAAGATTCATAATCCCAAATCGGTCATTAGACACGCCGTGTCCGTTTCTGACTGGGGAAATGAGGCTTCCGGACATCTTGCCCGCTTCTGTCCGCATCCTGTTTCTCGCTACGCCTCGACGTAGCCCGCTACGCCTTCGGCTAGGCCAGAAGCATGCTGCATGACACAAGCGGGCAATCTTCCCAAAGTCTAATGACCAATTTGGGATAATCGATATCCATCATCTATTTCAACCCTTACAGACATCTTGCATCGAGGATGGGAAAACGGAACTCTCCTTTGAATTCCACCGATTCCGAGCCTGCAGGATGCAACCCAGCCACAACAGACCCAAAGGACTGGAAATGCACTATCTTTGCACCCACTGGGATTTACCCCAAATCGGTCATGAGACACGCCGTGTCCGTCCCTGATTGGGAAATGAGGCTTCCGGGCATCTTGCCCGCTTCTGTCCGCATCCTGTTTCTCGCTACGCCTCGACGTAGCCCGCTACGCCTTCGGCTAGGCCGGAAGCATGCTGCATGACATAAGCGAGCAATCTGCCCGAAGCCTGATGACCGATTCGGGTTTACCCGGAAGAAAGACAAGAAATCACAGGCACAACTTCCAGGAACAAATCCCATACAAGCCAGCAAAACCGAAAAAATGAAAGAAACACTCATATTCCGACTGCGGGAAGGAGAAGAATTCATCCCGCTCATCCAACTGCTCAAAGCCGTCAACGTCGTCTATTCCGGCAGCGATGCCCAGGAGTGCGTGAGCGCCGGTTTCGTGAAGCGGAACGGGGAAACCGAACTCCGCAAACGGGCCAAAATCCGGGAAGGCGAAACCATAGAGTTCGACCGATACTTGATTGAGGTCCAAGGAACGAGCCAAGAAAAGCCAGAAAAAACCTCATAAGATTTCATAGTCGCACTATTTTCAAACTATCCTGTTCCACCACCTTGTTGGTGGCGAAAAAATGAATGCGATAATCCTTAGCCCATTTTTTATACTCTATCGGATCGGCAAAAAGCAAATCGTTGAAAGCTGTTTTCTTTCGAGGAAAGGAAATCACTCCATACACTTTCTCCTTGTCCAAAATGCCGCTGCTTCTAAACGCCTCTACCGTTGAACGAACCTGTTGCTTCGCCTTGGAACGGTAATCCGGAATATTCTAAGAAGCTGTTCAAGTCGAAAACAGCTTCTTAGGTCTTGTCATAGCTCACCTTTGCTCGTTTCACCGGGAACCGCTTGGTTCCAGCCGTATCCCAATCATGCAAAAGGGTATGCCAAGAACCCGGTCCCCGCATCGGCTGCACAGCCTCGGACCGGACGGACTTGACACACCCTTTCCTGCGGACGGACTCCGCCTCGCGGAATCCGGACTTCCTACTTACTTATAGTATTCCAATTTCCCGTTGTTGAACGAAGCGATGAAATCCGCATGACGGGCCACCATGCCCTTGCCGTAGTCCACGAAGACCTCGGCGCTCTTGCGGAACATCTCGCTGCGGTCGGCATCCAACACGAGCAGATGCCCCAGAATCGTGTAACCGGCCATTTCCACCAGACGGCGGGCATTGAAATCCACCGCCTCGTTGTCGTCCAAGCCCTTGACCGTTTCCACCGCCTTGTCCAAAGCCGCGTGCATGGCCTTCAGGTTGTCGCGCAGGGGCTGCAATTCCGCCTTCACGCTCTGGGCCTCGTAACTTTCAATCAATTTGGAAGCATTGCCGTTGAGGACATGACGGATGGCCGCCACCACCTGCAACTGCGAAGTCCCCTCGTAAATCGTCAAGATACGGGCATCGCGGTAATAGCGTTCCACCGGGAAATCCTTCATATAACCGGTTCCCCCATGAATCTGGATCGCATCGTAAGTAACCTGGTTGGCATATTCGCTGGAAAACATCTTGAGAATCGGGGTCAACATGTCGGCATTGCGCTGGCAGAGCTTCATCTCGGCACGCTGTTCGGGCGTCAGCTTCTGCCCTTCGTTCACCATGGCGGCATAGGACTTGCTCAAATCCACGGCACGGGCGGTTTCATACAATACCGAACGGGAAGCATCCAGCTTGGCCTTCATCAACGCCAGCATCTCATAGACGGCCGGAAACTCGATAATCGCCTTGCCGAACTGCTCGCGCTCGCCGGCATACTTCAAAGCCGCACGGTAAGCAGCCTCGGAAACGCCTACCGACTGGGCTCCCACCCCGAGACGGGCCCCGTTCATCAGCGACATCACGTATTTGATAAGCCCCAGCTTGCGTTCGCCCACCAATTTGGCAGGCGCATTGGTAAATACCAATTCGCAAGTCGGCGAGCCTTTGATACCGAGCTTGTTCTCGATACGCCTTACCCGGACACCACCCCATTTGCGGTCGTGCACGAAATACGACAAGCCGCGGCCGTCGTGCGTCCCTTCTTCCGAACGGGCCAGCACCAATTTGATGTCGGCATCCCCGTTGGTAATGAAGCGCTTCACTCCGTTGAGCATCCACATGCCTTTGGCTTCGTCATAGGTAGCCTTCAGCTGCACGGCCTGCAAATCCGAACCGGCATCAGGCTCGGTCAAGTCCATGGAGCAGGTTTCCCCCGCATGGATTCGCGGCAGGAACTCGTCCTTGATATCCTCGCTGGCATATTCGTAAATGGTCTCGGCGCAGTCCTGCAAGCCCCAGATATTGGCAAATCCCGCATCCCCGCGAGACACGATTTCAGCCGCCATCACGTACGGCACATACGAGAAGTTCAAACCGTCGTACTTGCGCGGCAAGGCGATCCCGTAAACCCCGGCACGGGTCAGCACGTCGTGGTTCTCCTGCGTGCCACGGGCATACTTCACATGACCGTCGATGACCTGAGGACCTTCGTGGTCTACCTCTTCGGCATTCACATCCAAGACATTGGCAGCGATGTCCCCGATGATTTCCATCACCTTGTCATAACTGTCCATCGCGTCTTCGAAATTCTCCGGCGCATAATCGTATTTTTCCTTGTCTGTGTATCCATTCTCTTTCATATCCACGCATTTGCGCATCGTGGGATGATTGAGATGAAACTTCAACGCTTCGTTATCTGTGTAAAAGTTCATGGCTTCAATTTTAGGTGTTTCTAAAAATAATCTCGCCTCGTCGGAATCATTCCGACAATTCCGGCAACGTGCCAGGGCGGGTAATATACGAGGCGCACGACCGAAAGCGGACCGGAACATATTTTTGAACCAAGGATTCCGCCGAGGGAGTGCAACGAAGCAGATTGCCCGTCATCACACGCCGCACATTTATTTCGAGTTCTCCTTGTAATACTTAATCATCTTGGGCAAAACCTCCATGACCGGCGCGGTAATCACATAATCGGCAATCGCGTTCATCGGCGCTTCCGGATCGGTATTGATGCTGATAATCTTGCCCGACTGATCCATCCCGGCACGATGCTGCACCGAACCGGAAATACCGCAAGCGATATAGAGCTTGGGGCGAACCGTCACCCCGGTCTGGCCGATCTGGCGTTCGTGTTCGATGAAGCCGGCATCCACCGCAGCGCGGGTCGCCCCCACTTCGCCGCCCAAGACTTCGGCCAACTCGTACAACAGCTTGAAGTTTTCACGGCTGCCGACCCCGTAACCGCCCGAAACGATAATCTGGGCGCCCTTGATGTTCACCTTCTGGGCTTCGATGGCCCGGTCGATGATCTGGCAGCAGAAATCGGTATCCGACACATACTTGGCTACATCCACCATCTTCACAACGCCCTTGTAACCGGCCTTGTAGATTTCCTTCTTCATCACCCCTTCGCGAACCGTGGCCATCTGGGGACGGGTCTGAGGATTGACAATCGTGGCGATGATGTTGCCGCCGAAAGCCGGACGAATCTGATAAAGCAGGTTCTTATAGACGGTGTTGGTCTTCTTTTCCTCGTGATCCCCGATTTCCAAGGAAGTACAGTCGGCCGTCAACCCGCACAAAAGGTTGGAAGCCACGCGCGGTGCCATGTCACGGCCTACCGATGTAGCCCCGAACAACAGGATTTCGGGCTTGAATTCCTTGGCCAGACCTACCACAATCGAGGTATGGGGCAAGGTGGTGAAAGGGAACAGGCGGGCATCGTCGGCATAGTGGATCACATCCACGCCGTAGGGATACAGTGTCTGTTCCAGCTCCTTGACCTGGCTTCCGATCACAATGGCTTCCAATTGGCAGCCCAAGGTGTCGGCCAGTTTGCGGCCCTTGGAGAGCAATTCCAAGCTCACGTCAGCAATGCCGCGTTCTTCGGTTACTTCGCAATATACAAATACGTTACTCATTTCTTTCATTTTTAGGCCTTCCCGACTGCGAAGCCTAAGCGACCTCGAAAAGAAGGCTGTTTGCCACTCCCCGGATTATCCTACGATATGGGTGGAAATCAATTCTTTCATCAAACCATCAATGGAAGCATCCGAAGCGTCCATCACCTTGGCTTCCTTGTGGACCAGCACCACGTTGTCGATTTTCTTCACCTTGGTAGGCGAACCGGCCAGACCCAGACGATCCGGGTCGGCAGTCAAATCGGCGGCTGTCCATTCCTTGATTTGCAGTTCCGGCTTGGCCGCCACGCGTGCCTTGCGGGTCTCATCGGCCGAAGCCAGTTCGCTCGGCGTGGCCGCGTACTTGTACTGCATCACACGAATAGCATGACGGGGACGGCATTCCTTGGCCGAACCATGGACGGTGACCAAGCAGGGCAGCGGAGCCTTGACGGTCTCCACCCCTCTTTCCAAACGGCGCTTGATGGTCACGGACTTCTCGTCCACGTCCACCAGTTCCTCTGCGTATGTAATCTGGGGAATGCCCAATTTCTCAGCCGTCTGCGGGCCAACCTGGGCGGTATCCCCGTCAATGGCCTGGCGGCCGCAAATCAGCACGTTGTAAGGAGACAGCTTGCGCAAAGCCATCGACAAGGTATAGGAAGTGGCCAAGGTGTCGGCACCGGCGAACTTCATGTCGCTGATCAAGCAGCCGCCGTCCGCGCCCCGGTACATCGACTCGCGCACGATTTCAGCAGCGCGGCCGGGTCCCATCGTGACCACCACGATTTCGGCATCTTTGATTCGTTCTTTCATCTCGATGGCCATTTCCAGGGCGTTGAGATCTTCCGGGTTGTAAATAGCCGGAAGCGCGGCCCGGTTGATGGTCCCGTCCTCTTTCATGGCATCCTTGCCCACGTTGCGGGTATCGGGAACCTGCTTGGCCAATACTACGATTCTAAAGCTCATATTGGTAGTTTTAGGATTAATTCTTTCTTTCCTTGCGATGCCTGCCGGCCTGCCATGACGGGCAACGCCAGCCGTACCCGTCCCCTATCCGCGGAAACTCCTTAAAACGGGCTTTCTCAAGCAATCAGCATCGGATTAAGGGACAAAAATACAAAATTTCCGGCATATTGGTCTTTCAAGGGAATAGCTGCTTTTGCCCGCAGGCCCAAGCTGCCGGACCACCCGCAAAAAAACCCAGCTTATCCGTTCCGATGAACAAATCTTTCCAAGCTTCCTGCATATTGATTGCCCATCTGTCGCATTTTGATGCGGTTGCCCTGCCCGGAACAATCCAGCAATTTGCCAAAACCCATTTTTTACCTACCTTTGCCCGTTTTGCAGCCTCGGCATCCAAGCTATCAAAATAGAAATCAATAGATTGATGCTATACCCGGCAAAGCCGGCGTTCAAAAACGCTGCATGGAATTTTTCTATACAAAAACGAATGAGCAAACAGAGTCTTATCGGCCTTGTCCTGATGTTCCTGGTCTTATTAGGATTTTCCTACTGGCAGACCAACAAGATGGAAAAACAAAGAGAAGCAGCGGCAGAGTACGCATCGCAGCAATCGCAAGCAGACGATTTTTCCACGGGAACGGGCAAGCCCGCTTCCATCGAGGCGGGAGAAGACCCGGCATCGCAGCCAGCCAGCCAGGACGGGAATGCCGCAAAAAGCCGTTTTGATGCTTCCCATCCGTTTTCTGCCGCCGCCGAAGGCCAGCCTCAGCATTTCCGGATAGAGAACGAGGTCTATACCTTGGACTTCGACACCAAAGGCGGACGGATCGCCGGCATCACCCTAAAGGAATATCTGACCTACAAGAAAGAAGATCTGGTCCTTTTCGACGAGAACCGTTCCGATTTCTACCTCCAGTTCTTTGCCCGGAACCGCAATATCCGTACCGACCGCTACTATTTTGAATGCCTGATGCCTCAGACCACCAAAGTGGAAGGCAACGACAGCGTGGAAGTCCGGATGCGCCTCTACCCCAACGGAGCCGGCATCGATACCGCCACCCAGCCCCTTTTCGACAAGAGCCGCTACATCGAATTCGTCTACACGATCCGCGGGAACCAGTACATGATGGGCTTCGATGTCAACTTTGTCAATACCGAAAACCTGATTGCATCCAACACTTCCTTTATAGATATGGTGTGGAACGCCCGCCTGGAACGTTTGGAAAAGCCCTCGAACACTGACATGGAAGGAATGAATTCTTCCGTCTACTACAAGCCGTCCACCGACAAGGTGCAGTACCTGAAAGGCACGCGGGATGACGAGGAGGAACTGACCACACCTTCGCGCTGGATTTCGTTCAAGCAGCAGTTCTTCAATATGACACTGATTGCCGACAACGAATTCCCTTCGGCAAGCATCCGAAACTACAGGAGCAGGCAGGCTGCGCCGGATTACTTGAAGGACATGGAAGCCGTCATCGGGATTCCCTACTCAGGCGAAGCCGAGCAAAGCTTCGGCATGGAGCTGTACGCCGGCCCGAACAAGTTCCGGATCCTGAGAGACTACGACTTGGATCTGGAACGCTTGATCCCTCTCGGATGGGGCTTCTTCCTCATCCAATGGATCAACCGGGTAGCGGTCATCCCCATCTTCGACTTCCTGGAAGCCAAAGGGGTCAACTACGGCATCATCATCCTGCTTCTGACCATCCTGCTGAAAATCGTCATTTCCCCGATGACCTACAAGTCGTATGTGTCCTCGGCCAAGATGCGGGTAATCCAGCCGGAAATAGCCGAACTCAACAAGAAATACCCCAAGCAGGAACAAGCCATGGAGAAACAGAAGGCGATGATGACGCTCTACAAGCGGGCGGGCATCAGCCCGATGGCGGGATGCATCCCGATGCTCCTGCAGCTGCCTATCATCTACGCGATGTTCCGTTTCTTCCCGGCCTCCATCGAGCTGCGCCAGCAAAGCTTCCTCTGGGCCGACGACCTTTCGAGCTACGACAGCATCCTGAACCTGCCTTTCAACATCCCTTGGTACGGCGACCACGTGAGCCTGTTCGCTCTGACGATGGCCTTGTCGAACCTGCTTTACACCCATATGACAATGAAATCGCAGGCGCAGGCCAACGCAATGCCGGGCATGAAGTTCATGATGTACATCATGCCGGTCATGTTCCTGTTCTTCCTCAACAACTATTCCTCGGCCTTGAACTATTACTATACGCTTTCATCCTTGATGACGTTCCTGCAGATGTTCCTGATCCGCAAGATGATCAACGATGAAAAGGTGTTGGCCCAGATTCAGGAGAACAAGAAGAAACCGGTCAAGAAATCCCGTTTCCAGGCCCGTCTGGAAGAAATGGCCAAACGCCAGCAGGAAATAGCCCGGCAGCAGGCCCAGCAACGCCGCCGGTAACAGACTGGGTTTCTCGAATGCATCTGCTTTGTTGCACATCCCTTGGCGAATCCTCACGTACGAAAGTACGCTCCGGTTCGCCGGCGGTCGTGCGCCGCGCATCTGCTATTCGATAAATCCCAGTCCCAAACAAAAGGTTGGAAAAGCAAGCCGCCAAGTAAAGGGCGGGGAATTCCAATAGCCGAGAAACGGCTGGGATTTATCAGGATGCGGCTGCAAGGCCGGAGGCAAAGGGTTGCGAAGGAGCGTACTGTCGCTGCTCCGCAGCGAGCGCAGGCTTCGCCTCAGCATAGTGCAAGTAAACTTGCCCTCTGCGTTCGGCTCGCACTGCGGTTCGTGACTGAGCAGCCCGCGCCGACAACGCCGCAGACGCGCCTGAGAAAAACAGCCGCCACAAGAGTACAATAAACATAATACACTATAAAAATGGGAAGAGCATTCGAATATAGAAAAGCCCGCAAATTCAAACGCTGGGGCAACATGGCCCGCACCTTCACCCGCCTGGGCAAGGAAATCACGATTGCAGCCAAGAACGGGAGCGACCCGGCCACCAACCCCCGCCTGAGAGCCATCATCCAGACGGCCAAGTCGGAGAACATGCCCAAGGACAACATCGAACGGGCAATCAAACGCGCCACGGAAAAGGACCAGAAAGACTACAAGGAAATCGTGTACGAAGGATACGGCCCCCACGGCATCGGCATCCTGATTGAAACAGCCACCGACAACCACCAGCGCACGGTAGCCAACCTGCGTTCGTACTTCACGAAAGCGGGCTGCTCCTTAGGCGTGACCGGATGCCTTTCCTTCATGTTCGAACACAAATGCGTGTTCAATATCAAGCCGAAAGAAGGAGTGGACATGGAAGAGCTGGAACTGGAACTGATCGACTGCGGCATCGACGAAATCTTCATGGATGACGAAACCGGCAACATCACGATTTACGCGCCTTTCGAAGCCTACGGCGATATCCAGAAATACATCGAAAGCAACGGCTTTGAACTGGTCAGCGCCCGTTTCGACCGTATCCCTACCGACACCAAGGAATTGAGCGAGGCCGAACAGGAAGACGTGCAGAAGCTCATCGACAAAATCGAAGAAGACGACGATGTGCAGAATGTGTACACCAACATGAAATAGATTTTTGTGATAACGAGCCATCTGTGTCGTTACGAATCTCGGCCAAGCCGGTCATGTGCAAACGTACACTACCTCCTTGGCCTGCGGTCCGAAGCTTCGCATATGGCTCGTTCTGGCAAAATCTGCGACCATGTCGCAAAAAAACATCCTTCGCGCCTCGTATCTTCCCCGGCCGGACACGCCGCCAACCCATGGCCGACGACCCGATGGATTGGCAAAACCCAGGCAAGGCTGGCTCTGCGCACGGCCTGCACTGTCATCTGCACGGTTTTCCAAAAGAGGACAGGCAGCGACCGGACATGAAAAACGCAAACAAAGCCCGGAGCAGTCTCCGATAAACAGACTCCGGAAACCTTTCCCTGTACTCCGTCTTTCCATGGCGGCAAGAGGCACCAGGCATCTTCCCGGCCCTGGCCGATTTCCTGTTTCTTCAGGATCCACAGCACGACCGTCTTTCCGCAACAGGCTACCGCAATCGGATTTTTCCTCAAAATTCCCGACATCCTGCCAAAACAGTCCTTTTCTTACAAAACCCTCTCCTGCAAGAGCGTTTTCCAGAGCAACCGCATCAAAATGCAACACCAGCCTGCAGCTGTTCCCCGGTGCAGCATCCATGGCAAACCAAGCGGTGATTGCTGCAAACGATTTTGATGCAGCTGCCTTGGTGTTTTTCCGCAAAAACGCACTTTTGTAAAAGTGTTTTTGTAATTTTGGAGTTTGATGCGTTTGTGCCTCGCAGCTCTGGATCCGGAACCGGAAAGATGCAGGGAACACATCACTAAACACGTCATTATGGATATCCAAAGCATAAAGCAACGTTTCGGCATCATCGGCAATTCTCCTTTGCTCAACCGGGCCATCGATATAGCCGCCCAGGTTGCCAACACGGACTTGAGCGTCTTGGTCCTGGGCGAAAGCGGTTCCGGGAAGGAATTCTTCCCCAAAATCATCCACGAACTGAGCGCACGCAAACACAGCAGCTACGTAGCCATCAACTGCGGAGCCATTCCCGAAGGCACGATAGACTCCGAACTGTTCGGCCATGAAAAAGGATCCTTCACCGATGCCCGGGAAGCCCGCAAAGGCTATTTCGAGGAAGCCAACGGCGGAACCATCTTCCTGGACGAAGTGGCCGAACTCCCTCTCAGCACGCAAGTCCGCTTGCTGCGCGTGCTGGAAACCGGGGAATTCCTCAAGGTAGGTTCGTCCAAAGCCCAGAAAACCAATGTACGGGTGGTAGCCGCCACCAACGTGAACGTGCCAGAGCAAATCCAGCTGGGCCGATTCCGGGAAGACCTCTACTACCGCCTCAACGCCATCACTATCCAAGTCCCCTCCTTGCGGCAACGCCCGGAAGACATCGAGCTGCTTTTCCGCAAGTTTTCCACGGACACCAGCGAGAAATACCATATCCCGCCATTGAACCTCAGCGAGGAAGCCCGGCGACTGCTGGCCTCCTACGCTTGGCCTGGCAATGTACGGCAACTGAAGAACGTCAGCGAGCAGATTACCATCATAGAGAAAGACCGCACACTAAGCGCGGAAGCCTTGAAACGCTCGCTGCCCGACATGAACGTGTCCCGCCTGCCCGTGTTCCTGGGCAGGAACGGGAACGCCAACGGCATGAACGAACGGGAAATCCTTTACAGCGTGCTGTTCGATATGCAGAAAGACATCCATCAGCTGCAAGAAGCGGTAGCCCAGCTCAGCGGCGGCCATATCCCCGCCTCCCGCGCAGCGGACGAGATTCCTGCAGGCATCGCCGACCGGTCCGCTCCTACATTCTCCTCGGGACGGGATACATACACCTTGATTCCAGCCGAAACAGGCCATGACAACTTTCCCAAGCGATCCGAAGACCACGGCCGCGGAACCATCGCCATCCCGCAAGCACAAGCAGAAGTCATCAACGAACCCGCACAAGCAGAAGACGAGGACTTGAGCCTCGAGAAACGCGAGAAAATCCTGATAGAGAAAGCCTTGGCAAAATACCACGGCAACCGGAGGAAAGCCGCTGCCGAACTGGGGATTTCCGAAAGAACCATCTACCGGAAAATCAAGGAACACGGCATCGCCATCGAGGAATAAGCCCAGCGTGCCGGACCGGCGCGAACGTAAGGCGGAAAGACCGAAACTGAAACAATACGAAATGCGGAAAAAACTTTTCTCAATCTTCCTTGCCACATTGCTGTCCGCATTATGCGGATGCACAATAAAGTACTCGTTTTCAGGAGCATCCATTCCCAAACAAGCCCGAACGATGAGCGTAGGCTACTTCCGGAACAGGGCTCCTTCGGTACAACCCACACTGAGTTCCACCTTTACCGACCGTCTCAAGGAATACTTGGTCAACAACAGCAACCTTAACCTGATAGACGGTTTTGCCGACTTGCAGTTCACAGGAGAAATCACCGGCTATTCGGTCAACCCGACATCTATCCAAAGCAATGACAAAGCCGCGATGAACCGCCTTACCATCACAGTGCAGGTTCGTTACGTGAACCGTTTTGACAGCAAGGCCAACTTCACCCAGAGTTTCTCCAGATACCGGGATTACGATGCGACGCTAAGCCTTTCGTCCGTGGAAACAGGCTTGATCGAGGAAATCACGGAAGAACTGGTAGACGACATATACCAGAGAGCCTTCGTGAACTGGTAAACCCAAATCGGTCATTAGACATTGGGGAGATTGCCCGCTTGTGTCATGCAGCATGCTTCTCGCCTAGCCGAAGGCGTAGCGGGCTACGTCGAGGCGTAGCGAGAAACAGGATGCGGACAGAAGCGGGCAAGATGCCCGAAAGCCTCATTTCCCCAATCAGAAACGGACACGGCGTGTCTAATGACCGATTTGGGGTAAAGGGATGCGGGAATCACGGAGAAGGACAGCGGCTGCAAGACGCGGGACCGCGGATCCGGCTCGCCCGAAGGGACTGGAACAAGAATACCAAAAACCGAAAATCGGAAAACCTACATGAAAAACACACTTTTCCTTCTGCTGGCATTACTGCCTTGCATAGCCTGGACTCAAATTCCTGATGGCTATTACGACAACGCGATGAACAAAAGCGGCTATGAACTGAAGACTGCGCTATGGCAATGTATCTTCAGGCACGAGCAGCTCAGCTACGGGGATCTCTGGACGGCTTTCGGGGAAACAGACACTGACAAGGACGGCTATATCATCGACATGTACAACGATTGCCAGTTCGAGTTCAGAGAGGATCAATGCGGGAGCGGCAGTTCTGGAAACGAGCAGAACCAATGCGTCTGCTACAACCGGGAACACTCCATGCCCAAGAGCTGGTTCGATGATGGATACCCCATGTACACGGACTTGTTCCACCTGTACCCTGTCTCGGGCTATGTGAACACCCGGCGCAGCAACTACCCTTTTGGAGAAGTAAAAGAGGGAAGAGCCACCTTTACCTCCACTGCGGGCAGCCAATTGGGAACATGCGGATACCCGGGTTACGGCAAGACGGTCTTCGAGCCAGTGGACGAGTACAAAGGGGATTTCGCCCGCACCTATTTCTACATGGCCACATGCTACCAGGAAAAAGTGGCCTCTTGGAAATCCGACATGCTGGCCGGCAACAACCAGCAGGTATTCACAGATTGGGCCAGGGACATGCTTTTGGAATGGCACGAGATGGATCCAGTCAGCGAAAAAGAAATAGCCAGGAACAACGCGGTATACGAAATCCAAGGGAACCGGAACCCGTTCATAGACTACCCTGAACTGGCGGGGAAAATCTGGGGGGACGACAACACGCCGTTCACAGGCGAGGAAACCGGCATGGAAGAAAGCTTCTGGAACCAATGCTCGCTGCGGGCATCCGGACGTTTCCTGCAAGTGGAATACAAAGGAGGCCGTTTCGACAGCGTGGAAATAGTGGATGCTGCCGGACGCCGGATATGCCGTTCCTCGGTAAAGCAAAGCAGTTTCGCCTTCACGCTGCCTGCTGCCGGAGTGTACATTGTCCGCATCCAGAAAGGGAAACTGAACACGGCCAGAAAGATATCTGTCTTATAGTCCTGCAGCCATCCTCATAGATACACGGGCGGGAAGCTGGCGGACGGCATGAGGACGGCCTATAAAGCAAAAGGCCGCCTGCCATACGGCAAGCGGCCTTTCCTTATCCCGACTCCCATCAATCACGGACAGGATCCATCCGGACGAGGGAAGCATGGCGCACTAGTAAAGACGAAGCAATCCGTTGGCTTCCGCATCCTGCAAGCACTTCATGATGCCTTTCTTGCTGATGTTACGGATGCCCTGGGTTGAAACACGCAAAGTTATCCACGCGTCTTCTTCGGGAATGTAGAATTTCTTGATCTGCAAATTAGGATAGAATTTGCGACGGGTCTTGATGTTGGAGTGGGAAACGTAGTTCCCGGTCCTTACTTTCTTTCCGGTTATTTCACAAACTTTCGACATGGCTGTAATTATTTTAAATTGCGCGGCGTACATCGGCCGCGCTGCGGCCCCCGCCAAAAATGGAGTGCAAAGGTCGGTATTTTTTTCGAAACAAACAAATCCTATACCAATCCCTATAAGCTGTTTAAACCCAAATAGGTCATTAGACACGCCGTGTCCGTTTCTGATTGGGAAAATGAGGCTTTCGGGCATCTTGCCCGCTCCTGTCCGCATCCTGTTTCTCGCTACGCCTCGACGCAGCCTGCTACGCCTCCGCCAGGCCAGGATCTTTCATGATTTCACAAAAGACATGCGGGCAACCACCTTTCCGGACCTGATTCCAAGCAAGGAAAACCAAGCATCTTCCAAACCATCTACCTCAGCCTGCCTGTGCCGTCCGTCCATTTCCATACGCTTGCGCCCTTTTCCGTCCCAAATCTGCCACGAATCCACTTGGCCGCCAAAAGACCAATGCAAGATATCCCGTACCGGATTCGGCCACACTTTCAACACGCACGCATCCGCCGAAACATCATTCCCGACATCCTTTTCCCAGCCAGCATACAATCGATGGTCTGCCTGCGGCACAACCGTGGAATCGGAAACCCTGTGCGCCAAACCGGCATCGGCATACCACCCGATGAAATCGCAGCCCTCCTTCCGGGCCAAAGGCAGCCCTGGATTAGGAGCCTCCCCGTAAGCCAGACCATCGGCCCGATAATCCCTGTCTGGCAAAGCTTCCCCTCCGTTGGTTTCGAACACGACTCTCACCCACTCCACAGGCTCGTCCGTCCAGACCGCATACAACACATGATCGCTTTCCGGCACTAGCGTGGCATCAGAAACAAAAGTGCCCAGCCCCGCATCGGAACACCAGCCTGCAAAATAATAACCCTCTCGCATGGCAACAGGAAGGCCTGTATTCGGAGCTTCCCCGTAAGCCAGCCCTCCGGACTGGTACTCCCGGTCGGCTACCGGCTCGCCCCCATTCTCCTCAAACGACACCCTCACTTTCCTGACAGGGTTCTCAGACCAGCCTGCATACAACCGATGGTCTGCCTGCGGCACAACCGTGGAATCGGAAACCCTGTGCGCCAAACCGGCATCAGAATGCCAGGATACAAAATAATATCCATCCCGGACAGGAACGGGAAGCCCGGGATTCGGCTGTCGCCCGTAAGGCAAGCCGTCTGCCTGGTAAACCGCCGGAGCGATTTCTTCGCCTCCATTGACACAGAACGTCACCTCCACCAAAGTAGCCGGAATTGCTTCCCAGCCGGCATACAAGACATGAGGAACATCCTTGACAACAGCCTCCCCGCTCACCGGAATCCGGCAAGCCGAATCGAAATGCCATCCGCTGAACCGGTAGCCCGGCCTGTAGGCGGAAGCCGGCAAGCCTTCATTCGGCTCTTCCCCGTAAGGTATGGCCGGCGAATAGAGGCGGGAAGGCACGACACTCCCGCCAAAAGTCTCAAACCGCACCCTCACGCACCAACGAGCGTGAAGCACATGGCTCCGCATGGGTACCAGGCTATCATCGCCTACCGGCGAGTCCATCTTCCGGATGCTGGAATGCCAGCCCTCGAACACCCACGGAGCCGCAGCCGGCCGAGGAGAAGAAAGCCCTTTGTTGGGAGATTCACCATAAGCAAGGTTATGGTAATACTCTTCGCGGACAAGCATCTTGTCCGGATTATTGTAATCGACGAAAACAAGATTGACCTTCTCTCCCCATTTTGCGTAAAGGCGGCTCATCGTTTCGGCCACATCGTCATCATTGTCCACCTCGGTCACATACCCAGGGTCGGCGAACCACCCCAAGAACAAGGCATCTCCTTTTTCAGGATCGGCAGGCAGACTTCCCGACTGCCGGAAAGGAAGCCCGGTCTCATAAGTCCGAGGCTCGATAGCCGTGCCTCCGAATGTCTCGAAATGAATCTCCACATGGCTCGACCAGCGAGCATACAACACCGGCACGCCCGCCATCACGCTCGAACCGTCCGTCACCTCCGACACGTACCCGGCATCGGCATACCACCCCAAGAATGTGGAGTTTTCCCGGTCAGCCATGACCGGCAAACCCGGATTGGGGCCAGAGGCATAGTTCCATCCTATCCTGTAAACACGATCAGCCACACCTTCATCCCCGAAAGTCTCGAACCGCACCCGCTGGTAAGCCGGTTCCCATCTCGCGTACAAGACATCCACAGCCGCGTCCACTATGCTCGATTCGTCCACGGGATTCTCCAGTCCGGCATCGGAACACCATGTGCTGAAAGCAAGGCTGTCTTCCTCGTTGGATAAAGAAGGCGTGGGCAGGCCAGGGTTCCCAACCTTGCCTTCGCGGTAAGCAAAGCAGCTATAATACTCGCAATCAGGAAGTTTTTCCCCTCCATTGCATTCGAAAGACACACTGACTTTCTCTCCGAAACGCGCGTGCAAGACAGTCAGCCCTGCCGTCACGAGGCTTGTCTCCGACACCTTTTCCTCAAATCCCGGCCCGGAATACCAGCCCTCAAACACGGCGCCGTCCTTGACCGCATCCGGCAAGCCCGGATTCCCTACAGAAGCATCCCGGTATGCGAAACCGGTGTAATACCTCCTCGCTTCCACAGGCTCGCCCCCGCCCACCTCGAAAGCCACGGTCACCGTCCCTTCCCATTTGGCAAAGAGCACGGAATCCTCTTCCCGCACCGGATCGCCTTCATCCACGGCTTCGCTGCAAGCCTGATCCCGGAACCACCCACCGAACTGGAAACCATCCCGGGACACGGTCGGCAAGCCCGGATTCTGGCACATCCCGTACCGCCCCTGCCAAGCCACATGCGTGTAATACGTTCCCGCCGCTACCTCGTTCCCGCCCCGGGCATCGAAACGAACCCTGACCGGGCAGGCATAAAGCGCGGACAAGGTGTGCCTGCACGCAGGCACATAGTCCATGCCATCCACTTCGTTCCCTCCGGAATCGACCCAGTGCATGAAATAGCATCCCTCGTCCGCCCCTCTGACCGGAAGACCGTTGTTGTACTCGTCGTACGCATCTTCCCTGTACCTGACGGATGGGTAATATTGCCGGGAACGCTCCGGTGCCCCGATGCCTCCCGTCTCGAAATCCACCCACACCAGGCCGGCCCAGGAAGCGTACAATGTATCGTGAAGCTTTAACGGGACAATATCGCTTTCTGCCTTGAGGCCGGAATAGACCGGATCCGAATACCAGCCGCCCAGCTCGTAACCATCCTTCCCGGCTATCGGCAAACCCTGGTTCTCGGACTCCAGGTATGGAATCCCTCCTATGAAAGGACTATGCCAAAGACCTTCCCCCGTATCCCGGGTTCCTCCTCCAATGCCATGCCCGCCCATGGCATTGAAATAAACATCGAACTGCCACCGGGGATACAATACCCGGCTGCTATCCACCAAATCAGCCGGTTGCAAAGCTTTCCCGCCCGCCGAGTCCAAAGACCAGGAATGGAAACTCGCAAGATCGCTCTGCAAGGAAGGCAGACCATGATCCAGGTATGGAACCCCTAAAACCAGATAGCTGTCAGGCAAGCCTATGTTGCTGATTTCCGAAGCATGGAAGCGAGTCCTCACCTCCCATATCGAATACAAATCCATATCATCCATTGCCGGGAAAGAATCCACCGCCATGGGCAATGGATCGGCGCTGCGCCTCTCCGACCAGAACCGGAAACGCACATCCCCCGACAAACATTGTCCACGGTAAGCCTCGGATAGTTCCGGAACAGGGAAATCCTGATCGCCCCATGGTTTGCAGGCATAGAAACGCCGCGATTCCACAGGCAACCCGCCTTCATTGTCGAAACGCACTTCGACCCGCCCGGGGTTGATGACCGGGAAACCTTTGTTCCAGCCTTCGGCATCATAGATATAGATAGCCGCCGAACGCGCGGGATTCAAACGGGACGGCATGACGGCAGAAGCCAGTTCATCGCTCGACACACTCTCGCCGACTCCGGAGTAATCATATCCCAGAAAATAGCATCTGGAAAAAGACACCTCCCCGTCGGAGTCGAATTCATTGTCGATTTCATTGAAATATGGCACATCATACTCGTACCCGTACCCATCCAAGACTTTCCCGGCCGAATACACGCCTTCCATATGCAAGTTCTCCCTGAAACCAAGCGCGACTTTCCCCGCAAGTCCCCCCGCATCAGCGGCTCCCCATCCCTTCTGCTTCACCGTGCCGGTATTGTAGCAATAGGCAAGGACTTTCCGTCTCGTTTCCCCCCAATACAATGCACCGAACAAGCCTCCTACTTGATAGGTTCCTTCCACGCTGCCGGCAAAAGAACACAGGCGGACACAATCCGGTCCCCCGTCCCGGCTTTCGACCCGGAACTCGCCGGCCAGTCCGCCAGCCCTGCCATCGCTCTCCACATGCGCGGAAGAGTGGCAATTCTCTATCATTCCTCGCCCGTTGCCCACAATGGAACCCGCATAATCCGAACCTGCGATCCGGCAGGTGCTATCCAAGACCAGGTTCGCCACACGCCCCCCTTCCATGCTGGCAAACAGCCCCGCCATCTCCGATTCCACCGTCCTCAGGCCGCTGATTGTAAAACCGTCCCCATCGAAATCACCTGCGAAACCGACCACAGGCACCCAATAGGCCCCGCCCAAGTCGATATCGCCCAGCAGACGGTAATACCTCCCCTGCGTGACAGGTTCGGAAGAATCCGCCATGGCGGCCAGCATTGCCAGCTGCGCCGCCGATGCTATCCGGAACGGGTCTCCACATGTTCCGTCCCCTGCGGCGAAAGCCGTGTCGGCCAAGGATGTCCATATTCTTTCATGCTTGACATACAGTTCCATATCTGTAGCAACGGTATTCCTTTTCTCATCCCAAGGCTGCGTGCAGGCCGAATCGGAGAAACACCCTTCGTAAAGGAATCCCGGCAGCTCCGTCTCAACCGGCACAAGAGAACCCACCTCCAGATTGCACGTGCTTGTTCGTTCCTGCTCTATGTAATTGACGGTCACCTTGCATCGGCCGAATACGGGATAGCCCGCATTCTCCGTCCCGCTCTCCGGAAGCACGAAACCCGGCCCCGACCCGTCTCCATTGAGCATCGCCAAAGCTGCCGGGCTCTTCAATTCCGCCTCCGATACAGGCAGGAAACCACGCACCTCGGCAAAGGAGCTGTTCCCTTCCGTGTACAAAGCATGATCCACCTCCATAAACTTCGGATACATCGGATCCACAGGAAAATTCGCCTCAGCATCCCCTGCATTGTACAGATGCGACAATCTGACCGTATCAGGCCTGTCATCCCCGTAGAAATGCGGGACAGATCCCGTATTGTACAGGTAAGAACCATAGAAACTGCAGATTCCATCCAAGTACAAGAAAGAACCATCCAAACTAAAGACATCGCACTCGTCAGAACGGATGTCACCCTGGTTGCCGCAATACTCGAACCTGGCTGCGGGATAACCTGCGAGATAGAAAGCAAAGGAAGATTCCGGCAAATCCCCGTAATTGACCGCATTCGTGATTCTCCCCCCTCCCATGGCGCAAATGACGATGTCGAACCAAGCATCTATCGGCGTCTCGTCCATCGCATCGTAAGCTCCTCTCACATCGGCTTCCACATTGCCATAGTTCCGGCAGTCGGAAATCGTTTCCGTCGAAAAGGACAAGGCACCAATGTGCACCGACAAGGATGCCGCGGAGCCTTCCAAGCCCTCGAAACCGGAACAACCGATATCAGCCACGATATCCGCATGATTCCGGCAGGAAACCAGATTCCCGCCATCCGCCGCGATGCTGCCGACATACAAGCGCTGCCCCCATCCGGAAGGATCCCATCCGGACATGTCGACAGGGTGCAATTCGATCCGGCATGTAGAATCCAAGGCAAGGTTGGCTATATAGGCATCAGGCCCGCAACAGCCGAAGAGACCCAAGGAATACAGGTCATTGTCCTCGCCCTCGTTGGTAACGAACAAATACTTGACAACATGCCCTTTCCCATCGTAATAGCCATCGAAACGGTGGCTTTCAAGCGTTTTACCTATCATCCTCGACGAACCTATCGGATCCCACCGGACACCATAGTCGCCACCCAAGTCCACATCGGCAACCTGCTCGTAATACACGCCTGCCGTGGTCCCGCCCTCGTTCACGTACCGGGCCAGTACCCTCAAATCAGATGAAGACTGCAATCTGTACGGATTCTCCCGGCTGCCGTCACCGCCGCCGGAATACCTCTGGATCTGTCCTTGCAAAACAGGGCAGCAACAGAAGAAACATAAGGCCGCGCTTGCAAGAATGGATAAGATTCTTTTCATTTTCGTATCTTTGATTGTTTTCATTTGCCTATCTTTGACTGTCATCGAAGATAAGATGCGGTTTGGAGGGTGTATCAAAATAGGGATTTGAAACAAATCTCAGGCGGTGTGTCAGAGTGAGTAAGATGCAAGGCGCTGAGAGCGAGAACGAAGGAGCGTACTGTTGCTGCTCCGCAGCGAGCGCAGGCTTCGCCTCAGCATAATTCAAACTCCGTTTGATTCTGCGTTCGGCTTGCTCTGCGGTTCGTGACTGAGTTCGAGTCTCGAAAAACAGTGCAAACCGAGAGCAGAGCCAAGCTTGCTTGAGCTTTGCCGAGGTGCAGCCTGTTTTCGGTGAAACCAAAGCAACGAAGCAGATTGCTCATTATGACACATTGCCGCTCGCCTTCCACTATCTTTTACCAGGGTGGGAATCCAGGAAGCCGGAACAAGAGCCATGAAGCGGGGCCGCCCGTCTTTCCAAGGCAATCCCGCCATGCAAAAGTAGGAAGGAATCCGCTGCGGCAAAGGAAGCTTCCGCCCAAAAAAGAAAAAACAAGACGCAAAAAAGAAAAAAATGCGCATATAAAATGGAAAAGAAACATCCTTTAGTGAGCCTCATCATGGGCAGCACCTCGGACTTCCCGGTCATGGAAGCCGCTGCCAAATTCCTGAACGAACAGGAAATCCCGTTTGAAATCCTGGCGCTTTCCGCCCACCGGACCCCGCACGAAGTGTTCGACTTTGCGCAGAACGCCGCCGGACGGGGCGTGAAGGTCATCATCGCCGGCGCCGGCATGGCCGCCCACCTGCCCGGCGTGATTGCAGCCTTGACCCCGCTGCCGGTCATCGGAGTGCCTATCAAATCGAGCCTGGAAGGCATGGATGCCGCCTTGGCCATGCTTCAGATGCCTCCGGGAATTCCTGTAGCCACCGTAGCCATCAATGGAGCCTTGAACGCAGCCATCCTCGCCTTGCAGATGCTGTCCACCGGAGAAGACGAATTGTCGAGAACCTGCCGTCAGAAGCTTTCTGCTTACAAGGAAGGCCTCAAGAACAAGATCAAGAAAGCCAACGAAGACTTGAAGAGCCATACCTTCGACTTCCGGGTGTAAAAAATATTCCGCTGAACATAAGGGCATTAGCAAACCAAAGTCCGATAAAGTCATAATCCGGGCGTTATCTACATATCCTGTGCTGCCAACCAGACAGGATATACAGATGCGCCCTTTTTCCTTTCCCCGGTACCTGATCCTGTTTTGCCTTTGCATCCCGGAATCCGGGATGCTGGAAGCGCAAGAGAAACTGAGCCTGCCTTTCGGCCTGCAAGCGGCTCACGCGGACGAAGGCTGGCTGTCCACCGCCGGGAATCCCGCACTGACGATGGCCACATCCCAGCTGCAAGCCCCTTTGCTCTTTGCCGGATGCCTCGCCCGGATGGGCTTCGTCAAAGAAAATGCCGTCTACGGTTTGGATGCCGGCATCCTGCGCGGGAAGAACGCCTGGACGCTGCATTACCAGTATAAAGGTTATCCTGTCTTGAACCAGCAGCAAAGCGGCATCGGCTACGCCCGGAACTTCCTGCCCGGATTTTCAGCGGGAATCGGCATTGCCTACCTGACCTCCAGCAAGATAGAAGACCGAGCCAGGGAAATCCTGCTCGAATTGCGTTTCTCTTCTGTCTTCCGGCACGAAATCTGGAGTTTCAATTTCAAAGCCTGCTACCCGGTAGTAATCCGCAGCGAACACCGCAAAGAATGGAACAGGGCGCTCTCCCTGCAAATCGGCGCAGCTGCCCGGGTGTTCGACCAGATACAAATCGGCGCCGATTTATACAAAGACCTCCGCTACCCCCTGCAAGCCGGCATCGCCCTTGGATATCTCTTCAAAGAAAGGTTCCTCATTTACGGCCAGACCCGTGTCAACCCCCTTTCCTGCCAAATCGGCTTCGCCTACATCCGCCCGGCCCTGCACGTAGAAATCAACTGCGGATACAATCCGCCCTTGGGCTTTGAAAGTTCGGCAGGGGTTGTCTGGAAACATTTGTTCAAAGGTCCAGCCATGAAAAAGGGATTGTGAAGGGAGGAATGCGCCATGGAAGACCTCGGGAAGAACTCGCCGGGCAGAATCCGGGGAAAGATGCTCGCGATATCCGGGCTTTTCCTCTTGAATGCCATCCAAGCCGGACCCATCCGGGACAATGCGCCAGACCCAATGGAAGCGACAGAAGCAAACACGGCATTGCCCATGGACTCCCTTCCCGGCAACAGGCACCGGCCGGAAGCAGACCCGGCCCGCCTTCCTGCAAGACAGGCCCTCCCTGGCAAAAAACGGCTGCCGCCGGCCGCAAGCCAGGACGATTCCGCCAGCCGCATGCCCCTCCTTGCCCCCGGGCAAATGGAAGATTGGTTCGAAAGCCGGATGGAAGAGATGCAGGAGCAATCCGGAGATGGTTCCCTTGGGCCTGCCGAGGATTGGGAAGAGCTGCTTCTCGAACGCCAGGCATACAAGGACAATCCTCTCAACCTGAACACTGCAAAGACCGAAGATCTGCGGCGGCTGCAAATCCTGGACGAATGGCAGATCCAAGCCTTGCTCCATTACCGTGAAAGCTACGGCAGAATCGTGCACTGGAACGAGCTGGCGGATTTCGTCCCTGGCTTTTCGACCGGAACCGCCGCCTTGTTACAGACATGCTTTTTCCTGGGTCCGGAATCCGATGCCTCGGAAGCAAGCGACCTGCTCAAAAGAGGCAAGCACCAGATCCTGGCCCGGTACAGCCGCCGTCTCAAGCAAAACAAAGCATTCAGAGAAAGGAAATACGCCGGGACACCGGACAGCTACTATCTGCGCTATCTCTTCAATGCCCAGAACAGAATCCGCATCGGGTTCTCGGCCCAGCAAGATGCTGGCGAACCCTTCGGAAGGCAAGGCTTCGATTTCTACGCCGGATATCTATCGCTCAGCCGAATCGGTGCCTTGCAGAATCTTGTCATCGGCACTTTCCGGGCAGACTGGGGCTTCGGATTGCATTTAGGCTCGGGAAGCGGTTTCTACGGGGGGACGCAGGCCGATTTGATGCTGGCCAGCGGCCAAGGAGTCCGCCCTTTCGCCTCCGGCGCGGAATACGGGTTCCTGCAAGGAGCGGCAGCGGAGTTCCGGGTCGGCGGCTCATGGGAAACCGGGCTGCTCTACTCCAGCCGGAAAAGGGATGGTCGGTTCCACCCTGCCGGGGACATGGATTCCAGCGGCATCCCCATCCTCGATCTAATCGCCTCCTTGCCACAGAGCGGCTACCACCGGACACCGGCCGAGATAGCAGGCAAGCGAAGCCTTCGAGAGCAAATCTGGGCATGGAAAATCGAGAAAGACTTCCGGTCCGCCCGCATCGGCCTGATTCTGTCGACCGGAACGCTCGGCGGAACCTACAATCCGGAACGGAAGCTAAGCAACGGCAGCCACAGAACGGTTTCCCAGGCTTCCGCGCACCGGGAATCGGCCACATCGCTCTATTACCAATGGTTGATCGGCCGCCTGCACCTGTACGGGGAGGCTTCGATGAACTTCCGTCCGGCTTACGCTTTCTTGCAAGGAGTGCAATGGAAGCCGTCCGAGAATTTCGCGCTGGCCGCCCGCTACACGCATTACAGCTCCACTTACTTTGTCCTGTATGGCGACTGCTCCTTGTCCCGTCCCATGACGAATCCTAAAGAAGGCAAACAGAGGCAGCGGTTCGAATGGCAGATGCTGGCGCTTCTCCCAAAAGGCTTGCGGCTGGAACTGGACGGAGATCTGGGCATCGAACGCAAAGCCTTGGCCCTACCTGTCCAGACCTATTCCCTGGCCGGGAAACTGGCCTATAGCCGTTCCTCGCTGGATGCCTGCCTGCAATTCAGCTACGGCAAGAGCCTGAGCCGCCAAGGGCATTCGTTCCGTGCCGATTTCAGCTATCTCCTGCCCTTGGGTTTCTTCGGCGAAAGCCGCGTGGAATGCCGGAACTTCACGGACGGCCTGCTCCTGATGCAGGATTTCGGTTACGCGACGCCGGACAACCGCCTCAAATTCCGCTTCCGCTTGGCAGTCTTCCAGACCAAGGACTACATGAGCCGGATTTACGCTTACGAACACGACGTGCTATACGGTTCGTCCATCTCGGCCCTCTACGGCAAAGGTCTCCGGTTCGCATTCAACTGCCGGTACGAAGCCTTCCGCTGGCTAATCCTGGAGCTCAAGTACGCGCACACCTTGCAGGACGGGGTGCAGAAGACGGGCAGCGGGGACAACGAGACCGAAGGCTACCTCCTGCCCGAAATCAAGATTCAAGCCCGGGTCAGATTCTGACAAGCCGCCCGGCTCCGCTCGCCAAGCATCTGTTCAAGATTCACTGACATCCCGGGAAGAATCATGCGGCCTTAGTCAAAAAAGTAGTAGATTTGCAGTTCGATTGTGCCGATGGCTGATTGGATGCATGCGGTGCGCATCCCCCGATTGGTTCGTCCCGGAAAAAAAGAATACATGGAAAACAAAATCGTCAAAATCAAAGACAAGGAGTTCAGACCTTACATAGAACCGAAAGAAATTGACATAATTATCAATCAATTGGCCGAACGTCTCAATCAAGATTACGCAGGGAAGACCCCCCTTCTGGTGGCTATCCTCAACGGGGCTTTCATCTTCGCGGCAGACTTGGTGAAGAAACTGGACTTCCCCTGCCGGATTTCACTGATCAAGGTCAGCTCCTATTCGGGAACGGAAAGCACGCACAACGTCTGCGATCTGATCGGGCTTCAGGAAAGCATCGAGGACGAGGACGTAATCATCGTCGAAGACATTGTGGACACAGGGGTCACGATGGAACACCTGTTGTCCCGCATGAAGCAGGAAAACCCCAGAAGCCTGGCTGTGTGCAGCCTGCTATTCAAGCCTGACAAATTCACCAAAGATTACAAAATAGACTATATCGGCAAGTCCATTCCCAACCAGTTCGTTGTCGGATACGGCTTCGACTATGACGGATACGGCCGCAACCTGCCGGGAATCTACCAACTCAACGAATAAACATGAACGAGGGTGACCGAAAAGATGCTTTTCCGACAAAGGATCTCCGACAGGACATATTCTAGCGAGGATTCTCTCTCGGGAAGCCGACTTTCGGGCCATCATCTGCCAACAAAAAAAACATGCCATGTTGAATATAGCGCTTTTCGGCCCTCCAGGCGCCGGAAAAGGAACCCAATCGGAAAAGCTGGTCAAAAAGTACAACCTGCTGTATATCTCCACAGGGGATATTCTGCGCAAGGAAATCGCATCCGGTTCCGAATTGGGAAAGAGAATCAACGAAATCACATCCCAAGGGCATCTTGTTTCGGACGAGCTCATCATGAAAATCATCCACAAGACCATAGAAGAGAACCCTCATGTGAACGGAATCCTCTTCGACGGATTCCCGCGCAACCTGTCGCAAGCCAGGCTTCTGGAAGGACTGATGGAAGAGCTGCGAATGCCCTTCGCCGGTGTCCTTTCGCTAGAAGTGCCTCGCGAGGAATTGATTATACGCCTGATTAACCGAGGGAAGGTTTCGGGCCGTTCGGACGACAAGGAGGAAGTAATCATCGAAAGGCTCAAAGAATACGAGGAAAAAACCTTGCCAGTGGCTGAATACTTCAGCAAGAAAGGGAATTTCTACCCGGTGAAAGGAGTCGGCAGCCTGGATGAGATTTTCGACCGCCTGGTAGCAGAAATCGAAAAGCACAGCAACCCGGAAGCGGTTTGAAATTCCTTGCACTCCTGAAAGAAAGCGGATGCAGGATAAGCCTTCAGGAATCCTGCCCGGCCATCAGGGAGGTTCCAGCCTTTTCCCGTCTCGCGTTCTCCTCGTCAGACAGACGGAATCCCTTTTCGAGAAACGCGGCGGAAGACAGTGCAAACCGGATCAGCGCCAATCTTTCCCTTGCCAGGACGCAGCAAAAACTCCGATCAAGCCTGGGCCATACCAAGCCGGCATCCGGGCTTGGGCAGATCCGAGAGCGAGGGGCTTCGGCAAAGCCGAATCACCGGCGGAATCCCGCTCCCTCGCCATCCCCTTCCAGATGGATTGGACAAAGAAATCCAGACAGCCAAGAGCCTTGGCAGGGCAAAGCGGTGCCATTGCGCAAAGCAGATCCTCCAGGCGGACAAGGACAGAAAAAAACAAAGAATCTATGAACAATACACCCGGAATTGAAGACGTGAAGGCAGCCTTGAGCCACGTGATGGATCCGGAATTGGGCGCCGACTTGGTGAGCCTGAACATGATCCAGAACATCGTGGTCAAAGGCAAGACCATTGCCTTCGACTTGGTGCTGACCACACCGGCCTGCCCGCTCAAGCAAGTGCTGAGCGACAACTGCAAGGCGGCCATCGCCGAGTACATCTCCCCTGACTACAAGGTGGAACTCAACCTGACCTCATCCAAACCGGCCCAGCCGCAGACGGACTTGAGCCAGCTCAAGGATGTCAAGCACATCATCGCGGTGGCTTCGGGCAAAGGCGGCGTAGGAAAATCGACCGTAGCGGCCAACCTGGCACTGGCTTTGGCCCAGGAAGGCAAGAAAGTAGCCTTGGTGGATGCCGATATCTACGGCCCGTCGATCCCGACCATGTTCGGTCTGGAAAACGTGCAGCCGCAAGGGGTGCAGCAAGACGGCAAGACGCTGCTGCTGCCAATCGAGAAATACGGCATCAAGTTGATTTCCATCGGCTTCTTTGTGGATGCCGACAAAGGCTTGCTCTGGCGCGGCCCGATGGCTTCCAACGCGCTCAAGCAGATGTTCACCGAAGCCCTGTGGGACGAAATCGACTACATGGTGGTGGATCTGCCTCCAGGAACTGGCGACATCCACATAACCTTGGTGCAGACCTTGCCGGTGAGCGGAGCCATCCTGGTCTCCAGCCCGCAACAGGTGGCGATTGCCGACGTGAAACGGGCGGCGCAGATGTTCCAAGCAGTGAAGGTGCCGATGCTGGGCATGGTGGAAAACATGGCCTATTTCGTGCCTTCGGACATGCCGGAAAAGAAATATTACATCTTCGGCCAAGGCGCATGCGAATCCTACGCGGCACAGATGGGCCTGCCGATGCTGGCGCAGATCCCGATGACCGAAGCCACCGCCCGCAGCGGGGATGCCGGGAAACCGGAAATCCTTGGCGGGGAAAGCCCGGTTACGGAGGCTTTCCGCCAGTTAGCAGCCAAGGTGATGACAGCTAGGGCTTGCTAAGGCTCGCAAGCGCAAAGGATTCGAGAACGCTTCATGCAGCAGGCCAAGGCAAAGCCAGCCCCGCTGCCCTCGCTGGCCGGCCGCCCGTCAGGCCAGCGCAACCGGTTTTTTAACGACAAAAAGCAATAAAAAGATGGACGCACAGCAGAAACAAGACGTGGAAACACGCGTGAAAAACATTATTGAAAGCCGTATCCGCCCGGCTTTGCAAATGGATGGCGGGGATATATCCTATGTGGAAATGACCGATGACGGCGTGGTGAAAGTCCGCCTGCATGGTGCCTGCGGCAGCTGCCCGCGCGCCCAGATGACCCTCAAGCAAGGGGTGGAAGTAGCCATCCGCTCAGAAATCCCTGAAGTGACCGAAGTGGCCGCCATCGGATTCTAAGCACGGACACGGCATCCAGGCAAGTCAAGCAAGAAAAGGCTTGAATCATCAGGACTTCGCCATCTGACGGAAGATGATACTCAAGCCCGATTTGGATTTTCCAAAATCTTGACCCACCTTTGCAGCCGTTCCGGTTCGGGCTTGCAGCAAAAGGAAAAGGCTTAACCGGAAAAAAATAAGCGTTTTGTAATCCTCATCGGAGGGCCGGAAGGCCGGATAAGATGACTGGGTAAAACCAAGGCTTCGTTCAGAGCCAAGGCAGCAGCCGTCAAGGTTCTCTGCCATGACAAAAAGAAGCATCGGAGGAACCAATCTTCTTGTCCGGCCTTTTTTCTGCGCGTCCCCGGCAGATTTCCTGCTCTAAACGCCCGTCAAAACGCCCCACTGAGAACCAAAGATTACAACAAAAGCACCATGAAAAAGACCAACCAGGATCAAAGAGACGCTATCGACCTGAGCTCCGTCAATGTATTTGCGTTGTTCAGGAAATACTTCATCCCCACCCTCTTGGGCATGGTCAGCATCTCGGCTGTCACCGTCGTGGATGGAATCTTCGTAGGGCATGGCGTAGGCAGCGACGGGATTGCCGCCATCAACATCTGCTGCCCGGCCTTGATGCTCCTGACAGGAATCGGGCTGATGATCGGGGCCGGAAGCTCGGTCGTAGCCGCCCTCCATCTCTCGCAGAACAAGGAGAAAGCCGCCCGGATCAACGTGACCCAAGCCATGGCCTTGGCTACCATCGCCGCCCTGGTTCCCACCTTGATCGTGATGTTTTTCCCTACCAAAGTCGCCCTGTGGCTGGGTTCCTCAGAAAATTTGCTGCCCATGGTCAAAGACTACCTTGTCTGGTTCGCGCCGGCCTGGATTTTCCAATTATGGACGGCTATCGGGCTGTTTGCAATCCGCCTGGACGGGAAGCCGAAACTGGCCATGTCCTGCAGCCTCGTCTCGGCCTTGCTCAATGTGCTTCTGGACTGGCTCTTCATTTTCCCCTTGGGCTGGGGCGTGATGGGAGCGGCATTCGCCACAGCCATCAGCGTAGCGGCAGGCGGCATCATCGCCATGGTTTACTTGTTGTCCTACGCACGGCATCTGAGGCTTTACCCTGTGAAACTGAGCCGGAAAAGCCTGCGGCTCACCCTGCGCAACCTGGGTTACCAATGCCGGATCGGCTCGTCCGCGCTCTTAGGCGAGGCCACCTTGGCTGTCCTTATTTTTGTAGGGAACTACGTGTTCATGAAATATCTAGGCAACGATGGCGTGGGAGCCTTCGGCATCGCCTGCTACTACACGCCCTTCGTCTTCATGGTCGGGAACGCCATTGCCCAATCGGCCCAACCCATCATCAGCTTCAACTTCGGCCTGAACCTCTGGCCGCGGGTACACCAGACCCGGCGGATCGCCTTGGGGACCGCCATCCTCTGCGGAGCTATCGTCACAGCTGCATTCAGTTTCTTCCCGGAGGGCCTGGTGGGGCTTTTCATCCCCTTGGATTCGAACGCGGCGGATATCGCGGTAAAGGGATTCCCGTACTTCTCTTCGGCCTTTGTCTTTTTTGTGCTGAACATCACCATCATCGGATACTACCAAAGCCTGGAACGGATGAAGCCGGCCGTAGCTTTCTCCCTGCTCAGAGGCTGCATCTTCCTGGTCCCCTCGTTCCTGCTGCTGCCGTCGTTCCTCGGGAATGAAGGCATCTGGCTGGCATTGGGTCTTTCCGAATTGCTGACCCTGGTCTGCGCCCTGGCTTACAGCTGGAGCGTGAGACAGGACAAAGGGCAGAGAATCCAATCCGCATGAACGGCCTGCGGGAGACCTCGCCCATCCTCGCCCTGAAACAGGGAGAAAAGCCTCTACAGCCTGTTTTCATAGGGGTAAAACATCTCTGCATACAAAAAAATAGTACCTTTGCGCCACACTTCCGTATTTTGTCGAGAAACGCATTGAAGAGCATCGGCGTGGCCGACGGTTCCGCTTTGTACCGGGGGAAAAATTGCCAGATACATTCTGAAAGTCCTGGAAACGGACGGGCTGGCATATGCCCGAACGAGGCCGAGGCGGGATCGCTGGCATCTTGCAAATAAAGGGGAACAAATACACTTTCCATCGAAAACAAAGGCACTACATTGGTTATGAGCCACTTGAAAAGCGTCATCCTTGCCTTGGCCTTGCTACTGCCATTGTCTGCCGCAGGGAGGACGGATTCGGTCTATGTCTTCCGTTTCGTCTCCAAAGTCAACATGTTCTATGTGCCATGGAAAAACAACCGGGCAGAACTGGAAAGGCTTGAAAAATGCATTGAGAGATACAAACAGGATATCATCCAAGGCCGGATCATCGTGCATGTCGATGGCTATTGCGCCTCCACGCACAATGAAGGCCGCAACCTGCACATAGCCAAGATCCGGTCCAACCGCGTGAAATCGGAACTCATCCTGCGGCAAGGCTTGACAGAGGAATGTTTCGTCACGCAAAACCACAGCGGGGACGGCGAATATGTGTCAGCCCGCATCGTATTTCCCTCAGAAGCCGATCCAGAAGCAGACACAGCAGGCAGATTCCCTGATGAAAGCGAACCCTTCCCGGGCATTCCGGAGGGGACAGTTGCCGACACTGCTCTTGGCCAGAACCCGCCGGGAATACCAGGGATTCCAGCCTCCCCGGTAGCATCCTGCCGGCAGGGAATCCTGCCGGCAAAGAGGAGAATGCCTGAACACGAGGGTAACGACCTATACGCAGACAAGTTGCAAACGCATGTTTCCATAAGCGCCAATCTCCTGAGATGGGCCAGCCTTACCCCGGACTTAGGCATCGAATGGCGCATCTGCCCAAGCATAGGCATCAGAGTGAACGGAAGCTGGACATCATGGACATGGAACGATGCAGACCGCCGGTACGCGCTCTGGGAAATATCACCCGAGATACGCTGGTACATAGGGGAAAACAAAAGATGGTACGCAGGACTCGCATACAAAGCGGGGCAGTTCCACTACAAATTCTCCCCTATCGGGCAACAGGGAGACCTGACGGGAGGCGGCGTCACTGGCGGATATCACTTGAAACTTGCCAGGAACCTCTCCTTGGATTTCAACTTAGGCATCGGATATCTCCACGCAAAGTACGAAAGATACCATCTCATAGACGGAGTGCGAGTCCGCTACGGGCAGAATCCCCGAACAAGAAACTGGTGGGGTCCGGTCAACGCCGGTGTCTCGCTGACATGGGAAATACCTTACGGAAAGGAGGTCAGACCATGAGGAAAACCACGCTGCAGGCAATCTGCGCATTGCTCCTCCCCATAGCCCTGCTGCCTTCCTGCGTTAAAAACAGGTTGTACGACACCGCCCACCCTGACCAAGGGAAAATCCAAGTAACCGCGGACTGGAGCCACAGAGGGCAAGGCATCGCCGTACCCGAGGAATGGTGCCTCAGCATAGGAGGATATTCCGGCAAGGAATCCGGGCTGGTCCACACCCCGGACACTTTGTTCAATCCCGGAACCTATCTGATGACAGCCTGCAACCTGCCGGAAAGAGTCAGCATCTCGGGCACCAATGCCACCTTGGAATCCCTGTCCGACAGCACGGGGGCCTATGTAGCCAGTCTCCCTGGCTGGCTCTTCACGAATGCGCAGAATGTGTCCATCGAAGCCGACAAGGAACACGCGCTGACTGCCCCGATGCAACAGCAGATACGGCAGCTAAGCTTGATCATCGGAGCCGAGGACGGCCTTGCCGACAAAATCGGGAGCATAAGCGGGAAGCTCTCGGGAGTAGCCCGAAGCTTGGACTTCAACACGCAGGAACACAAAGAAGCCTCCAATGCACGGATGGAATTCCATCAACTGTCCTCCGGGCCGAATACCGGGAAATGGATGGTCACTGTGCGCCTGCTAGGCATAACAGGGGGCGAACAGAATCTGAGCGCAACCATCACTTACAAGGATCCCGGCCGCCAGCGCCTGTCGCTGGAAAGCTGCCTGAGCGCCGCATTGAAGGATTTCAACCTGGACAAAACCCAGCCTCTGTTCCTAGAAGGTTCATTGAAGGAATCCGGCTTTTCTGCCACGATTGATGACTGGACACCTGCGCAAGGCTGGGAAGACATCGAGGTCCAGTGAACCCTGACGCCACAAACCGACCCGTTGCCGGAGTCCCTTCCGGGAAACCTTCTCGATACCGGCAAGAAACTGCGACAGCCCCCCAGATGACGGTTCAATGCCAGTATCGTCCCATCGGCAATGCAGCCCAATCCCAGTCCTTTGCAGCACCGGGATCTGCCAAACGCCCCAAACCGGACTGGTTCTCCACGCCAGCATGCACCCTCCTTGCCGGCTCGGTTTGTCGGAAAACAATAACTGTTGGTGCCGATTTTGTCAGGAAACGATAAATATTTTTGACTGATTTTGTCGGAAAACGACAAATATTCGACATATGCACAGCCGAAAACAAACATGTATGTTACAAAATGGCTCTATGTGGATAAAAGAATATGGTTCAAGACCTTGCTTTATGCATTAAAATCATTATGTTTGTAAAACATAATAAATGCAAAAAGATATGGATTTCGTTGATAGAATAGAGGAAACAGCACGTCTAAGGGATGCTCTCGCGAGAGAGAAGTCCTCCTTAGTCGTGATGTACGGTCGCAGACGATTGGGCAAGTCAACGCTTATCAAAAGGGTGTTGTCGGACACGGATCTTTATTTCCTTGCCGACCGTTCTGAAGGCCAACATCAAAGGTCATTGCTTGCCAAAGTAATCGCGCAAGTGTTCCCTGATTTCGACAAGTTGACATATCCGGATTGGGAATCCATATTTCGTGCGGTCAATTATCGGACAGACAAACGTTTTACTCTATGCTTGGATGAATTCCCGTATCTGGCGGATCAATCTCCGGAGCTGCCGTCCGTGTTGCAGAAACTGATTGACGAGAAGCAACTGAAGTACAACCTGGTGCTTTGCGGTTCATCACAAACCATGATGTACGGACTGTTTCTTGATGCGACGGCCCCCCTCTATGGCCGTGCCGACGAGACACTGAAACTTACACCGATAAGGTTACCGTATATCCAAGAAGCACTGGAGCTTGATGCGGTAAAAGCCATTGAAGAATATGCCGTATGGGGAGGTGTGCCACGTTATTGGGAACTAAGGGAAAACAGAAGGTCGCTTGATGATGCCCTATGGCACAATATCCTTTCCATAAATGGAATCCTTTACGAAGAGCCGATAAAACTATTGCTGGACGACGTGAAGGATATCGTCAAGACCTCGACGATAATGTCCTATATCGGTGCAGGGGCAAACCGGCTTTCCGAGATTGCAGCACGATGCAATGAACCTGCAACCAACCTGTCGCGCCCTCTGAAGAAACTTATCGATCTCGGATTCTTGGAAAAAGATGTGCCGTTCGGGATTGATGAAAAGAACACGAAAAAAAGCCTTTACAAGATAGCAGACCCGTTCATGGCATTTTATTACCGGTTTGTCGTTCCGAACCGTTCGTTTATCGAGCTGGGTCGCCGATTGCCCGTCGAACAGGCTTTGGACACCCATTTTCCGGAGTATGTGGGCATGCAATGGGAAAAACTGTGCCGGGATGCCGTAACAGGCAATCTTGTAAAGGGCGTGGTTTACGGAAAGGCAAAGCGGTGGTGGGGACCTGTGCTCAACGAGGACAAGAAGCCGGAGCAAGTCGAGTTCGATGTGATGGCAGAATCGCTTGACAAAAAGTATCTGCTGGTTGGTGAGTGCAAATGGACAACCCAAGAGAACGGCAAACAGTTGACCACCGAACTTTCCCGTAGAGCCAAGCTGTTACCGTTTGCCAAGAACCACACTATCGTTCCGGTTCTATTCCTTAAGCACGTTCCGAAAGACAATGTCGGGAACGCCTTGCTGCCGGAAGATGTTGTCGCATTAATGAAAATGGCCTGAAACCATTTTCCCGAAAACCGGCGAAACCTACTCCTTCGGACACACCGGGAATATAAACGGAACTTGACCAGGTCCAGTTTACACTCCTGGGCCGGTAGCAAACCAGAAAATCGGTTCCCCAACCGTTCCTGTTGGCATTCCGGGCCTGCAACCTTGGAGAATAGGCCTCGCTTCCCCAAAACAGCAATTATAACCACTTTACCACACATCAAAAAAAACTTACACATCATGTAATCCAAAATATGTATTACCTTTGCAGCGAACAAACCGGCACACACAAAGTGTCATTTAAACCCAAATCGGTCATTAGACTTTGGGTAGATTGTCCGCTTATGTCATGCAGCATGCTTCTCGCCTAGCCGAAGGCGTAGCGGGCTACGTCGAGGCGTAGCGAGGAGCATGATGCGGACAGAAGCGAACAAGATGCACAAAAGCATCCCTCTTCGAAAACAGGAAACACACTCGGCGAGTCTAATGACCGATTTGGGTTAAAATGTCCATCATTGGATATTACATTTCAAAACAAAAAATTGGCCAGACAGGCCAATGATGACAAAAAATGCCGCAAAGAATTGGGCGAACAACGTGCGAGTCTATACAAGCAACGCCTTTCCCAACTATCTGCGGCCGAAACCTTGGAAGATGTCCGTTTTCTGCCCGGCCATTACCATGAACTCACTGGAGACCGGAAAGGGCAATGGGCATGCGACCTGGACCAGCCATATCGATTGGTATTCGAACCTCACGAAAAACCCATCCCGAAAAACGCCGAAGGAAAATATCTCTGGATAGAAATAAAAGGCGTAGAGATTATAGAAATAGTGGATTACCACGGTAAATAACACAGTATCATGAAAGCATCAAACCAATACCACCCACAGACCGTGTCACACCCGGGCGAGACCCTGGCCGAGAAATTGGAAGAGATGGGAATGAGCATCAAGGAATTTGCCGTTCGTACAGCCAAACCCGAAAAAACGATTTTTGCCATCATCAAAGGAGCAAGTTCCATCACTCCGGACATGGCGGTAACGTTCGAGGATGTGACGAAGATTCCAGCACGTTTTTGGATGAACCTCCAGCGCCAATACGATGAATGTGAAGCCCGTAACAAGCGGGAACGACAAATGGAATCATTCCTTTCCTGGAGCCGGAAATTTCCCTTTGCCCCCATGGCTAAACTAGGCTGGATTCCAGCATGCAAAAGCAATGTGGAAAAAGCGGCAAGCCTACTGGCCTATTTCGCTGTCGGATCTCCCACAGCCTGGGAAAACTATTACCTGAACCAGCAGCTGAAAGTCGCTTTTCGGATTTCCCTGTCGAGAACCAAAGAACCCTACGCAATATCCGCATGGCTACGACGCGGGGAAATCCAATGCAAGGAACTCTCGGGCAATCAAGAATACTCGGAAAAGGGACTCCGGGACAAATTGCCGGAAATGAAAGCCTTAATGACAGAACATCCGGAAGATACAGCCTCCCGTTTGCAAGCCTTGTGCCTTGCATGCGGAGTCAAGCTGGTGTATACGCCCTGCCTGCCCAAAGCCCCGATAAACGGTTCCACCCGTTGGATTAACAATACGCCTTGCGTGCAGCTCTCGGGAAGGCAGAAGCGATACGATGTGTTCTGGTTCTCGTTTTTCCATGAAATAGGCCATATCCTTCTGCACGGTAAGAAAGATATCTTTTTAGAAGACATCGAATACGATGATAAGCAAATGGAAAAAGAAACGGAAGCCGATGCGTTCGCCTCTAGAATCTTACTGTCCCCGGCGGAGGAAAAGCAAATCATAGACAACGGAGATTATTCCGTGAAAGCAATCCTGAAGTACGCAAAACAGTTCAAGACCCACCCTTCCATTATCGTTGGGCGCCTCCAGTACAAGAAGATAATCCCCTACCGGAATAACAGACAACTGGTTACAGCCATCAACCTCTTTCCGGGGTATGACCACAAGGCACATCAGGCCCCGAGGAAACAACGCCTTTCCAACAAGTTGCAGAACGCATGATTCTATTAGGGAGATAGGATGAATCCTGCCATGAAACGGAGTCTGTATGAAAAAAACTTTCATTTAATAAATTACCCCTGGTAATCCTGACGGTGAAAACCGCATGAACTACCAGGGGTAAAAACAGAGGTGTTTTAGAGGTTACTCCAGATTACTGTTATAATTCTCACAAACCAATGTAAAAACAACATCATAGCCGGGAAGCCCTGTTTGGTAGGAATATTTGGCCCCTACTAAACGATTCAGGCGATATCCGTTATTAAACGTCAATACCGTCCCATCGACTGTACCGCCAACCCAATCATAGGCCTTGGAAACATCAAAACCAGGAAGCTGGCTCAAATCAAACTGATTATTTGAATTAGCATTAACATCCCGTTGGTTTTCTTCACAAATCAAAGTATCCAAAGGCGCATTTTCATTCAAATACAAGCTCGTCAGCTGATTGCAGCTACAATCCAAATAAACCAAAGCAGGATTGTTACTCAAATCCAAACTTTCCAATCGATTCACTTCGAGGCCATTGGGAAAACTTGGTCTATACTGGTTTGTTGACTACTGCAATCCAAGTATTCCAAGGCCGGCGGCGGTTCGGATGGTATACCATCGGGAACAGCGTCGGGCGGTTGTCATCATGGTACTTCTCAATCAGAGCAAGGGCTTCCGGCAGCAGTTTCACGCTCGCCCGAAGCTCGTTCTTCTGGCGGCGGTATTTCAGCCAAAGGCATCCCTCGTCATCGGTGTACAGATT
>CALUGT010000001.1 GCA_944320265.1 uncultured Bacteroidales bacterium | reverse complement strand
CTTCGGCTAGGCGAGAAGCATGCTGCATGACACAAGCGGGCAATCTCCCCAAAGTCTAATGACCGATTTGGGATTAACAGGCGCGGGCTTTTTTTCGCTGGTATCGTGGCCGGCTGGCCATAATCCCGAATCAGTCGTTAGGCACGCCAGGGCTGTTTCCGATTGGGGAAACGAGGCTTACGGGCATCTTGCCCGCTTCTGTCCGTATCCTGTTCCCGCTACGCCTCGACATGGCCTGCTATGCTTTCGGCCAGGCCAGAAGCATCCTTCATGACACAAGCGGAAAATCTACCCAAAGTCTTGATGGCCGATTTGGGATAATGCGGATCAGAGTTCGCTGGAGTTTTCATCGGCAGGTTGTGCCGCCTGCTTCCAGCGGCAATGGTGCTGCGGATGCTTCGTTTTCACGTATACGGAAAGTTTTTCATCGGCTGTTTGTTCCGGGGTAATGGGGCGGCAGGTTGGATGCCGCGCAGGTGAGCGGGCGGTCTTGTCCTTTGTCTGGATTTCCGGCCTCTTGCGAATAGAGAGACAAGAGCTGATGGATTTGGCGGCGCATTTCGTTGCGTACCGGTTCGGGTTCCAGCACTTCTATCTGGTCTCCGTGGGCAAGCACGGACAGGTAGAAGTCCAAGGTGGGTTTCAGATAGTACTCGAAGAGCCTTGCGTTCTCATCCCCGCCTATTTCCTGTTGGGATTCGTGCAGGGGCAGGGTTCGCAGATAATCGGCGAAGCCTTCATAGGCCGCAATCACGATTCGTTGGACCGGTTCATCCGAGGTGATGACGCCGCAACAGCCTTCAAAAAACTGGTCTATGTCGAAGTCTTTCTTCATCTTGAAGGTTTTGCCTGTATCTTGGATGTCTGAAATCCGGTCGAGCGCGTAAACGAGGTACACGTCGCCGGGTTTGATTTTCTTTTCTTTGTTTTTCTCGGAATAATAAGGGTTCCGGGCCACTACATACCAGCGGCGTTTGACGACTTTCAGGGCGTAGGGTTCGATTTCGAAGGTGTGGGCTTCGGGCTTTCCGAAACCTTGGTGTGTGATGTTGAGGACTTTGTTGTAGCGCATGGCTTCGGCGAGGGTGGTCAGCCAGGTTTGTCCGGACGGAATGTTCTCGAACAGGATCCGGTTTTCCAGTTTGTTGTCCGCCTGGATTTGGTTCAAGGTGGCGTATGAACTTATCAGCCAGTTGCGCAGATGGTTGTTCTTGATGCGTTCCGGCTCGTCGATGTAATAGTGGTAGCCATCGTTCCGGTTGCACTCGATGTAGACGTCGAAGATGTCCTTGATGGCTTTCCTGTGGTTGTGGAAGGTCCTCAGGGGCAGTTCGTCGCCGGAGCCTAATTCGCTTCTTTGCCAAAGGTTGTTGATTTCCTGGAATGTCAGGCGCTTGTATCGGAGCAGGACGTCCATCAGCCACACGTATTTTCCTAAAAGATTCTCTGCCATGTTAGTTGTTTTACCGGTTTTCTGCGGCAAAGGTAGAGGTTTCCTGTGAAAAAATGTGGCATAGCTGTGCGCTGCAAATCCGATGGCACATCCGGCAGCTCTGCTTCTGTTTTCTTTTCATTTCAAGAATTATGGTCAGTTTTTCTTCCACCTGTTCTATGCTTGGCAATGCGGTCTTCTGGCATAGGTGTTCATTTCCTTTGCACGAAAATCCATGGAACCCGGTTGAAGTTGTTTGTCCGGGTCGTTGGAATTGGAAAATACCCTTAAACCCAAATCGGTCATTAGACGCGCCGAGTCCGTTTTTGATTGGGAAAGTGAGGCTTTCGGGCATCTTGTTCGCTTCTGTCCGCATCATGCTCCTCGCTACGCCTCGACGTAGCCCGCTACGCCTTCGGCTAGGCGAGAAGCATGCTGCATGACATAAGCGGACAATCTACCCAAAGTCTAATGACCGATTTGGGTTAAAATATTTGGTTCATGACTTTGAAAGAATTGTTTTTGAAAGTCGATTTCGACAATATCTACCCGGATTTGGAAGAATGTGATGATGTCAACTATGGTTTCCGGGAGGCTTATGATATTTTATGCCGCATGGAACCTGTCGAGGGAGAGGAAAAGGAAATTCACGTAAGCAGGAAGGAGATTTTCCTACGCAACCATGGCGGCGAGATGGAAAGAGTAGAATCGATAGATGTCAATCTCCATGGAAGTGCATGGTGTTGGGGGAAAAATTTGGCCAAGGAAATCGTTGTAACCGATGATGCATGCTTTTCCGACGAGGAACTTGCCATATGTTTTCTGTGGGAACTTTCCGGAAACGTGTTTTTACCTGAGGAATTCGAGAAAAGCTTCGAGAGGTTCAAGCGATGCAAACCGGCCGGCCCGTATGAGACCGCTTTGGACAAATTGGAGGAAAGTATTTGGCGGCATCAAATTCCCCGGCAGTTTCGCTGTAGGGGCGAAAACGGGGAACGATACACTACAGATGAGGGGTGTAGGTTCATGGTCAAAAGAAATTTGGCACGGAAGAACCGATCCAAGCGGAAACGGGATTACCGCCAAGACAAACGGAGGCGGGATTTGTGGGGTATGATTGATTGCGAAAACGCGGTGGCGTTCCTTGCCTCGGAAGGGAGCATCTTCAAGAGGAGCGATGTGGATTTCCTGTGGGATGTGGAATATTTGAGGCACTTTGATTATATTTCGGTTACAAACAATGCGGAGGGGCGTTTGGATTATATTCTTGAATCCATGACCCGATATCAGGAAATACCTGAAATATTGGAATTATGCAATAATGCCATTGTCCTGGTTTGTGTTCCCGCTTGCAGTCCCTTGGACGAAGCGGAACTGGAAAAATTCAAAGAAGCAGTCCGTTTGCATTTGGGATATGACGATATCCTGTTCGGCCTGAAGACCGAGGAGCGTCAGAGCCACCATCTTGAAGTCTTCTTGCTGCTGAACCAATCAACGAGATTCCCGGTCATGCCCATCGATAAAAAAAGTGGACTGTACTTTGATATCCTCGAAAAAGCGTAGAAAATTGTTAAACGAATCCTCGAAAAAGTGAGATTTTGCTTCTATGCCGAGGTCTGCCATTTCCATGCAGGCTACCGGGAACAGGACTGAATGGCCAATATCCCTCTTTAGGAGGGCGGGGGCTTATTGGAGGGCTGCGGCCCTGCCCCTGCCTGCAAGCGTGAGATAGCGGGCATGGGGCATTGGAAAAGGAAACCCGGTTACCGTTGCGTTAGGGTCACAAACTCCGGCTGCCGTCCGGTGCATTTTTCCCGTTCAGGCGTTCGGACAAGAAATCATGGTAAAATCTGACGGATTCCAATTCTTCGAATCGGCTTGTTTTTACCGGCTGCTCGTCGAGATTGTAGATTTTTGCATGGGCTATGCCCAGGAGGAACGGGGAATGGGTCGCCATGATAATCTGGCAGTTGTTGTAGCGTGCCATGTATGCAATCAGCTGTGCAAGGTTGTATTGCATTTCCGGTGAGAGGCTGTTTTCCGGTTCGTCAAGGATGTAGACTCCCTCGTTTTCCATCAAGCACGAAATTTGAAGGAAACTGGTCTCTCCGTTGGAAAATCCGCGTTCCTCTTTTCCCAGTTTTTTCTTGAGGTATTGGGAGTATGAGTATTTGCTTGCCTCTACGAAATCGCTGAACTTGTCGACATTCTCGCCGGTCTCAAAATTCAGGTATCTTGGCCTTTGCAGGTTCCCTTCCGTGTCTTTTTCCTCGAAAATCTTTCTCTTGCGTTGGATTAGCATGTCTGCTTTGAAAAGAATCTGCTCCCGCTTGATTCTGTCGGCCAGCAGGGATTTGAAGATGTCATCGCTGGTGATGACACGGGTTATGTTCCCTATGTCGTATTTTGACGAGCGCATCCCCGTCAGGCTGAACTCTTCGCCGCACCATCTCAGGTCTGTTTTGAAAGAGCATAGCTTCACATAGGCATCCATGTGGACGCTCGTATTGTAGGGGGCTTCCCGCTGCGCCTTGAGCCTTTGGGAAATGACATTCAGCAGGGTCGATTTGCCGCTTCCGTTGCCGCCGTGGAATATGGTGACGGGTTCGAACTCTATCAGCCCCAAGCCTTTTTCGGGAAAGATGCAGAACGGGTAGGCTGTGCTGTAGTAGGTGGCTCCCGCACTATAGCAGAACATCTTCCGGTAGTTCTCTTCCGTTTCCCGCGATGGTAGTATGAATTTGGTAATGTATATCATTGTGAGTGTGTTTTTAATGGGATTTCAGGTGAACTTTTCGGGAAATCATTCCGCTGCCTTGAAATTGTATACCGGTTTGATGATATTCACCACCGTCACGGTTTCTTCTATATTGCGGAGGATTTCCTCTTTCGGTTTATACACCATCGGCGATTCATCCTTTGTTTGTTCCGAGAGACTTTCGCTGTAAATTCCTGCCATCGACTGGCGGTAATCTTCCATGTTGATTTGTTGGAAGGCTTGACTCCGGCTCATGATGCGCCCGGCTCCATGCGGTGCTGAGCGGTTCCAGTTTTCATTGCCTTTGCCGATGCAAATCAGAGAACCGTCACGCATGTTCAGCGGGATGATGCACTTTTCCCCCTCATAGGCAGAAATGGCACCTTTGCGGATGATGTTGTCATCACCGATATAGTTGTGGACACTCTCAAATTCCATTCCGGCATCTTTTTGTCCGGCGGCTCCTTGGGAAATGAGGTAATCCATGAGCAGTTCCGAAATCATTCGGCGGTTGATTTTGGCCCATTGCTGGCAAAGCCTCATGTCGTGCAGGTAATCTTCGCGGAAATTGCCTTCCAGGTAAGCCAAATCGGGCGGTATCGCGGGCTTGCGCATCTTGAAGGAATTGTGCAAATCGCGGATAGTTCCCTGCAACTCGTTTTTTCGCCCTGCCTGCTTGTATTCAGCTATCAGACGCTCTTGCTCTTTCATCAACTCTCCCCATCCGGACTGGCATTTCACGGCTAATTTTTGGTAAATCTGCGCCACTTGTTTCCCGAGGTTGCGGCTCCCGGTGTGGACCACCAAGTAGTACAGACCGGTTTCGTCTTTGTCCAGTTCAATGAAGTGGTTGCCACCTCCTAACGAACCGATGGAGAGGTTGAGCCGCTTCGTCTCTTTTAGCTCACGGTAACAACGCAGCTGCTTGATAAGAGCCTTGCTTTCCCGATAGCCTCCATGTGCTTTTGCGGAAGCGGTACATAGTTATTGTCCCGGTAGTTCCGTCCGGAGGGAATATGATGTAAGAGGAACTCGTTCAAGGCATGATAGTCTATTTTTCCCGTGTTGGCGAAAGCTTGGACCAGGATGCCGCAACCTATGTCCACGCCGACAATGTTGGGAATCACTTTGTCTCCCAAATCGCCCGTAAAGCCGATGACGCATCCGGCTCCGGCATGCACGTCCGGCATGATACGGATTTTGCAGTTTCCGAATACGGGAATGCTCAGCAGGCGTTCTATCTGTTCGAGAGCCGTTGTTTCGATGTTGTTTGTGAATATCTTCACATCATGATCCTGCATGGTCTTCATCATGGTCTTTTTTTTGATAGGCAAGTGCAAAGATAGGGTTTGGAAGTGCCAGATTGAAGCATATGTAAAGGAAGCAGGTGATGCATTCTTTTGGCATAGGTGTTCATTACTTTTGCACGAAAATCCATGAAACCCGCTTGAGATTATTTGTCCGGGTCGGTGGAATTTAAAATATCTGATTTATGACTTTGAAAGAATTGTTTTTGAAAGTCGGTTTCGACAGCATCCGCCCGCATTTGGAGCGCTTCGAACCGGAACATCTGGACATCATTTATGCTTTCCGGGAAGCTTATGACCTTTCATGCCGCATGGAACCTGCCGGGATTATGGAATCCATCGAGGGCGAGGAAAATAAGGTACACGTAAGTTGGTATGGCGGCGAGATAGAAGGCGAGGAAAAATGGATAGGTGCCAGTCTTCCAAGCGGGGGTACCGACTGGGTAAGCGCTTTGGCTGGAGAAATTGTTGTTGACGATGATGTGCATTTGTCTGATGAAGAGATTGCCATGTACTGCCTGTGGGAACTTACCTATTGGGGATTTTCACCGGCGGAAATCGAGAAAAGTTTCAAACGGTTCAAGCGCCACAAGCCAGCTGGTTCCTATGAAATCGCTTTGGACAAATTAGAGGAAAGCATTTGGCGGCACCAGACGCCCCGCCGGTTACGATCCAGAGGGCCGAATGGGGAACGATATATTGATGCGGGGGATGCCAAAGCTTGCTTTAAAAGGGTTTATGCCCGGAAAAACCGTTCCAAGCGGAAACGGGATTACCGCCAAAAAAAACGGATAGACTATCTGAAAAAAATGATTGCTCTCGAAAATATGGTGGCATTCCTCACCTCGGAAGGGAGCAGTTTCAAAAGGAGCGATGTGGATTTCCTGTGGCAGATAGAGGATGGGATACACTATGAATATCGTTCAGTTACGGACAATGCAGAGGGGCGTTTGGACTATATCCTTGAATCCATGACCCGATACCAGCAAATCCCTTTGGAAAAATACGATAATGCCATTGTCCTGGTTTGTGTTCCCGCTTGCAGCCCTTTGGACGAATCGGAACTGGAAAAATTCAAAGAGGCAGTCCGTTTGCTTTTAGGTTATGACGATATCCTGTTCGGCGTGAAGACCGTGGAGCATGGCGACCCCCATCTTGAAGTCCTCTTGTTGCTGAACCGGCGATGCGTTTCTGCTGTAAAGTGAGACTTGTCGAATCCCCAAGAATAGGTGGAAATCGGCTCGGAGTAGGATGCGGAACGTGCGAACCAGAAGAGGAAAATCAATGCGCTGTTAAATGTTTTTCTTACATTCGAGCAGGTTATGTTCGTTCAGTGAAATTTTCTCTTCAGGTCGAATGGGGCGGGCGATTCCTTGCTCAAGCAGGAATTTGTTGCCGGAGTTCAGCTCGTTCCAATGATTATACTGTACCGCATAGAGCTGTCTACAGGTGTTGTTGTCATATTGTTGCGCGAAACGCACGGCGTGCATGGTTCCGCTGAGGATGGGGCATTGCGCCACGATGACCGAGCGGGGCAGCGCCACCTGCATGCGGCAGCGGGCGACCAGCCTTGTGGGGTTGGCTTTCATGCCGAAGGGGTGTTCCGAGAGGATGGCTCCCCCTTTTGCCACAATTTCATCCTGCAAGGATTTGTTTGCTTTGGGATGGGTGATGTCCAATCCCGAAGCGACGATGGCCAAGGTCGGGCCGCCTGCATCGAGGCAGCCCCGATGGGCAGCGGTGTCGCAGCCTAATGCCAATCCGCTGATAACGACATGGTTTTGTTCTCCTATTTGCCGGGCAAAATGGTATGCTGTATCTTGTCCTTGAGTATCGGCAGCACGTGCGCCGATGATGGCAACGCAATCCTCTCGATGGAGTAATTCCTTGTTTCCCGACACATGGATAAGGGGAGGAGCCTCGTTGCGGAGAACGCATTCTTTCCAGATTGTGTTCTATTGTGCTGAAAAAAAATACTTCATTACTTATCGGTGAGCTGCCTCCGCGTCTGCTTGCCTTTCATGCAGTCCGAGATGACTTGGGATTTGTCGCGCCGTGAACCTCCGAGAAACTGGCGGTCGCAATCTTTACATTTATATTGCTGTTTCCTGCCTCTCAGGCCGTTCCTGACCACCTTGGATGACCCACAAAAGCATTTTTTATATCAATGACATTTTCTGCAAATGTATTAAAATCATTATATTGCAGGGATTTCGCCCTGCTTTTTGTCGACTAGGCCATAAATTTGTATCTTCGCTGAAGATAAAAATACCCCCAAATGCTCCCAAAAAGCGTTTTTGGGGGTAGCGCAAAAATAAATCTGCGTGGCAAAGGTGCAAACTTTCGCGGGAATAACACCAACTCTTCCGTTTACAGAGTTCGATTTTATGATTTCTACAGGCGGACATTCGAGAAGAGAGAGCCGGGAATGCTCAAGAAGAAGTTACCTCTGCATCTGCTGACAGCTGGATGCGGTGCTGTCGGAACTGTCGCACAGGCTGAAGATTCAGTAGAAGACCCGCTTCGACAGGAATACCTTCAGGAGAGTGTGAAGGACAAGGATTGTAAGGCTCGACCTGCCTTGCGTGAACCAATTGTGAGAAGCAAGGAGGTGAAAGGCGTAGTGTTCGGAGCGAAGTGCAACAACATTCTGGTCGGCGGGATGTCTTGCATTGAGAAGCTGTTGTTCAATATTTTCCATGAGGAGGCTGGCTGACAGACTGCCTGAAGATCCACCAGAGGCTTTTCGGGGTGGATGCAAAGAAACTCGGAGGGACTGCTGGCAACGCCAACTGGGAGTACTGTCGGGAGGGATACGGACATTGTTCGTGCAGCGAAACCGTCCGGATGTCGTGAAGAAAGAGGACGACATCTCCGCAAAGAGTTGGCCGGGTTGAGGGCGACAAGGATGGAAGGGTTGTTCGAGATGCAGAAAGAACACAGTGGCTTGAAACGTGTCAAGGAGAGGAGGAAGTCGATAGAGATTTTATGCATCTTCTTCGGCATCTACACGGCGAATGAGGTCAGCTTGTCCGGAGAGAAGCCGCCGAAATGGTTCAGGCGCCCCGAGGCTCCACTTGTGGAACGAACCTTTTAGGGGTGTATTGGCTCCTGTCGAGTCAGAAAAGGAAAAAATCAGCGCCAAAATGAGGTCGGCAATATAAAAATGACGAGTTCAAGCAGGAAAATACAGGGAATGTCTGCCTGGTGTCTCATGATGACGGAATTAAACGACAGTCCCTTAAAAATAACATGACGAGGATATGATAGACATCGGATATTGGGATGAGTGGAAAGCAGGATTCAATGAACGTCTGAAAACAAAGTTTCCGGATGTGGATTGCTACGTCTCTGCAAGCAAGGGGCAATGGAAAGCCTATCGGTTTATCCAATTTTCAAGTTCTTGGAAAGATGGCTTTATCACAGGAAGAGCTAATGGGGGTATTCATTACGAGTACATTGCAGGGGAACTGTATCTCCATATAGAGGACTCAAAGCTGAAAAACATCGCTGACTTTTTGCGCAGGAAGACTCGAAATTACGAACAATATGTGTGGGAACACAATTGGTGTGGAATCGTAGGACATTGCAAAAAGAGAATCCGGGTAGAGAGTGAGGAACAACTTTTCCGAGAACTCGAAGAAATGATGAGCCTATTCAATCCGTTGCTTATTCAAGCAATGGAGGAATGCCGAATTGATAGGAACAACGCTCCATATACGAAGGAGTGCAGTTTTCAAGAGTTGGAATCTGATGGCGATGAGGATGTGTTTTGCCGTCCAATGAACTTGGCCGAATTGATGTTGTACAACCTTACCATCCCCGACTACCAAAGAGATTATTGTTGGGAGAATGAACAGATAGTAAGTTTGTTCAAGGCTATCGAGGAGATTGCCGATATAAAAGCCGTATATCATCTTGGCACAATCATCCTCCACAAGAGCGATGAGGGCAATTTGAACATCATCGATGGTCAGCAGCGATTGGTTACGTTGACTCTTTTGTTAAGGGAACTCGGATATGACGGGCAACTCCCGCTTCTGAAGCAGGAATTCATCTCCGAGAATGCTATCAATCATGTCGCGAATACCAAATATGTTTTGAGCAACCTGACAAGTAGGTTGCATGTAGATAAAGGTGCCTTTGCTAACAATTTGGCGGAACATCTTACTTTTTCAGTGCTGGTATTGCAAAAGAACAATCTCGATTTGGCATATACGTTCTTTTCAAACCAAAATTCTCGGGGAGTGCCTTTGACGGATTATGATATTCTGAAAGCCCATCATCTGCGGTACATCCAAGTGGATGCCCAAGCGGAGCATTTGGCTAAACGCTGGAATAAGCTTGCTTCAGAAGATAACGGATGTGATGGACGTAATGGTTTGTCTGTCACACTAGGTACTCACTTGTACCGTTTGAGAAAGTGGATGCGATGCAATGATTTTGATGAGAGTGCTAAATGGAAAGTAAAGAGTGAGTTTTCTGCCGCACCGGTTATGCTTGGTATTCCCCCTTTTGGAGAAAGCTTTTCGTACAACGATAAGATACAAGGCGGCACTCATTTCTTTGCTTACTCGGATAAATTCGTTAGTGCCTATCGCAACTTCAAGCAAACCCCTCAATATATGGCTTTAAACGAATTTGTCAGTTTGGGACCCCACAGACGATACGCTGATGTGATAGAGACTCTGCTGTTTGCATATTATCTGAAGTTCGGTGTCCAGTATCTCTCCGAAGCGTTGTATTGTATAAGCGGCATCATGGCTGACCATCGCTATACGAATGCCCATGCTCTTATGAGGAAGATACTTGCGTGGGCAAATCAAAGCAAGGTGGTTTTGATGATAGACCAAGCATCTTCTCCGACGTTTTTCTTGGCCGAAGCGATTTCACACATACATAAAAGCGGACTTGACTTGTTGGAGAATGATATACGTACTCGTTTTTGGGAATGCCTCCGCAATATGTTCGCTTCGCTTAATGACTTTACAGAGGAAGTTATACATAATAAAATCATAGAAGAATATGAAATTTGACATATCCGATATCAGATATACCCCGGAAATTATAGCCTGCAATGCCATGCGGTTTTCTATCCCATTGTATCAAAGGTTGTTTACATGGGGAGAAACCCAAGTGAATAAATTGTTGTATGATTTATACGAACATTACAATTACAACGGACCACTGAAAGAGACTCCTTATTACTTAGGTCAAATGACCATTATTCACAAAGATGGTTGTTTCAGCCTGATTGACGGGCAGCAACGCTTTACGGTGATGACTCTATTGGCAATAGTACTCAAGAAATATGCACCTTGCTGGGAGTGTTTCTTTTATGTGAATGGTGATGTGCGTTTATCATTTGTCGGGCGGAATGAAGATGAGCGTTACCTTCTCCATAGAATGAAGAACAACGAGAACGACACGGGCTATTGCAACACCAAGATGGAACAAGCCCTTTCCTGCATCCAAAAATTCATGGATCGGATAGAAGAGAAGAGCGAACAAGAAGCATTTGCCGCACATATCTTCAGTCACATGAGTTTCTTCTTCTCCAAACTGCCATCCTCTTATCTACGGAATCCATCATCGTTAAACAAATACTTTGAAGCGCTGAACTCGAATGGGAAAGGCTTGGAGAGCCATGAAGTTTTGAAAGTGGACTTGATGAGAGGCTGCGAAGACCAAGAATATCTGACAAGAATATGGAACCTTGTCAGTCAGATGGAGCATCCTCTTATATGCAATAACCGGGAGGATGAAGGCGTGGAGAAATGTCGCGAACGGTATATTCAAGCGATTCAATATTGCTTGAGCGAAGATTTCGCCTCGGCATTAGAATTGTGTGTGCCGGACAAGACGGACTATTCAAAGGATACCAGCCGTCAGATTATTGCTGAGATTGAAGCGAAGCCATTGTCACCTCAGACATTTCGTGATAGCACGGAAAGTTCTGTGCTTGCATTCCCCGATTTTTTGCTGCTGGTGCTTGATTTGACAAACGGATCGGATGTGCGTGATATATCGGACTTTGATTTCTACAAGCGAGACAAGCTCCTCAGCCGTTTTCAAGATTATAATCCCTGCGACATTAAGCTGTTTTACAATAATCTGCTCATGTATCGTTTGATGCTTGATTTTTATGTTGATAGGGTAGAGTATGTTCAAGGTGCAGGTCATCATTACCTTCTTTTCAAGGACGAAGAAGAGAGCCATGCTTGCCTCAGACAGTACGAAGCAATGCTCCACGTTTCCACCAACAGCTTTTATGAATGGCTAAAACCTTTGTTGCAGTACATAAAGGAAACACGTACTCGAATTTCTTCTTCGCAATTACTCTCCAAACTGAAAGAAATAGACAATTGTAATCATCCGTTCATCGGCGATATAAGTGCATTTAGCTACGGAGTGGTCGATCGTTATTGGTTTTGGCGGCTCGATTATTACCTGTGGGAAAGACGCTCTGTGGTATTCAAGGACTTTAACGAAGCAAACACTGAGGCCATCCGTAACTATGAGTTTAGGGCAAGCCGTTCCATAGAGCATTTACATCCGCAAGATGAAAGCCAGAATAAGAAATGGAACAAAGATGAATACGACTTAAACGGTTTTGGAAACCTTGCGATGATTTCCCAAAGCTTCAATTCCACACAAAGCAATGATTCCGTCAGGGTCAAATTTGCCCGTATCGAAAATCAGGCCATGACAAACGATTTGCAAAGCCTTAAGCTATACCACATGTATTTATCTGCAAACAGGTCATCAGAAGGATGGGATGAGGAAAAAGCCGAAAAGAGTGGAAAGCTGATGTTTGGCATATTAAAAGACTCATATGATATCCCATAATAAAACACAAGATTAACAGTGTAAAGGAATTCCAGAATACTTATAAAGATAACTCAATGAATACGGAGAACAAAATCATACTCTATCAAGACGATAACGAAATAACCCGTGTTTCCGTCCGTTTTGCTGATGAGGATTTGTGGTTGACACAGAGCCAGTTGGCGGAGATATATTGTACAACCCAACAGAATATCAGCCAGCATGTGGACAACATCTATAAGGACGGCGAACTTAGCATAGAGGCAACTAACAAGAAATTCTTGTTAGTTCGGCAAGAAGGCAATCGCCAGGTAAAACGTAATATCGACCATTATAATCTTGACATGATTATAGCATTGGGATATCGCGTTCAATCGCAAGTAGCTACGCGATTCCGCAGATGGGCAACCCAACGGCTTCATGAATATATTCAAAAAGGGTTTGCTATGGACGATGAGCGATTGAAGCAGGGAGGTAATCGTTATTTTCGCGAGCTGTTGCAGCGCATCAGGGACATTCGCAGTAGCGAACGTAATTTTTATCAACAGGTTACAGATATTTATGCGACAGCCATTGACTACGACCCTCGCAGTGGAATGACCAAAGCCTTCTTTGCAACCGTGCAAAACAAGTTGCATTATGCAGTCCATGAAAACACGGCGGCAGAAGTCATCCATAACCGGGTGGATAATGAGAAGCCTTTTGTAGGGATGACTAATTTCAAAGGAGACTATGTGACTAAGGATGATGTAAAGATTGCCAAGAATTACCTGTCTGAAATTGAACTTCAGCGTTTGAACCTGCTTGTTTCCGGATTTTTGGATTTTGCAGAATTCCAGGCATTGGAAATGAATCCTATGACGATGAGAGATTGGGTAGAGGCTTTGGATAATCAGATAATTGCACACAAACGAAAAGTCTTAGTAGGGAAAGGCAGCATTTCTCACAAACAAGCCATTGAAAAAGCTGAAAAAGAGTTTGAAATTTATCGTAAGCGCGAGATGATGTTATATGAAAGTGATTTCGATAAAGAGATAAAAAAAATAAGGCGTAAAGATTAGTTCCCGAGGACTGTTTCGACCGATGGTAGCCTCTATTGATTTGGGGGAACGAACAAACAATGGGACCTTTTCAGTGCCAAATCTATGCACATTGCATCTTATTGATTGAATAACAGTGGTGTGCATAATTTTCGGGGTGGCGTGAACCTGTGCCAAGATATGACCTACGAAAGGTATAACTTTGTCTCCATATAGAGGAAATGGCTGGTAAGACGTTTTCCTAAATGACATGGATAGTCGGGATGTATAGGGTACAATGACCTTCATTCTTGGCTGGAATGTTGGACTATTATATTTGGTAAATCATGCAAGGATTGAATTTCATAGCTATAGATTTTGAAACGGCGAACAGTAGCCGAGCCTCTATCTGCGAGGCAGGAATTTGCGTGGTCCGTGATGGCAGCGTGCAGGAAACCCGTTCTTGGCTTGTCCGTCCGCAAGGCAATGTGTACAACTATTGGAACACCAAGATACACGGTATCCGTCCGGAGGATACAGATAATTCACCCGGGTTCCCCGAAGTCTGGATTGAAATATCCAAATATCTTAAGGAAATTCCTGTACTTGTCGCCCATAACGCGGCGTTCGACATAGGATGTGTCCGTTACGCGTTGGAACTATACGGCATGGAGAAGCCGGAAGTGTCCTATTATTGTTCCTTGCGTGCCGCCCGAAAGCTTTATGATTTTGATCGCAATAGCCTGGACTATCTTTGTGACCGCTTTGAGATACCTTACGGGCAACACCATCGTGCAGGCGATGATGCCGAAATGTGTGCCCGCTTGTTCTTGCGTGAAATCCGGGACGCAGGCTGGTGCGGGTTGGAAGAGATGGGGTATTGTAGTGGGAAGTTGTGAAGGAGCTTTTGCGGAGCTTATAAGCGCAGGTTCAACCCGGCAAGCAGCGTATCCGGTTTGAAATTGAAAACCGCGTTCATTTCGCCCGCCATGCAAAGACCGCATTCCTCGCAGATACCCGCCTCTTGCCCGGCGCAAAGGGAACGCGTATGGTCGGCGTAAATGAAGTTCGTGACCCAGCAGTGCCGCTTGAAACGGTTGTGTTTCATGAGTTTGAGCCCGGATACGGAATTCATGATAGGATAACCGGCTTTTTTCATGGCAATCACCTTGTCGATGACCTCGATACGTTTTTCCTTGCTAATCATCAGGTTTTCCGAACCGGGAAAAGGAGTGTAGAAATTTATCGAGATACTTTTGATTGCCGGATTTCCTTTGACGTACCGGATGGTCTCTTCCACGGCATCGCAATTGTATTTGTTGACCACCATATTGACGCTCAAATGCTTGTGCCCGCATTCGGCAATGTTTTTTTCCAAACGGGCAAAAGTACCTTCTCCCCGCACCATCTCGTGGTATTTGCCGTAACCGTCCAGGCTCACCCAAATGCTGTCGGCATGGCTACCGGCAAACGGCAGTTGGGCATTGGTCGTTATCGTGACCGAAAAGAAACCGACCTCCTTGGCCAAATCAATCACATCGTTAATCCGGTAATCCCCATCCTTCCAAAGCATGACTTCTCCACCTTCCAGATCCACGAAACGCGAACCCAGACGGTACGAATATTCCAACTCCTTCCGTATCTCCTCATACGTCATGATGTTGGGCTTCTCTTTTGCATAGACGGCACAATGCTTGCATTTGAGGTTGCATTGGTCGGAAATGAAAAGCACGGTTTGCAAGGGACGTTTCCGACCCAGGAACCTGGCACCGGTAAACCATGAAGCGAGATAAGTAAGTTGTTTGATTTTCATTATTTTTTACTTTGAAAAAAGAGAGAAGGCCTTGAAAGACCGCAAGCGCATCAAAAGGAAGTGCAAATTTTCAGGACGACACTTACAACCAAAAGGATAAGTCCGAAGAAAGACATCAGGTTCCGCGCCAAAAGCCAGCGCAGCATGAACCAGTCGATTCCGGCTTTCCGGTAGGCAGGAAAATTGCCCATCGGCCCCATCCAAGGCTTCAAGACAATATCCGTATGCATCCCGTCCACGAAATCCTTGAGCGAACGCCACAGATAGACAGCAATCGGGAAAACGAGGAAGACAGCGAGGTAAGCCGGATGCAGCATGCCTAAGACTGTTCCCATGAGAATCAAGACAAAAGGCAGGAAGTTGAACACCGCCGAGGCGAAAAGGATGGCCCCCTTTTGTCCAAGAGCAAGGCCAAGGTCGTCTTGTCCATCCGGGCATCGGCCTGACGGTCCAAAACCGAATGGGAGTAAAGGATATTGGTGACCAAAAGCCCCATCGCCGTGCTGGTCAATAGAATCCGCGCATCCAGTACACCGCAGGCCGCATATTGCACCCCTATCATCAACAGGGGTCCGAACATGAGTCCCACGACGAGTTCCCCAAGCCGTGGTAGGCCAAACGGAACGGCCAACCCGAATAGGAAATGCCGAGGAACGCCCCCACCAAAGCGATGTACAACGGAAAGGTTCCCCGTCCATAAACGATGACGGCTCCCGCCAGCATGGAAACACCCAAGAACGAGACAATAGCCATCTTCAGCTCTTTCAACGAAGCCTCTCCCGAACTCAGGTAAGGGTATTTGGCAATCCGGGCCCGCATGCCTTCGGAGGCCATCCGGACCCGTTTTTCACCGCTGCCAATCTGATAGTCGAAATAATCGTCCGCCAGGTTCATGCCCAAGTGGGCAGCCATCACACCGAACAGCGCCACCAAGGCGAACCCGACGGAAAAGCCTTCGTATTGCAAAGCCATGCCGATAGCGACGATACCCGGCAACATGCTTTGCGGCAAGGCAATGGAGCGTGCATTATGCAGCCATGTCGCGACGGTGTTCATGACTACAAACCGAGATCTTTGAAGGTTCGCGGGGCGGGTACGCCGGGCAACGGCTTGCGGTCCTTCAGCTGTTCCATTACGGTCTCGATGGCCTTGTCAAGCTGCTGGTCGATACCGGCCTGTTCCTTGATGGGATCGTTGTCGAGCAGGATATCGGGGTCGACCCCATGGTTTTCCACAATCCATTGGCCGGTCTTGGCATCGTAATTGGTGAAGAAAGGCACACGGATGTCGGTACCGTCCATGTAGGGCAGCGAGCCGGAAATGCCGATGATGCCGCCCCAGCTGCGGGTGCCGATGATGGTGCCGATTTTGTTGGCTTTGAAGCTCCAAGGGAACAAATCCCCGTCGGAAGAAGAGTATTTGTTGATCAGCAGCACTTTCGGCCCGTACTGGGTAGCATCGGGAATCGTCCCGATCTGGTCAGTGCCGCGGCCCATCGTCAAACGGTAAGGCTGGCGCAGCAAGCGTTCGATAATCATCGGGGATACGTTGCCGCCCCCGTTGGCCCGGTCATCGATAATCAGGCCTTCCTTGTCCAATTGCGGATAGAAGTAGCGGGCGAACTCGGTCAAGCCTTCCGGCCCCATGTCGGGAATGTAGATATAGCCGACCCGGCCTCCCGAAGCAGAATCCACCTTGCGGATGTTGTTCTGGACCCAGTTGTAGTGGTAGAGCGGGTATTCGTCGGCAATCGGGGTCACTACGATTTTGCGCGAACCTTCCGCCTTGGGTTCGGAATTGATGGAAAGCTCGGTCATCACCCCGGCCTTGCCTACTAAAAGTTCGTAGATATTGTTTGTTTCAGAAACCGGAATGCCGTCTATGGCCGTGATATAGTCGCCGGCCTTTACATCCAGGCCCGGTTCGGTCAAGGGCGAACGCAACTTCTGGCTGTAGGGCGCGCCGGGAATAATCTTGTCGATGCGGAAGAAACCGCTTGCATCGCGGCTCAGTTCAGCACCGAGCAGACCCATCTGAATCCGTTCCGGCTTGGCGTATTCGCCCGGGTTCACGTAGGCATGGCCGCAAGCCAGTTCCCCGATCATTTCCCCGATGATGTAGTTGAGATCCAAGCGGGTCTTGGCGTAAGGCACCAGAACGGAATATTTGTCTTTGATGGCGTTCCAGTCCACCCCGTGCATGTTTTCCAAATAGAAACCATCGCGGTAGGCCCGCCAGGCTTCATCAAAAATCTGAGGCCATTCCTGTTCATAGTCCACAAGGGCTATCATGTCGTCGGTCGGCACCTCTTCGTCCAGGGAAACAGGGCCGGAAGGCATGGGCATCACATACAGCCTTTGGCTCGGGAATTGGCAGATCAGGGCGGTGCCCAGATCGGGCGTGGCGTACATCATGCTCATTTCGGCCACCAAGGCATCTTCCTGGCTTTGCAGGTCGTAAACGCGGGTGTCGCCGTCCTGATTGTACCAGATCTTGTCGCCATCGCTGAGGAAGTTGCCGTAGTACCCGGCAGGCAGAGGCAGTTTCAGGATACGGCCTTGGAGGCCGGCGGTGTCGATGCGAATGCCTTCATCCTGTTTGGCTTTCGACTTTTTCTTGTCGGTTTCGGCATTGGCTGGTTGCCGTAGTGCTTCTACTTCGGCATCCTTGTCCAGGAAAGGAGAAGGAGTGCCGTTTTGCAGCAGGGCGATGTAGATGCCGCCCATTTTCGTGAAGACATGGTTCCATTCCATGCTGCCGTAAATCGGGTTGTAATCGCGGTCCGAATTGAAAATGAGGTATTTCCCATCGCTGCTGAACACGGGCGAATCGGAACGGTACCATTTTTCGGTAACCGGGAATTCTTCCTTGCTGTCTAAGTTATAGACATAGACTACACCCATTTGGTTCGAAGCCGGCTTGGTGTAGGTGAGCCAGCGGCTGTCGGGAGAGAAGCTTGCATCGGTGAATTCCGCGGCCGGGTTCTGCATCACTGTTTCCTTGCTCTTGGCGGCGATATCCACCAGGACGATGCGGTTTTCGCGGTCGGTGTACAGGAGCTTCTTGCTGTCGGGGCTCCATTGCATGTCGCGGATATAGGTGTCGTTGTCCCGGGTCAGCTGGCTCAGCTCGCCGCTGCGGAGGTCTTCCATATAGAGTTCGGTTTCGCCGCTGCGGTCGGAGATATAGGCGATGTACCGGCCGTCAGGGCTCCATGCCGCATTGCGTTCGTGGGCGCCGGGCGTGCGGCTGAGGTTGCGGGTCACGCCTTCCTCGGCCGGGATATCGAAGACTTCGCCCCGGGCGGTCACTACTAAGCGGCTTCCATCGGGCGAGAGGCTTGCCGCCGTGATGTCTCCGGCCACGTTCTTGCGTTCGCTACGGGCGTAGATATTATCGCTGGCCAGACGGATTTCTATTTTTTTGCATTGCCGGGTGGCCGGGTCGAACTTGAACAGGAATCCTCCTTTTTCAAAGACGATGATCTTGCCGTCGGTGCTGGGGAACTTGATATCGTAATCCTTGAAGTCGGTCACTTTCTCGGTAGCCTTTGTCTTGGTGTTGTAGGCAAAGAGGTTCATCGTCAGGTCGCGGTCGGAGAGGAAGAAAATCTCGTCCCCGATCCACATCGGGAAGATGTCCTGCGCCTCGTTGTCGGTGATGTTGGTCACGGTGTCGGCGGCCGGGTCGTAAATCCATACATCATCGGCCATGCCGCCCCGGTAGTATTTCCAAGTCCGGAATTCGCGGAAGACCCGGTTGTAGGCTAATTGGCTGCCATCGGGCGAATAGCTGCAGAAGCCGCCTTCCGGCAGGGGAATGCTTTCGGGCATCCCGCCTTCCGGACTCACTTTCATGAGCTTTCCCGGATAGCCGGTTCCGATGCGGTTGCGGAAGACGATTTGCTGGCCGTCGGGTGTCCAGGTCATGACGATGTTGTTGGGTCCCATGCGGTCGCCGAGGTCGTCACGGCTGTTGGTGGAGGTGTAGGTGAGGCGGACCGGTTCCCCGCCTTGGGCGGGTATCAGATAGACTTCGGTGTTGCCGTCGTACTGCCCGGTAAAGGCGATTTGCTTGCCGTCGGGCGAATAGCGGGCGAACATCTCGTACCCGATGTGGGAAGTGAGCCTTTGGGCTTCGCCTCCGTTCAGGGGTGCTTTGTAAAGGTCTCCTGCATAGGAGAAAACCACTTCCTGCCCGTTGGTGGACGGGAAGCGGAGCAGCCGGGCTTCGTCGTTCCCGGCTTTGGCGAGCCCGCATAGGCAACAACTCGCCAGTAGGATGATTGATAAGTGTTTCATATGGATTAAAATTATACTTTTTGCAAATAGGGTTTTGGCATTCTGCAATTTGACCCGAATCGGCCATTGGACACGCCGGGCCTGTTTCCGATGGGGGGGATGAGGCTTCCGGGCATCTTGCCCGCTTCTGTCCGCATCCTGTTTCTCGCTACGCCTCGACGTAGCCGCTACGCCTTCGGCCAGGCGGGAAGCATGTTGCATGACACAAGCGGGCAATCTCCCCGAAGTCCAGTGACCGATTTTGGTTTAATAAAAGCCCCGGAGCAGGCCCTGGCTTTCTGTGAAGTGCAAGGACGGGCTTCGGGGTTGGTATCGACAGGGGCTTGATAGAATCTGTTTCAGGTCGTCATAGCGATGGATTTCGTCTTGAGGGTTACCCCGAATCGGCCATTGGGCACGCCGGGTCTGTTTCCGATGGGGGAGATGAGGCTTCCGGGCATCTTGCCCGCTTCTGTCCGCATCCTGTTTCTCGCTACGCCTCGACGTGGCCCGCTACGCCTTCGGCTAGGCGGGAAGCATGCTGCATGACACAAGCGGGCAATCTCCCCAATGTCCAATGACCGATTTGGGTTTACCGGAGCGTGCAGCCTGTCTCCTTTTGCAGGTTCGCCAGGATCTTCTCCATGGTTTTTTCAATCTGCTTGTCGTTGAGCGTGCGCTCCTCGTCTTGCAGAATGAAGCTGACCGCGTAGGATTTCTTGCCTTCGGGCAGGTTCCTGCCTTCATAGACATCGAACAGCGACACCTCCTTGAGAAGGTTCTTTTCGCTTTTGCGGGCGATGGATTCTATCTGCGAGAATTCCACCTTCTTGTCTAAGAGCAAGGCCAAGTCCCTGCGCACTTCGGGGAAACGGGCCACTTCCTTGTATTCGGGCGCTTTTTCGGGCAGTGCCGCCAAGATATTGTCCCAGAGGAAATCCGCATAGAAGACCGGAGCCTTGATATCGAACTGCTGGCAGAGGGATTCCTTCACTTTGCCGAAGCGGACGCCTGCCTTGTTCCCTGGCAGCATGATCTGCAATCCGTAGCTCCATTCCTCGCCTTCGGCTTCGAGGCTGCGGCAGCGCAGCGAATCCAGACGAAGCAGTTTCCAGATTTTGCCCACGTAGGCTTTAAGGCTGTAGAAATCGAAAGCCTTGGCCGGAGTCTGCCAAAGTTCCTCGTTTTCATTTCCGCAAAGCAAGAGGCTCAGGTGGTTTTCTTCGCGGAAACGTTCATCCACCGGCGCTTCTTTGCTGGCTTCCGGCACGTAGAAGTAGGTACGTCCGAATTCGTAGAACCTGAGGTTGTTCTGCTTGTGGTTCAAGTTGTAGGCTATGCTGTTCAAGCCGCCGTGAAGCAGAGAGGTGCGCATGATGCTCATTTCCTTGCTCAGCGGATTGAGCATCCTGACCACGTTTTCCAGATGGAATTTCCCGATATAGCTTTCCGGGCAGAGCGAGTTGTTCATGATTTCATAGAAACCGTTGTGACTCAGGAATTCGGAGACTTTTGTCACTACTCTTTCCGGTTCTTTGCCTTTGGCGATGCCCATGCCGTAGGAAATGCGGCGGGTGGAGTTGATGCGGTTGTACCCGTAGATGCGCAGAAACTCTTCGGCCACGTCGGCAGGCCGGGTCACATCGGTCTTGTTGAGAGGCACGGTCACCTTGTAATGGATTTGCGCCGGTGCGGCCGTCTCGATGGAACCGGTATCGGAATGCATTTCCACCTGCATTTCCAAGGCTTCCAGCACTCGTTTCACTTCGGCGGCCTGCATGGGTTCGCCAATAAGCTTGTTCATGTATTCCAAGGAGAACTCGGCTACCGGGCGGGCGATGGGTTCTGGGTAGTTGTCGATGATTTCCGAAGCCACTTCGCCTTGAGCCACTTCCTGCAAAAGCAGGGCGGCGCGTTCGAGTGCGTAGATGCAGATTTCGGGGTCGGCTCCTCTTTCATAACGGAAAGAAGCATCGGTATTGAGGCCGTGTTCGCGGGCTGTCTTGCGGATGCTGGCGGGGTTGAAGTAGGCGCTTTCCAGAAATACGTCGGTGGTGGAATCCGAGACCCCGGCATCCAGGCCTCCGAAAACCCCGGCGATGCACATGGGCTCTTCGGCATTGCAAATCATCAGGTTCTTGGTGGAGAGTTTCCTTTCCACTCCGTCCAGCGTGGTCAGCGTCTCTCCTTCCTTGGCCGGGCGCACCACGATTCGGTTCCCTTTGATCTTGGCCATGTCGAAGGCGTGCATGGGCTGGCCCATTTCCATCAGGATGAAATTGGTCACGTCCACCACGTTGTTGATGGGGCGAAGGCCTACGCTGACAAGGCGTTTCTTGAGCCATTCGGGCGATTCTTTCACCTTGACGTTCTTGATGCAGAGACCGGCATAGCGCGGACAGGCCAGGGTGTCTTCCACCTTGATTTCAATGATGCGGCCTTGAACCCCTTCATAGGCTTCTACCGAAGGGTATTTCAGTTTGACAGGCTTGTTTTTGCGGATATTTTCCAAGGCGACGAGGTCGCGGGCGACACCGATATGGGAAGTGGCATCGGAACGGTTCGGGGTCAAGCCGATTTCAAAGACAGTCTCGCTTTCCAGATGGAAATACTGAGCGGCGGGCATCCCGACCGGCGTGTCGGGCGGCAAGACCATGATGCCGTCGTGGCTGCTGCCCACTCCGATTTCGTCTTCGGCGCAGATCATGCCCATCGAATCGGCTCCGCGCAGCTTGGATTTCTTGATCGTGAAGTTTTTGTCCCCATCGTAAAGCACTGTGCCTATCGTGGCCACGATGACTTTCTGCCCGGCGGCCACATTGGCGGCACCGCAGACGATGGGCAACGGGTCGCCTTGGCCTATGTCTACTTTGGTCAGATGCAGATGGTCCGAATCGGGATGAGGTTCGCATGAGAGCACTTCTCCTGTCACGAGTCCTTTGAGGCCGCCTCGGATGCATTCCACTTCCTCCACGGCATCGATTTCCAATCCGCAGTCGGTCAGGAGCTGCGAACATTCGTCCACGCTCAGGTCTATGTCGGCGTATTCTTTCAGCCAGCTGTATGCAACTTTCATATGGAGTGTTTGTTATGTTATCGCGTGCCGACTTTGCCTTGTATTCTGCCGGCTGTCGTTTTCCCGGAACGCTTGCCGGAGAATCCATGCACGGCATATCTTCCGTCCGGGCAAACCAAACATGCAAAAGTACAAAAAAAGGAAGAAGACTGTTTCAACCACAATCGGTCATCAGGCTTCGGGGGAGATTGCCCGCTTGTGCCATGCAGCATGCTTCTGGCTTAGCCGAAGGCGTAGCGGGCCACGTCGAGGCGTAGCGAGGAGCAGGATGCGGGCAGAAGCGGGCAAGATGCCCAAAAGCACCATTTCCGCCATCGGAAACGTCCCGGCGTGCCTGATGATAGATTCGGGTTCAATGTTTTTGCATTGGTTTTCAAAACGGATATGCACGTAGAGACGGTGCCAGGAATCGTTGGTCTGCATGGCGCCCGCTCTTCGGCCTTTGGCTTTGCTTCCATTTCTGCTTGGGCGGACACTGAGTCGCTTAGCCATGCAAGATGGTTTCCTTGCATTCTTAAATATCTTTAAAATCTGCTGAGTTTTTGTGAAAAACAGGGTGTCTATATTAAATAATCTTAAGCATTAACAAAGATTAACTAAAAATCAGGGCTTCGTGCCGCATGGCCGGGTACTTTTGCTTCGAACCAAGACTTCCTTCTGCCATGGGCATGCCGGGGGCGATGCCCTGGTGCGGCAATCCGGCCAACGACGCGTTGATGTATCGGTCGTAGGGAAGTTCTTCGCGGGCGAGCAGAGGCTCGCACCGGGTTCATGTAGCACGCCTGAAGGTCGTTGACACCAACCGATATTGACCAAGATGATGAAAAGCTGGACAGCCTTGTCCTTCCTGGCATGTTTGCCTCCTGCATGGAAAGGCATTCTCGATGCCCATCGTTCAGAAAAAACCGATGCTTATGAAACAGATTCTATGTTCGGGTATCCTGTTGTGGATGACATGGATTCCATTGCTGGCAGCTGGAGAAGAGAAACCGGCGGCTTGGGATAAGGTGAAGCAATGGTTCGAGGATTTCGAGACCTATGTGGAACGGACAGACTTGATTACTCCCGGGGAATTGCAGAAACTGCCGGTGGGATTGAGGACGACCATTGGCAATACCAATTACGATTTGTTGGTCACGCAGGCTGTCTTCGGCCCGGAGACCACCGAGCTGGCGGTGTATCTGCGGATTGAAGGCCCGGATTGGCAAGGGGAAGACCGCAGCTTGTATTTCGGGGCGGACAAGATTCTGGCAAGCAGCCAGGGAGGTTTCATCGGCGATGCCAAATTGGCCTTGATGGGAGACATTGCTTTGTCGGGAAAAGGGGATGTGTTCCGTTTGCGTTTTTTAGGAAAGAAGGAGGACGGGGACCACGCCAACACGGCTGATGGTCTGCCGCCGTCCTATGCCATTGTGAGCTGCGAGGGTTTCAAGGAGTTGCAACTCAGTGCAATACTGGAATTGAACTCGGACAAGGTCGGGCTTGTGGAGAATGGCAAGATAACAGATAAGCCGGTCACGGCTTCTTTTTTCTGCGGAGCGGAAGCCTTGGACAATATCGTGGTCAAGGTGGATTTGCCGGAATTCGGCTTGAAGCATGTCCCGGACTGGACTTTCACGGCAGAGGATGTGATGCTGGATTTCAGCCAGACCCGGAACGTGCCGGGATTCAAGAAGTATTCCACTTCGGGCAGTTCTTCCGGTTCGGTGGATTTCAGCGAGATCTGGCAAGGGCTTTATATCGGGAACGTGCGCTTGCAGTTTCCGGACTATATCCGGAAGGCGGACGGTGCCAGGCCTTCCGTGCTGGCTTCCCCGATGTGGCTTGATGAGAAAGGCCTGACCGGGACAATCGGCGCGGAGGATGTGCTGATGCTGACCGAAGGCAGCTTGGGAGGCTGGGGTTTCTCGATAGAGAAATTCATGCTGGATTTCCTGCATGATGAGATAAAGGGAGGCGAGATGGCAGGCATGATAGAATTGCCGGTGAGCAAGGCTGGGAAATATAGATACGAGGGCGGCTTTGAGACGGACGGGAGCTGGAAGCTGAAATTGGGTCTGGGAGAGAAGGCGGAGTTCGATTTCATCAAAGCCCGGGAAGTGGATTTACTGGCATCTTCTTATCTGGAAGCCTGCAAGCAGAAGGACGGGGAATTCCTGGTAAAGGCGCATTTGTCAGGCAATATGAAGTTGAACCCATTGGCCAGGGAGAACGACCGTTTCGGCTTCGCCAACATCTCCTTTACCGGCATGGAGGTCTCCAATCAGGAACCTTATTTTGAAGTGAAAGATTTGAGTTGGGACGATGAATTGAAGATCAAGAATTTTCCTGTCTCAATCAAGGATTTGTCTCTGAGCGCGCTGGACGGGAAGATCGGTTTCGGTTTTAACACGATGGTGCATTTCGGGGGAAAGGAAGACGGGAATTTCGGAGGCGAGCTCGGCATGGAAATCAGCTCTTTGATAAGGGAGGAAGGCGGAAGGCAGAAATGGGATTTCGATGGCGTGCGGGTGGACGAGGTGGCTGTGGATTTTTCAAATGGATATTTCAATTTCAATGGCCAGGTCGGATTGGTAGAAAACGACCCTGTTTACGGTGACGGTTTCCAGGGCAGCCTGAATGTGGAAATACCGCCTCTTTCTTTGGGCGTGGAAGGGAACTTGATGATAGGCAGCCTGCCGACTTACCGTTACTGGTACGTGGACATGATGGCGCAATTGGGCGCGACAGGGATACCAGTGTTCCCCGGATTCAAGATTGCGGCCATAGGAGGAGGGGCTTACCGTTCCATGCGGATGGTGGACGGCAAGGACAGGAGAAACGACCTCGGCCAGACATCTTCGGGCTTGTATTACGAGCCGGACAGCACCAAGTCCTTAGGGGTCAAGGCCTCGGTGGTCCTGGCCGCGCAGAACGAGAAGCTGTTCAACGCGGAGCTGACTTTCGAGATGCTTTTCAATAAGAACGGCGGGGTTTCATCCATCGGATTGATGGGGGCTGGGCAGCTGATGAGCAAGGAGATGCTGGCCATGCAAAGATTCACCCAAAGAGTGCAGCAGCTGGCCAGCAAGATACAGCCGTCGGTGGCCGACCAGCAGAGAGCCATTGCCTCGGAGGCATCCATTTCCGCCCGGATGGAACTCAGGATGGACATAGAGAACAAGGTGTTTACAGGCTTGTTCGATTCCTATATGGATCTGGGTATCATAAAAGGAGCCGGAAGCAATGGATATCTTGGCCGGATGGGCATGAGCTTTGGCGGGGACGAATGGTATGTGAAGGTGGGCGAGCCGAGCCATCCTTTGGGCATCAAAATGAAAGTAGGGCCTTTGCAAGCCAGCCTGGATGCCTATTTCATGACGGGAAACCGTCTCCCGGCTTTCCCCGGCCTCCCGTCGAATGTGGCTTCGTTGATGGATGTGTCCTATCCCCGTCCTTCGCCGTCGGAATTAGCCAAAGGGTCCGGCCTGGCTTTCGGGTCATCGTTTTCATTAAGCACCGGCACTATCCCTTTGCTGATTTTCTATGCCGCTTTCGATGCCGAAGTGGGGTTCGATGTGATGCTCAAGCAATACCAGAACAGCTTGTGCCAAGAGACAGGGGAAGCGCCGGGTATCAATGGCTGGTATGCTCAAGGCCAGGCTTACGCTTACATGATGGCCGATGTGGGCTTGTACCTGAAACTGTTCGGGAAGAAACGGAATTTTTCCGTCTTGAAAGGCGAGGTGGGGACATTGCTGCGGGCAGGGCTGCCTGATCCATCGTCTTTTTCCGGTAATCTGGCTCTTAACATTTCCTTGCTCAATGGATTGGTCAAGGGGCGTTTTGATTTTGGTTTCGATTTAGGCACGCCTTGCACGATTCTGAACCAGGGCTTTGCCGACGGGGTGGAAATCATAGCCGACCTGATGCCTGGAGAGAATGCGGCGGACGTGGATGTTTTCACCATGCCGCAGGCGGCTTTCAATCTGCCATTGGAAACAGAGATCCAAGAGGAATACAATAATGAGGACAAGCATCTTAAAATCAGTTTGGATCAATATGAGTTATGGTATGGAGGAAGCCGCTTGGAAGGCAGGCTGGAGTGGAGCGAGGACAAGCGGAACTTGAAATTCGTCTCCCATGATATCCTTCCGTCCAATGCCAAGGTGGATTGCAAGCTGGCCATAGGGGCAAAGGAAAAGACGGGGGCTTCCTGGAAGGATATGCAAGATAACGAGGGTAACGATTATCAGGAAAAAAGGGAATTTTCTTTTGAAACGGGCGATGGCCCGGACAGTATACCTTGGAGCAATGTGAGGATTTGCTATCCGGTAAAGGGCCAGCAGTATTTCCTGCCTCGGGAGCATAATCGAGGATTTGTCTACCTTCACAGGGGCATGGCTGGCCTGCTGGCAGATGCCGATTACCGCAAACGGGTTTATGTGGTTTCCGGAACCGATACGCTGGAGGCGGCTTTTACTTACAACCAGGCAGAAAAGAGGCTTCTTTGGACTTTCCCTCAAGGGCTTTCTCCGCAGACGGACTATGAGGTGCTGTTTGTCCTGCAGTACAAGGGAGGTTCCCCTTTGGTGGCGGCGGGAAGCGGGCATCAGACGGGATCGGCATCGATGACCACGCATTCTGCCAGCCTGTATGAGTCCGAGGATGGCAGTCTGGAGCAGGAGACCGTGCAGTTGTCAGGCAGCCTGCTTAAATCGGACAAGGACAAAGTGGTGTTGCGGTATCCTTTCCGCACCAGCCGGTATGCCAATTTTGGTGAAAAAATGGCGGATGTCAGTCTGTCAAGGACATACCGTACTCCAGTCATGACAGTGGACGGGCATGGGAATCCGAATGTCTCCGAACCGGATGTGCATTATTTGCAGGCAAAGATGAGGGCTGGCGAAGGTTTCTGCACGGTGGAAATGGCCGGAGACCTGTACACGGAAGGCAAGCCTATGATTCAGGCCAAGGCGGACCTGGGGACGGAATCCTATTTCCTGGATGATATCTATCCGTTGGTATACCAGGAATATCCTTACGATGGTTTTGTCGCGTTTTCCCGGACGGCAGAACATCCGGGGACGATACCGGATTGGGCGGTATATTCTTCAAATCTTTACGATGAATCCTCCAATACGTATTTTCCTTGGATTTACTACCAGCCCTTCCAGTACAAGAAGGATTTTGAAAGCGTGTTGTACGGGGTAGCCAATATGGGGATTCTGGGGCGGCCGTATTATTTGGACTGGCTCAGGAAAACTTTTGTCCCTATCAAAAAGGGAAGCTATCCGGTCTGGCTGGAGTATGTGCTGCCTGACGGTACGGTGACCTCCCGCCGGAGGGTCGTCTTTGAGAATCCGGTAAACTGAGGGGCTTTCTATTGAAGGCATCGGTTCCCGGAACTTGAGCAAGGGACAGGACTCTGCTGGAATCAAGAAGATGGTTCGGATTCCTTGCGTGATTGACATGGTTGGCTTCCAGGAACCGGTTCCACAAGCCGTTTGCTCATCGGTTCATTCCGTGTCATTGTTGCGTTTCCTTGCGTCAGGCAGCATGCTTCTGGCTTAGCCGAAGGCGTAGCGGGCTACGTCGAGGCGTAACGGGAAACAGGATGCGGACAGAAGCGGGCAAGATGCCCGAAAGCCTCATTTTCCCAATCAGAAACGGACTCGGCGTGTCTAATGGCCGATTTGGGATAATATCGAAGATTTATTTTGGAAATGGATATGGTAAGAGGAATTTTGACAGTTTTGATGTTTCTGGCGGCCATGCCGTGCGCATTGAGCTCCCAGAGGACAGCCTCTGGCTCCGGTCATGCGGAAGCCGGGTTGGAAACTTCTGTGTTTTCGGAAGATTCCCTGCACGCAGAGGAATCGTTGAAAGGCTTGCATCTGGTGGGCCGGGACCAGGACACGGCGGTCTTGCTGCGTTGGGCTGCCGGCGGTCATGGATTGTGGATGGCTGCCATGCAAAAGGGTTTCGTATTGGAACGCTATGCTTTCGATACGGCTGCATTGCATCCGGCTCCGGATTATTCTGACACTATGCCGCCTCCTGTCAAGAAATTGGTTCGGATTCCGCCTTTTCTGGCCATGGATACAACCGTTCTGGCAGGCATGGCGGCGGACGATGCTTATGCGGCCCTGTTGGGAGAAGCTGTTTTCTCGCCGGAAATCCGGTTCACGCTGGGTGATGCAGGAAGCGGCCTGTCTCCGTGGAAAGCCATTTCGGGCAAATTGCAGGAAAAGGCAGTCCGCTTCACTTTGGCCAACCTGGCTTATGACCGGTCTTTTCCCGTAGCTTGTGTCGGCACTATGGGGTATCGTGATACAAGTGTGCAGCCGGGTTTCTATTATTTGTACCGGGTGTACGTGGATTCTGCTTTTGACGAGAATGATACGGCTCTCTATTTTTCCCGTCTGGAGAACCGGGTCTTGGTGCCGCCCTTGCAAGTATTGGACGCGGAATACGGGGACGGATTCGTGGAGCTGTCTTGGCGCAACCGGTTTGATGCCAGTCTGCTGGTGGGGTATTTCATAGAAAGGGCGGAAGCGGGTCCTTCGGGGGACGGCCGGTACGTGAGGCTGAACGATGTCCCTTATACGGCTCTGCAAGAAGGGAAGACTGCACGCATGTCCTATCGGGACAGCCTGCCTTCCAATACGCAGGAATATGTCTACCGTCTTGTAGGACGGGATCTGTTCGGGCTGGAAACCGTACTGGCAAAAAGCCGTGCCGGGCATGGCAAGGACTTGCTGGCCGCGATACCTTGCATAGATTCAGTCTATGCTTTGGATGCCGGCAATCTGGCAATAGCCTGGTCTTTCCCCGATGGACAAGAAGACCGTTTGGCAAAGATGGAACTCTATGCGACGCATTCTCCAGGCCAGTTGCCAGGTCCGGAACATTTGGTCGAAGGTGAAATAGACAAAAGGGAAAGGCATATCTTCCTGATAGAGATTTCCGATTTGGAATCATATTCGTCTTATTTCTATCTGCGGGCTATAGGCAAATACGGGGAATCTTATTTTTCCTTGCCATTCTTTTACCAGATGATAGACAGTTTGCCGCCAGCCGCACCGGAGGGACTGGCGTATGTCATGGATGAAAACGGGCGGATGCAGTTGAGCTGGACGCCTTCCTCTGAGACGGACTTGGCAGGGTACCGTGTGTTTTTGAGCAATTCCGAGGAAGGGGAGCCAGTGCAGCTTACATCTTCTGTTTTGCGGGACACGGTCTTTTCAGACACTGTTTCGCTCCGGACTTCCCAATATTTTTATTACCGGGTGGTCGCAGAGGACAAGACGGGGAATATGTCTGGCTTCAGCAATGCCTTGGCGGTAAAGAACCTTCGGCCTCGGAAACCCGTTCCGGCGCTGTTTGCATTGCAGCATTGCCGCCGGTATCAGGACAGAGTGAAGCTGGTCTGGTACAACAGTATGTCCCCTTATTTGAAAGGCTTCCGCTTGTATCACAAGTCCGATACTGCCCAGTGGGTGGAGGTGGCCGATTTTCCTTTGCCTGCATCAGGGGAAATCGCGGATACGACGGCTTTCGTTTTCAAGTACCCCTCTTCTGTTCTTCCCGGCTTGCAAAAGTTCGATATTGTGGCCTATGGTTCTGGAGAGGCCGACACGGCGCATGCTCCTTATTGCTTTGAAGATCGGTATTTGCCAGAGGCAAAAACGCCGGCCTTGGAGCTTTTTGCCGACAGGGAGGGACGTTTTGTGCAAGTAGAATGGAAAAATCCCGAAGGCAGGGAGGTGAAGCGGATTTACCTCTATCGTTCATCGGGAACAGATTCGTTGCGCTTGTTGGGGGCTTTGGCCCCGCAAACAGAACTTTCTTGGCAGGTTTGTGTGGACAAACGTGTGAAAATGAACACATATTATCAATATTGCCTGCAGTTTGAATTCGCGGACGGGAGCTGGAGCGAGTATTCAAGGTTCTACGGCATCGAGTACTGAGAAGATGTCCGGGACGGTATTCGGCTCAAACGGGGCTTTGGATGCGGTTCGGCAATGTCAATCAAACAAGTTTGTTGCCATTGCTCTCACCTTTCGCTATCTTTGGCTGTCGCCGAAGATAGCTTGGCCTCGGCAAAGCTCGAACTGCGTTCGGCTCTGCGCTCGGCTTTCGCTATCTTTGGCTGTCGTCGAAGATAGCTTGGCCTCGGCAAAGCTCGAACTGCGTTCGGCTCTGCGCTCTGCTTTCGCTATCTTTGGCTGTCGCCGAAGATAGCTTGGCCTCGGCAAAGCTCGAACTGCGTTCGGCTCTGCGCTCTGCTTTCGCTATCTTTGGCTGTCGCCGAAGATAGCTTGGCCTCGGCAAAGCTCGAACTGCGTTCGGCTCTGCGCTCGGCTTTCGCTATCTTTGACGGCTGTCGAAGATTGGCTTCGCCGAGGCTCTTGCGCCTCAAACGTCCTCGAACAAGTCTAAGGCGGTATCCGGCCAAGCTGGGCTTTGGAGGCAGGCCGGCGTTCGGCAGCGTTGGTGGGGCAGTGTGCGTCGCGTTCCGGCATGAGGGCAAGGGCCGGAATCTGTTTTGGTGATGCGCCAGCTTTGCCGGTTTCCGTAAAGGGCGGGAATGGCTGTTGGAAGGGGCGTTCACGTCAGGCTTCATGAATCCAAGGCGGAAAGTACCGTGGAATCTGCTTTATGATTTGAAAGGAGGAGTTTTCAATGGATGAAGGGTCGATATCTGTACGGTCTCATTCTATCGGGCGGTACAGCCATGATGCAGACTATCGTCTGGCGATGAGCCTGGTGGAAGAAACCGGGCAGAATGTGTTCCTTACAGGGCGGGCAGGAACAGGCAAGACGACATTCCTCAGAGAATTGAGACAGCGAGGAATCAAGCAGATGCTAGTGCTGGCGCCTACCGGGATTGCGGCCATCAATGCTGGCGGATCCACACTGCATTCTTTCTTCCAGCTTCCATTCGGGCTTTATTTGCCTGGGTACCATCGCAAGAACAGGTTCAGGATCGGCAAGGACAAGATAGAGATAATGCGAAAGACGGAGCTTATGGTCATAGACGAAGTGAGTATGCTTCGTTCGGATTTACTGGACGAAGTGGGCAGCCTTTTGCAAAAATATCGTCGTGACCGCCGGCCTTTCGGTGGGGTGCAGCTCCTGCTGATTGGCGACTTGCAGCAACTGGCTCCAGTCGTGAAAGAAGACGAATGGGCGGAAATGAAGGCCTGGTACGACTCTCCGTATTTTTTCGATAGCATTGCTTTGAAAGAGGCAGGATTCCTGACGGTGGAGCTGCGGCATGTGTACCGGCAGAAGGATCGGGAATTTACCGGCTTGTTGGAGAAAATCCGGCAAGGAGTGCTGGATGCGGAAGTGTGGAACAAGCTTTCGGAACGCCATATTCCGGGATTCATGCCTGCGGACGGCGAAGGATATGTGATTCTGACGACGCATAATTACCAGGCGGACAAGATTAACGAGGCAAATGTGGCATCCCTTCCCGGAGACTTCTGCCTGTATCAGGCGCAAGTCAGCGGCAATTTCCCGGAAAGTTCGTTTCCCACTTGGCAGACGCTGCGGCTTAAGCCCGGTGCTCAGATCATGTTTGTGAAAAACGATGCCGAGCATAGGTATTACAATGGCAAGATCGGCAGGGTCAGCCGCTGCGGAGATGCTGAGGTCTGGGTCGAATGCGGAGGCGAGGAAATCAAAGTGTCTCCGGAAAGGTGGGAGAACCTTCGTTATGCGATAGATCCCGGGACCAAGGAAATCAGGGAAACTGCCGAAGGGTCTTTCAGCCAGTTGCCCTTGAAACTGGCATGGGCCATCACGATTCATAAAAGCCAAGGCCTTACGTTCGACAAAGTGGTGGTGGATGCCGGAAAAGCGTTCGCTCATGGGCAAGTTTATGTGGCGTTGAGCCGTTGCCGTTCGATAGATGGCCTGGTTCTGCGTTCGCCTTTGACTCAGGATGCATTGGCGGGCGATGCCCAGGTGGAGAAATTCCTGCAAGGCGGCATCCGTTCTCCGCGGCTCATGGAGATAGCGCGATTCAAGGAAGATTATCGGTTCGAGTTGCTGGCCGAGCAATTCGATTTCTCAGTTATCCGGAAAATCCTCAGGAGTTTGCGTTCCCTGGCTGTCAAGTCTTTGCAGAAAACATACATGCGTCTTTCCGAAGATATTGCAGAAGCCGATGACCGTTTTGAGACCGAGGTTTACAGAGTAGGGGAGAATTTCTTCAAGGAATTGTCCCGTTTGCGGCAGGCCGACCCGGCACGGCAGGCAGAACGTTGCCAGAAAGCAGCGGTCTATTTTTCTTCTAGATTGCAGGAGATTGTGCAACCTTTGCTGCCGAGGCTGAAAGTGGAAACCGGCGTGGCGGCTGCAACCAGGAGCTTGCAGGATCTGCATTCGGATTTGAAGCGTTCAAGCCAGGAAAAGCAACGGACGCTCGCGCTGTTGGTGGATTGCGGGGATTTCAGCCCGGTTGGATACATGAAAGCCAGTCGGGCAGGGAAAGTTGAACCTGTTTGAAAGAAACTCGCTACTTTTGCGATTTTGGAAACTGCCGGGATTTGTTTGTCCAGGCCTCCGGACCGGAGATGTCCCGGGGAATGCTTCGAATCCGGGCTTCATGGATCGGCCGGTTCCGGGACGGGGACGAATCCCGGCGGCTTATTGTTCTTGGCCGCGGATGCCGCAAGAAGGATGGGGTCGGACATGCGGTTTCCTGCGCGGTGCCATGGGAATAAGGGTAGTTCGATGGAAAAACGGATATTGTGTATCTTGATTTCATGCCTGAGTTGTCTATGTTCGGTGCTTCATGCCGGATCGGACTTGAACTTGGAAGCCCGGGAGACCTTTTACCGGAACCGGGTGAAGGATGCGGCTTTGCCATTGGAAGAACGTCTGGCATCCTACGACAGTCTTGTCCTTAACTTGGGGCGGCAGGGCAGGTATCTGGATCAGATGGATGTCCTTCTGGAATACGCTTCAGCCCAGACTTCGATGGGCCGGTATCTGCCGGCATTGCAGATTTACGAAAAGGTCAGGATAAGCCTGGACAGCATGTCGGCGGAGGGGGATTCGCTGTTGTCCTACCGGTTGCGCAGCCTGTACGGGTTGGGGCAGGTGACCATGTGGCTTGGTTTTTATTCCCAAAGCGTAGCGTATTTTTTCGATATCCTGGAGCTTTGCGGCGAAGACGACATGATCCGGGCCGGTTCCGGGGAAACGCGCTACGGTAAGAACGGGGGGACGGCGGAGCGGAATCCCGATGAGGCCGGCATGGCCGGAGGCGGATCGCTGAAGGAAAGTTACACCGTGAAGGCCTATTCCAACCTGACGTTGCTGTTCATGAACCTGCACCAGGAATCCCAGGCATCCTATTACGCGAGACGGGGAATGCAGAAGGTCTATGAAGCAGATACCTTGGACAAGAGCACGCTGTCTGTCTTTTACAATAACCTTGCCGGCTGGTATTATGTGAAGAACCAGTTCGATTCGGCCGTGATTGCCATGCGGGAGTCTGAGAAATTGGTGGCGAGCGAAGAAGAGCGGGCCGTATGGAACTACAACATAGGGAACATCTACATGGGCATCGGTGAGACGGACTTGGCCAAGGCTTACCTGAATTCGGTAGTCAGCGGCAAGAGCGACTCTTCGTTCTGGGGCTACGCCCATGTGATATCCTTGGTGAACTTGGGTTATTTGCACGGATTGGAAAAGGAGTACGACTTGGCTTTGCGTTACTACCAGAGGGCATTGGACTTGTCCCGGAAGTTAGGGACAAAGAAGATAGAGGCCACTGCCTACGTTGAAATGTCTGCTCTGTACAAGGCAAAGAGCCAGTACCGCCGTGCTTTGCTGCTTCATGAAAGAGGCGTGGCGTTGCGCGACAGCCTGTTCGGCACGGAGCAGCAGGAACAGATGAACTTGCTGTCGCAGGAGTACCAGCAGAAAGAGAAGGTCTTGGAGATGGAGATGCTGGCCAAGCAGTTGGAGTATTCCGAACTTTCGAACCGCCACAAGAACATGGTGCTGTCCATACTGATAGTCTTCCTGGCAATCTTCTGCCTGAGTTTCTGCCTCGCCTTGTACCATTATTTCAAGGAACGCAGGCAGGGCAAGGAGAAAGAGCAAGGGTTCAAAAAGAAAGACAAGCAGTACCAATGGGACGTAGAAGAAAAATCCAAGCAGTTGGCCACGCTCAACCTGCAATTGGTGCAGGCTACCGAGACAATAGCCGAATGCCGGACGGAAGTGAAGAAGCTCCGTTACAGCAAGGCTTCCGAAACCAAGGAAATCCAGCAACGCTTGGAAGAAATCCTGTCGGCTTTCAATTACGATTCTGCCTGGGATGAATTCGAACTCTGCTTCAATCAGGTGCATAGCTCGTTCTTCGCCCGCCTGCACGAAGTCTGCCCGGCTTTGTCCAGGACGGAGCAAAGGATTTGCGCTCTTCTTGTCTTGAATCTGAGCGTCAAGGAAATAGCAGGGATCACGCATCGTTCGGTGCGGACAGTGGAGGCTTCCATCTACCAGATTCGCAAGAAGATGTCCATACCGGCGGACACCAGGACGCTGGCTTATCTCCAAAGCTTCCTCGAGACTGGGAATGAGGGCAAGGATTGAAAATTGAAAGCAGTTCCTTGCCTGTGTTCGGCTTGATGGCACGGGGCTTGCCGCCTTGGATAAGCCGGGAGTCATCAGGCCAGCCATGTCCCTTTCCTTCTCTTTTCCTGCCAAATGCCCGAATAGTTACCGAAAAGATGTATTTTTGCGCCGTTTAACAACGTCCGTGAACCGGTTCTGTCGGTTAATCGCCTGATTGGAAGAATCTTGCTGCCAGCGGGTGCAGTATGGTTTTCCGGCAGGGGAACAGGGAACCTTTGAACGGACTTTCTTATTATTGGTAAAAATGACATTTTCAGACTTCAACCTGCGGCCGGAAATCCTCGCAGCTATTGAGGATTTAGGATTTTCAGAACCTATGCCGGTACAGGCTAAGGTCTTGCCCGTACTTCTGGCCACCGAGACAGATATGGTAGCCTTGGCTCAGACCGGGACAGGGAAGACGGCGGCTTTCGGGCTTCCATTGATTGAAAAGTGCAATCCAAAGGAAAGGACTGTAGAAGCCTTGGTGCTGAGTCCTACACGGGAACTCTGCATGCAGATAGCCAAGGATTTGAAGAATTTTTCCAAGAACATTCCCGATTTGCGGATTTGCGCCGTTTACGGGGGCGCCAGCATCGAGCGGCAGCTGGATGAGTTGTCCCGGGGCGTGAAAATCGTCGTGGCGACGCCGGGGCGCATGTTGGATATCATCCGTCGTGGAAAAATCGATTTCAGCCATTTGCATACCGTTGTGTTCGATGAAGCTGACGAGATGCTCAACATGGGCTTCCGGGACGAGCTTGACGGCATTCTGGAAACTACACCCGAGGATAAGCACACGTGGTTGTTCTCTGCTACGATGCCCAAGGAAATCAGGCAGATAGCCAGCCATTACATGAAAGAGCCTCAGGAAATCACCATCGGGACCAAGAACGAAGGCTCGGCTAATGTGACCCACCATTATTACGTGGTCAATTCCAAGGACCGTTATCTGGCATTGAAGAGGATTATCGACTTTTACCCGGATATCTATTCCATCATTTTCTGCCGGACCCGGCGCGAGACCCAGGAGGTGGCCGAGCAGCTGATCAAGGACGGGTACAATGCCGACGCTTTGCACGGGGATCTTTCCCAGGCGCAGCGCGACAATGCCATGAGCCGGTTCCGTCTCAAGAACCTCCAGCTTCTGGTGGCCACAGACGTGGCGGCCAGAGGTTTGGATGTGAATAACCTGACCCATGTGCTCAATTACAATCTGCCGGATGAGATAGAGCAGTATATCCATCGGAGCGGGAGGACTGGAAGGGCTTCCGCCACCGGCATTTCCATTGCCATTATCACGCCTCGCGAAAAGAGCCGTCTGCGGGCGATTGAAAAAGTCCTGAAAAAAGAATTCATCCTTCAGCATATACCGCAGGGAGAAGAAATCTGCGAAAAGCAGCTGCTTTACCAGGTGAACAAGATGATGCAGCTGGACATGGGCGAGGGCGGCGGCCCGATAGACAAGTACCTGCCATCCATTTACGATCGTTTGGAAGGTTTGAGCAAGGAAGAGATAATCAAGCGTTTTGTCTGGAGGGAGTTCAACCGTTTTTCGGAATACTATGCCAATGCCCCGATCGTGCAGGACATGGGCGAAGGCCGTCAGAAGCCCAAAGGCGAAGCCAAGCGGGGTCAGAGGGGAGTGGAAGAAGGGCTGAGCCGGATTTTCGTCAACTTGGGGCATATGGACGGCATCAAGCCGCAGAGCATGATGGGGATTATCAACGATACGCTCCGATCCAAGGAAGCACGTATCGGCCATATCGAGATTTACAAGACCTGTTCCTTCGTGGAAGTGGACGAACGTTTCCAGCAAGAGATACTGGATGGTTTGAACCACACGGTCTGGGGCGACCGCAAACTCTATGCAGAACCGGCCAAGGCCGAGGAAAAAGCCAGGTCCAGGCGGACTCCGGAACAGTTGCCGGTCAAGGCGGATGGCGATAGCCGGTCTTCCGGACGGGATTTCCCTTCACGGAAAAAAGGAACCGGCAGCCGCAAGAAGGCTTATGAGGATCCCGGTTATGAAGAGGCTCCTCGTTCCCGTTCCTCTTCCTCTTCCCGCTCTTCTTCAAAGCGCAAGCAAAGCGAATCTTGGGATGATTTCTACCAAGATGACCGCCGGGGTTCCAAAGGCCGATGGCAGGATTGGATGGATCTGGACTCTTTGTGGTTCGAGCAAGACGGTTTCGGGAAACCCAGGAAGGCCAAGCAGGGCAAGCAAGAGGCGGATTCGTACAGAGATACCCGTCATGGCGGTTACGATTTCTCGGCTTTCGCCCCCGATGCATACGGAAACACACGTAAAAAGCAAAATAAGCGTTCGGCATCGCCCGTAAAGTCGAAGAAAGACAAGGGTGGCAAACGCAAGAAAAAATGAGGCGCATGGAAACAAAACGATTCCAGATCTTAGAGAAGGAGACAATCGCTCCTGAGATTGTCAGCATGCAAGTGTACGCACCCCGCTTGGCGGAATCCGCCCAGCCGGGTCAGTTCCTGATTGTGATCCCGGACGAACAGGGGGAACGTATTCCATTGACTGTCTGTGATTACGATAGGGGAAGGGGTACCATCCGCATCGTGTTCCAGATGCTTGGCTCCTCGACCAAGAAACTGGGCCGTTTCAATGTAGGGGAAAGTTTCCTGGATGTGGTGGGACCTCTTGGCCGTCCTTCGGATTTCATTTCCGAGAGCTTGGCCGAGGTGAAGAATCGCAGTATCCTGTTCGTGGCGGGAGGTTTCGCTGCGGCGCCGGTGTATCCTCAGGTGAAATGGATGCACGACAACGGCATTTCCTGCGATGTGATCCTTGGAGCCCGTTCGGCCAATCTTTTGGTATTGGAAAAAGAAATGCGCGAGGTGGCCGGGAACGTGTACCTCTGTACGGACGACGGCACGGCGGGTTTCCATGGCCGGGTCACGGACTTGATCAAGGACTTGATTGACAACCAGGGAAAGAAATACGACGAGGTGATTTGCATCGGCCCGATGATCATGATGAAGTTCGTTTCCCTTTTGACTAAGGAGTACGGCATTCATACTGTAGTCAGCCTGAACACTTTGATGGTGGATGGAACCGGCATGTGCGGTGCTTGCCGCGTGACGGTGGGCGGCAAGACCAAGTTCGCTTGCGTGGATGGTCCGGAGTTCGATGCCCATCAGGTGGACTTCGATGAGGCCATGCGCCGTCAAGGCATGTACAAGAAATACGAGATTGCCAGCAATACGGCCGACCACCATTGCAACCTGGCTTCGGCCGTGGAAGAGTCGGCGGCCTTGCGTGAAGCGGAAAAGGCCGGCGTGGAAGGTTTCGACAAGAAGAAACGGGTTCCGGTCAAGGAACAGGATCCCCGGGAACGCAACCATAACTTCAAGGAAGTCTGCCTGGGCTACAGCGAGGAAGAAGCGGTTCTGGAAGCTTCGCGCTGCTTGCAGTGCAAGAAACCCTCCTGTGTGGAAGCCTGCCCGGTGTCGATCAAGATTCCGCAGTTCATCCACGCAGTGGCCCAGCGCGATTTCGCGGAAGCGGCCAAGGTGATTGCGATCGATTCGGCTTTGCCGGCGGTTTGCGGCCGTGTCTGCCCGCAGGAGACCCAGTGCGAAGGTTCCTGCGTGATGGGAAAGAAATTCGATGCCATTGCTATTGGCAAACTGGAACGTTTCGTGGCTGATTATACGCGGGTGCATGGAACGGCTAAGCCGGAAATGCCGGCGAAGAACGGCAAGCGGGTGGCTATTGTCGGCAGCGGCCCCGCGGGTCTTACCTGTGCCGGGGACTTGGCCAAGATGGGCTATTCGGTACGGGTGTTCGAAGCCTTGCACAAGGCCGGCGGCGTGCTGGTGTACGGGATTCCCGAATTCCGTCTGCCCAAGGCCATCGTGGCTCATGAAATCGAGAACCTCAAGCAATTGGGCGTGGAATTCGAGACGGACGTGATTATCGGCAAGACCGACACGGTAGACCATCTGCTGGATGTGGAAAAATACGATGCCGTCTTCATCGGCTCGGGTGCCGGTCTGCCCCGCTTCATGAACATCCCCGGCGAGAACCTCAACGGGGTTTTGTCCGCCAACGAATTGCTGACACGTTCCAACCTGATGAAGGCTTATCGCGAAGATTACGATACCCCGGTCTATATCGGCAAGAAGGTGGCCGTGGTAGGTGGCGGGAACGTGGCCATGGATGCCGCCCGTACTTCCAAGCGTCTCGGTTCGGATGTGTATGTGGTTTACCGCCGTACCATCAACGAGATGCCGGCTCGCCGCGAGGAAGTGCATCATGCCCAGGAAGAAGGGATTCATTTCCTGGAATTGGTGAATCCGGTGGAAATCATAGGCGATGAGAAGGGATGGGTCAAGGCCATCCGTTGCATCCGCATGGAATTGGGCGAACCCGATGCTTCGGGACGCCGCAGCCCGGTGGAAATCCCCGGTTCGGAATTTGAAATCGAGGTGGACGAAGTGGTGATGTCTTTGGGAACCGTGCCGAACCCGATGCTGGCTCATTCCATCAAGGGGCTGGAAACCAACCGCAAGGGTTGCATTGTGGCCGACGAGACCGGCAAGACTTCCCGTCCGGGCGTGTTCGCCGGGGGCGACGTGGTTTCGGGTGCCGCCACGGTCATCCTGGCCATGGGGGCCGCCCGCAAGGCCGCCAAGGCGATTGACGAGTATCTGAGTGCCAAATAAACAAGGGGTGCCTCCTTTTCCAAGGCCTGTGGAGGGTTTGAAGACTTTCCATGGGCCTTTTTTCTTTTTCTTGTAAACCTGCAAGATACGGATTTTTCGGGCGAAAGTTTCGGGAAAATGTGTTGCAGATTCAAGAATTTGGATTTCTTTCATTTGCAGGAAAGGGGAAGATGTTGCAATTTTGTAGCTGCAAGGAGGGGGTTCCCGGACTTGCCAAGGTTCTTGGGGTTCATAGGTTTCATATCATAGGTTTTGGTTGGTTGAATGGCGAAAGGGTACCGTTGGGTGCCCTTTCTTTTTTGGGGCTGGGAGGAAGCGGATTAGGTTCGGGCGCGTTTCGGTTGGGGAGGATCTTTCTTCCCGGTCCGGACCTGCATCCGGTTTTGCAAAACCGGATGCGGAGGGGTTTCTGCCGGGCATGGGAGACGGTCGGCAGTATTCCGGGTTTACAAAAAACCGGAATTTGAAAGGGGAAGCTTGCTGGCCGGGAGAGTGTGTCAAGCCTGCGTGTCCATTGTAAATACTTGATGATTAGTGGTGTTATTGGCAGACTTGTTTAAATTCTTGAATTTGGATTTCCCGGATTTGCAGTTGATGCCATGAAAAACGAGTTTTGCATTACCTGCATTTGCGCGATGGGGAGGGTGATGGAAACGGGCTTTTCTGTCCGTTCCTGCCGAGGGGATACGGATATGTCGGGATACAGGTGCGTTAGGACAACAAAACAGGAAAATCTGGCAATTTTTAATATCTAACCACACTAAAATTTACTGAAAATGAGGAAGCTTGGCAAACAAATTCTGAGTTTGGGCCTTTTGGCTGCTTGGGGAACCGGTTTCGCCCAGGTGGAGATGACGGATGGTCAATACCAGCCCTATGGGGTGACGAACGATGGCGTGGTGGTGATGAGCGGTGGAGGTTTCAATACGCCCTTTTACCTGTGGACACCGGAAGAGGATGATATTTTCATGATAGGCGGTGTCTCGGCCGGGAACGGCATCGGCGGGGTGGCCCGTTTCACCGATGACGGCCGGAAGGTGGCCGCTGTCATGATGGATTCCATTTTGCTCCCGCTTCAATGGGATACCATCGCTTTGCCGGGACTGGAGGCCTCGGACAGCGTTGTCCTTACCGACATTTTATTTTATCAGCAGAATTCGTGCGGTATCGTGGTCGGGAAACGGCCTCTTTCGGATACGATGGTCATCATGACCACGGTCAACGAAGGGCGGTCATGGTCGAATTTGCTGAGGACGGGAGCTTTCTTGAATCTGGAAGGGAAAGACCTGGGCGGTTTCAATGTGGCGGCGCTTGCCGATCCCTACAATGTGGTTGCCGGTGGGGACAAAGGAACCCTGTATTTCGGCCGGTTAACCGGGGGCATGTGGAATCCGGTGGACAATCTGCCGGCCATGGAAGTGGGCAGCTATACTGCTCTCGATTTCATGGTGGAGAATACCTATGCCCTGTATCCCGGCTTGGTTGGGGGAACCCGGGCCGATGGGAACCCTTTCCTGTGGCGGACGACCGATGGCGGCAATAATTTCGATACCCTGGTGGAAGGCTTGGGCGGAATCCCCACCGATATCTGCCACGTGGGAAGCGCTTTCTTTATGACTACCGAAAACGGCTTGATTCAGAAATCCGTGGATACCGGCAGCCATTGGACGACGGTCTTCACGGAAGAGAACGGGATTCCCTTGAACCAGATATCCTTCGATACGACTGGGAAATACGGTTTGGCACTCGGCACGGGTGCAGTGTACGTAAGCCAGGATGCAGGTAGTACCTGGGAAAAGAAAGTTGTTGCAGAAGGCGGCATTTGGAGCAAGGCGAGCAAGAACACGGAAAACGTGGTTTGGCATGATGCCTGCTGGGTCGGCAGCACGGCCATCGTGGCAGGTTCGGACGGGCAACTCTGGCAATCGACCGGCAGCACTTGCGATTTGTGGGCTCCTATCGAAAACCCCATGAAGGGCAAGGATATCCGGAGCCTGTATGTGACGGAAGTGAACGGTTACTTGTTGATTGCCGGTGATGGCGGCACAGTGTACCGGCGATTGCTGTCCGAGCAGCCCGTAAAGGAATACAAGGCTTTGGCCGGGATTTACGACATAGCCTCCGATACGTGGACGGCCTGCCCGTATCTGCCCTATTACACGGACATGTCGTGCAATAATTCTTATATGATTTCAGGCGATGGTTCCACGGTAGTGGGGAGCATGTATGTGCTGGACGAGTGGACGGATGGCACAATGCGTGTGCAATCCCGGGGCATGGCCATTCGCAACGGTGAAGTGATCAATCTGGGTACCCGTTTTCTTGGAGAATACACCCGCGCCAACGCAGTTAGCTACGACGGCAGCGTGATTGTGGGGCATCAGGACATGCTCGGGCCTTGGATGGCGGCTGTCTGGACTATGAACGGGGACAGCACTTACGGGCGGAACCAGTTTCTGTTGGCCGATGGAGGGTTGAGCGATGAAACGGGCGATTGGGACTTCAATTATATTATGGAAAATGTAGTAGGACAGGCTCAGGCGGTTTCTTCCGATGGGAAATGGATCGGCGGAGTCGGCGATTCCTGGACGGCTTTTTCCGCACCTTGGCTGTTCAACCGTGAAACCGGCGAATACACGCTTTTGGCCGAGGGCGATTTTGTGGAAGGTTGCGTTTCGGATATGAACAACGATGCTACCGTGGTGGTAGGTTGGAACGGAAACGGGGAAAGCGGCTGGATCTGGACACCCCAGGATGGCCAGATGGAACTCAACGATTTTGTAACCGAGAAGTTAGGGGTGGATTTGGGAGATGGCTATTTGGCTTCGGTGTATGACATGTCGCCCAACGGACGTTGGATTGTGGGCTATGGCATCCGTGGCATGGAACCTTTCGGCTACCGTATCGACCTCAAGGACTGGCTGGATGCCGCCAACGAGATGAGCGGACACATCGAAGCGGCCGTTTATCCTAACCCGGTTTCGACCGAACTGCATGTGGACTTGCTTGACGACAGCCCGGCCATGATGCGTCTGTACGACATTTCGGGCCGTCTGGTGATGGAAAGGCAGAGCCGTTCGGCCAGCAATGTCTTGAATGTGGAAGGATTGAACGAGGGGGTATACCTCCTGCAAGTGACCTTGGACGGCAAGAGCCGCGCTTTCAAGGTGTCGGTAGTGCGGTAATTTGCTAAGAAGCTGTTTGAATTTATTTGTTTAGGCCATCGGGAGGGGATTTGGAGGGATGGCGCGGCGTTTTTCAAAGGAGGATAGCCGAGCTATCTGACGTGAAAAAGGCAAGCCAGGCCCCAAATAGCCCCCGATGGGCAAACAAAATCCTGAAACCGGTCCCTGAAAATCCATTCTTTTCAGGATTGCAAGAAATTTTAAACAGCTTCTAAAGTTTTGGCTTTTTCCGGAAGGCGTACCGGGGCAGGAAGGATGCCCGTCCCGGTGCGCCGTTTTTTTTGTATGGATTTTGTGCCTATTTTTGCCCGGATAATCCAAGTCCGGAGCCATGACATGCCAAAGAAAACTTTATAGGATCCTTCTGTGCTTGCTGCCGGGGGTGTGGCTGGTTTTCCCCGGTTCCACGCTTCGGGCGGCCGGAGAGGAATTTTTCCAGATAGATACTTTTTTTGAACGGGCCAACCGCTTGTCTGTGCCTGATGTGATCAGCCTTGCCGACCGTTTCCCGGTCGGTTCGGACACGGCAATCGCCTTGTATTCCATCGCGACGGGCCGCTATCGCCAGGATTTGGACGAAGTTTCCAAGCAGTACTGTGTCTTGGGCTGGATGAAGATGGGGGATGCCTATTACCGGCAAGGGGACTACACCCAGGCCTTTTCCAATTACGGGCAGGCTTTGCGGGTTTGCGAAACCTTGATAGACAAGGAGCATCTGCCCGACATTTATCTTAAGATCGGCAGCGTCTATTGTACTTTCCTCGATTACGAGACCGGCATCTATTATTATGAGAAGGCATACGAATGGAGCAAGCAGTATCCTGGGCCGGGGCGGGATTACAGCATCCTGATCAATCTGGCGGGAGCTTGCAGCCTTTCCGGGAAACGGGATGATTTTGCCAGGTATTACAGTCTTTCCCGCCAGCTTCTGCAGCCTGGGGATACCTTGCAGGCTTATATGGATTTGCTTTGCTACGGGCTGGATTTCGTGAACCAGGAGAAATACGCGGAGGCCGTGCAGGTGTTCCACCGTCTGATCCCGCTTTCCAGAAAACTGGATTCGCGCTATGAGGCTTCTTCCTACGAGGAGCTTTACAAGGCTTGGTTCCAGCTGGGGAACATGGATTCGAGCCTGTACTATATCAGGAAATGCTTGGCGCTTTCGATGCCGAATGATTGGGATTACATGTCCATCGCGGCCTTGCAGGCCTGTTCGGATGCCTATGGGATCTTGGGGGACGAAGAGAAATCCTTGGCGGTCAAGGCGAAGTACTTGGCTCTTTCAGACTCGGTTTTCAACATGAAGGAATTCAACAGGATAAAACATGCCCAGTCGATTGCCGAGATGCGTGAGATGAATGCGGTGATAGCCGCTTTGCAAGGAGAATCGGCAAAGAAGCAGCGCATGATCCGGATGCAGTGGGGGGCGATAGGCGGCATTGCGGCCGGATTCCTGGTGCTTGCCTTGCTGTTCGGTGTCGTGTTTTCCCAAAAAAGGCGCTTGGAGGCTGCCTATCGGAGCTTGTACGGCATGAACCGTGAGTCCATGGATTCGGAGAAGAAGGCAAAAACGGCTGGAAATCAGGAGATGGAGGATGAATGGGATTCTTTCCTTTCCGAGGGGGAAGGGAGAGGCGGGAACCTGGAAGCCGTCTTGGACGGGTCGGGAGCAGACAGGCTTCGTCCGAAAGAGGAAAAGGGAATCGGTGGCACGGAGTCCGGAAAGACCTTGCGGCCGGCCAAGGCAGAGGCGGCCGGAACGTTTTCTGAAGGGAAAGGAACTTTTGGCGAGGACGATGCCGACAAGGCAAAGCCGGGCTTGTCTCCAGTCCAGAAGAAGACGCTGCTGGAAGCTATCAAGGCGGTCATGGAAAGGGAGGAAGTTTATTGCGACACGGATTTCAGCTTGGGCAAACTGGCTTCACTGGTCAATTCCAACAGCAAATATGTTTCCCAGGTCATCAACGAGCATTACCGGAAGAATTTCAACGCGTACCTGAACGTGTACCGGATCCGCACGGCCCGCGCCCGTTTGGCCGACAGGAAGAATTACGGGAACTATACTATCAAGGCTATCGCGGAAAGTGTCGGTTACAAGTCCAATACTACGTTTGTCAATGCTTTCAAGGAACTGACGGGCATGCCGCCTTCGGTTTTCCTCAAGATGGCCATGGAGGAAGGCTCTTGATGCCGCAGATTGCCGTCGGGCTGCCGCCTTATTCGTTGTGGTACGGCTCGTGGTTTATGATGGAAAAAGCCCGGTAGAGCTGCTCGGTGAACAGGAGGCGGATCATCTGGTGGGAGAAGGTCATCTTGGAAAGGGAAATCTTGTCCGATGCCAAGGCGTAGGCTTCAGGCGCGAAGCCGTAAGGCCCGCCGACGACGAAAGTCAGATTGCGGATTCCGGCGTTCATCTTGCCTTGCAGGTATTCGGCAAATTGAACCGAGGAAAACTCTTTGCCATGCTCATCTAAAAGCACCACGCAGTCCGATTTTTCGAACCATTTGCGCATCAGTTCGAATTCCTTTTGCTTTTGTTGCGCTACCGGCAGGTTCTTGGTGTTCTTCAAGGCTGGGATTACCTCGCTTTGGTATGGCACGTAGCGGCGGATCCGTTGCTCAAAGATTGCGATTCCTTCCTTTAGATGGTTTTCTTCCGTTTTCCCGTTCTGCAAGAATGTGATTTGCATGGCATAGAGTCTTGTGTAAAGCGGCTTTGCTTATAGTGCGTTTATTTCTTTGGGACTGAGTCCTGTAGCCTTGGCAATAATGTCTAAGGAGATGCCCAGTCGTTTGAGATTGCGGGCGTTCAGGATTTTCTCTTCTTGTTTTCCCTTGGCCATTCCTTCTTCAATTCCTTTTCTCCTTCCTTCAGCCAAACCTTCGGCCAAACCTTCAGCCAAACCTTCGGCTCTTCCTTCGGCTCTTCCTTCAGCTCTTCCTTCAGCCATTCCTGCCAGCCGTCCCTCAAAGCGTCCCTCCTCGTAGCCGCTGGTCACCGTGTCATGCAACCGGGCCATATCGTACAGGTGATACTCGTAAGCTTTCCGTTCGGCCTCGCTCATTTGGTCGATTCGCAACAGCTCGCGCACCTTGTCCAATCCTGGCGCGGAGGCGTTCTCGGGCAGCGTCCCCGTCTTGAAATAATAAATCCATTCCTCGATGGGGCTTTTGGCCACCTTATCGAAGTCGTTGACTTTAAGGATATAGTATTCAGGGAAGAGCTGGCTGACCGTATCCACCTTGAACTTTTCCGTCTGGAAGGGATTCAATTCCAAAATATCTCCGTTGTGGATGCCGCGGAACTCGGTCTTGCCGTGATAAACGTAGTCGGTGCCCTTTCCCAAGGCGAAATAGACGATGTTGACGCTATAGACCTTGCTGACATGCTCGTAGTTCTGTCCTTTGTTGATGTAATCGCACAGCACCTTGGAAGTGCCGAAGATCATGCGCTGGAAGTAGGCGGTCTCGGTGTTGTTCTGGACCTCGATGATGACCTTGGCCTTGTTATCCATCAAGGCGAGCAAATCCACGCGGTTGGCTTTGTCGTCCTTGTGTTCGCGGTTGCTCTCGCTTTCCAACAGCCCTTGGATTTTCACCTTTTTATTGAAAAGCGAAGAGAGGAAGCCTTCTAAGACATCGAAATTGGCCTTGTTGCGCAGCAGGCGTTTCATGGCCCAGTCGAAGCGGATGTAGTTTTCGGTTTTCTTTTCCATGGCGGGACGTTTTTTTGATGGGGACATTAGATGCCGTCTTGGTCAATGGCCTGGGTTTGCGGCAATTTGTATTCCTTGGATGCCTGTTGTTCCGGCAAAAGTAAGCACAAAATCCATAATCCGCTAATTCTTAACTTTTTTTAACTAAAATTAATCTTGGAAGCTGTTTAAAATTTCTTGCAATCCTGAAAAGGCTGGATTTTCAGGGAGCGGGTTCAGGATTTTGTTTGCCCGTCGGGGGCTATTCCGGGTCTAGGTTGAGCGAAGCTCGAAGATAGCTTGGCCTCGGAGAAATCAAAGCAAGCTTTGATTCCCCGCTCGACTTTCGCTATCGTTTGCGTTTTTCAGGTCAGATAGCTTGGCTATCCTCCTTTGAAAAACGCGGCGCCATCCCGCGGAATCCCCTCCCGATGGCCTGAACAAATAAATTTAACCCAAATCGGTCATTAGACTTTGGGGAGATTGCCCGCTTGTGTCATGCAGCATGCTTCTCGCCTAGCCGAAGGCGTAGCGGGCTACGTCGAGGCGTAGCGAGAAACAGGATGCGGACAGAGGCGGGCAAGATGCCCGAAAGCCTCATTTTCCTAACCGAAAACAGCCCCGGCGTGTCTAATGACCGATTTGGGTTTAAACAGCTTCTTAAGTTCTAAGGACTTGCACCCTATGGACGGAAGCAGTTGGCAGCCGAAACGGTAGGACAAGTGGTATCCGGCGGCTTGATGACCGATTAGGTTTTTCCCAAAAGTCTGATGACCGATTTGGGTTTAAGGGGCATTGGCAGTTATTCCCTCTTTTGCCAAGGGTGTCCGGAGGAACACTTGCGCTACGACCGCCGATTTCGATTTGTGCATAAAATTCTTTTTGGCCGTGTTCGGGCGGAGGAGATAAACACTATTTTTGTTCTTATCGTGCAGGGTGGACAATCGCTTCCGTTTGTTTTGTGGAACTTTTCCAAAATGGAAAGATATGGAATTTCATTTCGATTTGCAGCAGATTCTGACGGCTTTCATGGTGCTGTTCGCCGTCATTGATATCACGGGTTCCATCCCGGTTGTGGTAGGCTTGAATAGCCAAGGGAAGAAAGTGCAGGCAGGCAAGGCGGCCTTTATCTCATTGGCAATCTTGGTTGTCTTTCTGTTTGCCGGGGAGGCTTTGTTGCGACTGTTCAATACCGATATCCCTTCTTTTGCGATAGCCGGGAGCCTTGTCTTGTTTGCTTTGGCGGTGGAGATGACGTTCAATGTGGAACTGTTCCGGAACGATGGCATGGAAGGACGGCAGGCGACCCTGATTCCGGTCGTGTTCCCCTTGGTGGCAGGGCCGGGGACCTTAACCACCGCTTTGTCCTTGCGGGCGGATTGCCATGTGGAGAACATCATCGTGGCCATTGTACTCAATATGGCTTTGGTGTATTTCGTCCTGGCCAAGATCCATTGGGTCGCCAAGCTGATAGGTCCAAACGGCATTTATGTCTCCCGGCGTTTCTTCGGGGTTATCTTGCTAGCCATGTCGGTAAGGCTTTTCGTGTCCAACCTGCAGGCCATCCTTGCCTGAGCCTTGGCGGAGTATGCGTCGCACCATAGCCGGCTCTCATGGAAAGCAATTGTATTTTCGGCTTCGGCGGAAGGCGCGATTATCGCTTGATAAAGCGGATTCTTTGGGTTGAACCCCTTTCAGTCTTGATTTCCAGAATGTAGGCACCGGCAGGCAGGATGCTGGCATCCAAATGGTGTGTCCTTTGGAGATCCCGTGTGCGGGGAGCCAATATCCTTCTTCCATCGGTAGCTTGGTAGATGGCTTGCAGGGAGACAGGTTCGTCCGCTTCTATATGAAGCATGCCGGAAACGGGATTCGGGGAGAGATGGCAGGAAGCGCCATGGTCTTGGGATGCATGCAGTATGGCTTCATTGGCTACGGTGTCAGAAGGAATGGTATCGGGGGCATACGAGTCAGGAACAAGCAGCACGTTTTGCACCGTGTAGGAAAAATCGGCCGTTTCTATGTCCGGGATGGTTTTTGTCTGGTATCCCGGCGCGGAGAACATCAGGCTGTATGTGCCGGCTTCGATAGGTCGGAAATATCCCCCATGGATGGACGAACTGTAAACCTGGGAGCTGTCCTTGTCGTGTCCGGACACTTGGATGAGGGCTCGGACAGGTTCGCCCGAAACCGAGTCGGAGACGATGCCCCGGATGCCGAAAGAGGCTTCTTTCATGTAATTGATCAGCGGCCGCCAGTTTATGTCCCAAAAATGCGGCAAGTAGGAAGAGTTGGGCAATTTGGTCACCGAAATTTCCAGCGTCAGTTCCCGTATGTGGTTGTAGACATTGAAGTAGTCTTGACGGCCATTGTGAACCACGTACCAGTCTCCGCCATGGATATAGCCCTGGCTGTTCACATCCCGGTAAGAGGCCGCATCCACCAAGCGGCAGGAATCAACGTAACGAGCGCATATCGCTGTCCACCAATTGGCATCGGCATGTTTCTTTTGGGAAGAACGGAAGCCGTCCCAAGGATAGTTCAGCACGTCGGAGCCTCCGTGGACATTGACCGACATCACAAAATCGTGAGCGTCCACGTAATCGATCATGGCCAGGTTTTCCTTCTCTATTCTGGCAGGGTCGCTGCTCCAGAAATCAGGGTAATTGCGGTTCAAATCTTCGTAATTGGCATTGTAACGGGTGGCACCCGAAACATCATTGTCCGAAAGCGCGTAAGCCCCGTCCGGGTTAGACAAGGGGTTGATATGGATTTGCATCTCGTCCACCAAGCGTGTGGCCTCCTCGTTCTGCCCGTAGTTGCTCAGCAGGTAATCGGCAAGCCGGAGCATCAGGACGTAGCCTGTCAGTTCGTCTCCGTGGATGGAGGAAGAGTAGAAGAAACCAGGTTCGGGTTCCTCCTTGTCCACGCTGTCCGAGATTTTGAGGCAGAGGATGAGGCGGTCTTCCACGGAGTACCCGATGGTATCGAGACGGCATATCTCCGGATAGTCTTGGGCGAAAGCCTGCATCATTTCCACGTAGAGAGGGTAGGTGGGGTATCGATCCCATCCTGCCATCTCTTCCCTTGTCGAGGCCATGGAAACGGCCTTTTGCTGTCTTGCCGTTTCGGAAGGCGATGCCAAGGTGGCATGAATCCCGTATCCGGCTTGCAGGAACCGGGTCAGCTCCTCCCGGCTGGCGTAGGCGGTGAAAAGGCTGTCCTGCCTGCGGTCTATCGATACCAGACGGCTCGCCTCTTCCATCCGGTCCGGATTGTTCTCGATGAACTGGAACACGATTTCGGTTCTTGTTTCAAAGATGCTGTCGATGAAATTGTCTGTATTCGGGTTCTGCTTTGCGTTGGCTTGGAAAGCGGACGTACCGTGCAGGCTTAGGGCAAGACCGAGGAAACTCAGGAGAAATGTCTTGATTTTCATGCTGGCTGATTTTAGTGCTTGCGAAGATACAGGAATTTTTTGATAGGGGTATTTTATGATGGCCGAGGAAGCGGATTAGCCGCATTGAGATTCCTTTCGGCGGCCACGGCCTGAACCTCGGCATCAAGTTCAGGTTCTGGCGTGTTGTCTGTGTTCCGCATTTTCGGAATACGGGGGCGGGAAGCGAAGTGAGACTGAAGAAAAACGGAAACAAAAAAGGCGTTGAAGAGAACCAAAACTTGTCTTCTTCAACGCCGGGAAACTTGTCGGACAATTCAACCGAGGTCTCGAGCAGATTCGAACTGCTGTAAGTGGTTTTGCAGACCAGTGCCTAACCTCTCGGCCACGAGACCGTTTCTCTGTCAAACAGGAGTGCAAAATTATGCTAAATTTCCGTAATTGCAAAAAAAAAGTTACTTTTGCGACCCGATGCGGCTCAGGCTTGGCTTGAAAAGCATTGCTAATTAAATTATTATTAACCCTTTAAGAAAGGAAAAGGTATTTAGTATGATTATTGTTCCTGTAAAAGAAGGCGAAAACATTGAACGCGCCTTGAAGAAACTCAAACGTAAATTTGAGAAGACAGGCGTGGTAAGGGAATTGAGAAACCGTCAGAAGTTCACCAAGCCCTCCGTCGTAGCCCGGGAACGCAGACTAAAGGCCATTTACATCCAGCAGCTGCAAACGAAAGCTGAAAACAACGCGATGTAAGACGGGAAGCGGGGTTCATGAACCCCGCTTTTTTTTGTTCGTCCTTTCCAGGGCATTTCTTTTTCCTCTGCCATTTCTATGAAACCTCTTCTTTTCATTGAGACTTACGGTTGCCAGATGAATTTTGCCGACTCGGAGATTCTGGTTTCCATTTTGAAAGACTGGTACGACGCAACGCAGGATTACGCCCGGGCGGATTTGATTCTTGTCAATACCTGTTCGATTCGGGACCATGCCGAGCAAAGGGTGTTCAACCGTCTCAAGGAGTTTGCGGCTCTCAAGAAAAAGCGGCCTGGCATGAAGCTGGGGATAGTGGGCTGCATGGCTGAACGTCTCAAGGAACAGTTGCTTGATTCCGATTTGGATATCGATTTGGTGGTGGGGCCCGATGCCTACCGCAGCCTTCCCCGCCTGCTGGCCCGAGTGGAAGCAGGGCAGAAAGGCATCGATACTCTTTTGTCCGAGGAAGAAACCTACCAGGATATCATGCCTGTCCGTTTAGGGTCGAACCGGATTTCAGCTTTCATATCGATCATGCGGGGATGCCAGAACTATTGCTCTTATTGCGTGGTGCCTTATACTCGCGGCAAAGAACGGAGCCGCGATGCCGGGACTATCGTGGACGAGGCGGGTTCGTTGGTCGAGCAAGGCTACAAGGAGGTGACGCTCTTGGGGCAGAATGTCAATTCCTACAGGAACGGGGATGTCGATTTTGCCGAACTGATGCGGCGGGTGGCTTCGGTCAGCCCTTCGCTCAGGGTCCGGTTCTCGACTTCCCACCCCAAAGACCTTTCGGACGAGCTGATAGCTGTCATGGCGGAATACCCCAATGTCTGCAAGTCTATTCATCTGCCGGTGCAATCGGGGAGCTCGGCCATGTTGAAGAAGATGAACCGGAAGTACGACCGCGACTGGTATCTGGACAGGATTCGCGCCATCCGCAAGGCAATGCCCGATTGCGGGATTTCCACCGACATCATTGCCGGTTTCTGCGGCGAGACCGAAGAAGACCACAGGCAGACTTTAAGCCTGATGGAAGAGGTCGGTTATGATTTCGCATTCATGTTCAAGTATTCCGAGCGACCCGGCACTTTCGCCTCCAGGCATTATCCGGACGATATTCCCGAAGAAGTGAAACTCCGCAGGCTCAACGAAATCATCAGCCTTCAGCAGAAACTTTCGCACGAAAGCAACAAGCGGGATGTGGGCAAGCGTTTCGAGGTCTTAGTGGAAGGCGAATCCAAAAAGGACAAAGCTCAGTATTTCGGCCGCAATTCCCAGAACAAGGTCGTCGTCTTCGATAATCCTGTCCTTCCCAGTGGAGTTTCCCGTTACAGGGTAGGCGACTATGTGGAAGCGGAAGTACAGGGATGTACTCCGGCTACCTTGCTGGGCAGGGTTTTGTAGGCTTCTTCCTCAAGGCGGTTTCTAGAAGAATCTGTTTTTGAAATTTCTTGCTATCTTGGAAAGACGGGTTTCCAGGGACGGGATTCCGGTCTTGTTTGCCTCCGCGGGTATTCCAGGTCTCGTTCGGCTCTGCGCTCGGCTTGCAGTTTATTTTAAGCCGAGCTTGGAATAAACGCTGCGCCTCGGCATAGCTCGAACTCCGTTCGGCTCTGCGCTCGGCTTGCAGTTTATTTTACCACAATGATTTTTACCGTTTTGTGGCTTATGGCGCCGCCTATGTGGTGCGCCCGGATATGGGCTATGTACATGCCTGATTGGACACGGCCGCCATTCGTCCGGCTCATGTCCCATCGGATGGGGCCGATGGAATAGCCCGATGCATCGTCCACTGGATAGTCGAAGCTGGCTATCCGCAAACCTTGCAGGTTGAAGATATTGACTTCGCATTCCTCTATCCCGCCCCCGTAGCCGTTATGGTTGAAATAGATGTCCACGTAATCGTCCCGTACCGGATTGGGATAAGCCCGGATGTCGAAGATTGCAGGATCTTGGCTTGAACCGATGTTGAAGGTGATGGAAGCCGTGGTTGATATGTTGTTGATGTTCCATACTTTGAGTTGGGCGGTGTGTTCGCCTCTTTCCAGATTCAAAGGATAACTGAGGCTGCCTTCATTGAAACTTCCCGGATTGTACCGGAAGAGGTTGTTGACAATGACCGGGTTGTCGAAATCCTCGTCGATGACCAGGGTCATGTTGTGCCCGATGCCGCTCCCCGTGGTGTTGATTCCGAAATTGTCGCTGATTTCAGCGTAGAGGTAGGGCGATTCGCCGACTGTCCCTTGGATGTAGTTGTCCCGGTTTATGTACAAGTCTACAATGGGCGGATTGGTGTCCAATACCGCCTCGGAGTTGAATCCTCCCACGATGATGTCGCTGAAGGAACCGTGGGCATCGGTGGTCTCGGAATAGGCATAGTAAAGGATCCTCCCTGTGCCGTAATTGTATTGGATGTCTTTCGGCACAATGAAATTGACGGTGAACCGGCCGCCTTCCACTTCGGAATAGCCTTGGAAGAGTATGCTGTTCTGCACGCTGTAAGGCACGGCCTCGTTATAATGCCGGTCGTGGGAATCGTATTGCCCCATGGTGGTTTCGGTAACGGCTTTGTCATAGACTTTTGTGACGATCATGCCGTTGAAATCCTCTACGATGTTCCCTTCCTCATCCGTGATGCAGCCTTCCAGGCTGATGGTGGAAAGGGCTTTCAAAGTGTCCAGGCCGGGTGTCTCGTCCAGGATTCCGAGGCTGTCTTTCCGGGCCAGCCCGGTTCCGAAATCGGTCAGTTTGCCGTTGACTTGTATTGTCCGCACATCGTATTCCGGGACGGCGGTCTTCAGCCCGGGATCCCCCAAGAGGACATACCTGTGTCCGTTGGCATCCGTGTTGTTCCGTTTGGCATAGAGGTAGGCATCGCCGATGGTGGGTATCCGTCCGTCTTCCTTTTGCGCGGCATGCATGATGAATTTCTTGTGGAAGTCCTCGATTTCGTTCCGGTAGGCGGTACGCGAGGTGGCGACGATGGCTATGCTGCCTGCGTGGGGGCGGTTCACTAGCAGCTCGGCCCCGGAAGGACGGTTTGTTTGGTCAAAGTACCCGAATGTGCAGGAAGAGGCTATCATGATGGGGTAGGCATAGCTTTCTTCCAGCTGGTTGATGGCATCTATGGACAGAATCCTTTCGTCTGACCAGGCATCCCAGCCGCTGTGCCCGAAGTATCCCACAAAGAAGTTCCCTTTCTCGATGGCATTTTTCAGGTCTTCCTCCAATCCTATGACACGGGTGGATGTGGTGGAAATGGTTCGTTCATACGCATCGGAGTACAATTTGTTGATGTGGGATGCGGGAATGAGTTCCGCCGGCCAGTTCCCCGCCAGGATCTCGTCTTCCATGACTTGCTCGAAGCCATCGTCCGTGACAAAGGATATCTCGTTCCTCCAGTCCCCGAAATTGCCGGCCATGTTAGGGTCGTTCGGGTTGGATATGTATTCAGGGCTGGAATAGATATCCGCCTTTTCCGTCACAGCGGCCGCGTCTTCGGCTGTCCTGACAGGAAGCCTTCCTACGGCGATGTCCAAGTCTCCGGTCCTGTTCCTGTTCTGAGGGGAAAATCCTTCATTGTCGCCAAGGTAGCCGAAGTTGTCCTCTATCGGGTCCCCGCCGCCTTCGTGCCCGTTCGAGTAGGATTCGAAGGTTGGGACGAAATCGGACAGCGAACCCAGCTTGTTTTTGTAATCGTAGGAGGCTGCCCCGAAAAGCAGCAGGTAACGAGGCCTGCGGGATGTGTCGGAATGATCCCATAGGTTCTTCATGAAAAGGCGGATGGCGGAGGGGTCCTTGGCCCCGGAGGAAAATTCGTTGTAGACTTCCTCTGTGCTTGCTACAAGCACGTTGTAACCGTTCCTTTCCCGGTGCATTCCAGCCAGTTCTTCAGCATGACTCATAAAGGCCGGATGGGTCACGATCACGTAATCGGCATTGATGGCTCCGTGCAGGTTCTGCGCGGGTGTCACGCCTTTGATAAAGGGGGATCGCACGGAGGAAGCGGTGAATGCCACGTATTCGTGCAAGCTGCTGTCGGCCTGGGCGGAAAAAGTCCATTGGCTTCCATCTCGGCTGAGCGCGGCTTGCCGGATGTCGCTTATGTCTGTGATGTCCCAGACTTGGAAATCGTTGCCGGATTGGATTGCATAGGTGGCGGCTTTTCCGATGCTTTCCGGGTTGCGGAAGAACAGGGGCTGGCTGGAAACAGACATTGTGCGTGGGTAGACGATGGAAATCTGATCTATGTACCCGTTGCTGGCCGCTGTGTTTTTCTCGTACTGGCAGGTTACCTGCGTCTGGCTCCCGCTGAGGCGGATGGTCCGGGTGCTGCTTTGGAAATCCGAGCAGGTGGTGGGGCCGTTGCTGTTGGCGGTGACTTGATGGGTCAGAAGTATGTTTTCCCCGGCTACTTGTATGGAGAAGGAGGCCGCCCCGCTATTAGTCTGGGCGGCTGTCTGGATGAAAAAGAGCGCATCCTCTCCGGCGGCAGGGTCGGGGGTGCTGAGCGTGACGGTCCGGCTTTGGCCGGAAGACGAGAACGTTTCCCCCAGCCAGTTGATGCTTCCGGCGCAGAGGTTGCTTTGCTCTGTTTCATGGTGCACATGCTCCATGGACGTGGAAAGGCGGATGTCCGTTGCGGAAGGACTGTCCAGATTGCCTATCCTGGGTGCGTTCGGGCTGTTTACGGAGACAAAGTAGAAGCATGTGTCGCTGTAGTAGTTGGTTTGGTGCAGGAAGCCGTTTTCCTGGTCGTATGTCCAGACATGGGGAGACTGGCCGGCAAAGAGGAAATAGTCTCCCGGTCCGAACATGCCGTCTCCGCCGTCTTGCATCTGGATCGGAATCGGGACAAGATCCCTGGTGATGCCGGGAGTGTTGAAGAACGGAAGCATCCCGGCCTTTTTTCCGTAAAGGGCGATCCGGCTGCTGCTTCCGGCTTGGTCCAGCAGGCCCTGCCCTTCCAAGTCTTCGTAACGTATGCGGTAGATGCCGTCCTCGGTGACGCCGATTTTGAGGCTGGGACCCGATGAAAGCACGGAGCTTTCTTGCCCGTGGCAAGGGCTGCCAGCGAGCATGGCCGGTCCGACGGTCATGATCCACAATAATGCGGACGGGAGGGAATATGTTCTTTTCATGGTTCTTTTCCGGAAGAAGTTTCTTGCTGCGGCATCATGTCTTCGATGCAATCAAAGATAGTGAAAGTCGAGAGCCATGCAAAAGGAGCTTGCTCGATTTTGCATGGCCGAGACGTATCCTATCTTCGATGCAATCAAAGATACGAAAAAATCGGTTTTTGCAAATTCTGGCATCCTAATGCTTCTGTTCCCTTTTCAGTTGCCTGATTTCCCGGTTTTTCTTCCGTTCGGCCTGGCGTTCGGCTTTGGTGCGGCGAGGTTTTGTCCCGTGCAGGAATTCATGCAGGTTGTCGAAATTCCGCCTGAACACGATGCCGACTCCTTGGGTATAGGAATTGGCTGGTTTTGTGAGATCCTGGTCGTTTGAATGATTGAATCCCCTCAGTCTCAGCTCTTCGGTGAATTTCCATTCTATATCCACGTCGCCCACCACGGTATTGGCTCCGGCATTGCTTGCCTGCCGGTCGGATACGCCCAGGTTCCCATTGATGACCAAGCGGTCGTCGAAAAGCTGGCCCGACATGGTTACTTGCCATTCCGAATTGGTATTGACATCGCCGGGCTTGTAATTGACACCGACGTTGAAATCCGTCCCGAATTGGGAGAGGAAGTTGTTGAACTGGCTGAAAATGAATTCGGAAGAAGAGGAGAGCGCCGCGTTTCCAGCGGAATTGGCCGTCGAGCCTTCCACCGCCATGAAGCTGTTGAACATCAGCAGGGAGAAAGTCTGCCGTAGCATTTCGTCCTCGTCGTCTTTCTTGATGACCGAGAAGAAGCGGTCCTTGGTGTCCTCGTCTGTATTCCCGAGGTCTATGTCGAAGCCGATGTCCGGGTTCGCCAGGTTCCCGGACAAGACGATGATGCTTTTGACAGAAGCCGTCTGCTTGAGCTGCTGGGCATCGTCCTCGCTGACTCCGAGCGATGCCAGGACAGGGTACAGGCTGGCTTTGGTCTGGTAGTCTGCCCGGATGTTGACCCTTGCGTCGGCCATCGGCCCGATCCAGGAAATGGTGCCCCCGTCCTCGAGGATGAATTTGCGGTTGATCAGGTTCACCATCGAGAAATCGAACTCCCCGCCTTCTATCGTGTAAGTCCCGAAAAGCTGGGGTGTCCCGCCCGGCATGTAAAGGCGCAGGAGACCGTTCCCGGTGGCGGTCAGGTTGCCGGACATGGAGGTATTGCGCAGGCTTACGTTGACGTTCAGGCCGGGGGTCACGTTCAGATTGAGGTCTAAGGTAAGCTTGCCTTTGCGGTTGAAGCGAATCCGGTTGCGGGCGTAGAGGCTTTCCAACGACAGGCTGTCGCGGTTCCCGTTCTCCTTCTTTACAAAAGTGATGAAATTGGACCCGCTTCCGCCCGATGAAGATGAAAAGTCGAACGATATGTCCGAGTTGTCTTCCACTTGAGCGTTCAGGAGCATGTTCAGGTCGGATACAGGGCCGGTGATGTTCAAAGTCCCCGAACCGAATACGGTTCCCCAGAACAACGAGCCAGGCTGATGGGTAGTGTTCATTGCCAGCAGGTTGTTGAAATTCAGGCCGAGGTTCAGGCGGATGTCCTTGAAATTATCGTAGGAAATGCTGCCATGCAGAATGCCTTCTGTGTTGAACAAGGGGTCGATGAACCGCCCGGCAAGGAAGTCGATGCCTTCGGAGTCGAGGGTGAAATCCAGATCCGTGAACACGTAGCGGCTTTCCAGGCTGGAAACGGTGAGGGCCAAGGAGTCCGAGAAGAAGCGGGCATCGAGAGCAGGCCTGGGCAGCGTGCCTCCTATGCGGAATGTGCCGTCGAGGCCGCCTTCCATGTTTTCTGCGAACGAGGAGAAGAATCCGTCCAGGAACGAAACCGGCAAGTCGGAGACGCGGCCTTCCAGTGCCAGTTTCTTCCCTTTCCGAGGAGTGTAGGTGCCTGCCATCAGCAAGGAAGTCCGGGACGGACTGTCGCCCGAGGCCGGTTTCAGGATACGGAAAGCCGCTGTCACGGCTTTCTCTCGATTGAATTCCAGTTCCAGTTCGCCATGCCCGTATGGAGTCTGGTTGATGTGCAGGTTTTCCAGGCGCAGCATGGAACGGATGTCGAACAGGCCGTGGAAGTCTTTTACTTCGGCAAAGCCGTTGATCCGGCTGTCGATATCCATTTTGAACCGCCGCAGGAGGAAATCGAAATACGAAAGGTTGAAATTGGAGAAATCCACCCGGAGCACGGATTCCGGGTTCCGCGACATTTCGCCTGCGGCCAGGATGCCGTCGAGGGATCGGGGGGAATATATGCCCACGCTGTCGAAGATGATGGAATCCTCGCTGATGAGCACTTTCCCGTCGGGGTAATTCTTCCAGAAAGTATTCCCGGCGTGGAGGACGAAGTCTTGCAGCATTATTTCCAGGTTCCCTTTGGACAAGAACCGGAGCATCCCGTTCAAGGAGGCTGCCTGCAGGGCTATGCTGGACGAGTCTTTTTTCCAGCCTATGCCGTAGGCTAAGGTGTTCTGGCCTTCCTTTTGCAGCCTGGCCGAGAAATCCTTGAAACGGAGGCTGTCGTCCAGGTACAAGTCCTTTGTCAGGAGCGATATGTCGAGATGTCCAGTGTCAGAGTTCATGCTCAGCTTGTTCCGCATCAGGGCGAGATTGCCGTTTTGGATGTAGGGCAGTTCAAGGTTCAAGTCTGTGTAGTTCCTTCCGGCATCGAATTCCAGGGACAGTTCCATTCCCAGAGGCATTCTCCATGCGGGGAAGAACACATCCAGCAAGGAATCCGGATTGTGCAGCTGGAATCTGAGGTCGAATTCGGGGATGGGCAGAAGGCTGTCCCTGCGCGGCAGGCTGTCGAAAGCGCGCCGCACGTAATGCATGGCATATCGCCGGGCTTCCTCGCCGATCCGCGTGAGATCCCAGTATCCGTGCGCATCCATGTCCAGCAGGTCTGAGCGTACCGATACTTCCTTTGTGCGGGGGCTGCCTTGCGTGATGTTCAAATGGAGGCTGTCCAGATGAAAGCGGTTTCCCAGTCTTGTGATCCAAGTGTCTTTTACCCGGATATCTCCGTAGATGTTGAAAAGTTCGTTGCCGGTATGGTTCACATCGAGCCTGGTCTGGAGGGCAAAGAAGCCGGTGTCGCCCAGCAGGTGCAGGGGAGTGAGGTCTATGTTCCTCAAGTCCAGTATGTAACGGGTATGCGAAGTGTCTGATCGCAAGTCCAGTATGCCGCTCAGGTCAAAGTCTAAGTCCGGGTCCTGGCAGGATACCTTGCCGGCGAAAAAGTCTTGGGCGAAGGCAAGGTCGAAGTCCAGGGGAGACAAGAGGCTATGGTCTGCTTCCATGCCGCTTATCCTGCCGTTCATGCTGTACGTCATTGTTCTCAATGACTTGCCGATCATCGAGAAGGAGGTTCGCAGATCCATGCAGCCTAAGAGTTCCCTTTTGCGGAGGATCCTGCCGATGTCTACTTTGTCGGCTTGCAGGCTTCCGTTCATGCAGACCTGCCCGTCGGCGGTATCGGTCGCCGTGTTCTGGAAATGCAAGCTGCCTGCATTGGTGTGGAGGCGGAGGTCTGCGGTGAACTTGCCCAGGTCTCCTTGCCCGGAAAAGCGTCCTTGCAGTGTTGCGGATTGCACGGGTTGGAGGGGCCGGGGTATCCGGATGCCGAAGGCCTGGAAGATCCCGATAGTGTCCAGGTCGGCTTTGTTGAGCTTGATTGCCTGGATGTCCAGATCCAGATGGCTTTTTTTGATGTCGGGCAAACCTTTCAGATGGAAGTCGCCTTCGATCAGGACAGAGTCCCCTGCCGCCATTTTCAGCTTGCTGAGCCGCAGATTGGATACCGTCCCTTTCGCTTTCCCTGATAAACGGATGGTGGCGGAAAGGTCTTTGGCAGCAGGCACGAAATGCGCTAAGTCGGACAGGGAAAGTTCCGATGCCCCTTGGATTGTTCCGTCGATGTCGACAGCTTCGATGAAGTCGGCGAACCGTTTCCAGCTTCCGGCTTGCAGGTTCAGGTCTGTCTTGATGTCGCTTTCCGGGGTCTGGATACGGGTTCCCATGAAATGCAGGCGGCCTTTGTCCACGTAGACGCGGGAGGTGAAATCCCTTATGAGCATTCCCGATTTTTCCCACGCCTCCAGACGGTCTATCTGGGCCATCACGCGCCCGCACCGGGTGTAGAAATTGCTTGCCTTCATGTTGATGCCTGACAGGGCGATGTGCTTGAAATCGGTCTGTCCTGCCGGTTTGCCGTCAAAGCCCTCGGCATCGTAATAGAAAGCCCCGTTCTCTATCCTTATCCGGTCCATGATGAAGGCTTTGCGCAAAGCGGTGTCTTTCTTCGGGCGGGCGGCTATTTTGGCTACGACACGTTTGAAGTCGGATTGGGTGTCTCCTTCATAACGCCGGATGATGATTCGAGGGTTTCTCAGATGGGCCGATGCCAAAGCGATTTTCTTCGAGTTGAACGAGGATAGTACTGCTTGGGCGTATTCGATATGGACGGTGGGGTTCTGGTGCTTGTCAAGGATTTGGATTCCCCGCAGGGTCGCTGTCAAGTCAAGGAAGTCTATTTCCGCGCTGGTGACGCTCACTTCGCATTCCATGTATTCGCTCAGGTATCCGGACGCTTTGTCGGCCAGGAATTTCTGGAAGAACGGGGCATGGGCCAATCCGCCTGCCAGCAGCAGGAGCAGTATGACGGCCAGCAGCAAGCTGAGCAGTATTTTGCGGATGATTCGGAATGCTTTTCTCAAAGTGTTTCTCCCCTTTTTGGAGCAGCAACGGCACAGGATGCGTCTCGGCATAGCCAATCGAGCAAGCTCGTTTGCTCTGCGCTCGACTTTCACTGTTTTTGACTGTCGTCGAAAACAGGATGCGTCTCGGCATAGCCAATCGAGCAAGCTCGTTTGCTCTGCGCTCGACTTTCACTGTTTTTGACTGTCATCGAAAACAGGATGCGTCTCGGCATAGCCAATCGAGCAAGCTCGTTTGCTCTGCGCTCGACTTTCACTATTTTTGCAGCGTTTCCGGGTGTTTTGCACCTGTGTGCAGAATAGCCAGATTAATAAAACAAAGGTAGAAATAATAAAGACATGTCCTGCATCCTTGCCATAGAATCGTCCTGCGACGATACTTCTGCCGCTGTCTTGGACGGCGACCTTCTGCTTTCCAACATGATTGCCAGCCAGAAAGTGCATGAAATGTACGGCGGGGTGGTGCCCGAGCTGGCTTCCCGGGCTCATATGCAGAGTATCGTGCCTGTGGTGGATGCGGCTCTGAAGACAGCCGGGATCGGCAAGGAAAAGATAAACGCGATTGCCTTTACCCGAGGGCCGGGCTTGCTGGGATCCTTGCTTGTCGGGGTGTCTTTTGCCAAGGCTTTGTCTTTGTCCTTGCATATTCCATTGGTGGAAGTGAACCATCTGGAAGCCCATGTACTCTCGCATTTTTTGCGGACACCCCAGTATCATCATGCGCCCTCTTTCCCTTTCCTATGCCTGTTGGTTTCGGGCGGTCACACACAGATTCTGAAGGTGGAAAGCCCTTCCAAGTTCACTACATTGGGCGGGACTATCGACGATGCGGCCGGGGAATGCATCGACAAGGCCGCCAAGATCATGGGGCTAGGCTATCCGGGCGGCCCGGTGATAGACAGGATGGCCAAGGAAGGGAATCCAAAAGCTTTCAAGATAGCGCGGCCCCGGATTCCGGGCTTGGATTTCAGTTTCAGCGGCTTGAAGACCTCTTTCCTGTACATGGTCCGGGATCATTTGAAGGAGAATCCGGATTTCATCCAGCAGAATGTAAACGATTTGTGTGCCTCGGTGCAGGCGGCGGTGGTGGACAGCCTGATGGAGAAGCTTGTCCTGGCTTCGCGCCAGACAGGCATCCGCCAGGTGGCGATAGGCGGCGGGGTTTCGGCCAATTCCTTGTTGCGGAGCCGCATGGAAGAGGGGCAGGAAAAGTACGGGTGGGAAGCTTTTGTGCCTCCATTCTCGTTCACGACCGACAATGCCGCCATGGTGGGAATGGCCGGGTATTTCAAGTTCATGGAAGGCTGTTTCTGCGATTTGTCGGCGGTGCCTTACGCCAGAGCCTAAAAGCTATCCCTATGGAATGCAAAAAGGAGGCTGGAGCCTCCTTTTAACACCCAAAACCAATACCGGCGCGGGTTGGCCGAGCCGGTATCGGAATTTTCAGAACGAGGATGTGGAATCATCCTCGGCAATGTTGTCATAGTGCAATTTTCTTGACGAACAGTTTCCCGTCTTGCCTTATCAGGACTAAGTAAAGGCCTTGGGCTGCGTTTTCCATCGGGATTTCCGTCAGGCTTTCTGAAACAGAAGTCCGTCGGGCCATGTTGCTGCCGTTGATATTGCAGATTTCGGCATCGTAAGCCCGTCCGCTCAGGTTCTGGATGAAGACGTGGCGGCTGGATGTCCAGACTTTGAAATCCTGCTGCAGGCTGGCTTCGTTCTGCACGTCGGTAATGAAGACCACCTGCAGGCTGTCGGACATGGCGGTTTCCTCGTTTTCGTAAGTCGTCAGTACCTGGTAGATGTAAGTCTGCCCTTCGGTTACGTCCTTGTCCTGGTACGCAAAGATTTGTTCCGGTTGCTTTTGCAGGCTGTTGCCATCGCGGCAGAGCTGGTAACCCTCGATGGCGATTTCAGGATACTGCGCTTTGGCTGCGCTTGTGGAAAGCAGCGGATATTGCGTTTCTTCGGCTTTCTGGCGTTTGATTTGGAGTTCGCCGTTTTGCGATGCCGGAGCGAACGAAACCTTGCGGTCTTGTTTCATGTTGCCCGCGTCCAAGGGATGCGTCACTACTTCCAGGACTGCATCGATGCACCAGTTGCCGTTTTCTTGATTTGCGAACTGCTCGCTCAGGGTCGTCCAGTTGCTGCCGTCTTGGGAGAACCATTCCCCTTGTCCGGTGGCCACCGGGCCGGCGTCCTGCCCGAGCGGGTAGGTATTGGCTTGGTACTCGTCAATGCGGACTCCTGCCAGGTAGGATTTCCCGATTTCCAGAAGGACCGGATAATCGAAGCTGACCGTGGTGAAGCTTTGCTCGTTCATGTAAGGGACAGCCTGTTCGGCCACGTACTGGCCGCTTTCCATGTCGATGACAAAGGCAGTGGCCTTGCATTGGTTGAAGAATCCGATGGAAACGGCCGAGATGGAATAATCCATCAGAGTCTGGTCGTCGGCATCTATTTTGATGGCGGCCGAGAAAGGCACCGGTTCGTTGCCGGAAGAAGAAAGGGCGAAGCCGTATTCCAGCCCGTTATGGTAGCCGATGATTTCGGCTGGCCCCCAGGCGGGTTCCTTCCAGTTGAGGTCGATGCTCTTGGACTGGTCGTTGATGACAGCGGTAAGCCCGCGTGCGGGAGTAATCCCGTGCTTGAACTCGATATCCACAGCAGCGGCTTCGCTCTGGTCCGAAACGCAGCCGTTGTCGTACTTGGCTTGAACCGTGTATGTGTACGAGCCGTCCTCCAATGCAAAGTCGTAGAAGCCGTAAGCTCTGGGTGTCACGTCTTGGAAAAATTCCCCGTTCTTGTAGATCGAATAGCTTTCCAAGTTCATGTGGTGGCGGGCCGGGCCAATGTAGATATCGTCTACTAACAACATGAAATTATTGCTGGAGACGCAGTTCAGTGCCACGTACTTGGTCTCTTTGGGCAGGGTGTAGCTATATTGGGTCCATTCTCCGGGCACGAGCAAGGCTTGGCCGTCGTTGAGGAATTCAAAATCCTCGATGTCCTTGCCGGTGGTGGAGTAAGCCACCTTGAGCTGCTCGTAGCCGTAGTTGAGGAAAGCCGTCCTGGCCATGAAGAACAGGCTCATGGTGGAGGTGGTGTCTCTCAATTCCGGGCTGATGAGCCAGTCGTTGGTCGATGCCCCGTCCAAGCGGGCATTGAAACTGGCAACCATCCGGTTCCCGGAATAGGCTCCGATTTGGTTGATGGAAGAGGGTGTGGTCTGCATCGGGTCGAACACGATGAATCCCAAGGCCTCTCCTGCATGGGGGTAAGTGAAATCGGTCAGGCCGTAGGTCGCAGCACGGTCCATGTCTTTGGAGGTCCATCCATTGCCAAGGTCTTCCGTGTTCCGGAAAGCTTCCATCTGCTCGAAGGATTCGTTGAAGGCTTCTCCTTCCGGCAGTTCGTTTTCAGGATAATCCCAAGTGAGGATGACGTGACGCTGCCGTTCCGTCGAGGCTTGCAGGTTCGTCACAGTGGCGCAGTTCCCGGTATATATTACGGTGACAGTATCGGGAATCGACCAAGGGGAAGAACATTCGTAATCGGGAAAGTCGTAGGAGGCTTGGATTTCATAGATGTTCATGCCCATGACGGGGGCGCTGTCCCGGAAACGCATGTCTGTGACCAGGGTGTCGGTCAAGGTCTGTCCGTTGCGGCGGACGGTGAATCCGGTCAGGTTCTCTGTTACCAAGGCTCCGCTTTCGGTTTCCACCGTCCATTCCAAGTCCACGGATTCCATGCCATTGACCTCATGGCTGAGGATACGGGGCGTGTAGCAGGGGTTTTCGTAGGCGGTGTCCACTTCCAGGACAATCGGGATTTGCACGGAGGGTATCTGTATGTCGGCGTTCAGATTGAGCAGGCATTGTTCCCTGTCCCCATGGACCATGCCTTCAGTGTTGAAGTCCAAGTGGAAAGGTTGGGATTCGCCGGCGGCCAGAGACCCTTGGTATTCTTCCATGCTGATCCATTTGACGGACTGGGCCACGTTGTAGACGGCGCAGAGGTTCGCGCTTTGCTGTCCCATTCTGGAGATGGCCGTTGTGACGAAAAGGCTGAACCGGCCCGGGAAATATTCGGTGGTGCCGAAGAAGCCGGACACTACAGCGGTTTCCATGGAAGTGTATTTTGGCGGGACGTACTGCGGATGCTTGTTGGCGATGAAGTAACGTCCGGTGAAATTGGCCGAATCGAGCGAAAATTCGTAGACGCCGAGGTATTCGCCCTGCATGCCGCCTTCCGGCTCTTCGTTGTTCCGGGTCACCCAAAGCACAGGCTTCTCGTGCGAGACGGCATCTACCGCGATGTAGTTGATCCATTTGTATGAAATATCGTAGGAATGCAGGGAGTCCCCTTCTTTGTCGATTTCATAAAGGGTGTTGTTGTCGCCGACGAAAAAGGTGTTTGCAGCAGGATTCCAGGCTGCCAGGCGGATGCTGCCGAGCGGGGTGGCGATGGTATCAGTGAAGGTATTGGAGGCCAAATCGTATTTGAAGATGAGGTTTCCATAGCTCTGGCTGAACCAGAGATTCTTGCCGTCGCTGAAGATTTGTCCCAGACGGGTGTATTGGGGCAGCGGCAACAAGGTTTCCTCGCTCAGGGCGGTTCCATCCTTGAGTGTCCTCAGCAAGGCGCAACGGCTGTTGCCTTGCATGTAGAACGAATAGATGGTGTCGTTCAGGAAAGCGTAGGAGGTTTCCACATTGCCCCGGGCTTCCCATGCGGCAATGACAGAAGGCTCTTCCATGGCTTTCCGGCTCTTGGCCTCCGAGGGGAATTCAAAGCCTGCGTTCCATTGCATGGGGCCGGTTCCGCTGTTGGCCAGGTTGAAGCCTGAACGCATTTCTTCTTCCGGTTTCATGGTAATCCGGAGCGTGTCGTCCACTACGTCAAAACGGGGCTGGAGAAGCCGGATGTCCACGTTCTCTTCGGTCTGGTTCAGTTCCACGGTGGCGGTGTAGGTGTTGTAGTCGGGACGTGTGGCGGTCAGGACGTAGGTGCCGGTTTCCATGTCTTCGATACGGAACGCTCCTTGGGCATCGGTTTCTGCCGTGTAGACCAGAATGTCATCCTGCTTTTCCAAGCGGATAGCCACATTCTCCACTTTTTCTCCGCCAAAGCTGACTGTCCCTTGGACAACACTGTATTCCGGTTCCCAGACTTTGAAGTTGTCTACGTAGAAATGGAATCCGTACCCGTAGGGGTTTGCTTCGGAGCGGCTGTTGCCGTCCACGCGGAAGCGGAAACGGGCGGATGGTTTCCCGGCGGCCAGTTCTGTAATGTCATACGTGTAGTATGTCAGTGCTTTTCCGTTGCCTTGCGTGGTGTCCTTGCACACGGTCTGCCAGCCTTCCCCGGTGTTGATTTCCAGGAAAAGAGTGTCGCAGAAGGGCGGATTGGACCAGTTGATTGTCTGGGCTGTCTGAAATCTTATCAGGATGGTTTCGTGCTTGGAGAAGTCCAGTTCCTTGGATAACAGCATGTCGGAGAAATGGATGTTCTGTCCGCCGGCATTGTAGTCCAGAAGGATCGTGTTGGGTTCGTTTTCGGCGATGGATTGGAGTGAGGAAACCTGCCATGGGCTTTGTTCGTCCATGCTGGTGTCCTGGATCCGCCAGTAGTTGGTTGCTAAGGACATGGAGTTGAAATCCTCAATGAACGGGAGCTGTCGGGAATCGGGCAGATTGAGGGTCAGTTCGGCACCTTCCGATTCCTGACTGCCGTACAGGGCTTTGAGGCTGTAGACGGTTTCCTCGCCTTGGGCTACGTTCCCTAAATCATAGGTGTAGGCATCCCTGCCGATGGGTTCGGCATTGATTTTCTCTCCATCGGCATAGAGGTTGTAACCGCTGAAATTGTCGGGGCAAGGAACTCGTTCCAGCTCGAATACGACAAGAGGCTCTGCATTCTGTCCTATATCCTGGAACCCGAGCAGAAGGTTGGTGATTCCCTCCGGGGATTCAAGGACTTCGATGCCGCAGGCGGAATTGTATCCGTCCAGTCCGAGCACGGAATCCTTGCGGGCGAGGAGATACCTTCTTCCCGTGGGCTGTCCGCTTTCAATGTCGAACTCCACGATGCGGGAATAGGGGCCGTCGTAGGGAATGGGGGATCCGGCATCCAGGTCCATGATGCCCAGTTCGCTGTGGGCGTAAATTTTCCCATTGTGATAGGCTGTGCCGTACACGCTCAGGTAAGGAGAGTTGGTGAGGTCATCGGCAAAGCTGAAATTCAAGGCAGAGTCTTTTATCACGCTGCCATCCCGGTCTATGAACGCGCTGGTGGTCCAGTCTCCGATTTCAAAACCGCCTTTCCCCTCGTCCAAGGTTGGGATGTAGCAGATATGGCGGACTGGGCGGTCGGTATTGATGGCACCAATCAATTTCCTGTTTTCCAGGTCTATCTTGGCAATCTTGTTGATGTTCTCGTAGCCGCCGTAGAAATATTCCCCGTCGTAGGCCAGATCCCGGAGGCTGGCTTCCATGCCTTCGATTTCGAACTGTTCGATGAAGTTGCCGTATAAGTCGTATTTGAAGAAGACCGACGCGCCGGAACTGTTCCAGGAACTCATGTAGATGTATTCTCCATCTGAGGCTGGGTTGCGCGGATGCCCTTGGGTGGTGATTCCGTCCAATCGGTAAGTGGCCACATGGGTCAGCGGGAGGTCGGTCCATTCGGTTTTCTGCTGCCCGGCGGCCTGTTGCGGCGGAGACCAGCGGAGGCGGATGCTGTCGGCCCAGAGCCGGGTGTATTCCAGGTTGGAAGGAGGAATCAAGCCGCTTCCTTCCTGAGCAAGCGCTGGGATGCAGGAAATCGTTCCCATGGCCATGCAGAGAGTCCGAATCATGAAAGACTTTTTCATAAGAAAGTTTTTGTTGGTTTTACGATAGTTTCAGCATTTGTCTTTCTCCGGGATGCCGGGCGGATGTGGCTTCGGGCTTGCTGTCGGGCCAGGGAGCCTGCGTCCCTTTCCCGGCATCCGGCTTGCGGTTCCAAGATTAAGGAAATTTCAGGAAGAGGCAACGGAAGACGGTTCGCCAAAATCCGAACCATGCTGCCGGATGGCTACGTCAAAGACACAACATGTTTTATATGTTGCTTGTTACGTGGTGTTTGTAGGGATGGGGACGAGGTGCGGCGTTCACGCGTCGTCTTGCCAGGGTCTCGTCCGGATTATCCCGAATCGGTCATTAGACACGCCGGGTCTGTTCCCGATGGGGATTATTTGAGATTCATCAGGACTTCGATCAGATTCTCGGAAACATCTAATCCCATTTTCTTCTTGAGCCGGAATTTGGAGGTTTCCACGCCGCGGACAGAGCGGTTTGTCATGATGGCTATTTCCTTGGTGGTCAGCCCCAGGCTGAGCAAGGCGGCAAAACGCTGGTCGCTGGCGGTCAGTCCGGGATATTTCTCGTTCAGGTTCTTGTAGAAGGCGGAGTTGACTTGCTCGAAACTGTATTTGAATTCTTCCCATCCTTTGCCTGCATAGAGTTCCTGCGCCAGGCTTTCTATTTCCCGTAGGCGTTTATCGTTTTCGGCTTTGGAGACAGGCGATTGGAGTCGTTTTACGTTTTCCAGGATGTCTCCGGCTATCTCTTCCGATTTGACAAGCAGCAGGGCGTTTGTAGTCAGCTCTTTGTGTTTCAGTTCCAATTCGGAGCGGAAACGTTCGTTCAGTTTCTGCTTTTCGCTGTCGATGTGTTCTTTGAGGGAGTCGAGACGGTTGTTCAGCTGGTTGTATTCCCGGTTGCGGCGGATGAGCTTCCTGGCAATGAAAAGAGCGATGCCCAGAGCGGCCACGGCGAGGAGAGCCAGAATGGCTATATTCAGGTTCCTTCTGAATATCTTGTTCTTGTAGATGGCCAAGTCCCGTTCCAGAAGCTGTTTGGAGGTTTCAATCTGGTAGATGTCGAAGTCGGCTTTGAGACGGTTGATGTTCCGCTCGCTTTCTATGTTGAAAATGGAGTCGTCCAGCGATTGTTTCAGGGCAAGGTGATTGTAGGCTTCCTTGTAATTCCCATGTTCCATGCAGAACCGGCTGAGCCGTTGGTGCGCCAAGGCTTCCAGCCGCTTGTGGTCCAGAATCGATGCTTCTTCCAGGCATTTTTCCAGCAGTTCCAGCCCGGCTTGGTCTTGCCCTTGATTCAGCAGGACCAAGGCCAGCCCGTATTCGATTTGGTTGCAGAGATAATGGTTGTGCAGTTTGCGGGCTTCGTCCAGGGCTTTCCGGTAGCAATATTCAGATTCTTCCCACCGGGACAGCACTTGCAGCGCATTGGCCATGTTGAGCAGGATGGAAACCTGTATCCCGGTCGTGTCCGCCAGGAGGAAGGAATACTCGTAGGCGCGTTGCAGGCAGTACAGTACCGAGTCGTATTCCCCGTTGATTGCGTGGGCATTGGCTAAATTGTTGAGAACTCCTATCTCGATGTCCCTGTCTTGCAGGCTTTGGTTGATTCCTTTTGCTCGCTTGAGGGCATGGATGGATTCTTGCGGGTTTTTCAGGCTGTTGAATACGTTGGAGATGCCGATGTAGGCCTTGGCCTGCATCCGGGGGGTGGTGCCTTGGAGCTTGACAATCTTGTAAAAGTAGGCCAAGGAGTGTTCGTAGTCGGAAACATGGTAGTAGGCGAAGCCTAAGTTGTAGTACAACGATGAGAGGGTCTGGAAGTTGCTGTCATCGGGTTCCACGCAGCGTTGATAGGCGGCGATGCCTTCTTTCAAAACCGTAGTGGCACTGTTGTAAAGTTCGTTGTCTATGAGGTTCTTCGCATTTTCAAGGTATTGCCGTGCCGTATCGATGTAGGTACAACGCCCCCGTGTCTCTTCAGGATGCTGGTAGGCATGGGCTTCCTGCGTGCCGAAGCCCGTCAGGATGCATGAGAATAGTATGAAGGATTTTTTCGACATATCGCGGCTTGCCCTTGCGGTTGCGGGACTGACATGCCTTGGATGGAAGCCGTTCCGAAGCCGGAGGCCGTCCTGCGGCGTCGATTACCGGATCAGCCTCATCACTTTGTTCCAGCGCACTTTCTTCAGGCCGCTGGCATCCTTGTCCCAGGAGAACCAGACAATGAAAGCCTTGCCGACCAGATGGTCTTCAGGAACGAATCCCCAGTAGCGGGAATCCGCTGAATTATGGCGGTTGTCGCCCATGGCCCAGTAGTAGTCCATCTTGCAGGTGTAGGTGTCGCTCTCGGTTCCGTTGATGAAAATCCTTCCATCAGGTTCCACCCGCAGGTCGTTGCCTTCGTAAATCCGGATCAGGCGTTTGTACAGGGCGATGTTCTTGTTGTCCAGATGCAGTACGTCCCCTCTCTTGGGCACATAGACCGGGCCGTAGTTGTCCACGTTCCAGGGATAATCCACCGGGCTGAACGGGAAGAGCCTCCCGTCGCCCATGCCGGCCGGCTCGATGACGGGGTCCACGCCTTGTACGCCGGGAATCTGCCGGATTCTGGCTACCATTTCCTCGGTCAAAGGCACTGTGCCGTAGTCGGGATTGAAGAGCATCTTCAGGTCGGCTTCCGAAACGCCCAGTTCACGCCATGCCTTGTGGGAAACCGCCATCGGAGAAGGGATGATCCGGTAGTTGAATTGCAGCTGTTCCGGGTTTTCTGCTTTCCGCCCGTTGATGTAGACCTGCCTGTCCCGGATGGATACCGTGTCCCCCGGCAGGCCGATGCACCGCTTCACGAAGTTTTCCCTGCGGTCGACCGGGCGGTAGGTGATACGCCCGAAGTTGGCTTTGTCGCGCCATACGCGCTCGCGCCCTACTTCCTTGACCAAGGTGTTGTAGCTGATATTGCTCTGGAACACGCTCGAAACCGTGTCGCCGTCCGGGAAGTTGAATACAATCACATCGTTATGCTTCACTTGCCGGAATCCGGGCATACGGTGGTAGGGGAGTTCGAGCCAAGTGAGGTAGGAGGGCACGTCCTTGGTGAGCGGCAAGGTGTGCTGCACGAAAGGGAAAGTCAGCACGGTCTGGGGCATTCTCGGGCCGTAGGCTACTTTGCTGACAAAGAGGAAGTCTCCCACGTTCAACGACTTTTCCATCGAAGAGGAAGGGATCACATAGCCTTTGAAATAGAAGGCATGGATGATCAGCACGGCTACCAAAGCGAACACGATGGTGTCGAACCACTCTCGAGCCGAGGATTTCTTGACGGGCGGGAGGTCTTTGGCGCAGGTGTATTTTTCCTTGTTGCGGAAGGCCAGATGAGGGAAATAGAGGAAAAATAATACGCTGGCTGCCAGGCATTCCAGAATCTTGCGGCGTCTGTACCCGTAAGAAGTTTCAACGCATAGCAGCCAGAATATGAAAACGTTGATAAAGGGGAGGAACAAAAATGGAAAATGGGTGTACCATTTCACTTTCAAGATGCGGATCCAGGCCCATTCCCCGTAGAAAGGTACTAAGACCAAATAGGGATTCCGGCCGGAATCTTTGAACACACCCCACAAGGAGGGCAACAGCAAAAGCTTGTAAACGATGATGGTCAGAATCCCTGCTAACATGGTAGTATCTTTATTATGGTCAAAACTGGCAAGTTGTCGCACCTGGTCCTTTTGCGGAGAACCGGGACGGGCAGGGTGCGAGGTACCGCGCGGGCGGCATGAGTTTGCTGCCGGTATGGCTTGGCTCCCGGCTTCTTCGCGCCGCCAGGCTGGCTACTTGCTATCGCGGCCGTCTTTCGGCTTTTCCAGGATTTCGTCGATCATCCCGTATTCCAATGCCTCTTGCGAGGTCATCCAGAAGTCGCGGTCGGCATCCTTGTAGATTTTCTCGTAAGGCTGGCCGCTGTGTTCGGCGATGATGTCGTAAAGCTCCTTCTTGACCTTGAGGATTTCGCGGGCTGTGATTTCGATGTCCGAAGCTTGCCCTTCCGCGCCGCCGAGCGGCTGGTGAATCAGCACGCGGGAGTGTTTCAGCGCTGAACGCTTGCCTTTGGTTCCGGCGCAGAGCAGGATGGATCCCATCGAGGCCGCCATGCCGGTACAGATCGTGGCCACGTCCGAAGAGACGTACTGCATCGTGTCGTAGATGCCAAGGCCGGCGTATACTGAACCGCCGGGCGTGTTGAGGTAAATCTGGATGTCCTTTCTGGAATCCACCGAGTCGAGGAAGAGCAGCTGGGCTTGGATGATGTTGGCCACTTCATCGTTGATGGCAGTCCCCAAGAAGATGATGCGATCCATCATCAAACGGGAGAAGACATCCATCTGGGCTACGTTCAGCTGGCGTTCTTCGATAATGGTGGGCGATATGTATGCCCGGGTATAGGCATCAAAGCGGTCTAAAGCCAGGCTGCTGATGCCTCGATGTCCCATGGCGTATTTTCGGAATTCGTTGTTCATTTGAGTCTCCTTTTGGAAGTGGATCGGGATAAATGTCCGTTTGCTTGTCCGGGGACGATCCGGCAACCACGCGGATGCCCGGAAGTTTCCTGCTTCAAGCAGCTTGTCAGAACGGCTAAGATACGAGGCGTTCGTTTTCATGATTGCCAAGAAATACCCGTTCTGATGTGGCTTTCAGAATGGGCAAGATGCAAGGCCGCCGAGAGTGAGGATGAGGGAGCGTGCTTTTGTACGTGACCGAGTCCGAATCCCGACGGCAACGTTGCAGATTGCCCATTATCACAAGCCGCATTATTTCTTGGTTCCGTCTTTCTGAAGAATAGCCACGAACTCGTCCATGTTCACGTCTTTGGCTTCGACTTGCGTTTTTTCCATGAACAGGGCGGTCAGCTTTTCTTCAAAAACCATGTCGTAGACACGTTTCACTTCTTCCTCGTTCTTCATCATCGAATCGATGAAAGCTTCAATGCGCTTCTTGCTTTCTTCGTCTTCGGCATTTACCGGGAAGTACTGGGCCAGCACGCGGTTCTTGTAGAAGTCGCGCAGATCCTGCATTTCGATTTTCACTTCGTATTGCGAGGTAATCTTGTTCTGGATCAAATCCCAGCGCAGCGAGCGTTCAATCTGCTTGAGTTCTTCTTCGGGGATGTCGTTGATGGGCTCCTGCTTCTTCTCTTCGGCCTCGCGGTTGGTTTCGGAGATGACCCAACGCTTGATGAAGTCCATCGGCAGGTCGAACTTGGTTTCGTCGATGATTTTGTCCACGGTATCCACAAAGAGCTTCTTGTCGCTATGCTGCTTGTAGTAGCCTTCGATTTCCTTGCGCATTTGTTCGCGGAAAGCGGTTTCGTCCTTGATTTCCACGCCGGGGTAAGCCTTGGCGTAAAGGTCTTCTCCGGGAACGGCCGGTTCCACGTGGGTGATGCTGTCGATCCGGAAACGGAACTTGGGCGCGATGTTGGCCAGCTCTTCTTCCTTGATGTTGAGCATCGAAGAGAGGTCGGCCTTGTTCTTGAACGCCTTCTGGATTTCAAAGTCCACGGTGTCTCCCGCCTTCTTGCCGATGAACTGCTTCTGGATGGTCTTCAGGGCAATCAGGTCGATGGCAATCGACGTCTTTGTGTTGATGCCGCCTTCCTTGATGTTGCCTTCTTCATCCAATTCGAAGAGTTCCCCGCCCAAAGTGTCCTTGGCATCTGCGGTTTCCGGGCTGCTGACCACGCCGTAGCGGCGGCAGATGCTTTCCTGGTGTTTGTCGATTTGTTCTTCGGTGGCTGTCACATGGTATGCCGTGGTCTTGATATCGGCCAGATTGATCGAGAATTCGGGTGAAAGGCCGATTTCGAACCACATGGTGAAGTTGCTCGGGTTTTCGAAATCGTATTCGCTTTTCTTTTCCTCTTCCGGCACGGGGAGGGCATGGCCTAAGATATCGATTTTGTTTTCCTTGATATAATTGGTTATGCTTTCGGCCACGATCTTGTTGATTTGATCCATCAAGACGGCTTGCCCGTACATTTTCTTTACAATCCCCATGGGAACCTGCCCGGGACGGAACCCGTGCATCGATACCTTCTTGCGTTGATTCTTCAATTCCTCGGCAACCTTGCCTTCATAATCCTGGGGTACCAGCTCTAATCTGAGGTAAGCGGACAGCTCCCCTTTCGGTTCTCTTGTGATGTTCATTATTGTACAAAAATTTAAATATCAGCGTTCCTTGTTTTTGTCTGCGTGCGATGCCCTTGTCGGCAACAAGGCTATTCCAGCGGACAAACCAAATAGCAAAGATAGGTAAAAATCCGAATACGCAGGCTTGGGCGTGTTTCTGTAATCCGGGACATGATTCCGCGCGTGCAGGTAGATGCTGTTTGACGGCCAATGTTTAATTTTGCCGTTGATTCCATTGGCAGGCTTGGACGGCATCGGTTTCGTCCCGGCTTCGGTTTTGACCAGGCTTGCGTGGATCTGATTTACGCGATGACCGAGGCCGAGAATCGGGCTTTGGTGGAACGGATCGAGAGCCGGCACGGGCATCGCCAGCTTTCGTACATGGAGGAATTGGGCATGGGCAACAGGCGCTACGTGCTGATCGACTTGGACAACGGCGGCAAACGGATCACGCCTGCCGAAGCGGTGAAAGGCTTGAAGCCGTTCGGGGAGGAATAGCTTGGTTTTTGCCAAGCTTCAGGCACGTTCTATATCCGATAGGCGGCCTTTGGAATGGGGTCAGGGCTGGCAAGTCCGGTTCTCTTTTTGGGGGTATGTCGTTTTTGGTGTATCTTCGCAGGATGTAGGCGGTCTGCAGCAATGGCAAATTGACGTGTCATGCGGGTTGAACCCAAATCGGTCATTAGACACGCCGGGGCTGTTTTCGGTTAGGAAAATGAGGCTTTCGGGCATCTTGCCCGCCTCTGTCCGCATCCTGCTTCTCGCTACGCCTCGACGTAGCCCGCTACGCCTTCGGCTAGGCGAGAAGCAGGATGCATGACACAAGCGGGCAATCTCCCCAAAGTCTAATGACCGATTTGGGTTGAAGTGTTGCCGTGCCATCGGCAGATAATGCAAGATAGGAGCTTATGGAAGATTCGAATGCGGTCATCTGGACGCGGAATCTGGATGTGTACCAGAAGAATGTGAAAGTCCTTTCGGATGTGAACCTGGAGATTGCCCAAGGGGATTTCGTTTATCTGATAGGCAAGACCGGGACAGGGAAAAGCTCCCTGCTGCGCACGTTTTATGCAGACATCCCGGTGGTTTCGGGGCAGGCAAGCGTGGCCGGTTACGACTTGGCGCGGCTGCGGACACGCGATATCCCTTACCTCAGGCGCAAGCTCGGCATCGTATTCCAGGATTTCCAGCTGCTGACCGACCGTTCGGTCTATGATAACCTTTCCTTTGTCCTCGGTGCTACTGATTGGAAGAACAAGGATGAGATGGACTACCGTATCCGCCAGGTCTTGGAACTGGTGGGATTGGAAACCAAAGCGCGCAAGATGCCATACCAGCTTTCGGGCGGGGAACAGCAGCGCATCGCCATTGCCCGCGCCTTGCTCAACAAGCCGGAGATCATTTTGGCCGACGAGCCTACCGGCAATCTGGATCCGGACACTTCCGAGGAAATCATGAAGCTGCTTGTCGATATCAGCAAGGCCGGATGCGCGGTCTTGGTGGCTACGCACGACTTTTTGATGATTACCAAGTACCCTTCCCGTCTCTTGGTCTGCGAGGACGGCCAAGTCCGCCACGAGCAGCTGTGATAAACCCAAATCGGTCATTAGACACGCCGTGTCCGTTTCTGATTGGGGAAATGAGGCTTTCGGGCATCTTGCCCGCTTCTGTCCGCATCCTGTTTCTCGCTACGCCTCGACGTAGCCCGCTACGCCTTCGGCTAGGCGAGAAGCATGCTGCATGACACAAGCGGGCAATCTCCCCAATGTCTAATGACCGATTTGGGATAAAATAGGATTCACCTATGGCTGCTTCGACCCGCTGGACCGGCCAAGTCAGTCCGCCACGGACAGCTGTGGTCTTTGTGGTTTGCAAAAAGGACAGGACCATGGGGACAGACGGCGTGCGGGAGCGTTACATCAACCCCTGTGCGGAATTCGGTTTCGAGAAGCTGTCCGTCACGGGCATGGACAAGGATCCATTTTCAGTTTGGCAATTGCCGGTCATGCCAGTTTCAAAGTCTTCCAAGATTTCCTGCGCCTGGGCGAAAGTGCTGCAAAGCATCAATTGCATTTTGGCCGGTTTGAAATGGGGGATGCCTTTGAAGAATCCCGGGTAATGGATTTTCATTTCCTGGGCGGCGACCCGTTCCCCCTTGGCTTCGATTTCTTTCTGGAACAATTCCAGGCAGACTTGTCTGCGTTCTTTGAAAGAGGGCGATGCCGATTCTGTCCCTGTGGCAAGGAACTGCTTGCATTGGGCAAAAATCCAAGGATTCCCGATAGCCGCCCGTCCGATCAGCACGCCGTCCACGCCATAACGTTCACGCATCAAGGCCGCTTTGGCTGCCGAGTCCACATCCCCGTTGCCGAAGACCGGGATATGCATCCGGGGGTTGGCCTTGACCTCACCGATCAACGTCCAGTCGGCTTGCCCTGCGTAGAGCTGCGAGCGGGTCCGCCCGTGGATGCTGATGGCCGCGATGCCCACGTCTTGCAGGCGTTCCGCCACTTCCACGATGGGCTTGTCGCTTTCGTCCCAGCCCAGACGGGTCTTGACCGTGACCGGAATCCCGCGTTCCCGCATGGCATCGACCACCGCAGCGGTAATCCGGATCATTTTGGGAATATCCTGCAGGATGCCCGAACCGGCACCTTTGCTGACGATTTTCCGGACCGGGCAACCCCAGTTCAGGTCGATGAAGTCCGGTTTCCAGCGGGCCGCGATTTCCGCCGCCTCCCGCATGCTTTTTTCGTCATGGCCGAAAATTTGGATGCCTGTGGGGCGTTCCTCCGGCGAGAAGTCCATCTTCGACAGGCTCTTTTGCCGCACTATGGCATCGGACGACACGAATTCGCTCACCAGCACGTCCGCCCCGTAGGTTTTGCAAAGGCTGCGGAAAGGCGGGTCGGTGACCGCTTCCATGGGTGCCAGCCAAAGTGAAAAATCCCCTAAGTCCGTGTTTCCTATCTTAGCCATCCTGACAAATTTTTACCTCCGTTCCGCTTCCATCTTGATGACTTCGATCCGGGGCAGAATCTTCTCCCATTGCTCTTCGCTCAGTTTCGGCCCGGTCACCTTGACAGCTTCGGTAGCCACCATCGAGGCGATTTCCCCGCATTGGCGCGCCGGAAGCCCGCAGCAAAGCCCGTAGAGGAAGCCCGCCGCGTAATTGTCGCCCGCCCCGTTGCTGTCGATTTTAGTCACTTTCTCGGCTTCCACATGGTAGAGACGGCCTCGGTCCATGACCAGCGATCCCCGGCTTCCTAATTTGACAATGGCCGTCGGTACCCATTCCGCCAAGCGGCACAAGGCCTCCAGTTCGTTTCTCCCCGTAAAGGCGGAAGCCTCCTCCTCGTTGGCGAAAACGATGTCCACGTCCTTGCGCAGCAATTTGTCCAAGAACTCCCTGTTTTCGAGCACGATGTTGTAGCTGGCCATGTCGAGCGACACTTTCAGGCCTTGTCTCTTGGCAGAGGAAACGGCTTTCTCCATCAAGGCTTGGTTCTGGACCATGTAGCCTTCGATGTGGAAAAAGTCGTAATCCTTGAAAAAAGCCTCCTCGATGTCCTCTTCCGAAAGCGTGGCAGCCGCTCCCAAGTAGGTGGCGAACGTCCTTTCGGTGTCGGGGCTCATCAGGGTGATGGCCGTCCCGGTCGGAATGGCGGCATGGCTGAAGTAAGTCCGGATATGATGTCGCCCGAAGAATTCCTTGTAAAAATTTGCATACCTGTCGCCGGAACCGGTACGACCGATGAAGCCGCATTCCCCGCCCATCCGGGCGATGGCCGTGATGGTGTTGGAGGCTGACCCGCCTGTGACGACGGCATCGGCCTTGTGCTGGAACCTGCCGAGGATTTCTTCGGCTTTTTCCTGGCCGATGAGGGTCATGCTGCCCTTGGGAAGGCAAAAATCCTTCAGGAGCCGGTCGGATTCCAAGTGGAAAATCAAATCGACCAAGGCATTTCCCATGCCTATGACTTTGGAAACGGGAAGGCCTGTCCGGCCCGTATTCACGTTGTGCTGGTTTGTCTTCATGCCATGATTTGTTCCCGGCCCGGCTTGTTTTTTGCGAAGGCTCGCTTGGGGTGAACTCCTTCGGTAGCGGTTTTGGGGCAGACGCGGTTTCAAAATAAAACTTTTACATCACCAAGGTCTGACGGGAAAAACCTGCAAAGATAGCCATGTGGCCCGATGCTTGCAACTTGGTTCCCCGGTTCACTCTTCCAGCGGCAATCCAGAGACGAGGAAGAAAAACGTGTCCTTCCGTCTCGAATCCTCCCGGTCCGTCCTTTTTGGCGGATACCTACTTTTTGTGAGCATCCATGTGGAAAATACCTAAAATTGAGTATTGCCGCACCTTTGGATAAATCCGACTTTTGCAAACCGGTTCGGAGCCTTGGACCCGGATATGGCAAGGCGGCGGACTGGCGACTCTTGCATGATTTTTAAATTCTTATACGATGAAACGGATTGTTTGCTTTTTGGGGGCGGCCCTTTTCGGGATGGCGACCCTGATTTCTTGCGATGACAATGGAAACGGCAATGAAGGCGGTGGCAGTGGAGGAGGGGATGGAACGGGAGGGAACGACAGCACGGCGATGGTCGTGCGGACGATGACGGCGCTCGATGTTTCGGCCTATGACCAGTGGGTTTATGTTTCCTTTGCCGACGGCCAGACGGTGACCCAGCATTACGAATCCCCGGCTCCGGAGAACTGGGATATCGCCCTCCATCGCGAAAATGTCAAGACCAACAACGGTTCGGCCATCAAGACCGATGTGACTTCGTTCGAGGCTCTGACCACGATTCCCTCCGGCAGCGTTTTCATGAAAGACGAATTGACTTACGAGGAAGTGTCCGTTGACATGAGCCAGATGATGCAAGGGATTATCGTATACGACACGACCGAAATCAACATGGTTTTGGAAGACTGGGTGATGCGCAGCGGAATGCCGCCTGTTTACACCGTGCAGCCGAATGTCTATGTAGTGAAGACCGAGGCTGGGCAGTATGCCAAAATCCAGTTCACTTCCTACAAAGGGGGTGAAACCGGCGATGCCAATGGTTACGCCACCTTCACTTACGGTTTCCCGTTCCTGCCGGTGGAAGAATAGCACACCGGCGGAAGGTTTGCCGAGGAAAACGTGAACCGATCCTTGGACCCCGGGATTTTTCCCCATCTTCCTTTAAGAAAAGCGATGAAAAGACTTTGTTTCGTGTTGCTCCTGTGGGGGATGTGCCGTGTCCTTGCCTTTCCCTTGCTCCATGCCCAGACTTTGGAAGGCGTGGTGAACGATGCCGAGGGCGGTGTCTTGCCTATGGCCACTTTTCAAGTGCAAGGCGGCAGGGGCGCGGTTTCGGATGTGGATGGCCGTTTCCGCTACCAGTTTCCCGGACCGGGTACATACAAAGTGTCTATCCGGTTCATGGGATACCAGCCTTACGATGCTGTCCTTTCGATCCAGCGCGACACGGCAGTCGGTTTCCTGATGCGGCCTGAACAGAATTTGCTGGGGGAAGTGGTCGTGACAGGGACTCGGACCCCGAAACTGCTCAAGGATATACCCGTGGTCACCACCGTAATATCCGGGAGGGAGATAGAAAAGACCGGTTCGATGACGATAGCCGATGTATTGCAGTCCGAGATTCCCGGCGTGGAGTTCGGGCGGCAGATGGACGGGCAAGTGGTCATGAACATGCAGGGCATGGGGGGAACCGATATCCTGTTCTTGATCGACGGGGAGAAAATGGCCGGGGAAAGCATGAACAACATCGACTACGAACGCCTCGACATGGATAATGTGGAGAGGGTCGAGATTGTCCGGGGAGCCGGTTCGGCCCTCTACGGTTCCAATGCCGTGGGCGGGGTGGTGAACATCATTACCAAGGAAGCCGATGAACCTTGGTCCTTGAATGTCAACGGACGTTATGGCTCGCACAACGAGCAAAGGTACGCGGCCACCTTGGGCTTCGACCGGGGAAAGTTCAAAAGCACGACCAACGCTTCGTACAAATTCGTCGATACCTATTATCTGGAAAGCACCGATTCGGCAGGAAACGTGGTAGACCGCGCGCCGATTTACGGAGGAAGGAACATCAATGTGAACCAGAGTTTCCGTTACGATTTCCGTCCCGGGCTTTCTTTGAAAGTGAGAGGCGCGTTTTATCACAGGGAACGCGATTATTCCGAGACCCGCAAGAACCGCTACTTGGACGGATCGGCTGGAGCGACCCTCGACTACCAGATTGATGAAAAGGCTCATTTGAGGTTCAACTATGCGTTCGACCTCTACAACAAGAACAATTTTTATCCTGTCACCGGCATCACCTCCCAGGAATACCGTAACATGTACAACACGGGCAACGTGCAGTTCGATTACAGTTTCTCTGAAACGAACATTCTGAGCGTGGGAGCCGAGTACTTCAACGAGACCTTGCTTTCCAACCAGTTCGACACGACGGAAAACGGGGAGTGGCGGAATTACAAGTCCCATACCGCCGTGGCTTATGCCCAGCACGATATCAGCTTCAAGGACCGCTATTTCCTGGTCTACGGTTTGCGCATGGACTACAATAGCCAGTTCCGGCTGCCGCATGTTTCGCCCAAGGTGTCGTTCATGTACAAGATCAATCCGGTTTCCATCCGCTTGTCCTATGCCGGAGGTTTCCGTGCCCCCTCGCTCAAGGAACGCTATTCCAACTACGACATGGGCGGGCAAGGCTGGTTCATCATCTACGGCAATCCGGATTTGCGACCCGAAAAGAGCCAGAACGCGACTTTGAGCCTCGAATATGCTCGTAAGTCGGCCAGTTTCACGGCAACAGGGTATTATAGCTATACGCGGGACAAGATTACGACCGTTTACAACGAACGTCAGGATACGGCATTTTACCGCAATGCCTACAGTTCGCATACGGCAGGCTTCGATGCCAGCCTGATGCTCAAGCTGCCTTACGGTTTCGGTATCAAACTCAGCTACTCCTACGTTTACGATTTGCAGCGGGTGGACGGGGTGAACTCCAGTTATGCCCGCCCGCATACCGGGGTAGCCCGTTTCGACTACAACTACTCGAAGGGATGGTACCGTCTGGGCGTGTCCTTGAGCGGGCGGGTGTTGTCGGCTTTGACCCAGAATACGATTTCCGGATATGCCGAGGACCCGGAAACCGGTCTGGAGGCCCCGGTTTACGAACAGACCCGTTATCCGGCCTACACACTCTGGAAACTGAATGTGAACCAGCGTTTCATGGATGCCGTTTCCTTGAACATCGGCATCGACAACCTTTTCGATTACCGGCCCCGGAACTACGATTTGGTATCGGGTTCGCTTTCGTCCGGGATTACGTTTTTCGTCTCCCTTTCGGTGGACGTGGACGATTTGGCCGGATTTGTCAAAGGGGAGAAAAGGAACAAATACGCCCGGTAAAAGACGATATCTTTCCGTGGCTGTCCGGGGGAGTTCTTTCTGCCGATGGCTGGAAGATGGGATGCCCGGCTACGCATCGCCTGCTGTGACATGTTGTCTGGCTTCGGGAAACAAAGCAGGTGTCTGGAGGCAGGCTTCCTTTCTCCCAAAAAACTGAATCATGAAGAAGAAAATTGCTATCATTTCCGGTATCGTGGGAGCCTTGCTCGTACTTTGGCTCTTATGGTGCCTTTTGGCCTCCCCCACGCGGATTGCCTTGTTGAATTTCCAGAATTTCCAAGTGGCCAAGATGGTCAGGTCGGCGGGAAATTCCTTTGTCAAGGTGGACGCCTTGGGTGTGGACGAGGTGTCCAAGCTCAAAAAGTACGATGCCGTCCTGGTGTTTGCCATGGGCTTGCGGGTCACGGAAGAAGATCGGGCCGAAATGCAACGTCTGGCCAATAAAGGCGTGCCGTTTTACAGTTTCGCGGTCACCAGCCCCGACAACGACATTTGCAATCTGGACAGCTCGCAGAAGGCGAAGGTGGAAGCCTGGCTGGGCAACGGGGGAACGACCAATTTCCGCAGCCTGTTCAACTATATCCGCAAAGACCTTTGCGGCAAAAGCTTGTTCACCGGTGCCGTCGAACCAGTCCGGGAAATCAATCCCGATTGCCTTTTCCATATAGGCGAGGACGTGAGCTTCAACACGGTAGCCGAATACGAAGCCTGGCTCGAAGAACATGGCCTCTACAAGGACGGCCAGCGGAAAATCGCACTCATGACCGGTATCGCAGGGCCTTTCAACACCAACACCGAGCATCTGGATTCCATCATTCTGGCGTTCCAGGACCGGGGATACCGCGTCTATCCGATTGCCAGCTTTACCAAACGTTTGGACTTCTTGCAGGAAATCAAGCCCGATGCGGCTATCTACCTGCCGCATGGCCGTTTGTTGATGGGGCAGGGCGACCGGGCCGTGGATTGGTTGCGCGGACAAAACATTCCCTTGTTCTGTCCTTTGACCATGAATGCCACTTACGACCAATGGATGGCCGACAAGCAGGGCATGGTGGGCGGTTTCTTGAGCCAAAGCTTGGTCATGCCTGAAATAGACGGGGGAATCCTGCCTTATGCTTTGATCGCCCAGTACGAGGACAAGGATGGGCTGTATCTGTTCAAGACGGTTCCGGAACGCTTGCGCGGCTTTTGCCAAACGGTTGACAACTATTTGGAATTGAAAGGGAAACCGAATAAGGAGAAGAAGGTCGCCATTTATTATTTCAAGGGGCCCGGTTCGGCAGCCTTGACGGCGGCGGGCTTGGAAGTCGTGCCTTCCTTGTACAACTTCCTGCGGGCCTTGCGCGATGCCGGTTATGATCTGGACGGGCTTCCCTCCGACGAAAAGGCCTTTGAAAGGCTTCTCATGGAGCAAGGGCCGGTTTTCAACAGTTATGCCGAGGGGAACCGGGAGCGTTATTTGGCTTCGGAGCATCCCCAATGGGTCGATGCCCGGGATCTCGACTCCTGGCTCCGGCGGGATTTGACAGCCCCCGTTTATGAGGATTTGGTGGAAAAATACGGTCCGGTGCCGGGCGATTACTATGTGCGGCAAGCGGACGGCAAGACGGAAATCGCCGTGACCCGGATACGCTTCGGAAACGTGGTGTTGTTGCCCCAGCCGGTCCAGGGAACAGGTGAAAATTCCTTCCAGATGGTTCACGGATCCAACGAGATACCTCCTTATCCCTATATCGCCTCTTATTTCTGGACCCGTTGCGGTTTCGGGGCCGATGCGATGATCCATTTCGGGACCCATGGTTCGCTCGAATTCATTCCCGGAAAGCAAGTGGCTTTGAGCCAAGCGGATTGGAGCGATGTCCTGGTGGGGGATTTGCCGCATTTCTACTTCTACACGATTGCCGATGTGGGCGAGGGGATGATTGCCAAAAGGCGTTCGTATGCCGTTACTTTGACCCATTTGAACCCGCCTTTCATGGAAAGCGGCCTGAGCGGGCAAGTGAAGGAATTGCAGGAAAACATTCAAGAATATCTCTCCCAGGTGGGCGGGAACAAGGATTTGAGTTCCTTGAATCTGAAGATTAAGAAAAGGGCTGTCGGCATGGGCTTGCACCGTGATTTGGAATTGGACAGCAACCTACAGCAGCCTTATACCGATGCCGAAATCCAGGAAATAGACAATTTCGCCACCGAGTTGGTGCAGGAAAAAATAGGAGGCGGCCTTTACACCTTGGGCGTTCCTTTTGAAAAGGACAAGATTTTGAGTTCGGTGCGCCTGATGTCGAAAGACCCCTTGGCTTACAGTCTGGCCGAGGTGGATATCGCATACGGGAAAATGGAACGTGCCGCGCTCAAGGACCAATCCCTTTTCGCTTCCCGTTATTATTCCAAGGCCGGAAAGGCGGTGGAAAAGCTTTTGCGGAATCCCAAGGCCGATGTCCGGCAGATGATTCTGGATTGGGGAATCCGGGCCGAGGATTACGATTTGGCCTGCCGGTGGGGGAAGATGCAGGAGGCGGGAGGAATGCCGGCGGCGATGCGGCGGATGATGGCTGGTGGGCCGGCTTCGATGAGCTTCGGGAACGGGGAGGCCGGTTCGGGTGCGACGGCAGCGGGTTCCCAAGTCGGTAATGCAGGTGTTCATCCGGGGAAGCCGGGTTCGTCCGATGCGGTCTCGGGTGCGACGGCAACCGGATCCAAGCCTGGGGATACCGGCTTGCATCCGGGGAACCATGCTTCGGCCCAGTCACCGGATCGATCTTCCGGGCAGTTTTCCGGACAACATCCGGCCCGGACTCACGGAAAACCGGAGGGAATGTCTTCTCCGTCCGGCATTCCGGGTGGAATGCCAGCGACGATGCGTTTGGATGCCAAGCAGGAGGCTGTAGCCAAAGCGGTTTTTACGCTGAAAACGACCCTCGAGAAAGTCAATTTCTACCGGGAAGCCTTGCAGCAGAGCCCCCGGACGGAACTGCAAGCCATGCTGGATGCTTTGGACGGAGGCTATGTGGCCCCGACTTCCGGCGGCGATTTCATTGCCAATCCTTCCACTTTGCCCACGGGGCGTAACCTCTATGCCATCAATGCCGAAACGACCCCTACGGCGACCGCTTGGGAGAAAGGCAAGAAAATGGCAGAGGAAATGTTGGCTGATTACGCCAAGAACCACGAGGGGCGCATTCCTGCCAAGGTGAGCTTCACGCTTTGGTCGGGCAGTTTCATCGAAAGCGAGGGGGCGACCCTGGCCCAGATTTTCTACCTGCTTGGGGTGGAACCGGTCCGCGACCGTTTCGGGCGTGTCCTGGATGTCCGTCTGATTCCGCCGGAAGAGCTGGGCCGTCCGCGTATCGATGTGGTGGTCCAGACTTCGGGACAGTTCCGCGACTTGGCCGCTTCGCGCCTGGAGCTTCTGCAGCGGGCTATCCTCTTGGCTTCGCAGGCTTCCGACAAAGGGGAAAACTTCGTGGCCCAGGGCAATGTGGCGGCTGAAAGGCTTTTGCTTGAAAAGGGATACAGCCCGCAGGAGGCGCGGGAATTGTCCACGACCCGTGTGTTCGGAGGGTTGAACGGAATGTCCGGGACAGGCATCACGGGCATGGTGCAGGCCGGGGACCGTTGGGAGAATGAATCCGAGATTTCCGATACCTATCTGCATAACATGGGGGCCATGTACGGCTCTTCCCAAGCCTGGGGCGATTTCAAGGAAGGTTTGTTCGAGGCCGCCTTGCAGAATACCGATGTGGTGGTGCAGCCGCGCCAGAGCAATACCTGGGGGGCTTTGAGTTTGGATCATGTGTACGAGTTCATGGGCGGTCTTACTTTGACCGTGCGCAATGTCACCGGCAAGGATCCCGACAACTATTTCAACGATTTGCGCAACCGCTACAACGCCCGTGTGCAGGACTTGCGTTCGGCTATCGGGGTCGAAGCCCGTACCACTTTCTTCAATCCCAAGTACATCCAGGAACAGATGAAGGGCGGGGCAAGTTCGGCTGCGACGTTCAGCGAATTGGTCGCCAACACCTATGGTTGGAACGTGATGAAGCCTTCGGCCATCGACAACCAGATGTGGGACGAGATTTACAATGTCTATGTCAAGGATGTGAACCAGTTGGGCGTTCGGGAATTCTTTGAACGCGAAAGCCCGGCTGCCTTGCAGGAAATGACCGGCGTGATGTTGGAAACCGCCCGCAAGGGGTATTGGGAAGCTTCGCCCGGACAGTTGGCCGACATTGCCAACTTGCATGCCGAATTGGTGGAAGAATACGGGGCTTGCTGCAACGGTTTCACTTGCGGCAACGCCTTGCTCAAGGATTTTGTTTCCCAAAACCTGGATCCGGCCAAGGCGGAACAATACCGTGGCGAGGTCCGCCGGGCCTTGCAGGCTGTTCCCCAGACGGACGGGCAGCGTTCGGTGGTTCTCGAAAAGGAAAATCCGGATGCCGTGGCTCCTGCCAAGGCTGTGGATGGGACGCGGCTTATCCTGATTGTCTTTGGCGTGGTGGCGGCTCTGGCCATTGTGGCTGCCGTGTTGCTGATTCGTAAAAAACGGAAGTAGATGGAAAGCGTGCTTCTCATCATGACCATGCTTTGCTTGGTGTCGGGCATGTTGAAAAACAGCTTGGCATCGGGCAAGTATTACCCTCTGGCCTTCGGCTTGGCTTGTGCCTTGTTCGTGCTTTTTGCGGGTCGGTACGCCGTACAAATCAACAAATTGTCCGTTGCAAAAGCCTTGGAGGATTTGAAAGTCGTGCAGGATGTGAACATTGCCGTGACCTTGCATTTCTTGGCGGCCTTGGGTTTTGCTGCTTCCAAGTTTCAGAAAATCTTCGGTTTGAAACGGACTTGGTTCATCAAGGCCTTGGAGTATGTGCCTGCTTTGCTGGTTTTCCCGGCCTTGTTCTATTTGTACCTGAGCCTGCTTTTTTCCTTCGTGGGCGTGTCTTTCGGCTTGATAGGCGGGGTGTTGGCCTTGGCCGCCTTGCTTTTGGTCGGCGGCGGGGCGTATCTGCTCCGTCTGGCCGTGCCGGAAGAGGAGCTGCGGGTGGAGTTGCTGTTGATTGTGGAGCTGCTCTTGTTCGTCCTGATGGTTTGCAGCACTATTTTCCATCCTTCGGCGATTCTTTTCAGTCCCGAAACTTCGGTGGATTGGAAGTCCTTGCTTTTTACCTTGGCGGTCGTGGCGGTGCTTTTCCTGTTGGGATATTGGCAACTTTGGCCTCGTATCCGTCATCGGTTCAGCAAGAAAAAGAGATCAGGGGACATTCCCGCTTCCTCGGCATCCTCGAATTAAGCGGAACCTTTCGATTAAGCCGAGTGCCATGCCAAGCTTGCTTGAGCATGGCCGAGGCGGAGAATGGAACGCGATAGCGAACCTTTCGATTAAGCCGAGCGCCATGCCAAGCTTGCTTGAGCATGGCCGAGGCGGAGAATGGAACGCGATAGCGAACCTTTCGATTAAGCCGAGTGCCATGCCAAGCTTGCTTGAGCATGGCCGAGGCGGAGAACCGAGCGAAGCGAGCTCATGAACACCTTGAAAAATATTTGTGCCGTGAATAAAGGAACGTGAAAACGAACAACAACAAAAAAACTGAATACGAAAATGAACACTTTGTCAAATGTAATGTTTTGGATTTCAAACGGCTTCCTGATACCGGTCATCATCGGGCTGCTGTATTTTTTCGTGGAAAGCATCCTGCTCTTGGGCGGTTTCGTTTCACGTTACGTGAAGCGTTCCCGCGTGGAAAAGGAAATCAAGGCCCGTTTGGACGGTTTGGACGAAGGGAACGTGGCGGGCTTGAAATTCCCGGACGGGCTTCCCAAAAGCCGTTTGGTCTGCTGCCTGGAACAGATAACGGCTTCGGATTACAACGAAGCCGTGGTAAACAAGACCGTTTCCGAATATGAACTTTCGTGCGGCAAAGAACTGGACCAGGCCAAAATCCTGATAAAATTCGGACCGATTTTAGGTTTGATGGGGACCCTGATTCCGATGGGGCCGGCTTTGGCGGGCCTGTCCACCGGGGATATCGCCTCGATGGCTTATAACATGCAGGTGGCTTTTGCCACGACGGTCTTGGGCTTGTTCGCCGGGGCGGCAGGGTTCGTGCTCTACCAAAGCAAGCAACGTTGGGCGCAGAAGGATTTGGTCCGTTTGGATTTCGTGGCGCAATTGATGAAACAGGCTTCGGCCCCGGAAGGAAAGGAGTAGGCGATGCGGAGAAGGATTTTGGACGACCACGAGGATCAAGACCCCATGTCCATGGTGTCGAACCTGTTCGATGTGGCGATGGTGTTCGCCGTCGCCTTGATGGTGGCCTTGGTTTTCAAGTTCAACATGACCGAGATTTTCACCCAGGAGGACTATACCATCGTGAAGAACCCGGGCAAGGAAAACATGGAAATCATTACCAAGGAAGGCCAGACCATCAACAAGTACAAGCCTTCGGAAGACCAGACTGCCCAGGGAAAGAAAGGCAAGCGGGTCGGCGTGGCCTATCAGTTGGAGAATGGCGAGATTATCTATGTGCCGGAGTGAGGGCGGTGTGCTATAACGGGCAATCTGCTTCGTTGCTCTCAGCGTCTCGCATCTCACCCATTCCAGCACACCGCCGAAGATGTTGCGGAAAATTTTAACCCGAATCGGTCATCAGACATTGGGGAGATTGCCCGCTTGTGTCATGCAGCATGCTTCTGGCCTAGCCGAAGGCGTAGCGGGCTACGTCGAGGCGTAGCGGGAAACAGGATGCGGACAGAAGCGGGCAAGATGCCCGAAAGCCTCATTTCCCCAAACAGAAACGGACACAGCGTGTCTAATGACCGATTTGGGTTTATTTTGATACACCCTCCTTCGTGTCAATCCCCTTGCCAAGTTTTGTGCCAATATGGCAGGTTGAAGGCCTTTTGCACGGAATTTGATAGTTAGATTTCTTGTTAGGCGGTGGATGCCGAGGGGAGCGGCTGGTTTGCAAGACAGCGGAATTTGACTCCTTTTGGTTCGCCCGCCCGCAAGGAAAAAGATATAAAAAACACCTAAAAACAATTATTGCCATGACTATTTCAAAAAAATTAGAAAAAGCTATCAACGAACAAATTACGGCTGAAATGTGGTCGGCCAATTTATATATGGCCATGTCTTTCTTCTGCGAGAAGGAGGGTTTCAGCGGTTTTGGAAACTGGCTGAAGAAGCAGTCGAACGAAGAAATCTCCCATGCTTACATGATGGCGGATTTCCTGATCAAGCGCGGCGGGACTGCCAAAATGGGCAAGATAGAAGAAGTTCCCGGCACGTGGAAGAAGCCTGTAGATATGTTCAAGAACGTTTATGAACATGAATGCAAGGTCTCGGAAATGATTAACAAGTTGCTGGATTTGTCAGTTGAAGAGAACGACAAGGCGGCGCAGGATTTCTTCTGGCAGTTTGTCCGCGAGCAGGTGGAAGAGGAAGCCACGGCTTCGGACATCGTTTCCAAGATTGAGAAATTCGGGGACTCGGCGTTGTTCATGCTCGATTCCAAATTGGGCGAACGCCAATAAACACGCTGGCAGGCGGCCTCCATGGATAGGCGGCCAGCCTTTGGAAAGCCGTGTTGCAGCATGCTGTGGCACGGCTTTTTCCATGTCTGCCTTTTTTTGTAAATTCGCCGGTGTCGATATGGCAAAGAAGAGACTAAAAACGTTATGGACAGGATTGAGTATTTGAGGAAGCAGGTTCGCGATATCCCTGATTTCCCTATTCCCGGCATCCTCTTCCGGGATTTGACCACGTTGTTCAAAGACCCTCGTTCGGTGGAAGTGACTACCGACTTGCTGGTTCAGCGGTATGCGGGAAAAGGGATTACCAAGGTCTTAGGCATAGAGTCGAGAGGGTTCATTTTCGGCAGTATCCTGGCTTATAAGCTTCATGCCGGGTTTGTGCCTATCCGCAAAAAAGGGAAGCTGCCGGCCGAGAAGGTGGTTTCGACCTATCAGCTGGAATATGGCCAGGACAGCATCGAGATGCACAAGGATGCCTTGGTTCCCGGCGACCGGATTTTGTTGCACGATGATTTGCTGGCAACGGGCGGGACTACGGTGGCCGCTCTCAATCTGATCAGGCAGCTGGGCGAGTTCGATATTTCGATTTGCTTCTTGATTGAACTGGCCGGGTTGGGAGGGCGCAAGAAAATAGGTCCGGATTACGATGTTTTCTCCTTGCTGTCGTATTAGGCTGGCTGCCGAATTTCCGCACTGCTGCCTTTGGGTATGCCTTGGATGGCGTGGAATACTTTGACGGGATATTGGGCGAGCATATAGGGAAGCCGGGCTTGCTGTCGGAGAAAGCTGTTCAACGAAAGTGGGTGGCTTGGAGAACTTCAAAGAATGATTAAACAACTAAATAATTGACTTATGGAAAAGAAAAATCCTCCTTATTCGATAGCTGCCTTGGTATTGGGCATCTGTTCGATTGTGTTCAGCTGCGCTTTTGTCGGCTTGGTTTGCGGCATTATCGGCTTGGTCTTGTCAGGTAACGGTTTCAAGGCTTACAGGCTTAATCCGGATGACTATTCTGGTACGGGCATGTTGCAAGCTGGCAAGATAACTTCGATTATCGGCATTGTGCTGGGAGCCCTTTACGTTGTTTACGTCATTGTTCTGGTATGTATCATCGGGGCTGGTTTCAGCTTGTTGCCGTTTTTGGATGCTTGCTGCTAAGGGTAGGGTATCGGGCTTCGGCATTCCTGTCTGCATCAGGAGAAGCTTCTGTCTCGTGACCGGGATGCCGGAGGCTGTTTCCCGGAGGCGGGCTGGATAAGCCAGGGCGTTTTCCCTCGCCGGGTGGCGTGTTTTAGTCTGCGGAATCGGTCGGATGGCTTGCTTGCTATGCGTCCTCTTTCGTAGACTGAGACTTCGCCCGCCAGCGGAAAAAACGCCTTGGCCTGGTTCATGGATCCTGTCTCAAATTTGCCGAGGTGGCTTTGACGGGAAAGGGCCGGAATGTCTTGTTTTTCAATGGATTGATTTGATGGATTCTGCATCATGGATGCTGCCCTGCCGGTTTCAGCAGGCGTTCGGGGTAGCTTGCCCGGGCTGCGGTCTGCAGCGGTCTGTCTGGTCATTGTGGCAAGGCAGGATAGGGGAGTCTTTTCTTTACTATCCCGCCTTGTTGCCTTTTTTATGCGTCCTGCTGCTCGCTTTGGTCTATGCCCTCCGGCCTCGCCGGTTTTGGCGGCGGGTTCTTTTGTTTTTTGTCTATTTGACTTTGTTTTTGGTTTTGGTTCATTGGATTTACTTGCTTTGTTGGCCGTGAATCGGCCGTGAATCGGCTGTGATGTTGGCGGTCCGGATTGCGGGATGCGGAGATGAGTACGACTGTGTTGCCAAAAAAAATTACCGGAAAGGGCAAGAAGTCAGATGGTCGTTCACCATGCCGATGCTTTGCATGTAAGAGTACAGTATGGTAGGGCCTAAGTATTGAAATCCTCGTTTTTTCAAGTCTTTGCTTATTTGTTCTGAAAGAGGAGTCCTGGTTGGGACGAGCGACATGTCGCTTGCCTTGTGGTCGATGGTTTTTCTTTCTGTATATTGCCAGATGAAGCGGTCGAAACTGCCGAATTCTGTCTGTGTGTTCAGGAATGCGCGGGCATTGATACCGATGCTGCGGATTTTGCCTTGGTGATGAATCATCCCGGGCAGCTCCATGAGCTGTTTTTCTTTTTTTTCGTCATAACGAGCGCAAGATTCGGGTTTTAAATCGTTGCAGTTTTCCCTTATTAGGGCTTCTTTCTGCAAGATTAATTTCCATGAGAGTCCAACAGAGAAACCTTCTAAAATCAATAAAGCGAATAGTTCGTGTTCATCATGGACGGGTTTGCACCAACGATGGTCGTGGTAATTTTGCAGCAGGCTGTCGTTGGCGGCCCAGGGACATCGTGTTGTTGTATATGATTTATTGATTTTCATTGTTTTGGGTTGTGGTGCGCGTTAGGTTTTTTTTTGATGGCTGTGGAATCTTTTAAGTCTGTTTTGATGTCTATGATAGGTTGGGGCTTTATTGCAGATGGACGGTTTGGGGTGTTCTGACGGCTTTGGCATCGATGGATTCAAGCTTCTTCAGATAGAGGATGAATACATCGGTCGGGTTGCGTCGGGCCGGGTCGGTCTTGGCAAACGCTTCATCGCGGTTCCGGAATACTTCGGTGGGGTATCCGTCGCCGCCCGATGAGAGGAAATTCTCGGTTACAATAATATAATTCCCAGTGTCTTGAATAGGGGTCCGCTGCCCGTTCCCCGTATATACAATGCTTTGGATTCGGTCTTGGGCATCGAGCGTTATTTCCATGTCATGGTATTGCAGCCAGCCTAAGTCTCGGTTGATGCCGTACTGGAAAAGTTGCCGTACTTGCTGTCCGTTGAGGTGGAAGGCGTTCAGTTCCCCGCCAAAGGGGATGATGTTGCCGGCTTGCAGCTTGCTGACCGGGCCTTCGGGAAGGATGGTCCGGATAGCTCCGTAGTTGCAGACCCCGATGACTATCTTGTTGCTGTCCTGAGGCTTGGCTTGGAGATAGCAGTCTTGGTAGGATTTGGTCACGAGCGAACCTAAAAGGCAGAATCCGCTGCCGGGGATCAGGTCTTCAGGGTTCATCGCCTGCTGGTTCTGGCAAATCACGTTCTGGAATCCGTATTGAGGATCGTTCAGGTATTGGTTCACGATTCTTTGGATGTCCGGGTCTTCGTTTTGGCCTGGATCCATCAGGCGGGTTCCGAGAAAACGGCTCTGGATGTGTCCTTTCTTGTCCCGGCTTATTTCGTATTGCAGCATGGCCAGTTTCCGTCCGTAGTTCCGGGCTTGGACAATCGGCATGCTGTCTTTCATGCCGCAGACTAACTTGTGCGAGTGTCCGGAGATGATGCCGTCTATGCCTTCGACACGGCTCAGTCCGTCGGTTCCGGCATCGGTGAAGATGATTTTCCCGTCCTTGGTGTCTGTGCCGATGTGGGCCAGGAGGATATGGATGTCTGCACTGTCTTGCAGCTGTTCGGCTATCTGCGCGGCTACCGGGACGGGGTCGGCAAAGTCCAGGTCTTTGACTATTTCGGGCAGGGCTGCAGTCTTGGTTTCTTGGGTGCTGAGCCCGATGAACGCGATGCGTGCCGGGGTGCCGTTGCGCAGGGTGTCGTGTTTGATGGCGTAGGGGATGGCCCAGCCGGGGCGGAGCCTTGCGGGGTTGCCGGTGGCTGGGGGTGGTGTCGGGGCCGATGCTGGGGCGGCTGTCTCTGCTGGCTTGGTGACATCTGCCGGAGTGGCTTTTGATGCCGGTTGGGATGTGGCATTCGATATTGGCTGGGGTGCGGCGTTCGCGGCTGGATAATAGAAAATGTTGGCTGCTAAGTATCGGGTCGGTCCCCAGTGGAGTCGTTCTATCATGGCGGGGATTCCCCAGTCGAATTCGTGGTTCCCGATGGCGGAGTATTCCACTTGGCAGGCTTCGAAGAATTCCTTCAAAGGTCTGCCCTGGGTGATCCGGGGAAAGTACCCGCCGCTGTAGTTGTCGCCTCCGGCCACCACAATCACATTGGGGTACTCTTGTCGTATCTGCTGGATGGTGGCGGCCAGCCGTGCAGCGCCCGGCACATCGCCTTCTTCTTGGAACGCTCCGTGGAAATCGTTGAACGAGATGATGGTCAGGGTGTCTTTTGTCGCTTTGGGCCGTTTGGCTTTGGCTTGTTGCGGCAAGATTCCGAGCGCGAACGCAAGGGCGAGGATGGAAAGGAAGAATTTAGTGTCCATGGTCTTATTTGTAATGGTCTGCAAAGATAGAGCAAGCCGAGCGCAGAGCCGAACGGAGTTCAATCTATGCTGAGGCGCCGCCTATCTTCGAGACGAAGTTTGCAAAGATAGGGCAGGCCGGACGTGCTTCCACAAAATGGATGTCAAATCGCACTATCTCGTATCATACATAGCCAATGAAACAGCTTGCAAGAACGGGTTCTGTGGCACTAAGCAAAATACAATGCCTTCCGGGTTGCTAAATCGATGATGTGATGACCACTGTAGCTATGTGCTTGGCTATGTCCATCAACTTTCGGATAAAAGAAAAGCGAGTCAGTGACCCGCCTTTAGTGTTTTCACAACGGAATAATCCTTATTGTGAATTGCTTCAAACTGATGCAAAGGTATGCTTTTTCTTGGAAAAACAAAGTCTATTCAAAAAAATCTTATATTTGTTAGCTGTCAATCTGTTAAACAAAAGGCATTTTTTGGTAAAGCAGGATTTCAAATAAAATGCAAATACTGACTGGAAAAATCGCAAATCATGAAGAAAATATTAGGCTTGGACTTGGGAACCACCTCGATAGGTTGGGCTGTCGTAAATGAAGCAGAGACGACTACAGAACAGTCATCCATTATGGATCTAGGCGTACGAATCATTCCTTTGACGGTGGATGAACAAGGGAATTTTGAGAAAGGGAAAACGATAACTACCAATGCTGGCAGGACGTTGAAGAGAAGCATGCGCAGGAATCTTTTTCGCTATAGACTAAGGAGGGATGCCTTGGTTCGGTTGTTGCAAGAGCAAGGATGGATAACATCGCAAACGGTTCTAGCTGAAAAAGGAAATGCTACAACCTTTCAAACGATACGTTTGCGGGCTAAAGCAGCCACAGAAGAAGTCTCGTTGGAGGAATTTGCTCGAATTCTATTGCTGATAAATAAAAAGAGAGGGTATAAAAGCAATCGGAAAACAGATAAGTTGGAGGCCGAAGAAGGCTCTTTGGTGGATGCTATGTCTGTTGCACAGGAACTTTTTGATAATGGATTGACACCTGGTGAATATGCAAACGACTTGCTTCAGCAGGGGAATACCTTGATTCCGGATTTCTATCGTTCTGATTTGGAATCGGAATTTGAAAAAGTCTGGTCTATGCAATCGACATTTTATCCGGATTTGCTGACGGAGGAATTGAAAGAATCCTTGAAGGGGAAGACGGAAGCCCAGACTTGGGTTCTGTGCCAGAAAGCTTTTGCCATTGTTGGAGAAAAACGTAAGGGAACTCGGCAAGAACAGCTGAAGGAGAATTATGCTTGGAGGGCAGAAGCAGTGAAGAATAAGGTCTCTTTGGAACAACTGGCTGTAGTATTACAAAAGATTAATGCGCAATTGAAGAGTGCCAGCGGTTACTTGGGAAAAATCAGTGACCGTAGCAAGGAACTCTTTTTTAAGAAACAGACTATTGGTCAGTATCAATGGGAACGCTTACAGGAGGATTCTCATTATAGCTTTAAGAATCAAGTCTTTTATAGGCGGGATTATTGGGATGAATTTGAGAGATTGTGGGAAGTTCAGTCCCGTTTTCATCCTGAGTTGACTCCAGAATTGAAAAGGCGTTTGCGTGATTCGGTGATATTCTACCAACGCTCCTTGCGGAGTCAGAAGAGTTTGATATCTGTTTGCGAGTTGGAGGGTCGGACGATAAAAGTACGGGTAGATGGAAAAGACAAGCAGAAAAAGGTCGGACCTAAGGCTTGTCCGAAATCTTCTCCTTTGTATCAAGAGTTCAAAATTTGGCAGGTTCTCAATAATTTGACGGTGAATGGTCGTTTTTTGGGACAAGAACAGAAGGATTTGCTGTTTAAGGAGTTGAATTTGAGGGAAAAGTTAAAGAAAACAGAAATTTTGAAACTGTTGTACCCGAAAACTAAAGGTTTGGAACTGAATTATACGGAAGTGGATGGCAATCGGACGCAAGCGGCACTTTTTAAGGCGTATGCGAAAATTGTTGAAGCCACAGGACATGGTGATTGCGATTGGGCAAAGATGGATGCCGATGCGATTATGGACAAGGTGAAGTCAGTCTTTTCTGCTTTAGGATATAATACAGGTATTTTGCATTTTGATGCGGAATTAGGGTTGGATTCGGATGAGGTGGAACGATTTTCTGATAAAGCAGAATTTTCGCGGCAGAAATCAGAGGACAAGGCATTTGAACAACAGCCATTGTATAGGTTATGGCATTTGTTGTATTCTTTTGAGGGGGATAATTCCAAGACGGGTAACGCAAACTTGGTTCAAAAGATATCGGAATTGGTTAGATGTGACCTCGAATATGCTAAATACATAGCAGCCGTTTCTTTTCCGGATGATTATGGTTCGTTGAGTACAAAAGCGATGCGGCGTATTTTGCCTTATATGAAAGAAGGGCAAACATATAGTCTGGCATGTGAATACGCGGGGTATCGACATTCCAAGCGTTCTCTTACCAAAGAGGAAACAGAGAACAAGGTTTTGAACGATCATTTGGAACTTTTGCCTCGCAATAGTTTGCGTAATCCTGTTGTGGAGAAGATTCTGAACCAGATGGTGCATGTGGTGAATGGAGTGGTCGATAAATATGGCAAGTTGGATGAAATCAGGGTGGAATTGGCAAGGGAATTGAAGAAAAGCGCCAAAGAGAGGGAGTCTTTGAGTTCTCGTATGGGAGAGTCTGCAAAGCGGCATGAGCAAATCCGGGAAATTTTGGAAAAAGATAAAGATTTCGACATCAAAAATCCAAGCCGGAATGATATTATACGGTATAAGTTGTATGAGGAACTTAAGGATAATGGATACAAAACCTTGTATTCCAATACTTATGTGTCCAAAGAAAGACTTTTTTCTTCTGATTTTGATATAGAACATATTATTCCTCAGGCCATGTTGTTTGATGATTCATTTGCAAATAAGACATTGGAATCTAGGCAAATAAATATCGACAAGGGGGATATGACGGCTCGTGATTTCATTGAAAAGAAATATGGTGCTGATGGCTTGGAAGGATATAAGGCAAAAGTGGATTCTTTATTAGCGAAAGGTTCAATTAGCGAGACCAAGCATGCGCATCTATTAATGGCTGAGAGCGAAATTCCCGAAGATTTTATTGCAAGAGATTTGCGGGATACGCAATATATTGCCAGGAAAGCCAAAGAAATGCTGGAAGAAATTGTGAGGACGGTGGTTTCAACAAGTGGGGCGATTACAGAGCGTTTGCGTGAGGATTGGCACTTGGTGAATGTGTTGCAGGAATTGAATTGGGATAAGTATGATGCATTGGGACAGACGGAGGTTGTAGAACGACGTTCGGGACAAAAGGTTCGCAAAATCAAGGATTGGAGCAAGCGAAATGACCACCGCCACCATGCGATGGATGCGTTGACGGTGGCCTTTACGAAACAGACTTATATCCAATATTTGAATCATCTCAATGCCCGGATTCAGAAAGATGTTGATGATTCTTGTCCGGACTTGCGGGCTATTGATTGGTCCGCATTGCCTAAGGAAGATTATCCGGCAGTTATTCGTTGGATTCGAAATACGCAATTGTCTAAGGGCAAAGATGGTCATTATCGTTTTAACCCGCCGATGCCTTTGGATGTATTCAGGCAAGAAGCCAAGCGGCATTTGTCGAAAGTCTTGATTTCAATCAAGGCGAAGAATAAGGTGGCTACCCGGAATGTAAATAAGACTAAGAAAGCAGGTGGTTTTAATAAGAAAGTGCAGTTAACCCCGAGAGGGCAATTGCATAATGCGACCATATATGGTTCAATGCAACGATATGAGCCAAGACTGGAGAAAGTTGGAGGCACTTTTGATGCTGCTAAGATTCAGACTGTGGCCAGTCCGATTTATAGAGCAGCCTTGATGGCTCGATTGCAGCAATTCGGAGGTGATGCCAAAAAGGCTTTTACTGGCAAGAACAGTCTGGATAAGAATCCTGTGTTTGTTGATGAGATGCACACGCGGCAAGTGCCTGTTTCTGTCAAGACGGTGAGATTGGTGTCGGTTTATACGGTACGGAAGGAAATTTCTCCCGATTTGAAAGTGGATAAGGTGGTTGATCCGCATATTCGGGCATTGCTGCAGGAAAGATTGAAATCGTTTGACGGTGATACCAAGAAGGCATTCAGCAATTTGGATGAAAATCCGATTTGGTTGAACAAGGAGAAGGGTATCTGCATAAAAAGAGTGCGTATAACCGGTGTCAATGTTGCAACCGCTTTGCATGACAAACGGGACATGCAGGGACGGCTCTTATTGGATGGTGAAGGGAATACTATGCCTGTGGATTATGTCAGTACGTCAAACAATCACCATGTGGCTATTTTCCGGGATGCAGAAGGAAATTGTCAGGAACATATTGTTTCGTTTTTCGAGGCTATGGATAGGGTTCGTCAGGGATTGCCAGTGGTTGATAGGGACTATAATAAGGATAAAGGTTGGGTATTCCTTTTCACAATGAAGCAGAACGAGTATTTTGTGTTCCCGGATACTCAGACTGGGTTTGATCCGCAAGATATGGATTTGACTAATCCTGCGAACTATGAATTGCTTAGTCCGCATTTGTTCCGGGTTCAGAAATTGTCCACAAAGTATTATACATTTCGACACCATTTGGCTACTACGGTAGATGAGGAATCGGTCTTGAGAAATGTGACATGGAAAAGGATAACCTCCTTGGCTTTTATTGATCGAATAGTTAAGGTTCGTGTCAATCATATTGGTCAAATCGTAGCGGTAGGAGAATATTAGCATGATTAAGAAAACCCTGTATTTTGGCAATCCGGCTTATTTGTCATTGCGGTTGGGGCAGTTGGTTATTCGTTTGACTAAAGAGGACGATAGGTTGGATTCGTCTGCCGTTGTCCGGACTATCCCGATTGAAGATATTGGGGTTGTGGTATTGGATCATAAGCAAATCACAATTACTCAGGCTTTGATGGAGAGCCTGCTGGACAACAATTGTGCATTGGTTACTTGTGGCTCCAATCATTTGCCAGCAGGATTGATGTTGCCCTTATACGGAAATACTGTCCAGAATGAACGGTTCAGGCAACAGCTGGATGCTTCCGTGCCTTTGAAGAAGCAATTGTGGCAGCAGACCATACAAGGCAAGATTGCTAATCAGGCAGCTGTTTTGGAAAAAGTGACAGGTCGGAAACATCCGAATATGCTGGCGTGGGTTTCTGGAGTCAAAAGCGGGGATCCGGAGAATTTAGAGGCTCGTGCTGCGGCTTATTATTGGAAAAATGTTTTTCCGGACAATCCGGAATTTGTCAGGGGGCGGGAAGAGGGGAATATTAATGTTTTTCTCAATTACGGTTATGCCATTCTTCGGGCTGTCATTGCAAGGGCATTGGTTTCCTCTGGATTGCTACCGACATTGGGGATACACCATCATAATCGTTACAATGCCTATTGCCTGGCAGATGATATTATGGAGCCGTATCGACCATATGTGGATAGTCATGTATATGCGTTGAGCAGGAATTTGGAAAGTTTTGAGTTGACGACCCAGCAGAAGGCCCAGTTGCTGGAGATTCCGGCACTGGAGGTGGCTATTAATGGGAAGCGAAGTCCGTTGATGGTGGCGGCATCCTATACGGCAGCTTCTTTGGCCAGATGCTTTACTGGGGAATCTCGAAAAGTGCTGTATCCGGAGATGTGATTCGGAAGTTGGTGCTTTGAGGGATTTGTTTGTGTGCGTATGAAAGATAGAATCAGTGAATATAGGGTTATGTGGGTACTTGTATTCTTTGATTTGCCTACCGATACCAAAAAGGAAAGAAAGGTGGCGGCCGATTTTCGTAAGGCTTTGCTGCAGGATGGATTCGTTATGTTTCAGTTCTCTATTTATATAAGGCATTGTCCCAGTGTGGAGAATGCGGTGGTACATATCAAGAGGGTAAAATCGCTGTTGCCTAAAGTGGGCCATGTGGGTATCATGTCCATTACAGACAAACAGTTTGGGGCTATGGAGCTTTTCTTTGGTCAAGAGGCGCAGGAGTTGCCAGTTGAGAATGTGCAGTTAGAGCTGTTTTGATTTTCTTATGTCCGTTACGGGTTGTCGTTGCTGATTCCGTTGGATTTCAGAAACAGGCTGTCGTAAAACAAAAAATCCGATGGTGACATCGGATTTTTAAATTCTGAAACAGTTGTTAAAATTTTGAATTCCTGCTTTTTGCTTTGATTCAGCTGTTTCAGCGGGTCAAAATTAAATAGTTTGAAAGCAATTCACAACCGTTCCGTGGAAGCAGCCGACACTCCACAGCTGTTTCAGCGGGTCAAAATTAAATAGTTTGAAAGCAATTCACAACCCGAACAAGGCATTCCAACGGAACGCCAGGGCTGTTTCAGCGGGTCAAAATTAAATAGTTTGAAAGCAATTCACAACACCACGGACGAGCAGCGGCTTAGGGGGCGGGCTGTTTCAGCGGGTCAAAATTAAATAGTTTGAAAGCAATTCACAACAACACAACAAGAAATGGTATCAGTGCGTGGGCTGTTTCAGCGGGTCAAAATTAAATAGTTTGAAAGCAATTCACAACCATCGTGGTTGTTGGCCGCCGTGTCTCCGAGCTGTTTCAGCGGGTCAAAATTAAATAGTTTGAAAGCAATTCACAACTAGATATAGACACAGGCGAGGACATTACCAGCTGTTTCAGCGGGTCAAAATTAAATAGTTTGAAAGCAATTCACAACAGTGTTGGCTTAAGGTGTCACTCACTGCCGGCTGTTTCAGCGGGTCAAAATTAAATAGTTTGAAAGCAATTCACAACATTCGATAGGTTCTTTGTTTTCCATCATCGCTGTTTCAGCGGGTCAAAATTAAATAGTTTGAAAGCAATTCACAACCCGCTTTGCCTCTTTCGTTTTCTCCGCCTTGCTGTTTCAGCGGGTCAAAATTAAATAGTTTGAAAGCAATTCACAACTATCATTTCTTTCTTCAGAGCTTCGAAGTAGCTGTTTCAGCGGGTCAAAATTAAATAGTTTGAAAGCAATTCACAACGGACTGCCTCGATGTATTGCAGGAGGACTGCTGTTTCAGCGGGTCAAAATTAAATAGTTTGAAAGCAATTCACAACATGCGGATACTGGTATTTGTAAATTTTGGGCTGTTTCAGCGGGTCAAAATTAAATAGTTTGAAAGCAATTCACAACCGTTTGTGCTTTCTGCGATATCTTTTGCTAGCTGTTTCAGCGGGTCAAAATTAAATAGTTTGAAAGCAATTCACAACGCCAATGCTTTATGGATTTTTGGTACTTTTGCTGTTTCAGCGGGTCAAAATTAAATAGTTTGAAAGCAATTCACAACCGTTCCTGCTGTGATTGCATCTATGTTAAAGCTGTTTCAGCGGGTCAAAATTAAATAGTTTGAAAGCAATTCACAACATTGGCTGGTATCACCTTTCCAAGGTGGCGGCTGTTTCAGCGGGTCAAAATTAAATAGTTTGAAAGCAATTCACAACTTTCCCGTCCTCGCACTCCCGCAGCTCCAGGCTGTTTCAGCGGGTCAAAATTAAATAGTTTGAAAGCAATTCACAACAAAAAGCGTACATTATTATACTTGATATAGCTGTTTCAGCGGGTCAAAATTAAATAGTTTGAAAGCAATTCACAACCATCTTCGAGTTCGCAATTTTTGAGGATTGCTGTTTCAGCGGGTCAAAATTAAATAGTTTGAAAGCAATTCACAACACTAATATAATTGTATATAAAAAAAAATAAGCTGTTTCAGCGGGTCAAAATTAAATAGTTTGAAAGCAATTCACAACACCTGTTTCGGTTCCCCGTCCCGCAAGCGTGCTGTTTCAGCGGGTCAAAATTAAATAGTTTGAAAGCAATTCACAACAGGCGGTTACGTTGTTGGTAATTTCTTCTGCTGTTTCAGCGGGTCAAAATTAAATAGTTTGAAAGCAATTCACAACCGATTACGGTCTCTGTCATTTCTTTGGCTGCTGTTTCAGCGGGTCAAAATTAAATAGTTTGAAAGCAATTCACAACCCCTCGGTTACGATGTATTCAATCCCCTTGGCTGTTTCAGCGGGTCAAAATTAAATAGTTTGAAAGCAATTCACAACTGGACAATGGAGGACGCGCGAAGAACGACAGCTGTTTCAGCGGGTCAAAATTAAATAGTTTGAAAGCAATTCACAACCCCACAGTTGAGGTACCCTGCCGATGGCCCGCTGTTTCAGCGGGTCAAAATTAAATAGTTTGAAAGCAATTCACAACAAGTTTGGAACTCTTCCATCAATTTGGTCAGCTGTTTCAGCGGGTCAAAATTAAATAGTTTGAAAGCAATTCACAACCCAGGCCGTACACAAGCCCAGATTGCCGGCCGCTGTTTCAGCGGGTCAAAATTAAATAGTTTGAAAGCAATTCACAACAAGAAAACACAAGAACTTTTTAGCTCCGTGCTGTTTCAGCGGGTCAAAATTAAATAGTTTGAAAGCAATTCACAACTTTCCATGATTTCATTTGTTTAGGTTAAGCGCTGTTTCAGCGGGTCAAAATTAAATAGTTTGAAAGCAATTCACAACATCAATTCTCTTAATATCCCTTTGTTGCGGCTGTTTCAGCGGGTCAAAATTAAATAGTTTGAAAGCAATTCACAACCACCGTCTGGGATTCCTTTTACGGGATTCAGCTGTTTCAGCGGGTCAAAATTAAATAGTTTGAAAGCAATTCACAACCACCGTCTGGGATTCCTTTTACGGGATTCAGCTGTTTCAGCGGGTCAAAATTAAATAGTTTGAAAGCAATTCACAACCATTTTCAGGCGCGTCAACGCATTCCATTTGCTGTTTCAGCGGGTCAAAATTAAATAGTTTGAAAGCAATTCACAACTTCTAAGAAAGCAGCAATGGCATCCGCACAGCTGTTTCAGCGGGTCAAAATTAAATAGTTTGAAAGCAATTCACAACTTACGTTCAATGCGGTTTTTAATTATTTTAGCTGTTTCAGCGGGTCAAAATTAAATAGTTTGAAAGCAATCTATGGTTGATACCATGGCCTTGTAGAACTGTGCCAGGTCCGAGAGGCGGAGGTTCCTTTTGTTGCTGGAGACCTTCCCGGTCTTGGTGGTGGAGAGGCTGCCCGTGGCCTGCCGGTACTTGGCCCAGAAGTACTTTTTCATGTGTGTGGTGACGGTGAGGGTTCCGCCCTCGTTGTGGATGGAGGCGTAAGGTAGCGAGCTGGAGAACTGGACGGTGTTCCGCCGGGCGGTTCCCCGGATGGAGCGGCGCAAGGCCCCCGAATCGATCAGCGGGGTCTTGGCTCCCGGGCGGGTGCTTTTCGGCCATTTCTCCTCGCCGAAAAAGCTGCCTCGTTCGAAGTTCCGGTCGAACTCGTCGGCCAGTTCCACGCGGATGTCTTCCAGCATGTTTTCCAGGCATTCGTCGAAGGTCATGGGGTCTGTCTTTTGAGGGTTTCCGTCCATCTTTGCATTTCGTTCTGCCATTCCCGGGCCATCGCCAGCGCCTCCTTCAGGGGGATTTCCGGCCTGCGGTGGTCGTCGGGAGGCCTTCTGAAGGGCAATTCCGCCCCGGAAAAGCCGTTTCCGACCTTTTGGGTGGCTTTTCGGCAATGTTCCGATGACCGGAGACCGGAGGCCTTTCGAGCCGGAATCCGGCTCAAAAAATGCCGGATTTTCTTAAAAATGGTTAACATGTTCATGTTTTTTTGTACTTTTGCATCACGGAGAGGTCATAACCGTTGCAAGCAGTTTGCGAAACTGCACGACCTCAGGCCGGGAAGGATTCATTTCTTTTCCGGCCTGTTGCATTTATGCAGCTTTCCTTTGACAAACCAATGTATGGCATCCGGGAGGTAGTTTTGCGTCCCTTCATGGTCGACGTTCTTGTCTGAAAAGACACGATTCGTGAATTTTTCAATTTCTTCTTGACTCAAATTCTCTTTTAATGCCAAATCGGTAATGACGGCGATGGCTCCTTGTTTGCAGGAATCGTTGGCATTGTTAATGATATTGTTCTTGCGATGGGGTGATTTCACGTCCACATAGCCGTAAACCGTGGTGAGATCCGGGTTGGCATAGTCCCCGATGCCCGGATAAATTTTTTGCCTCCCTTTTTCGGCCTTGGGTGCCACAATCGGGTTGATTCTGCAATCGCCGTCCTTGGCATAGGCCTTGGCCACGGCCAGCACCTGCTGGTAATCTTCCCCGGTCTCGTCGACCAAGCGGTGCTGCAAGACCGAATGGCCGCTTTCCTTGTCGGTATAGACTTTCCGGAACTGTTTTTCCAAGGGGAGCGCGTAAATGGCATCTCATGCGCGTGGTGACGGTGAGGGTTCCGCCCTCGTTGTGGATGGAGGCGTAAGGCAGCGAGCTGGAGAATTGGACGGTGTTCCGCCGGACGGTTCCCCGGATGGAGCGGCGCAAGGCCCCCGAATCGATCAGCGGGGTCTTGGCTCCCGGGCGGGTGCTTTTCGGCCATTTCTCCTCGCCGAAGAAGCTGCCCCGCTCGAAGTTCCGGTCGAACTCGTCGGCCAGCTCCACGCGGATGTCTTCCAGCATGTTTTCCAGGCATTCGTCGAAGGTCATGGGGTATGACTTTTGAGGGTTTCCGTCCATCTTCGCATCTCATCCTGCCATTCCCGGGCCATCGCCAGCGCCTCCTTCAGGGGGATTTCCGGCCTGCGGTGTTCGTCAGGAGGCCTTCTGAAGGGCAATTCCGCCCCGGAAAAGCCGTTTCCGGACTTCTCCAGCGCGTCCTTCAAGGGGATTTTCGGTCTGCGGTGGCCATCGGAAGGTCTTTCGAAAGGCAATTCCACCCCAGAAAAGCCGTTTCCGACCTTTTTGGTGGCTTTTCGGCAGCATCCCGACGACCGGTGGCCGGAGGCCTTTTGAACCGGCTTTCGGCTCAAAAATTGCCGGATTTGATTAAAAATGGTTAACATGTTCATGTTTTTTTTGTACTTTTGTGAACTAATAGCTGTTAACAGGGATGCCGCCAGCAGGGAGGCGGAGTTGCCGCAAGGAACTATATCGTAGGTTCGATTCCTACCCCAGTTGGCAGCTATTCTATTTTTGTCCAGTTGATATTATAAACTTGTATAATCCCTGCTGTCACGAATAGATTCCGTTTTTCCTTTTTTCCGTCCGCACGTGCGGTATAATTCGGGTTGAAAACATACTTGAGGATTTTCCCTTTGTCCTCGGCCACAAAGACGAAGTTCCGTTTGTCATCGGCGCTGTCGTAGTATATATCCGCCTTTTCCAGTATTTCAGCCATGTTTTCCATCTGTTCCGTGGAGATGGCCGCGCCGCGAGCTTTTTTGTTCGGCCTCAAGGCGTGCATGATGCCGTCATCAGTGACCTGCAAACCGCCCGGAGCGAGGTCGATTTTGTTCTTTTCGCAGAAATCCAGCATCTTTTCCGGTACCGGAGCCACGGTAATAGCCCTTTTGCAGGGTTTACCATCGCTTGCTTTCCGGATGGCATCCGCTATCCACTCCTTGGAAGTGATCCTGACCAATTCCTTGTCGGCGCATGTGGCAATAACGGTGCAGGCTTGGCACATTGGATTGTCGGGATTATAGGCCAGATTCCGGATGCCGCGCTTGCAGTCGCCGCAACCTTTGGGCAGATAGGGGTGCTTGGGCGGAAAGAGCTTCTCATCGATGCCGGGGTTGAAGCGGAAGATGGCGTCCTTGTTGTTGCCGAAGCGGTCGAGCTGGGTGGTGGCCTTCTCTCCCTGGCGGACAGCTTCCTTGCTGTCGGAGAGCGGGTATTTCCCCTTGTTGACCTGCACGGCCGTGCAGCGGCACCGCCATCCGTTGGGCGGGAAATAGGAAGCCCAGAAAGGGTCGTCGGGGGGGAGGGTGATGCCGTGCAGTGCGGCGTGTTCCTCGCGGACGCGGTCGTCACCAGCGGTGCGGTACTGGAGGTGGTAGCGGTCTTTTTTTGCCTCGATGTCCTGCCACCTGGCAGCCATCTGGGCGGAGGCGACGGCGAACTGGTACTCGCTTTTGAGCCAGCTGCGGTTGTAGGTGCGGTGTATCTTGAGGACATCCCGCTCGAACTGCTCGTAGGATTTCAATTTCCCGTCCCCGTCGCGGAGGGATAGGCCGACTTCGCTGAGTTCGTGGTGGACCTTGAAGCCGGAGAAGAGGAAGGCGTCGTGGTCGAGCTTCTTGGCCATGGCCTCGGGGATGTCGTTGTCCCCGATGCCGAACTTCTGGAAGGCACTCGTTGAGACTTAAATGACGAAGCCGAAAAGTTGTTGGCATTCAACTGTAAGATTCATTTTCTCGGGTTGTGTAGAGGAAGGGGGGGGTACCCTTGCCTTTAGTTATGAACCCTTGGCTGGTGAAATTGGTTTCTTTCATTTTGCCGGCGGTTCAAGCTTCAATTATTGTAAATCATCGCCAATAGTGGAACCATCTAAATAGGGGCATTTTGCCCCCATGTGGTACTTGTTGTTAGACTGGCTGCCGAATCGATATCTTATATGCAGCGATGCCCAACATAGTAAATGGAGAAAAGCCCTTGATTTATGAAAAAAAGAGTGTTTGGCTTCGAACCACGGACTGGTTCCGGCCCTCAACACTCTTCCGAGTGTCTTTCAACCACAAGGCAAAGCAAGAATTATGCTTGAAAAATAAAAACTTCAGTTTATTCCAAGCATACGTCTTGGAGCCGATTTATGTTTTCTCTATCAACATCATTTTGGGGCTGCGCGAAAAGATTGCGTGGGAAAAAGGTGTGTTTTTGTGTTGTTTTACGGGCAAAGAAGCCAGGGGGATAAGGTCGTGCTGGGAGGTTTGGTGGATGCCTGCTCGGAAGTGCTTTGGGAAGCGGAAGAAATTGCCGGAGACGTGTGGGTGTGGACCGTGCAAGCAGACTTGCAAATGGTGGAATCCGATGAATTGGGATTCAACATGTGCCTATTGTGGTTTACGAAAACTTCTTGTTTTTCGACCGCAAAGGTGGAGAACCTCTCGCAGGCTTTTGCGTAGATTAAAAAATGAAAAAAATGAAAAAAATGAAAAAAATTGCGAGAATGTTTGGAGGTTTCAAAAAAAGCAGTATCTTTGCAGCCTCGTTTGAGAAAAACGGGTAGTGAGGTCCGGTAGTTCAGTTGGTTAGAATACATGCCTGTCACGCATGGGGTCGCGAGTTCGAGTCTCGTCCGGACCGCAACAAGGGAAGCCGAAAAGCTTCCCTTTCTTGTTTCAAATCAGCAAATTACAAAGGTTTTGCGGTCATGCGAAGCCTCTTTTCCAGTGTTCAAGTTGCAAAAAAAAAGCCCCCTTGTAGGCTATTGCAGGCGGTTGTTAGGTCAAATTCGCTCTTGGATTGCTACATAAAATTACCAGATTTATGTAGCAGTCGGAATTTATGTAGCAGTAGTACGCAAGTGGCTTATAAACGGACAATTAACAACTGAAAGCCATGACCACATACCACCTAACTCTCAGTCAGTACAGGACGCAGAAGCGGCAGAAGTCCGTCATCCTGTCTGTCTGCTTCAGCCGGAATCAGCGGCGCACCATCCCAACGGGAATCCATTTACTTGAAAGCCAATGGGACAAGGAGAAAGAACTCGTGATTCGGCATCCCGGAGCGGCCGCCCTCAACATCCGGCTGGCCAAACTTGTCAAGTCGATACAGGAATTGGAGATTTCGGCCATCAGTGCCGGGGAGAGATTCACCTACGAGTACTTGGCCAAGGTGCTGCCTCACACCAAGAAGAAACCCGTGACGGATTCGCGCAAGGAGAATAGCTTCAACAGCTATTTCTTCAAAGCCTTGAAGCGTCAGCCGAGACTTCAGCCACAGACAGTGGAAGACCATTACAAGACCTACAAGATTTTCAACGCATTCGCGCCGGGTCTGCTTTTCAAGGACTTCACCTATAACACGCTGGCCGATTTCGACAAATTCTGCATAGAAAAGGGACTCTCCGATTCCACGATATGGAAACACCACAAGAACCTGAAGAAATACCTGAACTTGGCAACGAAAGAGGGGGTCTATTCCTACGCGCCCGGAAAGCATCCTTACGACCTTTTCAAGCCACCGAAGGTGCAAGGACACAAGACATCCCTGTCTGCGTCCGAGCTGGATCGCCTTGAAAAGATGGAACTTCCTGCGCATTTGGACAAACACCGCTGGATGTTCCTGTTTCTTTGCTATACCGGCCTGCGGATTTCGGATTTCATGCGGCTGACTCCCACGCTGATGGAAGACGATACCCTCGTGATTCGGCCTCAGAAGACGGAACATTCCTCTTCAGCGGAAGCGCATTTGCCCATCAAGATTCTTTTTGGGGGGAAGCCCTACGCGATTTGGAAACGGTTCGATTTCGAGTTCCCCTGCCATGCCAAGGGCTTCGAGTTGCGCTTCAATATCTGCCTGAAGCAAATCGCCATGCTGGCCGGAATCGGCAAGAAGATGTCGGCACACGTGGGGCGGCACACGTTCCTAACGCACATAGCTGCCAAGACGGGGAACGTGTTCACGGTGATGAGCCTCGGCGGCATCCGGAAGGTGGACACGGCCATGGTGTACGTGCATCTGGCCGAGCAGGACAACAGGAAGGTCCTATCCGAAATCCGTTGGTAAGAATAAAAGAAAGCGGATACTCGCGTTGACGGGTATCCGCTTTCTTTTATTGCATTTTCTTTTTATCTTATTATTGTGTTTCTCAAGCTATTTCCATCACGATTCCAGGATTGCTTGCATCAACGTCCCGTTGTCATACGACAGATAATAGTTCTGCATGTCGCCGGATGTGATGAGGCCGATTACGCCAATTGTCGCATGTATCACGATGTCCTTGCCCACGATGGGGGTGATACCGGCCGGCTTCAGGGAGGACTTCGGGATTTTTAAGCCTTTGCCTACCATGCTCTCTGCCATGCCATCCGAAAAGAAGACCATCGTACCTCGCTCCTGCTGCGGGATGGTCGCGTACTGTCCGGCATCGTTGAGGAACTTCGTACCATCGCCATTCAGTGTAATTTCCGTGCTTTTCCTTTCCTCGTAGGCACCGCCACTGCTGTATACTATGTTCTCGACCCTGACCTTTCCCGGCTGGGGGGAGAATACTGTCACATACAATTTCGTACCGTTCCAGTTGTATGTGGCCGAAAGGCATTGGTTGGTGGAGTCCGAAAAGTTCCCGAAGAACAGGGGCCTCCCGCTTTCGGGTTCCATCAGCTTGGCCAGGTCATCCGCCCCGATGGTTCCCATGTTCATCAGCGACATGTTCAAAAATACCGGAGCGAGGCTGTCCAGCGCGGCCTTGACCGCCTTGTTCTGCACGGGGTTCTCGCTGTTCCCGCTTAGAGCGGAATCCACCACGGTCTTGTTCGCTCCGGACTCAATACCGTCGAGCTTGGTCTTGTCGGCGGCGGACATCAGGCCGTCGGCATTGGCCGAGGCGGGAGTCTTGCCAGCCTTTTTCGCGAGGGCGTTGGCCATCGTGGTGGCGAAGTTGGGGTCATTGCCCAGGGCGGTGGCCAGTTCGGCCAGGGTGTCGAGAGTTTCGGGGGGCGCGTTCATCAGTCGTTCGATGAGTTCGTCGGCGTAGGTTTTCGCCGAGGCCAAAGCCGTGTCCGCCTTTTGCTGCGCACCTTCCTTCGTTTCGATTACCTCAGGTGTGAGGTCTCCCACCTGGTCGGCGGCGCCTCCGTCGGAAACGCCTACTTCGTCCAAGACCTTCTGGCCCTCAGTGCCGTCGTTGATTATGCGCAATGTATACTTTCCGTCTGCGCCTTTGACGGCGATGATGTGCCCGGCATAACAGGTCGGGTCGGCCAGGTATTCCAAAGCCTCCGCTTCTGAATCGAATTTCTCCTTGTCCAAGTACGGCTCGGGGTTCATCCGCTTGAACCGGGCCGGTGTTGGTGTTGCTTCCGCCATTTCTTTTGCGATTTTACAGTTACGATTGGAACGAGATTTTCAGCGGGGTCCCGTCGGCGAACGGGCTGGCCGCTTCCAGACTGTACACGTTATAGTCCACCGGCTGGTATCCGTTTGCACCCTCCACCTGCACGGTGGTCTTGACGAATTGCCCGGTGATGTCCGCGTCCGAGGCGTTGCCTTGCTTGATGGTGATGTTCCCCAGCGATGCCGGGTAAGCAATCACCACGTATTGCGAGACCCCGGTGGTGAGGGTCTGGGGGAGGATCCCCAGCTGGCTCTCCGCCAAGGCTCGTATGTCCGAGCTTGAAGCGTGCGCGATTGCCGAGTTCCCGTCCTGCCAGAATACTTTCCGGTGCCCCGTGAGGGTGGCCGCCGGGGAGGTGATGGTCTTCCCTTTGATTTGCGCCGAAGGGTCGGGTTCACCCATGTTGTCCTCCGGGATTTGCCCGTCCGCGTAGGTCACGCTGGCCGAATAGGAGATGTTCCCATCCGGTACAGTCTGTTCCGTATCGGTGAAGTTTTCCACCGTGGTCCCTTGCTTGATGGTTTCCGCACCCCGCTTGATGCTGAAATCCGTAACCGCACCGGCCCCGTAGGTTCCATCCACCGAACCGCCCGAACCTTTCCCGCCTCGGCTGAAGGCCGGTGTACAGGCCACGTCCACGACCTCGCCGCATTCGTGGTTGTTGCCGGACGGGCTGATGGACAACCGGATGGAAGGCTGTGTCATGACCGTGGCGACTTTCAGTTGGACCAGTCGCCTGATGAAGCTGTCCAGCGTCGTTCCTTTGGGCAGCACGTCGCCGGTTTTCAGGCCGCCGACCTTGCCACCGGCGCCGAGGTTCACCGTGATGTCGCTTTCCGTGGCCGCATCGCCGATTTCCTTTATGACCTCGCGGACGATTCTCGTGCGCTCCACTTTGCCGCGCACGACGACGCGCCCGGTCATGGCGTTCAGATCAAGCATGGTTATTTCGATTTTGCGTACATGTAATCGTAATTTTCCCGTTCCGACCAGGTGTCCCCGTAGTCGAAATTGTTGCCGTTGGGGTAGGTGATTCGCGTGGTCACGATACCGGTTTCCGGGTCTTCCGATTGTTCCATCTTCCGGATCATGCAGTTGCCGGTGCCGGTCTCATCGGTTCCGGGCCGGAAGACCCCGATGTAAATCACATCGCCCCGGTCTTCGACCAGGTCGCCGCCGAGGGTGTTGCGTTGAAATTCGTTGAACATGGTTAATCCCTCATGAATTTTTCGTTGAACACTTCTTGCGAACCCTTGCCCCAGGCAAAGCTGGAACGTATCTTTTCCGGATGGAACTTCCGCAGCCGTTCCAGATGGCGCATGGCCGCGTACATGGAATGCTGGAAGCCCATTTCTTCTGGCGTGCAGCCCGGATAGCTCATGAATCGTTTGAGCCACCATTCCTCCGTATGCCTGTATCGGACATAGTCCCAGACGAAATAGGCCAGCAATACTATGAAAACGTAAAGCCAGATTTTCTTGTTCATCTCTTCAGTATTACAATCACCAACAAAAACGAAGAGAGGCACAACACGAACCAAAGCCCCCCTGCACCCCTCTTCTCCGTATTTTCCACTTCGATCACGGGCAATGTCAAAGCCGTGTCGAACGCCAGCGTGTCCGGCCTCGTGGCAAGCTTCAGGCGAACCGCCGAATCCGACACCGTGACGAACCCCGTGAAATCCCCTGTCTCTACCGCCACCGGCGTGTCCGGCGCATACCGCAAGGCCGTGTCGAGCGAGGCCACCGGGACAGGCAGGCGTGCAGCGATGCCGAACACCGTATCACGCACCAGCTCCGGATGCCGTTTTACCAGCCGGGCCATCCGCCTTTGGGGGGAACACGACACCGCGAGGGCAAGCGTAAGGCACAACAGCCATCGCATTCTTCGCATTGATTCTTTCATTGGCCCGTTTCTCCATCTTCAAATAGAATTGCTTGTATGTGCAATCCCTGCAAAGCGCGTCCGACATCTCCACCTGTGAGTGCAGGCGGTCTTGCAGGAACTTCACTTCTTCCGTCAGCCCGTCTATGATTGTCCTGAGCGCCTTGAACTCGTTCACGTCCGACTCCGTTTCCTTTTGCCGGGCCTCCTCCTTTTTCAGTTTGCGCACGTAGCGCGTGGAAAGGAGCGAACCCAGCCCGCCGCCAGCCAGCAGGCCTATCACCGACAAGACTACATCTTTCATCGGAACGCGCTATATAGTATCAAGGCGCCGGCTACCAGCAGGCAGCACCCGCTTACGATGTTCAACGTCTTCATCCCTTTTTTTTTAATTCGGCGGATTCATCATCCGTGAATCCTGAGTAGCAATAGCTCCTGAATTCCGCCACAGTTATCTGTCCGTCATCGTCCAGATCGACCGCAGGATTGGAAGCCGCCACCACCGAGGCGGGCAGCGCGGACGAATGCAGGATCCAGCTGTCAGCCTTGCCCAGACCGGCAGGGAAGAACACGGCCAAGTACACATCCTCGTAGCTGTCCATCCTGCCCTTGTACGGCTTCAGGTACTTTTCCACGTAGTGCAGTTGCTTCGCCCCGTCCATCTGCCGTATGGCCTCCGCCGAAGTGCCGAGACCTAAAGCCGTGGCAGGCATGAACTGGATGAGTCCGCTGGCCCCGGTGGATCCATTCAAGGCCCCGGGGTCCAGACGGCTCTCCTTCCACATCACCGCCAACAGCCACTCCGGGCGGATTCCAAGCCGCCTGGCCACCCCTCGCAGGTTCTGCATGAAGATGGTTTTGTCCTTGCCCTTGTATCTGTCCTCCAGCATCATCTTAAATCAGTTTTTTCAGAATCAAGTAAACAAATAGCATGGCAAGCACCACGCCGCAGGCCTTCACTACCGACATCGTGTCGATTTCCAGCTTGAAGGCCGGCATTTCGATTTCCTTGTTCAGGATCTGGTTGATTGTATCTATAAGGTTCATCGCGATTAGTATTTGCCTTCCACGTAAGCTTTATAATTAGCTTCGCTGCACACCGGCTCGCCGAACGCTGTAGCGCACGCCTGCGCCGTCTTGTCGCCGAAGATACCGTCCACATCCAGCTCCGGATCAAGCAAAGGTGCCAATGCCAGCACGGAATTGAGGTACTTCTGCAAGGCTGTCACCTTGTCGCCCCGGCTTCCTTTTTTCAGGGGGAATTCCGATACCCCCGCCGCGCTTCCGTCATCGTTGCCCGATTCATCACCGCCATCATCCACTTTCTTCACGAAAATCCGGTCACGGAACGCATACAGCAGCACCGCAGTCGCCATGACCAAAAGCACAATGAAAACCAACCAACCTTTCTTCATCACAAAGTCACTCCTATATTGTTCAAGATTTCCTCGTTCAACTTCCTTATTTCACGAGCTGAAAGCTCATCCTGCAACCAGTCGTAGAGCGTCCCGCCGAACTTGTAGAACCAGTTGGACACGCTCTTGACCCCGAACGCCTTCACCAGCGCGTTCCAGTCGTCCACATTGTTCAGCTTCTTGCAGACGCGCTCGATTGCAGGCGTATCCGTTCCAGCCCCCTTCATCGCCACGTACATCTGGTTGGCCATGATCTTGTAATCCGCATCGGTGTAGCTCAGGTTGGAACTGTCCACCTCGATGTCGTCCGTCACATCCTTTTTCGGCCGCAAGCGGTTCAAGTAAACCACCAGCAGCACCAGCACTACTAATACTGCCGCCCCGATTCCGATGTACGCTATCGTTTTTCCGCTATCCATTTTATGCCTTTTTCATCATCATGACAAAGCCAAGCACCGCGGCTAGCAGCACTACCGCCACTACCACCCAGAAGATGGCCGTCATGCCGTTGTCTTCCGAAACCAAATCATCATCCTTCTTCCCGCCGAGCTTGCCAAGCATGAACCCGGCTACACCGGCCAGCACCGGCAACAGTATCTTCACCATGTCAGGCCGCTTTTAGTGATTTACGCCCTATGAGATAAGCACCTCCCCAATATACGATGGATATCCAGAGAACCCATTGCAGGTACGGCCCGGCCATCTCCTCCTCGTAGGAGTATACCCATTTGAGTCGTTCTGCCTGTATGCGGGCAGCTTCCTGTGCTTTCTCCATCCGCTCGATTTCCTCCAGCTGCATTTCCGCCTGTTTCATCTCCGCCTCCGCACGTGTCCAGAACTCGATATTGACCAATTCCGCGAGGTATGTCAGGTGCTTCTCGTAGTTGTTCTTTCCCCAGAAGTAGGACGGGTCGGAAAACTTCGCCTGCTTGGACTTCGTGCCGCCGCAGGTGAAATAGCCTGCCTTCAGCAGCCATTCGTGGACAGCCGCCTTGGCCGTTTCCTCCACCATGTAATCGATGCCCGCCTTGACTTCATCGAAGGCCATCTTGATTAATCGCTGCTTTCCCGCAGCCCCGTATCTCCAAAAAGGTTTCATCTCATTTCTTCATTATCAAATATACCGCCGCTGCGCCAAGCACCAGCAACAGCACCGTCTCCAACGCCAAACCGGATTCTTCTTCCTCCGTCCTGTCATTCTCGTACCCGTCTTCATCATCCTTTTGGGATTCCAAATACTCCTGTGAGGCGTTCTGCCCTATCTGCGTACCGGCCGTGACCGAGGATGAACCCGAAAGCACCGAATTGTTCTTCTCTACCGTCTCCCGTATCGAAGCCACGGAATCGCCTTCCATGCCTAACGACAATTCATCGCCATGGTCTTCAGCCCACTCATCATACCGACCAATGGAAATAGAGTACTCCCAGACCAGGCTGTCAAGATAGCCAAATAGTTTCATCTGGTTCAACGTTTTCGACCAGAAAGTGTCAGGATCCTGCCACTTCTTTCTTGCCGACTTGATGCCGCCGGACAGATGCCCATGCTCCATCAGCCACGCATGGACGGCGTACTTTGCCGGCTCTAAGGAAACCGGGGAAATTTCATCCTTGACATCCCCCCAGGCTTCCCTGATGAGCCTCTTCCTCTTGGGCATCGTATACAACCAAAACGCTCCCATAGCCTATTTCCTTATGAACAACCACCAGCCGACAAAGACGACCGCTGCGATCAACGCCCAGGTCTTCCAGCTCGACCAGATGCTTTTGCCTCGCAAGCCTCCAGAAACAGCTTCGCCCGGCGCATCTATGTACGAAGACCAAAGGTTTGTCACGTAATCCTTCAGCTCCAAGTGCGAGTACCAGAATTCCACGGAATCCGGGTAGACGGCCTGGTCTATGTAACCGTGGTAAACCATCCAGTCATAGGTCCCGACACTATATAAAGCCCCGGCACTTATGATTCGGGATGCGACATAAGCCTGCAAGGCCTTCTTCACTATCTCTTTCTGCTCGACGAGAGCCAGCGAATCGAAATTCATTGCCAGTCATTTTGTTTAACGTTTCTTGACGAACAGCACCCACGCCAACCACAAAGCCGCCGCGCCTATGGCCATCCATAGCCAAGCGCGTCTGCCTTTCTTTGGGGACACGTCTGGCGTGGTTCCTGTGTTGTTTCTCGAGCCGGTTCCCGGCATTTCCCGTTGCGGCGCTTCCGGTTGCTGCGTTCCCGAACCCGTTCCTGGCTTTTCCGTTTCATCGGTTCCCCCAGGGGTTTCCTGCACGGATTGGTTCATGCTGTAAACATCGCTTGAAGCCGTTGTCCCGGAAATGCCTGCCGTGTTTGCCTGCCGTCCGTTGCCCTGTATCCCGCCCTGCCCGAACGCGGCAAGGCCATCCAAATATTTCCTTGTCAACATGCCCTTTTTTATTTCTTCCGTTTCACTATCATCCATAATACGAACACGGCCAGCAGGGCGATGATCATCCGCAGTCCATATTTCCTGTTTTTCTCCTTGGTTTCCGCCCCGTTCCCGTCCGGATTCCGCACTTCCCTGTCTTCTGCCATCCATACCCTGTCCGAATGAACTTCCTCGCTTGCGCTTGACAGGGTTCCGTCGCCTACTGCTACGATTCTGTTGTCCCCGCCTGATTGTGTGTCTCCGGTGCCGGAGTGGTTTCCTCTGCCGGAGCTTGGCTGGCCGGACAACCCGGGCGATGGTTCCCAGACGGCCGAGACCCCTCTTGTGCCATTATCAACAAAGCCTTGCATGTCTTCGTTGGCCGCTACCGGCCCCAAATTCGCTATCCGCCCCATCTTCAGAACACTTTTTTCAATATCAATAAAAGCACCAGCCCAATCACCGCGTAGCGCAACAGGTTGTTTCCGTTGGATGCAATCGACAAACTGTTATCTCCGCTGCTGTTCGGGTCGGAATAACCCTGCTTGGCGAACTCGTTCCTGACATAGCTTCTTACGGTAGGAAGATAGTCCTGTATCTCTTCTTTCGCCCAGCCGCATTTGTCGTAGAATTTGCTGCGCGACTTGAAGAAGCTGGGGGAGAAGATGTTGTTGTCCTTGAACGCTGTGTACAAGGCCGCATGGACTTCGTTGTACACCCAATCGTCATCATCCAGCTGCTCGTAAACCAGCAGCTCTCCGCCGTCCTCCCTTTGGGATGTGGCCTTGAGCTTGATTGCCTTTGCACCGACCGAATCGCAGGCATCCTGCAAGAGGTTTATTTTGTGCTGCGTCCTTTTTTTCCCTCCCATGTCTCCGACAAACCATTCGGCACGCTTGCCGAAGATGGTCGCCTGCAAAAAGCCTATCAGGGCAATGGCCGCAGAAACTATGGCCGCGATGGCAGCTGCGCTTAAAGCAGCATTGGCCAATCTCGGTTCTTTCCGGATTTCCTCCAGCAAGGCCTTGGCGTGTTCGTTCCCGAACCGTTCGGCATCGATTTCCAGTGCGGAGATGATCACCTTCTTCTTCCGTTCCTCTGAAACGTCTGCCTGCTCCAGTATGGCCAGCAACCCGTCCACGCTCCGGCGCAGCGAGTACTGCACTGTCCCGGCCACCTGTTCCAGTGCGTAGCGGTCGGCCAACTCCTCGTCATCCACAGTGTCGTAACGCACATGCCCCGCCTCATGCAGCAAGACCAGCTTCTTCTGCAAGGGCGTGTAGTGCCTAAACAAAGGCGCGTTGACCTCGACAACCCCCGTGTCCAGATCAACGCGCGCTGGGTTGTTACGCCCCAGTCCTCCATTCACATATCTTACTTCAAGATTCTTCATACAGCTTACCGTATTCCATTTGTTTCACGATAAAAAGAATACCCACCCAAACACGTTCGAGGTTACTTTTACTCATGATGGTTTTACATGCTGTTTGGAAAAAACTTGTGTTTTTTCTTACAACTTTCATTTTGCCCCGAAGTGCAGCTCTCCTATAGCCCTAGGCCGTATGTCATTTCTTGCGTTTCCTCAGAACAAGCAGGACAACCACCGCCAGGATTACCGCCAGCAGGATCCATATCCAGCTGTTGCTGCCCGATGCATTCCGGTTGGCGGGTATGTAGGTCTGTCCCGCGCCGCTTATCGTATCGGTGCTTTGGTTCTGGTTGTTCTTGTTCCCCGAACCCCCGAAAATGCTTCCGAACATATCCGAAAGGGAACCGACCACACTGGAAACCAAGCCTGCAATCGTACCTCCGTCCCATCCGTTGTTACCCGTGTTTCCGGTGCTTCCGGAACCGGACGGGAGGATGTCTCCATTCAATGCATCGTCCAACGGCGGGGATTCCAGCCCGGAGATGTTCGCGAACCTACCCCTTGGCAACCGTGTCAGTATCATGCCGCCTCCTTTCCGGTTTTAGATCAACGCGCTTACGGTGAACGTCATTACCACGGTCGAATTGGCCTTTACGGTCAAAAGCACGATATGGGCCGCCGACAGGGGAATGTTGATGTTCCGTGCGATGATACGGTTCTGGTCGTACTGCTGGGTACCCAGATAGTCGCTCAGGGCCTTGGTTTGCAGTTGCTCGATGCCGCAAGGGTTGGGCGTGCCGATTTCGATGTCGCAATAGAAGTTGTCCTTGTCGGTGGACTGCATGTCCAACGTGGACACCTGTGCGGGCACAGAACTGAAGTACTTCTGGAAGTACTTGATCGTATTGCCGCCCTTGACGGAGCAATTGGCTTTCTTCGTGTCGGTTCCGGTGAAGAAATCCCCGTCGGCCAGGATGGCTTTCACGTGCGGGTACCGTTTCTTGATTTCATCCAGCGTCCCCATGGAACCGTCCATCAAGGCGTAAGTAATGTCTTCAGCCGATTCGTTCTTGATTTGAAAGCCGAAAGTCTTATTGGTAAAAAGTCTTTTGTTTGCTGTTGCTGTTGCCATTGTTGCTGTTTTTTTTGCTTGTTTTCCCGTGAAGTTCGCCGACAGTCCCTTGGGGGACGTGGCCCGGCGATAAAGTTCATCGTACTTCATGGCTTACCGGCGCCGACCGCCTCGCCCCCGGCCTGAAAAAGCGGCCTCCGAGCTTGTGCCGGAACCTGCGAAGAACAATCCGTACACCAACAGTGCCACAGCGGCCAGACCGAAAAGGCCGGCGTAGTTATTCAACTTTCCCATCTGCTTTTAAAGTTTTTGTGTTTGCGGCGCAAAATTGCAGGGCTTCCGGAAAACGCTGCGACACATTGTTACACTTTGCCACACTTTGATACTCTTTGCGACGTTTTGTTACGCTGTCAGAACTCCATTTCACGTTCAGGAACGTCCAGCAGGCGGTAGATGGTTTCGACCTGACCGACCGTGTACGCCTGCATCCCGGCGTGGCGTTCGCCTATTTCCCGCGCGTGCGCCTTCAGCCAGCGGTGCATCGTGGCGCGGCTCACCCTGTATTCCGCGGCCAGCTCCTTCACGGTCATCGGTCTTATCTTCATCTCATGCCACTATTACTGTCCTATGCGGCCAATCCTCCTTGCTCGCCATCAGCTTGCGCCAGGCATCGGCCACCGCCTCGTATTCCACTAAATCCTCGCGCCGGTACACGGGATTGTCGCAGCGGAACATGGTTATCACATCGCATTGCCTCAGGATTTCCGGCGGGCAGGCGGCGAAGCCGTGGAACTGGAAGACCAAGTCCAGATTGTGCTGCTTGGAGTTCAGTATGGAATCCCAAGCCGACTTCTGGAGCCGCTTGTTGATGTACTTGCTCGCATCCTCGAAAATCACCAGACCGTTGTACACGTATTCATTGATTAATGTCAGCACATCCGTCGTGGCCGCGTCGCAGATACGGTACAAGCCCGCGCCGCTCCAGCGTTTCAGGTCGGCGGGCTTGATTCTTGGAATGTATCTGTAATCCGGATGGTCGTCCGTGTTATACACGAGGATTTTCTTCCCCGGCTGCGCTTTGCGGTACTGTTCTATCATCGTGTGGATGGTGTAGTATGTTTTCCCGCTGCCTTTCTTGCCAAGTATCAGGAATAATTTGTTAAGCCGCATCTTCCGGTTCCTCCGTTTTCTGTTTCCTTAAGAGTTCCAGCTCTTCGGCCTGCCTGTTGAGCCGCAAGGCCATGTCGTCGCGTTCATCCTGCAAGCGGTTTATTTCATCTTCCAAGGCCGCTTGCCTTTTGACCAGCTTCTTCAACTTCAAACCGTACATCAGCTTTTTTCCGTACACAATCAGCGCGGTGATAATCAATCCCGTCAGGGGCGTGACTTTGATTTGTTGCGAATCAAGGTATCGTTCGGTCGCCTGGACCAAGGCGGCCTTGTCCGCCTCGGATGTTTCCAGTTTGTCTTCGTCCTTGCCTTCATAATCATCCAGCTTGCAGCTGCGCACGATCAGTTCGGTCAGGGTGATGTCCACCGTGTCGACGATGGTTTCCACCGGCAAGGATACCAAAGTCATCATCGCTTCCTGCGCATCGGGGGACACCCCGTCCCATCCGTCCCCGGACCCCCCCCGGAAGCCGGGTACGGCTTCGTAATCGTCCGGTCCGGGTGCGTCGAAATCGGGGTACACGGTGCTGTCCACTTCGTCGCTGCCTTTCTCCTTGGTTTCGGTCTCATCCAGGAGCATCGAAATCAAGCCGTCATCGGTCTGCGGTACCGGGTTGGTTCTCCCTGAGGACATGCCCTTGCCGTCCATCAATCCATCCAGTACGCTCATTGTTCCTCGTTTTTATCGTTTCCGGCATCCATGTCCTTGGGCATCATCCCGGACAGGTCGATTCCGGCCTCTTGGATCTTCACGCCCAGCATCGCCACCAGGCCGGTGGCTTGGTACTTGGAGCAAATCCGTACGATTTGCCCCGCATCGTCCAAGGCCACCACGTACACGTCCGTGTCTTTTTCGGCGGGGGACAGCATGATTGCCGTTTCCCTTTCACCTTCTCCGCGAGGAACCCCTTGTGTGAAATCGTGCAAACGTTTGGAAATCTGTTTGGCCACCGCTTCCAGCAAGACGGCATTGCGTTTTTCTTTAATTTTCTGCAACAGTCCCATCTTCTTGTTTGATTTTTTGTTTGAAAACGTTGATTACCTTGTTATTCGGTTTTGTAAAAACGTGGAATTTCCCATCGATATACCCCCTGAACAACAGGTGCAGGGTTTGTTCCGGGTTGTATTCCCGTCCTTTTTCTTTGGAAAGCCTTGCCGCGCACCATTTCAACAGCAGCCAGTCCAAGCGCCCGAAGGTCGACGGCAGAAATTCCCTGCCGGATTTCGCTTCCGCGCGAGCCTCGTTCAATTCTTTTAACCGCTTTTCTTCATCCAAATCATACGCGCTTAACTTCCGGGCAACCTCGTTCAACTCCTGTTGTTTTTCGTGATTAACCCGGGTCAACTCATCGATTTTCGCGCTTAACTCTTGGTTGACCGTACAGTTATCCTTGTTGCAGATTAAACCGTTAAGTCGCTCGATTTCTGCAATGTCTTCCGGGTTATGCACTTCGGTTGATTCCGTTTTCGCCAAATAACCTTCCAAGATGCGCTTGATGGCTTGCCGTTCGGTTCTTTCCCCGGCTTGGCCGAATGCGCGGTTGAACATGTCAACGGCTTCGGCATCCAGGACAAGATGCTTCAGCTTCGGTCTCGTCGTTGATTTTTTAATCTCATCCATACCTGTTTACTTTTGGTTTGCGGCCTTGGCTACCATCTTGACCAGTGCGGATATGTGGGGGAACACCTTCTTGCAGTCGGAAGCGGTCAGATACCAATGGGGACTGTTGGTGTATTGGTTCACCAATTTTGTCAGGTAGACGTTGGCGACCCTTTTCTCATAGAGGGCATTGGCTACCCATTGCTCGAAACAACGGGCGAACATTTCCGCATGGTTGCAGGAGTATTCCGGGTTGCCCGTGTTCTCGTGCCAGGTGGCGTAACTCCGGGTGGATAATATCGCCCGGATTATTTTGCCCATCTGCCTCCGGTAGGGGCCTTTCGGTCCTATGTAGTCGCTCGTCCCGACGATACGGCCACCGGACAAGGCCGGGGTGTACCGGTTCACGTCCAGACGCATTCCGAGGAAATAGTCCAAGGCGTGGCCATACTCGTGCGCCAGCGAATCCGCGCCTTTGTTTTTGGTCAGGTTGATCATCAACGTGTCCGGTTCGAAATGTGCCTTTGCGTTCCCTCCACGGCCCCGGCCACCAAAAGAAATCCCCACATTGTGGTCGAATCCGAGGTTTTTGTACCCCAGCAGTCGGGACAGGTCTTCGAGGGCCAGCACCCCCGAGCAAAACAGGTCATGCCGTTCCACGGTATTGACCCAGCGTCCGAACTCGATACCCTTGAGCTTGTAATTTTCCATCACGTCGTAGGGGCGGATACCCAGTTCCGTGACCGGTTTCAGGTCGCTGTGCCGCACCTTGATTCCTTTTTGAAGCTTGGAAAAGTTTGCCATCCAATAGCTGTCCAGGCGCGAAAAGGCGTTGATGTCCGTGTCCTTGTAGCTTACATCGTTCAGCTTGACGAATTTTTCCTTCACTTCCTCGCTCCTTTCTTTTTGCACGAAGTGGCTCTTTGTTTCTTCGTGTTCCGGGATTGTCCCGGATGAACGCCCGCCATGGCACCCGATTCTTTCGGGCTTAATTTGCAGATTTGTTTTTTCAGTTTCATCTGTTTTTAATTTTTTTGTATCTTTGCGTTGTAGTCGAAAGACTTAAAAGAGTGCTGAGGGCCGGTAACCAGTCCGTGATTCGAATCCCAGCGCTCTTTTTTATTTTATCTTGTTTACTTCCAAGTTATAGTAAAATGCCCCATCGTTGAGCGCTTGTACTGCGATTCTGATGCAGTCTTTTTTCCCGTCTATGATTACATAGGCCTTGAAATTGTAATAGCCGACAAGGTTCTTGGGGTCTGTGTCTTTTTTCTGGCCGAAATTGTTATATCTTGCGACCCGCACCAGCAGGGGCAAAACTTCAACCACGGCTGCTTTTTTGCTGTACACTCCTTCGCCGTAGGCCGTCTTTCTCCCGTTGCTGCGGAAATGGATTGGGATTCCTAAGTGCCGGTTGATTACGATTTTCCCCGCACACCTTTCCTTGTATAGCCGGAGGGTTTCTTTCCTCAGTTCTGTTTGCGTCATTCTCCTGTACCGTTCGGTCGATATGTTCGGCACTATAAGTTGCGCATACTTTTTCATTGTCTCTTTTGAAGTTTCGTGCAAACTTAATTAACCTTACAATATATTGCAAATCAATTTATTTGATGTCCTATGAATGGTATGTGCTGACCTCTTTCGGCCTGCATTGTTAACAAAAAAAGCGGGGTTATAGCCCCGCTTCCATGTTTGTTAAAACGGCAAGTCATCCGAATCCGTAAAGTCCGGCGGAATGGGAATGCCCGGTTCGGGTGTCGGAGCGGCGCCCGGCCCGGTTCTGTCAGCAGCGGACAGCAATTCCAGCTGGTTCACCGTGCATTCCAAGGAAACGCCGGTTTCGCCGTCCCCTCGGCGGTACAGTGACACGCGTGGCCTGCCTGAAATGAAAAGCTTCTTGCCTGTTGCAATGAACGGGAATACCCCGCATCTGTCCTTCGGCCGCCAATAGGCGCAATTCGTCCAGATGGTTTTTGCCTTCTCACCCCGTCCCTCGTTGTGGGCAAGCGAAAAGTTGCAGACGCTGTCGCTTTGGCTTCCATCAGCGGCGTTGACCCGAACCGTGCCGACATTGCCCACCATTTCGAAATTCAGATACTGGCCACGCAGCGGGGCTTCGGCTATGACCACCACCTCGCGGGCTTCCATACTCAAGCATCCGAACTCCTTCTCCTTGCTGACCACTAAATCGGCTTGTGCCACCCCGGTACACAACACCGTGGCATTCGGCACTAATTGCTTCAGGAAGAGGTCGGCTCGCTCGGCCCGTTTGTAGCATGCCACCCTGACCGTGGTAATCACCGGTTTTACTTCCCCGGTGGACGGGTTGGCGATTTCCTCGTTCACGTTCACCCAGAAAAGGATCTTCTTGAAAGTTTCCTGTGCATCGACGGCAATCTTTTTGCCGACAACGCCAATGATTGTTAATTTTTGCATGACTATCTGAGTTTAAAAGTTTCCATTATTCCGTCTTCCAGATATACACGTTGCTTGTTTTCCCGGGCGGCAAAGAGGTATTCCATCAATGCCCCGTAGGATTCCGGCCAATCCCCGATCATGCAAATGGCATCGCAGCTATCCAGCAAATGCAGCGCATCCACCATGTATTCCAGATACTTCTTTTCAGGGGCTTCCGATTTTACATTGTCCAGCGGACTGACTGGCTCAAAGCCATAGTTGGCCAGGTTTTGTTTCGCTTTTTCAAAAGCCGGACGATTCAAGTCCTCATACCCGGAAATCGGCCCGGATATGTACACACGCAATTTCTTCTCCATATCATTTCTGTTTTTGGTATCGTTCCCGAATCTCCCGCCGTAGCTCGTTCACCGCCTCGCGGGTCGTGTGCGCGGCCAGCCACCTCCGTTTCCGCTGCCCCTCGCGGCTCAGATGTATCGCATAGTCCGCATTTGGGTCGTGGAACACGTATGCCGGGCTTGACACGAAGAACTGCCGCACCCGGTCTATCACTTCACCGGTCTCCGTATCCACCACCTCGCCGGTGGCATCGTCCACATACACCTGCTGGTCGAACTCATCCCCGTCTTCGTTCTCGGAAATACGCACGTTCAGGCATTTTTCCCCGTGCAGGCATCCGAATTTCCGGTACAGCTGCTTCCCGTGTATCACGGGGAGAAGTTCCGCCAATAATTCAAGATTGAAAGTCCGGTCTTTTTTATCGAACGCGGTCGGGGAGAAGTGGTAGCTTATCGTCTCCATCACGGCCCTCAGCATCGCTTTCGAGTTCCACTCGTAGCTCCGCACCTTTTGGCCGCTTTGCGGGTCTTTGGTGTAGATTGTTTCCAGGCCTATCAGGGTCGCCCCTTTGGGGTTCAAGGCCCGGATATAAGCTTCGTCTATCATTTCGTTCCCTGCAATAATTTTCGGCCACACCTCGCGCGGGATTTCCGTCCTTGGATTGTCCGGGTTCACGGTCAATCGGTTCCATTCCCTCAGCAGCTCGTAATGCAGTTTGTTCCGGTTTCTCCGTTCCCTTTTCACAAGCAGCAGGGAATGGATATGGATGTGCAGGTTCTCCGGGTTCGTGGTTTCTATCCCGTATTCCCCCCCAATCACGTGTGCCTTGAAATACTCGTTCTTGTTGCGCATCCGGTTGTAGAGTTTGGCAATGTCTTCGAAGTAGTATTTGTTTCCACGGAATCCGGTGCCGGGGTAGTGGGGTACGGACAGGGTCAGGTGCATCAGGTCGTATTCCACGCGTTGCAAGATTTTTTCATTCCTGTATTTCTCTTGGTACTGGGATTTCGTGACGTACTTCGGGGATTTGCCTGAAGGCTGGATAAGGTAGACTTCGCGGTTTTCGGCGAACCATGCCCAATACTTCCTCCGGACTTGCTTTTGCCGGGCGTAGTTGCAGACAAAACAGCTTTTGGAATCACAGCGTACCGACCCGATATAGCGGGTATCCTTGCCGTCCAATCCTTGGGCGTACAGGGACGGGCAGGAGCATCGCCGCAGGTTCTCGGCCAGCTTCGCCAGCATGGCACGTTGGATTTCTTCCATTCCCGATTTGTCCATTTCCATGATTGCTTTGGCCAAAGCCCCGTTCTTGCGTTTCAAAGCAGAGATGACGTTCGATTTTTTCCCGTTGCAGTTGACTGGCATTTTTCACCGCCTTTTCTTGGAACGACTATCCCTTATTATCGAGGAAGGGGTCAACCGATTGATTCCTATACTGTTTCAAATAATTCCATCTGTCGGGCTTCCGGTATCATCCGTTTGTCTTCAAATACATGGTTTTCAGGGTACTCCATGGCAAGACGCTGTACGTAGTCCACTTTCATGACATAATTGTTGTAGAACGGGCTTATACTGCCCGGCATGACATCCCACAGGTATCCGATTGCTATCTTCAGGAGCGGCTGTGTCCTGTTCCATCGCTGGATTGGCCCCCACTGGGAATTGATTTCATGCAATCGTGTGAGGCTTGCCACCTTATAGGCATCGATTACATGGCCACGGCGCACCAGTTCGTCGAACACGTACTGCCGCTGCGAAATCATGGAGCGCACTATGCCTTTGGCCAGGTGCGCCACCGCCTTTTCCGTGGCGGAGCCTCCCGACACGGGGAACGGTTTGCTTTTGTATAGGTTGCCGTTTATCCGCATGTGCGCGGTCACTTCACCGTATTTGCAAGTTGTATAAAACATAGGCGTTGTCTTTAAGGGAGTAGGCCGCCTCCAGCTCTAGCTGAAGGCATCGTCGTCCCGTTCGTGCATATGTCGCGTACCATGCTCGCCAGCACCGCTCCCGGAAGGCGGTCCCCCGCCCGCCGGGTCCTCCAGCTGTCGCTATCGGCGTTAAAACGTCCTCTCCAGGACGCTGTTCTTGTGTTGGTACCGCTTTTGAATCCAGCCTTCCTCCATCAGGTCAATCAGTTTGTCCAAATCTTCTTCTCGGATGTACCATTTCCCGGCCACTTTGAAGAACCCATGGCCATCGGCCCATCCGTTTTCGGACATTCTCCGCCGGAATGTCCGAGGGCTTATGCTCAAAAGTTTGGCCACATCCGAGGAGTTCAGGAGATTTAATCGCCTTGTTTTCTTGCTTACTTCCATTACGGCCTCCGCTTTTGAAGTTCCATGCAATGCAGGATATAGCGGACAAAATCGGATTCCTTGATTCGCCATCCCAGGCCCGGGACCTTGAACGCCCCGAACTCCCTCATGCTCATCAAAGCCCTGTGTAGCTGCATCGGGTGGGTTATCCGGAGCCTCTCCTTGATTTCCCGAGAAGTCAGCAGGTTATCTTTCACGGCATCCATTTGTTAAGATTGTTATCTTGGTTAGAAAAAGTTATCTTTGTGATGTTGGAGGCAAAGATATAGACAAAATTTTGAGCAATCAAGAAAAATGGACAAAATTTTTTCACCCATCAAAGAGCGGATAATTCAATTTATTGACTATAAAAATATTACAAAAGAGTCATTCTTTCAGGCAACGGGAATGTCTCGTTCTAATTTTAGCGGGTCTAATGCTGGAAGTGAGGTTGGAGGTGAGAAGATAGTTAAAATATTACTCACTTATCCGGAGATTAATCCATATTGGTTGCTTCTTGGACAAGGAAGTATGACTATTACGGGAAATGGTGGTCATACCCAAATCGGAAAGACCAATACTATAACGAGAAGCCCCATTAACAATGTTAATGGTACGACAGAAAGTGAAGAATTGGGACGGCTGAGAAAAGAAAACGAACAACTTCGACAGGAGAACTCTGCGGTGAAAGAGGAACTGTTAAAGGCCAAAGACGAAATAATTAACTTGCTTAAAAACAAGAATTAACATGAAGTGCATTGTTACTTTTGCTTTGTTTTTATTGAGTGTTATAGGTTTGTTCGCACAGGACATAATCAACACTGTCGATGGAAAACAAATAGAATCTATTGTTATAGAAATTGGTGTTACCGAAATTTCGTATCGGAATTGGAATAACCCCAACGGACCCACGTATAAGATTCTGAAAAAAGATGTTTCCAAAATCAGTTACAGGAACGGCTTTACGGATACATTTAACGAATCCGGCCAAACGGTGCGGTCCAAGGAACAAACTTCGTCACCTGCCCCCAAGCCTGAGCCGCAACCGGCTCAACCGGGACCACAACCTACTCCACCTCCAGCACCAGTTCCAAAACCTCAATCCATCAACTCCCCTCAGCAGATAACAGCAACTTTCGTCAATGGTAATCTTTACGATGCGAATGGTTCGCGATTGTCGGAATATGCACAACGCACTTATTTGGACAACATGTATGATGCGTGGGTGAGAGCCAAGAGGAAGAATACGGCAGGGGATGTTCTTTGTGTTATAGGTTCGACATTTTGCGCAATGAGTATCATCTTTGCTTGTATCCCAGATGCTGTTGACCCTTCCGCTGTATGGGGTACAGCCATACCTGGCATAGTCCTTGATATAATCGGAATTCCTCTTTCCGTTACAGGCAAAAAACAAATGAAACGGATATATTACGACAAGACGAGAGCGCGTAGCCAAGCTTGGTTAACCTTCGGTTCTCAAAGATTTGGTACCGGTGTTGCCCTGCAATTTTAATAGCTAAGATTATTGTCTGTTGCAGCAGTTCCAAAATAATAAATTTAGACAATTACCTATGATGTGATACGTAAAGATTGGTAAATAATTGATAACTGAAAATTTAGGCTCTCGTCCGGACCGCAACAAGGGAAGCCGAAAAGCTTCCCTTTCTTGTTTTAAATCAGCAAATTACAAAGGTTTTGCGGTCATGCGAAGCCATTTTTTCCAGGGTCAAGTCGTTAAAAAAAGCGTCCTTATAGGCCATTTCAAGCGGTCGTTAGGCCAAATTCATTTTATTGCTGCAATACTATTTTCCGGATTAGTATTGCACGCGAAAATAGTATTGCAGCATGGCCAAGGGTGTTTTTAATCAGATACTTAAAACTTGAAAGCCATGACCACGTATCATCTCACCCTAAGCAAGAACAAGACACGGAAGCGTCAGAAGGCCATCAACCTCCTCGTCTGCTTCGACCGTACAACGCGCCGCATCATCCCCACCAAGATACATGTGCTTGAAAACCAATAGAACAAGGCCGACGAGCGCGTCATCCGCCATTCGGGGGCGGCGGTACTCAACGCCCAGCTGGCGGATATCGGAAAAAGATGTCGGCGCACCTCGCCCGACACACCTTCCTGACGCACATCGAGGCCAAGCCGGGGAACGTATTCACGGTCATGAGCCTCGGGGGGCAGAAGGTGGACGCCCCCATGACATACGACGGAATGCCACAGGGTCGCCACCTCGCATCCCGCGGAAGATGGACACCGCCATGACATACATCCGTCTGGCCGAGCAAGACAACAGGAAGGCCCTGGCGGAATCCGTTGGCAAGAAAAAATGCAAAGACCCGTGCAAATTCTATCATCGCTACTCGGTCATCAATAGCTGTAGCATAGTACAACTCGATTCCAGCCTCGATTCGTCATAGACCTTTTCTCTATTTATGAAAAAAGTGTACATTTGCCGCGTGTTATAAAATGGATTTGGAGGGACGGCAAGGCCGAAATTCGAGGTCGCGAGCCGAGGGGAAGTACTTCGGGAGAAGTCGCGCGGAAGTGGCAACGGTGCGGACACAATGGCAGCACTGCGGTTCAAGCGGCAATGACGCGGTTTAACAGGCGACGATGCGGCCAGACCAGGCAAGGGACAGCCAAACAGGCAAGAGTGTGGCTCGGGAGGTAAAAAAAAGACGGCCCATCGGAAAGAAGGGAGCGGGGACTTGCCGGTCTCAGACGGAATCCAGGACAGAAAGGAGACAAAATGAAAAAGATTGTTTGCGGAATGATGGTGGTTGCCGCTTTGCTGTGCGCCAACGTCGTGTATTCAGCCGAAACAGCCAAACAGCCCGTCAAAACTGAAAAAGTGGAAGGCCCCGGCATCAAGTTCGAAAAGACCGTCCACGATTACGGCACCATTGAACAAGGCGCCAACGGAGACTGTGAATTCGTGTTCACTAACAACGGTACCGAGCCGCTGATTCTCTCTAACGTGCGTTCCTCTTGCGGTTGCACCATTCCATCCTGGCCCCGTGAACCGATAATGCCCGGCAAGTCGAGTGCCATCAAGGTTCATTACGATACTAACCGCGTCGGCGGCATCGCCAAATCGATTACCGTATCGACCAACGGTACGCCCGAAAGAATCGTTTTAAGCATTCGCGGAACCGTGACCCCGAAAAAATAAGAACAAGAGCAGGCGACTGTGCCGCAATCCGGCGCAGTCGCTTCTGTTTTAAGAGGGTGGGTTTGCCGGAACGACGCGGGCGGTGCGAATGTCGAAAGCAGAAGAGTAAGATTGCGGACGGCGCAAACGTTGAAAGCGATGCAGGCATCGCAAGCATCGAAAGGTGCAAGCCTCAGAGTGACGCAAACGCCAACACCAGCCTGATGCCGATGCGTGCGTAAAGCGGCAAGGTTCGGCTTCTCTCCAAAGCCCTCCTGGACTCAAAAAGAAAATTCATAAAAATCATGCCATCAATATCGAAAAAAGGGCAGGAAATGCCCGCTTCGCCGATTCGGAAACTCGTTCCTTTCTCCGATGCGGCTAAAAAAAGAGGTATCAAGGTGTACCACCTCAATATCGGGCAGCCCGATATCGCCTCGCCCCAATGCGCTTTGGATGCTGTGAAGAACAACGAGCTTCCGTTGATTGCTTACAGCCATTCCGCTGGCATTCTCTCATTCCGCCAGAAACTGAGCCAGTACTACAAGACCTACGGCATCGATGTCAACGAAAACGAAATCATCGTGACCAACGGCGGTTCCGAAGCGATTCTTTTCGCTTTCATGACCTGTCTGAACCCCGGCGATGAAGTAATCGTGACCGAACCGTTCTACGCCAACTATTCCGGCTTTGCCAGACTGGCCGGGGTGACCACGGTGCCCATCGTCTCCAAGATCGAGAACGGCTTCGCCCTTCCCCCGATTGAAGAGTTCGACAAGAAAATCACCCCCAAGACCAAGGCGATCCTGATTTGCAATCCTAACAACCCCACCGGCTATCTCTATTCCGAAGAAGAACTCGACGTGCTGGCTCGGATTGTCAAGAAGCACGACCTCTTCCTGATGGCCGATGAAGTATACCGCGAATTCTGCTACGATAACTGCAAGTATCACTCGGTGATGCACCTCAAAGGGTTGGAAGACAACGTAATCCTGTTGGATTCCATTTCCAAGCGTTACTCCGCTTGCGGCTGCCGTATCGGGATGTTCGTGACCAAGAACAAAGATGTGTACGCCGCCGCGATGAAAGCCGCCCAGGCCCGTCTGAGCCCTCCCACCTACGGGCAGATTTTCGGCGAAGCCGCCATTGATGCCCCGGCCGAATACTTCGATGCCGTTCTGGCCGAATACACCAAGCGGCGCAATATCGTGGTGGAATCGATCAACAAGATGGAAGGTTGCCTCTGCCCCAATCCCAAGGGCGCGTTCTACGCTGTGGCCCGCTTGCCGATTGACAATGCCGACAAGTTCTGCCAGTGGCTGCTCGAAGACTTCAGCATCGATGGCAAGACCGTCATGCTGGCTCCCGCTACCGGCTTCTATTCCACCGCCGGATCGGGCATGAACGAAGTCCGCATCAGCTACGTGCTCAAGGAAGAAGACCTGCACGAAGCCATGCATTGCCTGGAAGAAGCCCTGAAGGTCTATCCCGGGTCCACCCGCAAGTAAAGCGTCTCTGCCGTGCGCTCTTCCCGATAGGTTCGCTTTTATAATGATATAAGGATGAACCGAAAGAGAGGAGCGCGCCGCAGGCATTGCACCGGAGCATTTGCCTCTGGCCTTGAGGCCGGACCTTCGTTGGGACAAGGAAAATCCGGCGCGAAGCTGAGAATCGCCAGAGTAGGGGAACCCGGTGCGCGGAAATTTATAAAGAATAACACTTTTAAAAGACAATAGTAGAAATGGCTACAAAAGCAACAAAAAGTGCCGCTGCTCCCAAAGCTAAAAGCAGCGCCAAGGGGAAAACCCGTGTAGAAAAAGACCTGCTGGGACCGCTCGAAATCCCTGTTGACGCCCTCTATGGTGTTCAGACAGCTCGCGGCTTGCAGAATTTCAAGATCAGCAATATCCCGATGAACAAGTATCCGAACTTCATCAAAGGTTTTGCTTATACCAAGTGGGGTGCCGCTCTTGCCAACCACAAATTAGGTCTGATGACGACCGAACAGAAGAACGCGATTGTTCAGGCTTGCAAGGAAATCATCGACGGCCAGCATCATGAATTCTTCACCAGCGACATGATTCAGGGTGGTGCAGGTACTACGATGAACATGAACGCGAACGAAGTAATCGCCAACCGCGCTCTGCAGATTATGGGCCACAAGCCGGGTGAATACAAGTATTGCGATTCGCACGACCATGTCAACTGCTCGCAGTCTACCAACGATGCCTATCCTACCGCCATGCACTTTGGCTTGTATTTCAGCCACAAGGATATGATCGAGGCTTTGGAATTGTTGGTGAAGGCTTTGGATAAGAAAGGCACGGAATTCGCCAAGATTCTGAAGATGGGTCGTACCCAGCTGCAGGACGCTGTTCCTATGACTTTGGGGCAGACATTCAAGGGATTTGCCGCCGGTCTGAAGCGCGAAGTGAAGGCTTTGAACGCTGCCGCTGAAGAATTCCTGACGGTGAACATGGGTGCCACCGCTATCGGGACGGGTATCTGCTCTGAACCGGGGTACAGCGATTTGTGCGTGAAGGCTTTGTCTGACATCATGAAGCTGAAGATCAAATTGGACGACAATTTGGTATTCGTTACCTCCGATAACGGTGCGGTGGTTAACTATTCCGCTGGCTTGAAACGTTTGGCTATCCGTCTTGGCAAGATTTGCAACGACTTGCGTCTGATGGGATCCGGCCCTCGCTGCGGTTTGCAAGAAATCTATCTGCCTGCCATGCAGCCGGGTTCGTCCATCATGCCGGGCAAGGTAAATCCTGTTATCCCTGAAGTGGTTAACCAGGTTTGCTTCCGTGTTATCGGTAACGATTTCGTGGTAGCTATGGCTGCCGATGCCGCTCAGTTGGAATTGAACGTGATGGAGCCGGTTATGTGCTACTCGGTATTCGAATCCATCGACTTGCTGAAGAACGCTTTCAACACCTTGCGTACCCTCTGCATCGACGGTATCAAGGCCAACAAGAAGCGTTGCGCCCAGCTGGTTCATAACAGCATCGGTGTGGTAACGGCTTTGAACCCCTACATCGGTTACGACAACTCGACCGAGCTGGCCAAGGAAGCTCTTGAAAATGACAAGAGTGTCATCGATTTGATTCTGGAAAAGAAGATTCTGACCAAGGAACAGCTCGATACCATCATGGCTCCTGAAAATTTGGTTAAGCCGGTTAAATTGGATATCAAGCCTGCCAAGAAATAAGTCTTGTTTGCAAGCTTCCGATGCCCGGATGGCGGTCTCGTTGTCCGGGCTTCTTTTTTGCACATGCCTTTGTTTATTACCGGAAAAGTTATACCTTTGCAGCCCCAAACAGAAAAATAAACAGACAGAACCATGGGAAAGAAGAATAAAGAGGCTCGCGTTCAGGTTATTCTGGAATGTACGGAGCATAAGGCAAGCGGTATGCCGGGTACTTCCCGTTATGTTACAACGAAGAACAAGAAAAACACGCCCGACCGTTTGGAGTTGAAGAAATACAACCCCATCTTGAAGAGAATGACGATTCATAAGGAAATTAAATAACATACACCATGGCAAAGAAAGTAGTTGCAACCCTGAAAACCGGTACAGGCAAGGAATTTGCCAAGGTTGTCAAGGTAGTTAAGTCCCCGAAGACGGGTGCTTACAGCTTTAAGGAAGAAATCATCGCTAACGACAAGGTAAAGGATTATTTTGCCAACAAGGCTTGATTTGCCTTTTTGCGGGAGGTGAGGATATTTTCATAGTCGGACTATGGGAATATCCTTTTTTTATGCCTTTCTCGGCCAGATTCTGGCAATTGTTGTATCTTTGATACCCGGATTGGATCAGGCTCAGGGGAAATAGGTCGCTTGCGTGCAGCTTTATTCATGGCACAAAGGGTTTCAAGGTGTTCATGAGTCCGCTGCAACGGTTCTCCCCCTCGGCAAATCCAGGCAAGCTTGGTTCTGGCCCTGGCTCGATTGAAAGGTCTGCTTGTGTCATGCAGCAGGCTTCCCGTCCGGCCGGAGGCGTAGCGGGCTGCATCGAGGTGCCGCGGGATGCGGAGAGAAGGGGGCGTATTTGCGTCGCTGATGCGTGGGGACAGGCCATGCCAATCGGGGAAAGATTGCATCATTGTATTTAATAAAAGGTTATGGGACTTTTTTCTTTTCTTGCGCGGAACAAATCGGCACAGAAGGTTCAGGAGGACAAGGCCGAGCTTCAGAAAAGCCTGGACAAGACCAAAGAGAGTGTGTTCAAGAAACTCAGCCGGGCCATCGCCGGGAAGTCGACAGTGGATGATGAAGTGCTGGATAATTTGGAAGAAGTCTTGGTCTCTTCCGATGTCGGGGTTGAGACCACTTTGCAGGTCATCGAGCGTTTGCAGGAACGGGTCAAGCGGGACAAATATCTGGGTACGGCGGAACTCAACAGGGTCTTGCGGGAAGAAATAAGCGCGCTCTTGGTGGGGAACAAGCCAGCTGCTGACCCTTGGCAGGAAGAAGGCAAGAAGCCCTATGTCATCATGGTGGTCGGGGTCAACGGCGTGGGCAAGACCACGACGATTGGCAAACTGGCCTATCTGTTCAAGCAGAACGGGGCCAAGGTGGTCCTTGGGGCCGCGGATACTTTCCGTGCGGCCGCCGTGGAGCAATTGCAGGAATGGGGGCGGAGAGTGGATGTGCCGGTGGTGGCCCAGAACATGGGTTCCGACCCGGCATCGGTGGCTTTCGATACCCTTAAATCCGCCGTGGCAAAGGATGCCGATTTGGTCATCATCGATACCGCAGGCCGCTTGCACAACAAGGTCGGCTTGATGAACGAACTGACCAAGATCAAGAACGTGATGAAGAAAGTGGTGCCGGACGCACCGCACGAAGTCTTGCTGGTCCTGGATGCCTCCACGGGGCAGAATGCCATCGAACAAGCCAAGCAATTTACAGCGGCTACGGAGGTCAATGCTTTGGCTCTTACCAAGTTGGATGGAACAGCAAAAGGCGGGGTGGCGATTGGCATTTCGGCCCAGTTCAAGATTCCTATCAAGTATATCGGGGTGGGCGAGAAAATGACGGATTTGCAGTTGTTCGACAAGCAGGAGTTTGTGGATTCTTTGTTTGAGTAAGGATGCCGGATGTGCCGTGCGGCTCCGGATGCAGAGTCGTATTGTGCCCCGGGAAAGAGGTTTCCTTGTCTTTGTTTTGCGTGCAAGAGGGAGGAAGCCGTCCTGAGAGGGTCGTTCAAGGCAGTAGCGGTGAAGGTATTGGTTCGCAAAAAGAGATAATATGCCCTCGTTAAAGATAATCAGTTTGGGGTGTTCCAAGAATACAGTCGACTCGGAGGTGATTGCCGGGAATGTCAAGGCCGCTGGCTGGACGATTCTCAAGGAAGAGAATCCTCGTGCCGCCGATGTGACGCTGGTGAATACCTGCGGCTTCATCCTGGATGCCAAGCAGGAGTCGATAGATGCCGTGTTGGCCGAAGTGGCCAGGAAAAATCGTCGCAAGAAAGGGAAAGTCTATGTAATGGGCTGTCTTGTGCAGCGTTATGGAAAAGAATTGGCAAAGGAAATTCCGGGCGTGGATATCTGGCGCGGTGTCAATGATTTGAATGCGGTGGTCGATGCCATTCTTCAAGCACCGGTGGAAGCTGATGCGACAGTCCGCAACCTCAGCACGCCTGCGCATTACGCTTATCTGAAAGTTTCCGAAGGCTGCAACCGGCAGTGTGCTTTCTGCGCAATCCCGCAGATCCGTGGCAAGCAGCATTCGCGTCCCAAGGAAGAGATTCTGGAGGAAGCCCGCAAGTTAGCCGCGCAAGGAGTCAGGGAGGTGATTTTAGTGGCGCAGGATCTCTGTAATTACGGTACGGATCTGTATGGAAGGAAGGAAATTGCCGCTTTGGTCAAGGACCTTTGCCGGATAGATGGATTCCATTGGGTTCGTTTGCAATATCTTTATCCTCATGCTTTTCCGGAAGATTTGCTGGAAGTGATGGCTACCGAACCCAAAGTCTGCAAATACGTGGATATCCCGCTCCAGCATATCAACACGGCGGTGTTGCAGTCCATGTTGCGTTCCACCACACGGGAACAGACGGAACGTCTTCTGGCTGATTTCCGCAAGGCTTTACCGGAGGCCGCTTTCCGGACCACGCTGATAACCGGTTTCCCGACCGAAGGTCCGAAGGAATTCGAGGAACTCAAGCATTTTGTGCAGGATTTCCGTTTCGACCGTTTGGGCGTTTTCCCTTATTCCTTGGAAGAAGGCACACCGGCCTATGCCTTGGGCGACCCGGTTCCTGTTGAGGAAAAAGAGGCCAGGGCGCAGGAAATCATGGATTTGCAGGAAGATGTTTCCTACCGCTTGAACCAAGAGAAGATAGGCAAAGTGTACGAAGTGTTGATAGACAGGGAAGAAGGAGAGTTTTATGTGGGAAGGACCGAGTACGATTCGCCGGAGGTGGACAATGAAGTCCTGGTTCGGGCGGATTCGGCTGACCTGGAGGTAGGGCAATTCTGCAATATCCGGATTACCGGAGCGGAAGCCTTTGATTTGTATGGGAATGTGGAACCTTGAGAGACAATCCGCAGCAAGGGGGCCGCAGGTCCGGGTTTCGGCCACGGTATGTAGCCGGTCTTGCCATGAAGAGCGTTCCGGTTTTTTAATTCACACAAGAAGTTTGTATCCATGGATATAGATTTTGTAATCACGTGGGTCGATATGGAAGACCCGGCTTGGCAGGAAGGATTCGCGAAATATTCCAATCGCAAGGAAAACGAGAAAAACGGGGTTTCCGAAGCCCGTTTCCGCGATTACGGCTTCTTGAGATACTGGTTTCGGGGCGTGGAAAAATTCGCGCCTTGGGTGAGGAAGATTCATTTTGTCGCGAGCGGGCAGAAACCGGAATGGCTCGACCTTGATCATCCCAAGATTCATTGGGTAGACCATAAGGATTTCATACCCGGGGAATTCCTGCCTACCTACAATTCGGTGGTGATTGAACGCTACCTGCACAAGATACCGGATCTGGCGGAGCATTTTGTCTATTTCAACGATGATTTTTATATCGTGGACACCATCAGGCCGGAACGCTTTTTCCGGAACGGCCTGCCTTGCGACATCGCGGCTTTTCATCCCAACCCTTCGTGGTCGCAGTGGTATAAGCGCATCAAGAACAACATGAGGATCATCAACCGCCATTTCGACAAGAAAGAAGTGATGGCGCGTTTCCCGGATAAATGGTTCAACGAAAGTTATGGCTCCAAGGCTCGCTGGAACTACATTCTCAAGCCTTATGGCAAGTTCGTCACCTTGCGGACACCGCACAATGCGCAGCCTTTCCTGAAAAGCACGTTCGAGGAAGTGTGGGCCGTTGCGGGCAAGGAACTGACCGGGACCTCGGTGAATAAATTCCGGGCCGTGAGCGACTACACGCCGGAACTTTTCCGGGCCTGGCAGATTTGCCGGGGTAATTTCGAACCCTACAATACTTACCAGGATACAAAGATGTTCCCGCTCATGATCCGTCCCAAGCAGGCTGCCAAGGCGGTTTACGAGCAATCCTATTCGTTGGTTTGCTTGAACGACAATGTGCATATCCGGAATTACGCGCGGGTGATGGAAAACATCAGGAACGCTTTCGAGCATATTCTGCCGGAGAAGTCGGCTTTTGAACGCTGAAGGAGCAGGTGGGCAATAGTCCTGATTGAAGTATAATTTTTGCCATGCATAAAGTTCTTGCTGAAATCATTGCGGGCGTGATTCCCCGTAAGATGGCCCGGAACCGCTGGCGCGGGCTCTTGCGTTATGGCATTCTCAACACCTTGAAGTTGAAGTACCGCTTGAAGCGCGATTCCACTTCCCCGAAGTATTACTTGGCGGTTTGCGCCATCGCCAAGAACGAAGGGCCTTATTTCAAGGAGTGGATTGAATGGCACCGCAAGCAGGGTGTCGAGAAGTTCTATATCTATGATAATGAGAGTACGGATGATACGCGGGTAGTGCTTGAACCTTATATCGAGTCGGGTTTGGTGGATTATACTTTCTTTCCGGGGCGGAAAATGCAATTGGCAGCCTACGACGATTGCTTCGAACGCCATCGCTTGGAGTGCCGTTGGTTGGCAGTCATCGATTTGGATGAATTCATCGTGCCGGTAAAGGACAAGTCGATTCCAGGATTCTTGCGCCGCATGGAAGATTTTTCATCGGTGGAAATCAATTGGTTGGTTTATGGTAGCGGTGGAGCCGAGAAGCAAGAGCCGGGCGGTGTGATGGAAAGGTTCCGGAAACATTCCCTGCCCGATCACAGGTTGAACACCCATGTCAAAAGCATTGCGGATCCTCGGCGTGTCTGCACGATGGTGGGTTGCCATGAGGCGGCGCGTCTTTCCGGAAAGGCTGCCGATTCCCATGGTGTTCCATTGAAAAAAGGCTTCAGGGACCGCAAACCGCAACAGGATGTGATTCGTATCAACCATTATGCGGTGAAGTCCTACGAGGAATTCCTTGCCAAGCGGGCCCGCGGCCGAGCCCGCATAGACACTTTGCGGGGACTGGATTATTTCGAGCAGTATGATCTGAACGACATTGAAGAGTAGGCAGTCCAGTCCTTGCCTGTCCTGTGGCCTGATTCGGACATCAAGGAGTTCCGCGATGGAAGCCCTGGGAGCGAGTATGCGTCCTTAGCTGCATTCGCAGGTTTCCACGCCTTCATTTTTCTTGCATTATCCGTTGTCTGACTATCGGGAAGCGGGCGAGTATTTTTTCAAAGGCATCCCGGTTGCGGTCGTCGCCGGGTTTCAGGTTGATGGTCTTTAGCGAAAGTTCTTTGGGTTTTCCTGTCTCCACGGCTCTGCGCTGCCCGTTCGGGAGAGGAACCACGTACGTGCCTTTCGATACCGCTGCCGCCCAGAACCAAATATCGTCGTTGGTAGGCGCCATTTCCATGAACAGCTTGGCATCAAGCATGCTTTCATCTAAGGAATGAGGCGGGTACAGGACTCCGCCGACCCCGGTTTGCATGGCGAGATGGCTTCGATGGGTTTTTCTGAAGAGGAAGTCGTACCATTTGTATTTTCTCCAGCTTTGGTACGGGCAGTCTGGTTTGATTTTTCTTACTCGGTGCGCGATGATGGCATCGGGCATACGTTCATGCATGCGTACCAGATTCCGCAAGGTGTGCGGGGGATAGTCGATATCGTCGTCGATAGTCACGATGACATCTTCCGGGAAATCCCTCAGCGCGGGGATGAGCTTTTTGTAGGATCGTATTTCAGCAGGATCGAACCGTGCTTCGAAAATAGGGATTTCATTCTTGAGCGTTTCGATTTCATGTGGAAGAGTTCCGTCTGGGAATTTCTCCGTGTCAAGGTATAATACGATCTTGTCGGGTCGCATCGAACCTTCAAGGATGGAACGTATGGCCTGCACGGCATAGGGAATCGCTGCGGGAATCGAGGTCAGCGAAACGATGATTCTTTCTTTGTCATTCATTGTCCGGTGAATTTTTCGGTGCATAGCCGATTCTGTTCCCGACTTCGGGATATATTTTCACAATGGCATCCAAAGCGGCTGCGTTGCGGTCGATTCCTGATTTGAAATTGCTGGTTTTCAGCGATAGTTCGCGAGGCTTCCCCAAGCCTTTCGGTTTGTTGTGGCCGAAGGGGACTGGTACTACCGGGTGTCCCTTGGCGACGGCTGCGGCCCAGAACCAGATGTCGTCCGTGGTAGGGGCGATGGCCGTGAACAAGTCCGGGTCGATCATATCGCTTTCAAGGCAGTGAGGAGGATAAAGCACGCCGCCTACGCCGGTCTGGATGTTCAGGAAACCGGAGTGGATCCGGTTGAACACGAAGTGATACCATCTGTATTTTTTCCATTGGCGGTAAGGCTGGCCGGGTTTCATGCGTTTTGCCCGATGAGCCAGGACAGACCCTGGCAGCTGCTCGTGCAGGCGCAAGAGGTCGCGCAGCATGTGTTTGTGGTAAGCTACATCGTCGTCGACAGTCACGATGACGGCATCGGGGAAATCCAGCAAGGCAGGAACCAGTTTCCTGTAAGAGCGGATGTCTCTGGCATAGTCACGGATTTCAAAGACGGGGGAGTGGTCGGCAAGCTGCTGCAAATCCGCCGGGATCCCTTTTTCCCCGAATTGCGAAAAAGTGAGGTAGAGTACAAGTTTGTCGGGAAGCACGGAACCGTTCAGGATGCTTTGGACAGCTTTGACGGCATACGGTATGGCTGCCGGGAACGAGGTCATGGATACGACGACTTGAGGTGCTGGGGTATCTGCGTGCATGTTATTTCAAATCGTTTCTTTTAAAAACCGAACGCTGTGCAGCTTTCCGCTGCGAGGATACAAAGATAGTGCAAGCCGAGCGCTGAACCAAGCCGGAACGGCTTGAGCTCAGCCGAGGCGCAGCCTATCTTCGGTGAAACCACCGATAGTGCAAGCCGAGTGCTGAACCAAGCCGGAACGGCTTGAGCTCAGCCGAGGCGCAGCCTATCTTCGGTGAAACCACCGATAGTGCAAGCCGAGTGCTGAACCAAGCCGGAACGGACCCGACCATTTTTCATTTGGGGGGCTTCAAGCCCTCGGTGGTCAGTGCGGAAACCTGGCAAGGTCAGAATGTGGTGCTGCGGTACGGAGATGCCGCTTTGGTTCGCTTGTTATGGACGGTCAGCATTTTAGTCTTGCTTTTTGCCATTATCAATTACATCAATCTGACCTTGGCCTCGTCCGAGTTCCGGGTCAAGGAGGCTGCGGCCCGGAGGTTGCTGGGGGCATCACGTTGGGCCGTCCAGTCGCGTTTGATGTCCGAAACGGTATTCCTCACGTTTTTGTCTTTTCTGATAGGGCTTTTGCTGGCCTTGGCGTTCGAACCCGAATTCAGCAGTATCTTGCAGAAACCGATAGACATGGGGCTGCTGTTTTCGCCTGGCGGTGTGGCATTGGCGGTGCTTCTGCTGTTGGTGGTGGGTTTGGTGGCCGGCGGATTGCCTTCGGTGCTGATTTCTTCGTTCAAGCCTATCGATATCGTGAACGGAAGATACCGGCTTCGTGCTAAGATGTCTTTGGGCAAGACGTTTCTGGTGTTCCAGAATATGGCTACTTTTCTGATGCTTTCGCTGTCGGTGGTCATATCCCTGCAGATTCGCCATCTGATAAAAGCACCTTTGGGGTATGATACCTTGAATGTGTTGGAAGTGGAGTTTCCGGGATGGAAGCCTTCTGTCAAGCAAGTGGTTTCGGAAAAGCTGTCGGCTTTGCCTTGTGTGAAACGTTTCGGCTGGGGCGTGGGTTCACCCCTTTCTGGCGGTTCGGTGATGGCTTTTGACAATGTGGACGGTTCCATGGAACTTGTGCCTGTATGTACCATGGATTCAATGGCTTTTGACCTGTTCGGATTTGAGGTCCTGCGGGATAACAGGGCTTCGGTGCCGGGAGGCTATTTTCTGACTCCGGCTTCTTTGGCTTTTTTCAATACTTCGTTGGATGCCGATATGATAGAAGGCTTGAAGCTGCCGATTAGCGGGGTGGTGCAGAATATCCGTCTTTCCAATGTCTTGCAGGACTATGCTTCGGTTTTGATTCAGCTAAGCGAGAATGTGCAGACGGATTACATGCAGCTTTGGGTGGAAGTGCAGGGCAATGCGGGCGATGCCTATGAGGAGGTGGACCGGGCAATCCGGGAAACGCTGGAAGATGAATTCCGGATAGGCTTCATGGATGCCAAAGTCCGGGATAGTTTCGTCAGCCAGTTGCAATTACAGAAAATCGTGACACTTTTTGCCTTGGTGGCGATGTCGGTGTTCTATATGCGTCAGCGTTTGCGGGAGGTGGCGGTGCGCAAGGTGTTCGGGGCGGACAACCGGCAGGTGTTCTGGCATTTGCTCAAGCCGTTCATGGCCTATGTGGGCATCGGTATCGCCTTGGGTTTGCCTTTGGCTTGGTACCTGTCGGAGCGTTGGTTGGATGCTTTTTCCTACCGCTTGCAATTTTATGTTTGGATTTTCCTGCCTGTGGCAGCTTTTTGCCTTCTCGTCTCGTTCGCGGCGGTCGGAATCCAGGGGTATGTTGCATCGAGGACGCAGCCGGCGGAGAGCATCAAGTCGGAGTGATTTTCCCATGGCCCCCGGGTTCCACCTTGGAGATGGAACGGAGATGGAGCCATTCAGCTGTCCGGAAGGAGAATCGAGTCCTTGTCGTGTTTCTCGGGGAGGAGTGTGACAGGGCTTTTTTGTAAGTTTGCGGAGAAAAACATAGAAGGATGAATTTCTCGGAATGGTTCAAGACGATGCTGGCCGGATTGGTAGGAACAGCAATAGGCATCGTAATCACGTTTGGAGCGCAGAATATGGTGGACAAGGCGCAGAAACGCCGGACAGAGAAGCTTTCCGCCATGATGGTGCTGAGCAATATCAACGATTATGTGATGAGTTTGCGGAACACGGTCGCTTTTTTGGATGAAATGGATTCCTTGTTCTTGTATGTCTCTTCCTTGGATTCGGAAGACTTGCTGGAGGCCGATACGGTGCTGTTGGCCGATTTCTGCAATTTTTTCCCTTCGGCCAATTATAATGTCAGGGACAGGACGGCCGAGCGGATTTTCAGCAGCAGCTTTGCCGTCTGGGAGAATATTGCCAGTCCGGACTTCATTTCCAATGTGGGACGGTGTTTTTCCTTGATAGATTATATGGAATCGATGACGCTTGAGATGGAAAAGCGGAAAGAGGATTTGTTCAGGAAAGTGTATGTGGCAGGATGGCACAAGTTCGATTCAGAGTACGATTTGGTCCGCGCTCTGATGGAATCGGCGGAGATCCGTTATTTCATGGAGTATTATCACAATATTTATTGTCCCGGCATGAAGCTTTTCCTTTTCATGCTTGAAGAACAGAATGAGAAAAATATGGAAATGCTGGGAATCAGTATGGAAGATTTGCTGGATTTTGTACCCCGCCGGACGATAAAGAGCTATAATACCGTAGATGATGAATTATGATTCCAGAACCAAGCTCGCTTGATCTTTGATCGCATCGGAAACGGGCTGCGTTTCGGCCATCTCCGGACAAGTTCGGCCATGGCTCTCGACTTGCACCGTTTATGCCGAGGCGCAGCGTTTATTCCAAGTGCAACTTAGAAGCTGTTTAAAATTTCTTGCAATCCTGAAAAGGCTGAATTTTCAGGGAGCGGTTTCAGGATTTTGTTTGCCCATCGGGTGCTATTTCGGGGCTTTTTTGCGTTTTTCACGTCCGATAGCTTGGCTATCCTCCTTTGAAAAACGCGGCAAAATCCCTCGAAATTTCCTCCCGATGCCTCAAACAAATAAATTTAAACAGCTTCTTAAAATAAACCATATCTTCCAGAACCTTGCCATCTTCTACAATCGGGTGGTCGTAGTTTTGCGTGAAAAAGCCGGTTACAGTATGCGAGTAACTGAAGCCGCAATTTCTGTAGAAAGACAAGGTCTGCCTGCTTTCCCCTGTACCAGCAAGTAAGGTGTGAAACCGATTCTTGTAATGTTCGCATAAATACGCTATCATCCTCCGGCCATAGCCTTTCCGTTGAAAGCGAGGATGAACCGCCAGGTTCTTCAGCTCTAATATGCCATTCCCCTCATCGGTAACCACAGCTACGGCAACGGGTGTTGCTGTACGGTTTTGCATCACGAACATTTCACCCCGATTCAAGTATCTGTCAATCATGGATTCCTGTTCGTCGCCGAGGAGCAGAAGCGGCAAGTAGGATTTCTTGTCGCTCAAGACTGGCAGGATCCGGATTTGGTTGTCATCCCGTTCCTCCTTTGTTGAGTGCATGAAATATCCCGTGCGGGCATTCCCCGGCAGGGAGGTGTCGGAGTGGGAAAATTCATCCTTTGCCCAAGAGGAGGCTTCTGTGCCGGCAGCGAGGATTTGACCCGATTGGCCATGAGGCTGCGGGATATCGTCCGGTTGCTGCCGCTTGCCCGGTTTCCCAAGGTTCTCCGTCCTTTGGGCGGCACCTGTCCTGATTGTCCCGATGCGGCCAGCCATGTTTCCGGTAAAGGCGGCAGCTCCCTGCAGGTCATCGGACGGGAGCCTTTGGCTCTGAGGGTCGATTGAGGCCGATGTTTTGCTGGTATTTCTTCCGTGCTTGTTCATCGATTGGAGGCGATGGATATGAAAGAGGCGGTGCGCATGCAGCACACCGCCTCTTTTGTGGACGTATTTTCCAGAGCGGAAAGCCCGGAAAATCCTATTTGTTCACTTGGAATTTGGTCACACCGTTCTTGATGAAGTCCACGATTTGGTGGGCGGCAGCCAGACCGGCGTTGATGTTGGCTTCGGCCGTTTCGGCACCCATCTTCTTCGGGGTCGAGAAGTAACGGGTCGGGAACTTTTCGGCCAATTCATCGTGGTTGCCCGGCTTGATGTCGGTAACATACTTGAAGTCGGGACGGTCGTTGAGGATACGGACCATGTCGGCTTCGTGGATCACTTCCTTGCGGGCCGTGTTGACCAGCAAAGCGTTCTTGGGCATGCGGTTCAGCAAATCGTAGTTGATGGAATCGATGGTTTCCTTGGTAGCAGGAATGTGCAAGGAAACGATATGGCATTTGCTGTAGAGTTCTTCCACAGAATCAACCGCCTTCACGCCGTCCTTTTCAATCACTTCCTTGGGGCAGAAAGCATCGTAAGCGTAAATGTCCATGCCGATGCCCTTGGCGATGCGGGCCACGTTGCGACCTACGTTGCCGTAAGCGTGGATACCGAGGCTCTTGCCCTTCAGTTCAGCACCCGTGCCGGGGTTGAACAGGTTACGGAACATGTAAATCATCAAACCGGTAGCCAATTCAGCTACAGCGTTCGAGTTCTGTCCCGGAGTATTCATGGCCACGATCTTGTGTTCGGTGCAAGCAGCCAGGTCGAGGTTGTCGTAACCGGCACCGGCGCGAACCACGATTTTCAGGTTCTTGGCGTGTTCAATGACTTCCTTGGTCACTTTGTCCGAACGCACGATCAAAGCATCGGCATCAGCCACGGCTTTGTACAAATCGTTCACATCCGTGTACTTTTCCAGCAAAGCCAGTTCGAAGCCGGCTTCTTCCACGATTTGACGGATTCCGTCCACGGCAGCCTTGGCAAAAGGCTTTTCGGTAGCAACTAATACTTTCATGATTATATGAATTTTAATTAATCTTTATTGGTTCGGGCTTTTTTTATCGGGGCGAACCTATCATGGGTAAATTCCGCAGCCGCTCCAAAGACGGAGCGCGCAGCTATCCGCCCTTGCCCATAAACAGAACCCTCAAGCTGCACTTGAGGGTCCCGTCAATTCCAAAACTCTTTTATGAACGCGCAGATGCAAGGCCCGCGACCGAGCCTCCACGCATCCGAAAGTTGTATGAAAGGAGGGATTTCGAGGCTTGCGAGGCGGAGAAAACCGGAGCGTACTTTGGTACGTGAGGATTTTCGATGCCGAGCGTAACGACGAAATCACCCTTTCAGGCAACTTTTAAGCGTTTTTCTTGGCAAACTCCTGCATACAAGCCACCAACGCCTGAACATCTTCCATCGTGCAAGCATTGTAGATGGAGGCACGGAAACCGCCAACCGAACGGTGACCCTTCAGGCCGGCCATGCCGCATTCCTTGGAGAAAGCGAGGAAGTCGGCTTCCTTTTCCTTGTATTTGTCTTCCATGACGAAGCAAACGTTCATCAAGGAACGGTCGGCCTTGTCGATAACCGTACCCTTGAACATCGGGTTGTTGTCGATTTCATTGTAAAGCAGGTTGGCTTTTTCGGTGTTCATCTTCTGGATGGCTTCCAGACCGCCTTGAGCCTTGATCCACTTCATGGTTTCGTGCATGATGAAGATGGGGAAAACAGGAGGCGTGTTGAACATGGAACCGCCCTTGATGTGCGTGCGGTAGTCAATCATCGTAGGCAGCGGGTGGTTGACCTTGCCGAGGATGTCTTCGCGGACAATGACAACGGTAACGCCGGCAGGACCTACGTTCTTCTGGGCGCCACCGTAAATCAGGCCGTATTTCTTGACATCGACCGGACGGCTCATGAAATCGGACGACATGTCAGCCACCAAGGTTACAGGGCTGTCGATGTCTTCCTTGATTTCGGTACCGTAAATGGTGTTGTTGGTCGTGATGTGGAAGTAGTCGGCATCGGTCGGGATAGTCCAGCCTTTGGGAATATGGTTGTAAGTAGTGCTTTCGGAAGAAGCAACCACTTCAACTTCGCCGCCGAACATTTCAGCAATCACTTTGGCTTCTTTCATGGATTTGTGAGCCCAGACGCCTGTATCCAGATAAGCGGCTTTCTTGCTGAGGAGGTTGAAAGGAACATAGCAGAATTGGGTGCTGGCACCGCCACCGAGGAAAAGAACGTGGTAACCTTCAGGAATGTTGTACAGCTCTTTCCACAAAGCTACGGTTTCGTCCATGATCGATTCCCATTCCTTGGTACGGTGGGAGATTTCGATAACCGACATTCCGGTTCCCTTGAAGTCTTTCAAAGCTTCGATACCGGCTTCAATTGCGGGCTGCGGCAATTTGCACGGGCCGGCATTGAAAATATGCACTTTTTTCATAACTATAGATGTTTTAAGTTTTCCTTTTTTCGTCGATCCGAGGGATTTCCACCGAGGCTTTCCGGGATTTTCCCTTCCGGAAGCCTTTTCCAGGAGGAATCCTAAAATCATGCAAACTTACCCCAAATTTTCTAATTGGCAAAGAAAAGCCTTCGAATCCTTGCCCCCTCTGCAAGGCTCCCTTTTCCGGTTCGCTCCTGCAGGATTTAGGAAAATGACGTATTTTTGCAAGTTAGAGACCGGGGCATGGCGTTCCGTCTCGGAAACGATTAAATCGAAACAATGAGAAGGCAACATCGAATCATGGCCGCATTCTCCCTGCTGGCCTTGTCCTGGTTCTCCGCATTCCCTGCTTTTTCCCAGAGCATCCATAGCCTCAAACGGGCAGAACTGGAAATCCATGTGGGTCCGGCCATTCCCTTGGGCAGTTTCGGGCGGACTGCTTTCCAAGGCAACGAAGATATCTCCACTGCAACGGCGCTGGACTATCACGGAGCCAAAGTAGGCGTGAACTACGGGCTGGCTTTCGGCTATTACGCTTCCCCGAACTGGGGCGTAGTCCTGTTGTTCAACGGGCATTCCTACGGCGTGAAGACTGGAGCAGACGGGTTCGCGGCTTACCAGCCAGATTACCCCTGGACGACCACCGAGACCGATAAATGGACTGAATTCATGGCGATGGCTGGCCTGACCTACCGCTGCATGATTGTGGACCGCTTGGTCTTTTCGGCCCGGGCCTATCTGGGCTATGCCCATCTCATGTCCCCCTTCTACCGTTCCGAAGCCAAAGTAGGAACCAACCTTTACGAATATACCTTGCATTCCGATTCGGACCCTCAGTTCGGGTATGGAGCCGGCGTGGCACTCAAATATCTGATTGGAAGGGGATTCCATCTTGACTTGCGTTGCGAGTACATGTCGGCGGTCCCGTTTTATTTCCGGAATGTGGGCAGCCAGGCTACCATATCCGGCCAGAACGTGCAGTCTTCCGTCCCGCATGACAAGCGCTACACTTTTCACGAACATTTCCAGTCCCTGAACGTGAGCTTGGGCTTCACCGTGGCATTCTGATTCCAGGAACAAGCTTCCAGCCGGAAGCTGTGAATCAGGCATGCAGGCCAGCCCCGCAATCGGCAAGAAACAACCTGATGCAGGGACGTAAGAAACAATCAGACCAGCCGATGGTTCGAAACCTTTTCAACAATGCCGGAGAAAAAGAACATAGACAAGCATTACAGGCAGATCCTGGACTGGTTCGCCGAGAACAATCCATTCGCCAAGAGCGAGCTTCATTACAAGAACGCCTATGAATTGCTGGTGGCCGTCATTCTCTCGGCCCAATGCACCGACAAGCGGGTCAATATGGTGACCCCGGCCTTGCTGGCCCGTTTCCCCGACCCGCTCAGCATGAGCCGTTCCGATCAGGCAGAAATCTATTCCTACATCAAGTCGATTTCCTATCCTAACAACAAGGCGGCCCATCTTTTGGGAATGGCCAGGATGCTGCAATCCGACTTCGGCGGGCAGGTTCCCGACACGGTGGAAGACCTGATGCGCCTGCCCGGCGTGGGGCGCAAGACCGCCAATGTGATTGCCTCGGTCATTTTCGACAAGCCTGCCATGGCGGTCGATACCCATGTGTTCCGAGTCTCGGCCCGTCTGGGCTTGACCCAAGGAGCCAAGACCCCATTGGAGGCCGAGAAGCAGCTGGTGGCCCATATCCCGGAAGACATGCTCGGCAAGGCGCATCATTGGCTGATTCTGCATGGGCGTTATGTCTGCACGGCCCGCAAGCCTCATTGCGGTGAATGCGGCCTTTCGGAACTCTGCCCTTATTTCAAGGCGAATCCGGATGGCGATGCCTCCCTGCCGGTCGATGCAAAAGGGACAGCATTTTCCCGGCCATCGGCATCGCCGGAAAAAGAGTCGGCAAGGATGAAGAAACCGGTATCACGGAAGGAACCGGTATCGCTCAAAAAATCGGTATCGTCCAGGAAGTTGGCATCAGCCAAGGGAAAACAAAAAAAATAACACGGTGAAATACTACATCATCTCCGGGGAAGCCTCGGGCGACATGCATGGGGCCAACCTGATCAAGAGCTTGGCGGCTGAGGATCCGCAGGCGGAGTTCCGCTGCTGGGGAGGCGACTTGATGCAGGCGGCGGGCGCCACCGTGGTCAAGCATTACAAGGATCTGGCTTTCATGGGATTTGCCGAAGTGGCCATGCATCTGGGCACGATTCTTGCCAATTTCCGTTTTTGCCGCAAGGATATGGATGCCTACCAGCCCGATATCGTGATTCTTATCGATTATCCGGGCTTCAATATGCCGATGGCGCGTTACGCCCATAAGCAAGGCTACAAGGTGTTCTATTATATCGCGCCCCAGGTCTGGGCATGGAGGACAGGCCGGATCAAGAAGCTCAAGAAATACACCGATGCCGTCTATACTCTGATGCCCTTCGAGCGCCGGTTTTACGAGGCCTACCAGGCGGAAGCCCTCTACGAAGGCAACCCCTTGGTCGATTCCATCCTGGCCTATCGTCCCGACGAGGATTTCATTGCCAAGTTCAAGGCGGAAGCCGATGCCAGAGGCGATGAACGCAAGCTGGTGGTCATTCTGCCGGGCAGCCGCAAGCAGGAAATCAAGCGGATTTTCCCTATGATGCTGGAAGTGGCCTCGCGCCAGCCCCAGTTCCGCTATGTGGTGGCGGGGACCAGGAACCTGCCCGATGCCATGTACCGGGAATACCTGGCGGCTTATCCGGATATCGAACTGGTTTACGGACATACCTACGATTTGTTCACGATGGCATGGGCTGGCTTGGTCAAGTCGGGCACATCCACTTTGGAGGCGGCCTTGTTCGGCGTTCCGGAAGTGGTCTGCTACCGGACATCTCCCGTCACTTACGCCATAGGCCGGTTGTTCGTCAACAAGCAGGTACGTTTCATTTCCTTGGTGAACTTGATCATGGACCGTTTGGTGGTGGTGGAACTGTTGCAGCAGGATTTCACGGTCCAGCGGCTCGAAGCCGAGTTCCTGAAGATAGCCAGCAATACAGCCGAAAGGGAAAAACAGTTGCTTGATTATGCTGAATTAAGGAAGGTTATGGGCGATGGCGGAACCTCGGGCCGGGTTGCGGTTTCGATAATTTCCATATTCAAGCGTATTACTGACAGACGGGATTGATGAAGCATGGCGGACGGGACGCGCGTTCCGGGATTGCGCGCCCTTCGGGCTTGCTTTGTGGAAAACGTCAATAGAGAGGAATGATGAAAAGATTGCTATTTGCCTTATGTATGGTTCTGATGTGGTTCCCTCTTCAGGTTGGAGCCACGGCCGTGTCCATCCGGATTTTTGCCGATGCCAGGCATTCCAGGATGCAATTCACGGCTGAACTGGGTTCGTACCAGATTCAGGGCGCGGACGGAAGGATTGTGCGCGAATTGGCTGAAGGCGAGAGTCTGGAGATGTCGGTCAAAGGAGGAAAGGTGCTTCTGGAGTCCGGCGGGAGGTCGTTGGGTTCGTTTTCAGACGTGGTGTTCAGGGGAACGGGATTGAAAGCTATTTACGGCTTGCGGGTTGAATCCCAGGGCAAGACATTGGTAAGGTATTACGATGACCATTTGGAAGCCAAGGCGAAGGACGGCAGCTTGTTCCTGGTGAATCATGTGGATCTGGAGAACTATGTGGGCGGCGTGGTGCAGTCGGAAGTGCGGGGGGTGAGCGACAAGGTGGATTTCTTCAAGGTGCAGGCCATCATCTCGCGGACTTATGCGATGAGCAACCGTCACCGCCATCAATCTGAGGGTTATGATTTGTGCGACGGGGTGCATTGCCAGGTTTATCACAGCCGCAACAACACCCCGGTCATCCTGACGGCTACGGTGCAGTCGGCCGGGCTGATTATCGTGGATGGGGACGGCAAACCGATCACGGCTGCCTTCCATTCCAATTCGGGCGGGCAGACAGCCAATTCTGAAGATGCCTGGAATTCGCCGGTCAGCTATCTGCGTTCAGTGGAGGACGAGTTTTCTCTGGAAGGGAAGAACGCTTATTGGGAAAAGCGGATGCCGAGGTCGGAATGGCTGGATTTCCTGAGCCGGGAATACGATTACCCGGTGCGGAACGCCAGGATGAAAGACAGCGCCCTTACTTTTTCCCAGCCAAAGCGCAAAGCCTATTTTGCCGGGGGGATTCCCCTGAAAGATATCCGGAGCGATATGAAGTTGCGATCGTCTTTCTTCTCCGTCAGGACGGAAGGGGCGGAAGTGGTGCTGGAAGGCCGGGGCTATGGCCATGGCGTAGGGCTTAGCCAAGAGGGCGTGGTGAAGATGATCGACAAGGGCTATTCGGTGGAAGAGGTGATTGGGCACTATTACACCGGGGTGAATATCACTACCTTGCAAGACGACGCTGGTTCCGGGAAACGTCGCCGTTGATATGTCCGCCCTGCGCGGGGAAAATTCTCTTTATCTTTTTCTTTCGGCTTACGTCTCAGGTCTGCTTTTGAGTAAGGCAGGCCTGTTTTTTTTGATGGCGGCTTTGCTGTTCTGGCTGCTGGCCCGTTCGAGCCGCCCGGCCCGGTCTTGGGCAAGGAGCCTCGCTTTGTGGAGCCTGGCCATAGCGGTCGGCGGCTTGCGGATGGAAGTCCGGAACCCTTGCCGCGACCCGAAGCATTACCTGCGCCAGCCTGCTTCCGAATACTGGCTTGTAGCTTGCCGCTCCCAATCCGAAGACCGCCCGAAGACCCAACGTGTCAAAGCAGAAATTCTGGCCGTCTTGCGGCATGTTCCGGCGGCGGACACTTTGACGGCGGCGGAAATCCGGGAAGAGGTCCCCTTTTGTTCCGTTGGAAACCTTGACGGGGATGGAATGGCAGGAGCAAGGGATGCGCAGGGAAAAATCCCTTTGTTCTCTGGTGGAAATGTCAAGGCGGACAGGGAGCCGGCAGACGGGAGGGGCTGGCAAGCCGTTCCTTTTGCGTGCGGGACGGCGGTGCGGGACAGTTTTGTCTGGCAGGAATGCCGGGGCTTGGTGCAGCTCTATTTCCCCAAAGCCGATACGTCGGTCAGAGGATGGCAATACGGTGACCGGATTTGGCTTCGGGGCCGTTTGGAACCGATAGAAGGCTTCACCGGCAGCGACGGGACGTATTTCGATTACGGTGCCTTCATGGCCAGGAAACGGGTCTACGGGAGGATGTTTCTGCGGGAGGGGGACTATGGTGCGATGCCGGCAGGAGGTTTAGGTTTGAGCGAGCGGTTGTATCGCATGGCGTTCTCGCTTAGGGAAAAGGTGGCCGCTTTCATGGACTGCAGCCCGCTCCAAGGCAGCAATCTTGCGGTGGCGAAATCCTTGGTCCTGGGGCTGCAAGGATCCGACCCGGTGGAGGAGGCTTACCGCGATGCCGGCATTGTCCATGTGCTGGCTGTGTCAGGCATGCACCTGAGCATCTTCGCCTATATCGTATTGGGCTTGTTCCGTTTCTTGGGGCATAAGACTTGGCAACGCTGGCTCCGGTTCCTGTTGGTGTTAGGCCCGGTCTGGGGTTACTCCCTGCTGACGGGGCTTTGCCCCTCGGTAGCAAGGGCCGCCTGCATGTTCACTTTCGTCGGTTTGGGACAGTGCTTGGGGAAAAGGACTTCGTTGATGCGTTCTCTGGCAGTCTCGGCTTTGATCCTGCTCTGGGTGAACCCGGACATGTTGTACGACCTGGGGTTCCTGTTGTCGTACCTGGCGGTGGCAGGATTGGCCTTGGTCAATCCTTGGTTGGTGAAAATCTGGAGTCCCCGACGCCGCCTGCCCAGGCTCTTCTGGGAAATGAGCGTGACCTCGGTCTCGGCTCAGGTCATGACTTTCCCGGTGGTTCTGTCTGTATTCGGGACTTTCCCTACGTATTTCCTGATTGCCAATTGGATTGCTGTCCCCTTGGGCAACGCGGCGCTACCCATGGGCATTGTGGTCTCCTTGGTCTCTCTTTTCTGGGAGGGCCTGGCATTCTATCTGGCCTATCCTTTGGAATGGACGGTGGCCTTGATGAACGCTTCGGCGGCCTGGATCGCCCGCTGGCCGATGGCGGTAGGCAATTTCTCCATGTCCTTGCTGTCGGTGCTGCTGTTCTATGCCTTTTTTGCCTACGCTTTGCGAACCTTGGCCCGGCCGAAGGCATCGAATCTGGAATATGCCCTTGTCTGTTTCTGGCTGATGCTGATAGTAGGATGAGGGAGGAAACCGGCACTCTTGGCTGCGATTGTGGATGAAGTGATTCTTATTGGATATCAGGGATGTCGAAAATATAAACTTGCACTTTTCTCAAGTTGGATTACCAACCGGGTCTGCCGCCTCTTGTTTGGCGGATCCAAGTTGATTCGATGTGGATTGCCGGAGTGTCGTTGAAAAAGGGGGCTTGCAGGAATGCATGCCTGGCAATGAAATGCGGAGCATCAGGTTGTAGGCCAGCGAGGGAGCGTATTGAGTACGAGACCTAGCGGGATAAAGTCTGTAACGAAGCAGATGTCGATATAAAAAAGAAGCGGTCATCCGGCCGCTTCTTTTTTTGTAGCCCCGAGCAGAATCGAACTGCTATTTAAAGTTTAGGAAACTTCCGTTCTATCCGTTGAACTACGGGGCCATGGGCCGCAGGCATCATGCAGAGCCATGCATGGAAAGCCGGCTGCACCCGGATTCCTGCTTGGCTGCGGAGGGAGCGGCCGGAGCGCGCTTTCCCCGATAGGTTCGCCAAAGAAATCCTTGCAAAAGAGCCGCGAAGTTAATTAAAAAAATCCAGTATTGCGGCACTGATGTAGCGGAGTTGTTTCCGGGAAAGTTCGGTGTGCATAGGTATTGCAATGATTCTCTTTGAAATATCTTCCGAAACCGGGAAGTCTCCAATTTTGCCGCCCAGGAAGCGGAACGCTTCTTGCAAATGCAATGGCTTGGGGTAGTAAATCTTAGTGGGGACTCCCATGCTCTGCAAGTGGAACTGCAAAGCTTTGCGTTCCCGTTCGCTGCGGCAGAGCAGGCAGTACTGATGGAAGATATGCGTGGAATACTGGCAGCGTACCGGCACTTTGAGCTGCATGCAGCTGATGAAGGAACGGTCGTAGAAAGCAGCGGCCTCTTGGCGGCGGGCATTGTAGTAATCGAGGCAGGGCAGCTTGACATTGAGCACGGCTGCCTGTACCGAATCTAAGCGCGAGTTGAGTCCGGTGATCTGGTAGGAATAGCGTTTCACCGATCCGTGGTTGGCAATCTGCCGCATCCGTGCCGCCAGTTCGTCGTCGTCGGTGAAGATGGCTCCGCCGTCCCCGTAACAGCCAAGGTTCTTGCTGGGGAAGAACGAAGTGCAGCCGATATGGCCTATGGTTCCTGCCTTTTTCCGTACCCCTTTGTCGGCACAACGGTAGTCGTAGGTGAACGGCCCCATTTGCAGTTGGCCTGTCCCTTCCCTCAGTATATAGTCGGCCCCTAACGCCTGGCAGGCATCCTCTATCACGTAAAGACCGTGCTTTTCGGCAATTTCCATGATGGCGGCCATGTTGGTGCATTGCCCGAAAAGATGCGTGGGCACGATGACCCTTGTCCGGTCTGTGACAGCCCGTTCGGCGGCTTCCGGATCCATGACGAAAGTCTGCGGGTCTATGTCCACGAAGACAGGTTTCAACCCGAGGAGGCAGGCCGTTTCGGCGGCCGAGACAAAAGTGAAATCCGGAACGATGATTTCATCGCCCTCCTCCAGAGGCAGGGCCATCAGCGCGATCTGCAATGCCTCCGTCCCGCTGGCGCAGGGTATGACATGGCGGATTCCGAGGTATTGTTCCAGGTTTTCTTGGAAGAGCCGCACTTCGCTTCCGTTGATGAAGTCCGATTCCTTGATGATTTTCCGGATCCGTTTCCGGAGCTTTCTCCGTATGTGCTTGTATTGCGAACGGAGGTCTGCCATCTGGAGATTTTTCATGTTCGGGTTGTTTATGTGTTTCGTGCAGGCCAGGATTCCGGTTGCCAGCCACAAAGGTAAAAATTTTTCGGTTTCAAAATTTTTATTACCTTTGCCGCCACTTTCTCAGGCGGGGTAGCTCAGTTGGTCAGAGCGTCGGATTCATAACCCGGAGGTCACGAGTTCAATTCTCGTCCCCGCTACTATTGAAGAACGTCCAGGATTCCGGTTTCTGGACGTTTTTTTGTTCTTTTTTCCCTATCTTAGGAGTGTCTTTTTAATTGGCCGCTTTTCGTAAAAATTTGTTAATTAAGGGATGGGACAGAATGAAAAAGGGGTCTGCGTCGTGGCTGATGACGACCCTGTGGTTTTGGAAGACCTGTGTGAACGATTGCAGTCTTCCCATGAGTTTCAGGATGTACGGCCTTTCGGGCGGATAAGCGAAGCTATAGCGTACATACAGACGCATCCGGTGGCATTGTTCATCACCGACATCGAGTTTCCCGATGGTCAGTTGGGCTTCAAGCATCTTTCAGATGTCCCGTTCACCCCGGTAATCTTGATGTCGGTGCATAGTCGGTACATGTTGGAACACATTGCAGATATTGCTGCCAACAAGAATCTGGCAGGGTATGTGCCGAAGCCGGTCACGGAGGATGTTTGCCGTGCGATAATCCAAAGATACAGAGTCATCAGGGATGAAGGATTGGATCAATCGGTTGTCAAGGCGATGGCCAGGGTGAGGACTATAGAGCTGTACCGGTTCGATACAGTGAGACCGAGAAGTTTTGAAATCAGGTACAGCGAGATAGCCATGATCGAGGTTTCGCGCAAGCCCAGAGGGCTAAGATTCTGCTTGAACAATAATTCTTACAAGTATTACCTTGTATCCGCTCAGCTGAAGAGCTGTTTTGAGGAATTGAACCGGTATTGCCCTAACCTTTTTTACCTTATTCCCCGCAGAGGCATAGTCAGTCTTTGGAATATGGCTTTGTCGGGGAGCAAGATGGTATCGGTCCGCAGCGACAATGTCAGGTACGAAATGGATGTTCCAAAGTCTTCTTTGCCAGCTCTGCGGAAAGTCACGGCCGTATGGTCAAGATGAAAGTGCAGGTATCATCTTGCAATGTCTGTTGCAGGGAAGCGTCTGTTTGGTAAACCAGATAGAGTCTTTTTTTCAGGAGGGACAGGCCTTGGCGGTTTGCCTGGTCGAGGACTATTTTGCCTGTGATGGCTATCTTGTTGGAAAACCGCATTTGGATCAGATTGGGAACGCTGAAATCGAATTCGATGGACATATTCCCTTGAGGACCGGTGACTCCATGTTTGAACATATTGGTAATCAATGGTTCCGTGGACAAGGGAAGAATGTAGGCATCTGGTATGTCTCCTATGGTGCTGAAAGAAACAGGCGTGCCGGGGTTGTATCTCTGATAGAATGCGGTCAACCTTCGGGCGAAGCCGATTTCCTCGCGCAGGGGGTAGGTGATGCAGCTGATGTGATTGTAACTGTATTCGTATATGCCCATGCATTCGTGCAAGTCTTTTTGGATTTCCGGATGCTGGCGCATGTACAAGTTCAGTATGTCCTTGGTGAAATGGTCGTGCGAAAGATAGCTTTGCATGTCCTTCTCCAGCAGTTTGTTTTCTTTCAGGGAGTTTATATGTTCTTTTAGCAGTTTGTTGAATTTCAAAGCATCTTTGAATACAAGGCCGAAGCCGGCAATGGAAAAAAGAGCGAAGTCCCGAAGCGCGATAGAAATCAGTGTTTCATGTCGAGTATAGATTATGGCTTCTTGATATGAATCTGGTGACAAGTCAGTTGGAATATGGCTTGTAATGGTATCAATGATATAAAAGTATTCCGCAAAGGCGATAAGTGTGCAAAGAAGGATTCCGCTGCTCAAGAAAGCAACAGTATTTCCTTTGTGGTAGAATGTTTTGTAAGAGATGAAATAGAAGAGGTAGATGCCGAGAGGAATAAGGAAAAATGAAATGCTTTCGTGTCGTGCATCGGAAAATGTCCTCCAAGGGAAAAAGGTCTTCCATGTGAAGTAGAAGATGCCCCATACGACGATTTGAATTGCAACGTGGCAGTATGCCTTACGGTGGGTAAATCTGCTTGATTTTTGTAGGCATGTGTTTTTGGCTTGATTATGGGTTTGATCATCGAATAGTTGAGTCATTTTTTAAAGATTGGGATATAATGCAAAATTTGTAAAAGAAATATTATTTATGATAAAACAATTCGATTCATATTCTCTTCGGAGGATCTGTTCCGGAATATTTACCCATTGAGCCGTGTTTTCTATTTTGAAGGATCGGGCAGGCATGGCAAAAGTTTCTTCATCGGAGATGTCTTCTGGATAGAGGCATCGTCCTGTGTGTCCAAGAGAGTTAGGGGTGGATTTGATGATGGGTTCCATCTCAATATTGCCGAACAGGGCACATTCGGATCCAGAACCTTGGCAATCTCTGTGAGTTGTTCCTCTGCAGCTTTTGTCGCATACTTCTTTCTTGTGTCCGATTCGAGTTCTAATCTTTATAGTGATGCCTCCTTTTGTTGTATTGTTTGGATCCCATTCAGCGATGGCTTCCACGGGCGTTTGCCCTTTTGCCGTGTTGTCATAGGATGTTTCTCGCGTGCAAGCGCAAGCCAAGGCGAGGCTGATTCCCGTGAGGTAGAAAGGAATTTTCTTTGACATGATGCTTTGTTTTTGTTTTATTGGTTTTTCACTTTTTCATTCGGGCGCATTGCTCTTTATGCATTGTATTGCCCGCATGGGGAATGTCTGTTGTGTTCGGGGTACGGGAGACGTGAACACGGAAAACAAAGAGAAGCGTTTTTGGGGAATTATGCAAGAAGCGTCTCTCTTTGTGTCCTGTTTCATCCACAGTTCGTCCAATGATATTCTTGTAATGTGTTTATATGTAAATTAATAACTGTATTTAAAAACTTGTGGAAAAACTGTTCGGCTGTGGCGGCATCGATGCGGGAGATGAAAGAGCGGAAGATTGTCAATCAAGAAAAATGAAGATTTTTTTATCTGTATAATTCATGTAAATTCATCTAATTATATTGTATGCTTTGGATGAATCGTGGATGAAATGCCCTGAATGGGGCTTTGGGGCTTGCCCGTACGGAATATATCCCATAACATTGCAGGGCGATTGCGGGATTTGATAAAAAACCAATGGAAAAAATGGCAGGTGGCAAACGTAAGGATTGTAGTATGCTGTCTCAGGATGCAATGTCGGACTGAAGTGCAGAATGTCGACACGCAAGGGAGTCCCGGCAGGGAAATCTCCTGTTGGAAAAGACCCCGTAGCGGGAAATCGGGACTGTCTGATGCTGAAAGGGATTTGTGTTAAAACATTTTAGGGGCGGTTATGACAATGCGGCAGAGAGGCGGAGAAGCCGCCTCTCTATGGACGATGGATACGGACAGAAGATGAAACAATGTCAAGTTACGGTGAAATACTTATTGTGTAATTAAAAAGATGTAACCATGAAGACACGTAAAACAATTCAATCCATTTGCTTGGCGAGTCTCTTTTGCTTGGCCATCACGGACATTCTGCAGGCGCAGGTAGATGTCCAGTCGGATGGCGCGGTCAAAATCGGTGATTTGTCCAAAGCGGCCCATCTCAGCGGAAGTTCCTTGGAGGTAGCGGTCAACAAACTGTTTATCTACCCCACCAACAACATTAATGGGGCTTTTACTATCTATAACAACACGGTGCCTGCTCCCGTGGGTGGAGGCGGCGTTGTCATAACCCCTTCCAGTGTGAATCCTTATACGAACCTTCCCACCTACATCGAACCGCAGGCGGCAGGCAAGCTTAATCTCGGTACTGCCGCCAAACCTTTGGGCTGGGTGTATGTTCAGGGCATGACTTCCAGTAGCCAGCGAACCACTTCCGACCGACGGGTCAAGAAAGACATCCTTGATTTGCCCTCTTCCATGGCGGCGATTCGTGCTCTCAGGCCCGTGTCCTTCAATTATGATACGGGCAAGCTGCCTATGGATCCCTCTTGGGCAGATGGTCATGCCGGTTTCATCGCGCAGGAAGTCCAGTCTGTCTTGCCCGGTCTGGTATCTTACGACAGTGCCGCGGACCTCTACGCCATGGACTACATCTCCATGATTCCCTACCTGACCAAAGCCCTCCAGGAGCAGGATTCGGTTATTCGGCAGCAGCAGGAACTCCTGCAAGCCTATGCCGAGGCGTTGGCCGAGCTATCTGGACAGGTATCGGCATTGGAAGCTTTGCCCATGATGCCGACCAAGGCTCCTGGATTCCCGGCAGGGGACGGGAATGACGGCACGCTTTCCCGATGCAGGCTCTTTCAAAACGTGCCAAACCCGGCTAGCCAAGAGACTCGTATCCGTTACGAACTGGACGGAGAGACTTCCATTGCTCGCATCGGCATTTATAAAATGGATGGCAAGGAGGTTTCCCTCCACGCCTTGGACGGTAGCCAAGGAGAGCTGATTATCGATGCAGGAGAATTGGCTCCGGGCATGTATCTCTACAGCCTCATCGTCGACGGGCAGGTGCAGGACACCAAGCGCATGGTCGTTACTGAATAAAACGGCGAAGCAATCGAATCTGTTGCAACAACCAAAACCAATTCTTCCAATCGGGGTCGTTCCAGAGTTTTGTCTTTGGTGAGAATCCGCGCTGAACTCTGGCATGTCATATTCGGCATGGTGTTCATGGCGACAAAGTCTTTGGAATCGGCCTCGACGGAATAAATCGTTTTTATGCTGTTGACCAACGATTGTATGCCTACTGAGAAGTTTCTGTGTGCTTTTGTTTTCCATAAGGCTGTTTTGCAGTCGGTTTGTTTTAAGCCTGCATGGAGATTCAACTGTTCCTGTATGGCAATTTCAAGAAAATTAAAAGATACTGTTATGAAAAATATATTTTTGATTATAGGGTTTGTTTCCTTTTTTCAAATTGCAATGGGGCAAATTCCGGAATCAATCTTTCAATACCGGTGTTTTACGGATATCCAAGATTCTTCCCAGATAGCGAAATTAGACAATTCATTAGCACTCTACAAAGCATGCATCCCTTATGAATGTGATGTTGTTAAAACTATCCCGATAAATTGGATATTCCTGCAAAAGGACAATGGGGAAGGTGGTTTTCAGGAAGATAATCAGGATCATCAACGCTATTGGGACGAAATTGAGAGAAGAATCGAATACCGTTTTGCAAATCTCAAGGAGACCAGTGATGCGGCATGTTTTGCATGGAAAGATCCATTTCTGTCTGACACCAAGATTCGTTTTTCTTTCAATCGAATTTACATCCGAGACAGTTATGCTTGGGATAGGAATAATTATACAGGAAGGCCGACAAGTCTCGGCTATATGACATATCTCATCGAAGAGATTGAAAATGATCCGGCAATACCCAGAGGAATCAATGTATTCTTCACTGCCGATGGCTATTGGTATGATTTTTATGCTGATGCTGTAGAAGAAGGGAGAATCGTTAGTTTTGATTCCACTGGGAATTTCGGTGTTAGTTTTGAAAAGTCTATCCATATGGCTGATGTCTACACCAAATATCTGTGGATGAGGTATATGTTGCCGACCGTATATAACGAGTCGTGGGAAGAGACAATTGTAAATTGGTGGACAGGTTCATTGGCAATACTAATATCGCACGAATTGGCACATGCTTTGGGATTGTTTCATGAGTGTGCGCATTACGACGAAGGTGAATGCGAAGCATCCTTGATGAACCCTGTCGGCGATGGTGGTCATGACTATCTGCCCCCCTCGGAAGTAGGAAAAATGCACTACAGGACAATGAGTTCGAAATTTTTAACTTCTATAATTCCTCAAAATACCGGGAAGTTTCCGACATTAATTCTTGATGAAGAATATCATGAGATTGGAAGACGAATTTATTCCGATGTGGTTGTTGCATCAGGAGGGAGGGTGATGCTTCTTGGGGAAGAGATAACGGTTGCTCCTAATACCTCTATCACCGTTGAAGGATTCCTTCATCTAGGAATGTCCACGCTGCGTACTCCCGGTCGCAGTGCTGCATGGAAAGGAATTCGTGTCAAGGCTGGAGGTGTAATAGCTTTGGACAGAATGGACTCTATTGATTTTGATATCATTCTCGAGCCTGGTTCATACCTGCTGTTGCAAGGAAAGATATCTTTCTTGGATGGGCATAAAATGATAGTTGAAAACAACGTGCAAGTATGCACCCACAAAAATCTCGATATCCAAGGGCGGCCAATTTGCAGGATGGGAGACGTATCTTTTGGGATGCCTGCCGATTTTGAGCCATATCAGTACATTTCATGTACCGAAAGCACCCAGAGCGTATTTTACAGTGCATCTTCCTTGATTCCGGATGTATTATACGTTCAGAACCAGCAGATAGGCACTAATCAGACTTTGGTGGCGGAAAAAATCATAGTGGGCAGCAACGTCACCTCTTCCAAGCCTTCCGGGCAGGTAACCATCGAGGGCGGAGCGCACGTGAATTTCATCAGCTTGGACGGTACTCGTTTTGAGAAAGGTTTCCGTTGCGAGAATGGGTCGACATTCACTGTTACAGAAATGGAAGAATAAGTCCTATGCGGCAAGCATAGGAAGGGTAGGCCGTAAGTCCTTCTTGGGCTTGCCCCATGAGGAAATGCGAAAAAAAGGAAAAAAAGCAAGGGGCAGGATGCTGGTGTCCGGATTTATTGTATCTTTGGAAATCCTTCAGGCATTAGAAAAAAAACATACGCCTATTGATTGCACGGAATACAGCATGTTGCAGTAAAAAAGCTTAAAATATCAATCTTATGAAAACACAGCAAGCATTGGCAGGAACGTTGGCTGTTTTTGCGCTTTCGTTCATGCCGTTCAGTCCGTCTTTCGGACAGGATGAGTTCACTTTCAAGCTCTACATGGAATCCCTTGCCAATGGGAACAGGGATACCTTGACGTTGTCCTTTTCGGAGGACGGGCGTGATTCGTTCGATTGCTCCTACGATTCCGTTACCGAGATTCCTGCGCCTGATTTCATAGGGGATACCCTGGGTCATGTCGGCGCGTTCGTTATCCCTTGCTATGCGAACGGTTTTCAGGGAGATCCCGGAGACATGGTTTGCCTCAAGAACCGGACTGTGGAATGGGGCGGTTCCGCCACGATTATCGTCCCCGAGCAGGCGTTGCCCGTGCGGGTGGAATGGGATTCGAGCCTTTTTCAAGGGCATTGGGCTTTGCTGACGGATTGGTATCCTGGCGATTGGCCGGACAATTGCCCGTTCCACGACTCCTTGTGGCCTGTCGAGGTCTGGATGGACAGGAGTTCTGCCGGTCAGCTGGAATCGAGGTGGACTCGGCATGATGCCGACAGGGAGTATTATCACATCCTCTTCCCTACCGAAGATTTCTATGCCGGATACCATCCTGATTCTGCTGGGATGTTTTTCATATATCACAAGTTTTACGTTTGGATGAAAGAACCTGCTTCAAACGTCACGCGTCCGGAATCGGGAAGCGGAAATCTGTTGGCTTTCAAGCAAAATCCGGTCAATGATATTATAGAGTGGCGGAGTCGGCTCAGCATCCGGCAGTGGCGGATTTACGATATGTCGGGGCGGCTGATGCTTCAAGGCGATGCCGGGCAGGCTGAGATAGGCTGCCAGGACTGGCCTGCCGGGCTGTACGTTTTCGAGTGGTTTTCCCAGGATGGTTCGCATGGCATGGAGAAGCTGATAAAAAGGTAGCAGCCTATTCTGCAGCGGATGCCTGCCCGTCTTGACGGATATGATTGTTCGATACGAGTTGCCGCCAGATGCAGGCAATGCAGCTGGCGGCTTCGGCATTTCTGGATGGGACGTGTCATGGCGTTTTCTTCTGATGGATGAGACCGGAGAGGATGGCCTTGCGTGTGGCTTCGCCGGATTTGGATGCATGGTGCGCCTCTGCTCTTCGTTGGCAGGCAGGTGCGGGATGCCAAGCGCGTGGCCGTTGCTCGGGGGCCGATATCGGAGAGGAAGTTCCTGTTCCCCGGCGGACACATAAGCCTGACAAACGAGGGCAGTGTTTTATTGGGGGAATCCGCTTCGTTTGAAATGGAAAAGGGGGCAAGCATGGAATTGCAAACAGGAAGTATAAACATTATAAAATGAAATGGCCATGAAAACGGATAACTTGAACGCCAAATTACGGACTTATGCATTGTTGCTGTCTATCAGCGTGCTGCCTTCCGCCCTGCAGGCGCAAGGGGGAAACATCGCGGAAGAGGGCGGGCTTCCGGTAGTGGAAGAGGGCAAGGTATGGTCGCTGCGAACCGGGTTGTACGACTTCTCGTACAGCCATACCGAGGTCTTCCGCATGGAAGGGGACACCTTGCTCAATGGAAAAACCTACCAAAAAATATACAGGTATTACGACCCTGATTTTTCAGGAGGCGGACTATACCATGACTTTTACCGTCAGGAAGGCGACAAGGTGTTCGTTTACCGGGCAGGGGAAGAAAGGGAATACCTTTTCCTCGATTTCGGCCTCGAAGCAGGCGACACCATGTCGGCAAACTGGCTGGAAAAAGATATCCCTGGCTACCCCTTTAATGGCAAATGGACTTTCAGGGTGAATCGTGTCTCGGATACGGTCTTTGCCAATGATGAAACGCCGAGACGTTGCCTTTATGTCGACTTCCTGGAGGATCAGTGTCCAATAATGGCCTATAGGCAGATATGGGTCGAGGGCATCGGGACATTGGAGTATGGCATTTGGTGGAACCGCAACGTGATCGATATCGGCGGCCGGCAAGAGATGCTTTGCTGCGAATGGGGAGACATGCTGCTGTACCAGAATCCCCGTTACAATACTTGCTTCATGGAGCCGACCGGCAACGACAAGAACGGCATTGTTTCCCAATGCAGCCTTTTCCAGAACGCCCCCAACCCCTTTTCGGAAACGACCGTCATTCGTTACGAACTGCCGCGGAATGCGGGCAATGCATCCATTTGCGTGTTCGACATGCAAGGGAGGCGAATCCTGGAACGAGCATTGCCGCAGGGGTTGGGATCCGGACAAATGGAAATCAGCGGGAACACCCTGCAACCGGGCATGTACACCTATTCCTTGCTCGTGTCCGGCCAAGTGACGGATACCAAGAAGATGCTGGTGACAAAATGAGAACAAGGCTGAATTACAATGAAAACAATGAAAATCGCTGCATGTCTGGCAGGCTTGGCCTTGGTCATGCCAAGCTTCGGGCAAAAGACAGGATACGTATCGGACGGCTTGGAGTTTGAAGAATGCATATGTACGGAGAAGCGGAACTTGCCTCTCGCGGCGCAGGAACGGATTGAGACGCATATTCCAAGCAAGTATGTGGAGGATTTGGACAAGCCTGTATTGGCGGTTTTCTCTGCTTCCTGGTGCGGCCCTTGCCGTATGCTGGAGAAGAAAGTGTTTACCGATGCCCGCGTGGATTCTTTGATGCGGTTGTATAATGTATTGCATATCGATGCCGAACTTCCGGATGGAAAGTTGCTGAGCCGGCTTTGCGGAGGAATATCCGGTTATCCTACCTGTTTAATTCTGAATTGCCAAGGCTATATCGTCGACTCCTTGGACAGTTATCTGGAACCGGATGCATTTGCGGCCTTTTTGGAGAAGAATCTTCGACAGATGAGGGGGGCTGTTGCCGAGGAGTCGGGATTGGAGGCGGATTCGATGGATCTCGTGCCGGATTCCGGTTTTTCCGGTTTTGCTATGGAGGAAGCGGATTCGGCGAAGGCAAGCTCCATCTCTCCAGATGCGTTGTCCAATCCTAAGAATTTGAAAGCTTTGTATTTTTATGAAGTAGGCTCTCCAGCCTATGTGGCATTCGGCAAAGTCTTGCAAGGGGATTCTCTGTTGCGGCGTGTGCTGGAACGTTACCAGATGGAAGCCTTGGATTGTTCGAGTCCGGAGGGAAAGTACAGGCAGTATGCATGGCTGTCCTATTTGACCAAGATTCCCGGCTGGGGTTTTTTGGATACGGTGGGGAATGTCTCGATGCTCTTCACGGACTGCGCTGATGAAGCTGAGCTTTATGAGATGTTGTATTATGTGGATACCATGGTGAACCAGGTGTATATGCCGGTCGGCAGGATGGAGGGTATGGCGCGGAAGTATCTCAGGCAGGAGAAGAAGCAGGAAAGATGGGACAGGCTTATATATTCCCCTTGGAGGTTCAGGCTGAGTCCCTCCATGAACTTTTCCTATCTGTCGGGGCATAATCCTTTCCGCGGCATGCGGGTGGGATATGGCGTTTCCGCGATGGCGCATTATTATTTCGGCGAGTGGCAATCCAATCTCTGCTTCGGTTTGGCTCTGGATTCCTGGGGCGGACGGCAAAGGCAGGAAGGCAAGATGGCCTATGTGCGTTTTTACCAAGTACGGGTTCCGGTGGAGATTCAGACTGAGCTTTTTTCTATCCCCTTGGTTTCTGGAGAGGTTTCTGCTACGGTCATTCTTCGGACGGGAATCTGGGGCAGTTATGCTCCTTTGATGGAACTTTTGCCTCCTTCCGCGAACCCGGATTTGCCGGGCTTCCGTATGCCTTTGTGCAAGGATGATTTCCAGCGTTTCGATGTGGGAGCTTCGGTCGGTTTGGATGTTCGAGTAGGCTCGTTCCGGCTTGCCATGTCCTATTCGCGCGGCTTCTTGGATCGTTTCAGTTCTGGTTCGATTTATACCGGGCGAAACAATGTGTTTGAATTGGGGGCTGTCGTGACCCTCGGGGAGTAGCCAGGGGATTCGCATTAAAATCGTCCGCAATAATCGACTGTTTGTTTCTCAATTGATTCTGCATAAAGGAATATCTACGGGTTGGCGTGAAATAGTACTGATTGTCAATCTGTTGCATTCTGATGCGCTTGCCTGTGGGAGTGGCGGGTTGGAATCTTCTTTGGAAACTTTTCCGTAAGTTTGCAGTTTGCTTGAAGAAACGCCGCAGGATTTTGAGTCTTGCCTGTCCGGGAAGCTTGAATCCGTTTCGGCGGGAACCAGACGCGCCGTTTCCGGTTCATGGGGGTGGAGCGGTCGGGAAGGAAACTGTGTTTCCGGGTTGCTGCGACTATGTCCTGCGCTGTAGTCTTTTATGGCGGTTGGGGATGGATGGGGGAATCCGGGTCGGAGATGCCGGTTTGCTGTTTTCTCAAGCCTCGCGCGCAATTATGGAGAAGATGAAAGGATTTTTGCCAACAATAAGTTCCGGGGCGATTTTTGCCTTGCTGGGCATGGTTTTGCTTGTGTCCTGCAAGGAATCGGCTTCCCGTCCGGTTTCGGTTCCGGAAGCGGAAGAAGAACCGCAGCATGTATATTACTACGGAATCTGCGCCGACACGCTCGATTTGAACGAGTACCGGATCAAGAAAGGGGAGACCCCGGCGGCGATTTTTGCCAATTGCGGATTTTCTCCCGCCTATAGCTACCGTATCTCCCAGGCTTCGGCCGAAGTGCTCGACCCCCGCCGCATCCAGGCCGGTTTCCCTTATTACACCTTGAATCTCCGCGACAGCGCGTCCACGGTCTGCGCCATCATCTTTGCCAAGTCCAAGCTCGATTTTGCGGTGATAGACCTCAGGAACGACACCATTGTGGCTTACGAGTACGAGAAACCGGTGGTCTATAAGCGGCACTATACCGAAGGAGTCATCAAAAGCTCGCTTTGGGAAACGATGGTCTCTTCGGGGGCGAACCCGGTGCTGGCCATGGACTTGGCCAATCTTTACGCTTGGCAGATCGATTTCTTTGACGTGCAGCCGGGCGATGCCTACCGGGTCTTGTACGATGTGGCCTATATCGACGATACGGTGGAGTTGGGAATCAACGACATCCAGTCGGCCATCTTCATCCATCAGAAGGACTGGTATCCGGCCATTCCTTTTGTACAGGACAGCGTCCGGATGTTCTTCGACACGGCAGGCAACAGCCTCCGCAAAGCCTTCCTGAAAGCGCCCTTGGATTATTACCGCATTTCGTCCAAGTTTTCCAACTCTCGTTTCCATCCAGTCTTGAAGCGTTACCGTCCGCACCACGGGGTGGATTACGCGGCTCCGACCGGCACGCCGGTCAAAAGCATCGGGGATGGCAAGGTGATAGCCAAGAAGTACGACCGGGGCGGCGGCAACATGGTCAAGATCCGGCATAATGCCACTTATACAACCTCGTACATGCATCTGAGCCGGTATGGCAAGGGCATTGCGGTCGGGACACGGGTACGTCAGGGACAGGTAATCGGCTATGTGGGTTCCACCGGGCTTTCTACAGGCCCGCATCTGGATTTCCGGGTTTATAAGAACGGGCGTGCCATCAACCCGCTTACGATGGAAGCCCCGCCCGATGTGCCGGTCAAGCCGGAACTTCGCGCCGCCTACGATAGCGTGCGGCGTGTTGTCATGGCGCAGATGGACAGTCTCCACGCCGCCTGGCAATGTTCGCATCCCGCCCCTGCCTCTGAATAGCGGCAAGCGAATGTCCGGGATCAATGCTGGGAAACTGTTTGAAATTTCTTGCAATCCTGAAAAGACTGGATTTTCAGGGAAGGTTTTACAGCTTCTAAGTCGGATGGAAAAACGGCTGGGTTGCGGAAGGGCGATCCAGCCGTTTTTTTTTGTTTCGGTTTGGTGTTTTCTGGAATCTTTGTATATTTGCAATTGTTTTAAAGTTGTAATAATTACAAAATAGAGATGCAAACACAACAAGACAAGGATGTTACTACGATGGAGCTGAGCCGGAGGTTATTGGAAGCCGGCTTGCGGCCCTCGGTGCAACGCCTTGCCGTGCTGGGCGATCTCTGCCATCATTACGACCATCCTACCGTGGATACGATTTACTCCCGCCTGCAGCCGCAGATGCCCACTTTGTCCAAGACTACGGTCTATAACACTTTGCGGGTCTTGTGCGATGCCGGTCTGGTGCGGAGCCTCAATATCGAGTACGCGAACCAGCGGTTCGACGGGCATCTGGAGCCGCACGACCATTTCATCTGCAATTGTTGCGGCCGGGTGTACGACTTGCCTCATGATCGCACGGCCGGTTTGCCGAGTTTCGAGGACTTGGGCTTGCATGTGGACCGGGAGGAGGTCTCGTACTACGGGTCCTGCCGGGAATGCCGAGGCAAGCAGGCACGATAGCTTCTGCCGGTATTATTCCCGTGCGCGGGCTTCGGGTGCCGGGCTGGGTTCGTATCGGAAATTCCAACGGCATCGAGATCCCGATAGGAGATTGAAACGAATTTTAAACCCTTAAAAACTACAATATCATGGTTAAGACAAAGAAATGGATCTGCACGGTTTGCGGTTTTGTATACGAAGGAGCCAATCCTCCGGCTCAATGCCCTCAGTGCAAGGCTCCTGCTGAAAAGTTCAAGGAATTGGTAGAAGATGAAAACGCCTTGACGTTCGTGACCGAACACGTAATCGGCGTGGCTAAGGACTGCGACGATGAAATGAAGAAAGACCTTAACACGCACTTCATGGGCGAGGCTACCGAAGTGGGCATGTACTTGGCTATGAGCCGTCAGGCCGACCGCGAAGGTTATCCTGAAATCGCCGAGGCTTTCAAGCGTTATGCTTTTGAAGAAGCGGAGCACTGCGCCAAGTTCGCCGAACTCTTGGGCGAAGTGGTATGGGATACCAAGACCAACCTCGAAAAGCGCATGTATGCCGAAGCCGGCGCCAATGCTGACAAGATGCGCATTGCCAAGCGTGCCAAGGAACTGAACCTGGATGCTATCCACGATACCGTCCACGAAATGGCCAAGGACGAAGCTCGTCACGGACAGGGCTTCGCCGGCCTTTACAAGCGTTACTTCGGGAAATAAACTTTCGATTAAGCCGAGTGCCTCATTTTCCCAATCAGAAACGGACACGGCGTGTCTGATGACCGATTTGGGTTGAATATGGCCGAGGCGGAGAAAGGTCAGTGAAATCAACCATTTTCAGAGGCATCTACTTTGTTGCGAGCCTTGGTCAAGTCGGTCTCTTCCTGCTTGCCCGATGGCTCGCGCCTCGTATCTGCGCTCTGAAAACGCTTGTTTTCCAAGGATAGTCATTTAGTTGCTGTCGGTCTGGATGCGGGAATGCGGAAAGTCCCGCCTTTTTTTACATGCCCATGGCCTTCATGAACTCTTCCACATCCTTCTGCATCTCTTCAACCGTGGAAGGCTTGTAGCTCTTTGGAATCGCGAAAGCTTTTTCGTCCACTTCTCCGTAATGCAGTTTCCCTACCACGAAATCCATAGTGTATGCAGCTGTTTTGAGCGAGTATTCCAAGGGGAATCCGTTCAGCTGGCCTACGGCAACCTGGGTGGCCCAGTTGAAGGCGGGATTGCAGAAATCCGGCACGCACCAGATGGACAAATCTACCGAGCCTTGTTCGCCTTTGATGGTTGCGGTGTACTCGTAAGCGGTGTAGCCTTTGATGATTTTGCTCTGGCCGGTGGCTGTCAGCTTGGCACCTTGTATGGAAGCCGTGTCGGCAGCGGTTTCAGCCACGCTTTCAATGATGTGGTATTTGCCTAATCCCATCATGGAGAGATTGGCCAAAGTGTGGATTTCGTTTGTGGCAGCATCCACGATAGCCTTGTTGCCATCAGCTTGTTCAAAGACCATTTTGTCTTTGCTCATCTTGATCGAGGCCGAAGTGGGCAGCTGGGCCAGATGTTCGGGCGGCAGCATGTCGCTGGTATTCTTGATGTTGTATTGTATGCTCCCTGTGAATGGCATGGGGGCATCCTGGGCTTTGCCTGACACGAATGCCATGCATAACATGGTTGGAATGAGGAACAGGATTTTCGAGGCTTTTTTCATGGCTTTGAGTGTTTTGGTTAGAATATGTTTGATATCGAAAGCTATTGTCCGGGCCGCCGGGCTTGCCTGGCGTGGAGGGCGCAGGCAGGCTCGGGATGGCTTCCGATGGGCGGCCGGAATCTGGAACCGCGTCCGGGGAATTCATCTTTCCTGGGTCGCAAGGGAATCCAAAACGGATTCCAGGCAATATCTTAGAAAGCAGGGGCGGTTTCATCCGAAAGCTCCTTCTGGATTTCTTCCTCGTGTCCCGGAATGGTCGAGGCTTCTTCGAGTCCGTTTTCTTTCAGCCTGAATATGCGGACATTGGAGCTTTCGAATCCTTTGGCTCCGGTACGTTCCTGCAAGAAGAACGGGTTGTCCGCCTCGGTTATGTGGCGCATGAAATCGGCGTTGTATTCCCTCAGCATGCCGATCAGCCAGTCAAAGAGCAGGTAGCCTTGGTAGGCCATGGAGTTCGGCAAGCCGTTGTAGACAATGCGGTACTTGCGGGCGAATTCCTTGAACTCCTTCCCCTCGGGATCTGCAAGGAAAGTACTGTACACGGTGAGGTTGTTCTGCAGGAAATAGCCGATGTCTGTAGTGCTGTATTCCAACCAGCTGGCAGGTGCTATCATGGTGATGTTGCCTTTGCCTTGGCGCAAGGGCAGGAATGTCTTGACGGCGGTGATTTCTTCTTGGTAGAATGGCACGATCACGACTTGGGTGTCCATGATCAAACCCTGGAGGAGGATTTCCGTGACGGGATTGAAGAGGTATCGCTTGCTTCCCGGAAGCAGTCTTTGAAGCTGGCTGGATTTGGCTTTTTCGGACAAGGAGGAGTCTGTGATGATGGCAAGCACGGCCGTGTCAGGGAATGTCCGGGTTATCCATTCGGCTATTTCATGTATCTGGGTCGATGTCGAGGCGGACAGCTGCATGAACCAGGGATTCCCGACGGCCATCGAGTCCCGTTCCGAGAACGGATGTATCAAGGGAATCTGGTGCTTGCGCGAGAAACTGTCTATCAGCGGGAACTGGTTTACAAACGCGCCGGCCACTATCACGTCCGATTCTTGGAGTGCAGGGTCTGCCAATGTCTGTTGCAGGCTGCGGGAGAATTGGTCGGTGGCATACAGGCTATGGGCTATATCGTAAAGATTGAATTTCAGCCCGGGATTTTTCTTGCTGGCTCTGGGAGCGTAGACCGGTGACGGCCGGGTTCCCGGATTGGACGGCCACGCGCTCGGCCGCAGGCTGTCGGCCGGCATGGATGCGGAGTCTGCCGCCATGCGGCAGGAGTCCAAGGCCATGGCAAAGAAGCTTGAGTCCGTGCGGTCGATCCAGGCGATGCTGGCTCCTTCGAAGAAAGGAAGGTAGATGTATGCCTGCCTGCTTTCCGGCATGTCGCTGTAGAGGGGCAGCAGCAAGGAAATCTGCAGGCTGTCCTTGGCGGCTTTGCGTTTGAGGCCGGTTGCTCGGTCGGCGGTGTTTTCTTCGGCGGGTCTGCTTGTTGTGTCGGCAATGGTTTCCGGCATTTCTGGCACGGCAACGGTTTCTTCCCTGTCTTTGGCTTTCTGCCTGCGTTTTTCCCTTTTCCCTTGGCCTCGGTCGCTTTTCCGGTTCTTGTCTCCCATGTCGGTCGCGTAGCGGGCATCCTCCTTGTGGCCGCGTTCAAGGAATACGACTGCCCATGGGCGTTTCCCTTGGAATTTTTCCAGAGGTTCCATGTCGTTGATCAGGCTGGCATCCAAGGGTATGTACAAGTGTTCCCCGATTTGTACTTCGTTTTCGGGCGAATCTTTGAGAATCTGGCTCGCATCCACTTTGTAGGCTTTGCAGATGGAATACAGTGTATGCCCTTTCTGCACCTCGTGCACGAAGTAGGCTTTTCCTAAAACGGTATCTACCGTATGGGTGACAGTTACCGGACTCGGCTGGAAACCGGTCTTGGCTTGCTGGGCTTTCCCGGGCGTGAGACTGAGCATGAGGGCTATCCCCAATGCGGTCAGGCAAAGACTCTTTTGCATGATGTTCTGGTTAAGGTGCCTGCCAGCCTGCATAGGCATCGTGCATTGCCAATGCCTTTCAGGAGGCTTTTCTGGTATTCGACTAAAGGCTTGGGCGATGCCGGAGCTATTCCCATTCGATAGTGGAGGGCGGTTTGGAGCTTATATCGTACACGACGCGGTTCACGCCTTTGACCTTGTTGATGATTTCATTGCTGACCTTGGCCAGGAACTCGTAAGGCAGGCGGCTCCAGTCGGCGGTCATGCCGTCGGTGGAATTGACGGCTCGCAAGGCCACCACCCGTTCGTATGTCCGTTCATCGCCCATCACGCCTACCGACTGCACCGGCAGCAGGATCGCGCCCGCCTGCCATACCTTGTCGTAAAGCCCGGCTTCGCGCAGGTTATCGATATAGATGGCGTCCACCTCTTGCAGAATCCGGACTTTTTCGGCGGTGATATCGCCCAGGATACGGATGCCGAGGCCCGGGCCGGGGAAAGGATGGCGGTTGAGCAGGCGGTCTGGCAAGGATAGGCTGCGGCCTACGCGGCGCACCTCGTCTTTGAACAGGGAACGGAGCGGTTCCACCACTTTGAGGTTCATCTTTTCCGGCAGGCCTCCTACGTTGTGGTGGGATTTGATGGTCTGCGAGGGGCCTTTGACCGGAGCCGACTCGATCACGTCCGGATAAATCGTGCCTTGGGCCAGGAATCGTGCAGATTTGAATTTCCGGGCTTCAGCCTCGAACACATCGATGAAGGTCTTGCCTATCGCCTTGCGCTTGGCTTCGGGTTCGGTCACGTTTTCCAAGGCTTTGTAGAACAGTTGCGAGGCATCCACGCCTTTCACGTCGATGTCCATGCCCTTGAACGAATCCAGTACGTCCTGGAACTCGTTCTTGCGCAGCAGCCCGTTGTCCACGAAGATGCAGTGCAGCTGCTTGCCGATGGCCTTGTGCAGCAATACGGCGGCCACGCTGGAGTCCACGCCGCCTGAAAGCCCCAGTATCACTTCTTCCTGGCCGATTTGCCGGCGCAGGTCTTCCACGCAGCTTTTTACGAAGTTGTCCGGCGTCCAGTCGGCTTGGCAGCGGCAGACTTCGGCCAGGAAGTTCTTCAGGATCGTGAAACCGTCGGTGGAATGGTAGACTTCCGGATGGAACTGGAGCGCGTAGGTGGGTTCGCCTTCGATGCTGTAGCCGCAGGCCTTGACCGACTCGGTGCTGCAGGTGATATGGAAGTTGGCGGGGTATTCCAGAATCGTGTCCCCGTGCGACATCCATACTTGGCTGTTGTCGGGTACGTCCTTGAATATCGGGCATCCGTGGTCTATGTAGCTGAGGTTGGCCCGGCCGTATTCCCGGCTCTTGGCCGAGGCCACTTTGCCGCCGCTGAGCGAAACTAAGAGCTGCGCCCCGTAGCAGACTGCCAGCACGGGGTATTTGCCCCGTATGCCGCTCAGGTCGGGCTTGGGCGCGTCGGGGTCGTTGACCGAGTAGGGGCTTCCCGACAGTATGACTCCTTTGATGTTATCGTCCAGAGGCGGGATGTGGTTGTAAGGATGGATTTCGCAGTAGACGTTGTTCTCGCGGATTTTGCGGGCTATCAGCTGGGTGTATTGCGAGCCGAAGTCCAGAATCAGGATGCATTCTTGCATGGAGGCGTTTTTTTATGGTTCAGGGACGCTTTCGAGCAACGGTCTCCTTGGAAACCGCGAGCGTTCCTTGGCAGGATTGGCAAAGGCAGCGGAAGCCGGGTGCCGTGCGGGCTGATCTTGTCCGGGCCCGCATGGCCGGGCTGCTGTCTTCGCCGGCAAGGCAAAAGTAGTTAAAAAAAACGGGATTGGCCCAATGAGGATGCTGCGGACCGGGAGCCGCGCAGGGCGGCGGACCGCATGTGGCTCTGCCGTCCGTTTTCTTGCCGGGAAGACGTGCTTGGGCTTATCGGCAGATAAAGGGAATCTGGATGCGGCTCTGGTTCCCGGCAAGGTCTTCGGCTATGATGATCAGGCAGCCTTGCGAGCCAGGGTCTGCCCGGAGTATCCCCCGGTTTCTTATTTCCCGGTAGGGAGTGAGGCTTTGTCCCGCTTCCAGGTAGGATTTTTCCAAACGGTTTCCGGTAGCGTTGTAAAAAGGCATGTCGATATGTTCCTTGATGGCTTTGCATGTGGCTATGGGAAGGTAATCCAGCTGGTAGAATGCCAGTGTGTCGCAAGTCTCGCCATGCAGGCCGTCTTTCCGCCCTTGCGACGGTGCTTCAGGGCTGGAGCCGCCGTCTCTTCCGATGATTCCTGCCGGGCTTGCATGTTCCTCGGCAGCGGTATCCTGGCAGTCCGGATTCCTGCCAGCGTAGGTCCGAGTGTTTCCGGAGAGCGTTCCTCTGTCAGGGTCGTTCCATCTTATCAGGAAAGCCAGTCGGTACAGCCCGTAATGGAAGGGCATTTCTTGGATGCGGTCCAACGCGCAGAGACCGAACGCGGAGGTTCCGTGGATGAAGAGCGTGTCGGGCAGGTTCCCCGGTTTGTAGTACCATCCTCGCCAGCGGCTTCCCGTGGGAGAGGGCAGATTCAGTTGCAGGTCGGCCATGTTCCGGCTCGGAAGCGTGTCGCCCAAGGCCAGGATGCATTCCCGGAGAGAGTCGCATTCCATGTTCAATGCTTTCTGCATCCGGAAGTCGAGCAGGGGCGACCCCATGTATTCAGCGGGCATATCATTGTCCTCGGCGCGGGATTCTTTCAAGGCTTCCAGCCGGGCTTTTGCTGCCGCGTGCCGGCGGGGAAGGCCGGTATCGGCATGGCTTGCGGAGGAAGAGGAGTAAAACGCGAACCAAAGCAGTTCAGGGGCTGCTGAATCGGGGATTTCCAATCCCCAGCAGGCGGGATTGAGCCGAAGGCTGTCTTTCAGGATTTCAAAGTGCAGGTGCGGCCCGCCGGAGGCTCCGGTATTGCCGGAACGAGCGATTGCACGGTTTTTCCGGGTCTTGACGCGGAGGTTGCCTATGCTGACTTCGAACTGCCCTGATTGCCGCTGCAATTTCCTTACCTTGCGTTTTACTGGCTGGGAGAACCGGCGCAGGTGCCCGTAGACCGAAAGGGTGCCGTTGGGGTGCCAGACATAGAGCGCGTTGCCGTAGGAAGCGCGTTCCACGGTGGCGCGGACGATATAGCCGGGAGCCGCGCTGTAGACTTTGATGCCTTCTCGTTGCTGGGTGCGGAAATCCATGCCTCCGTGGAAGTGGGTGCTCCGTAGCTCGGCGAAGGATCCGGAAATTTCCGGTTCGATCCGCATCGGGTAGCGGTATATCACAGTGTCGCGTTCCGGATGCCGCCAGTTTTGCGCCTGGGATTGGAAGGCGGCTGATATTCCGCATGAAAATATCCAGATGGCAAGAAGGCGGCTGAAATGTCTTTCAGGCATGGTTCCGGCCTTTTTATCGTGCATCATGGCTGTTCCCTTTTCTTTTCTTGAGGTCGCGCTGCGTTCTTTCCAGATCGGGCCGGCTGTATCCTGCGGCGGAAAGGTATCCGGCTATGAACTTGGCTTGGTCAAGATTGCCTTGTTCCACACAGTATTTGGCCCATATTAGCAGGATTCTGTATTGGCGGGTTGCCGAGAGTCGGCTGAAAAGGCTTGGCGCAGGCGGGATGCGGCTTTCGAGCCCGAGCCGGGCGAAATCGCTGTCGGCTTGGAGGTAACGCTGGATGAAACCCAGTGTGTCCCCGTCTGCCAGGCAGTCTTCTGCTTGTTTCAGGCTGTCGTTGTAGGATGTCCATCGGGAAAAGAGGTTTTCCGCTCCGGCCATCCTTTCCTCGGGCTTGGCGCAGCTGGCGTATTCGGGCAGGCTGTATTTGCGGGCTGCCTCCCGGAGCTTTGCCAGGCTTTGCCGCGCCATGAGGTAGTTCCCGTAGGAGGCTTGGTCCAGGAATGCCTTTTCTGCTTGGGCGAATTCCCGGTTCGCTTGCTCGCAGGCATTGTCGTTTTTCTGCTTCTGGAAATTGTCCAGCATCAGCTGGAGCCGGGTCAGTGTCGCGGCGTCTTCAGGTTCGTCTTTCTGGTAGCCGGCAAACAGATTCAAGGCCTGTTGCTGCATTTCTTCCGATTTCAGGATTTCTGAAGTCCATAAGCAGTATACGGCTTTGTTCAGCAATTGCTCCATGCTTTGGAGCAGGTTCTGGCGGTACAGGCTTGCAAAATCTGTCCCGGTCCGGAGGTATCCGTATCGCCTTTTCAGGTCTTTGGCCAGTCCGAGCCACCGCTGGGCTTGCGCGAAATCCCTCTTGGCGCGGAAGTACCCGGCCTGTTCGAAGGCTTGATCGAAGTATTCTTGGGCTTGGCGGCTGTTGAGGGGCTTGCCCGCCGCAAGCAGGGAATCTATGTCCAGGGGAACGAAAGCAGGTACTTCCACTGGTGCGGGCTGTTTGCCTGGATTGAGCAATTGCAGGTCGGCGGCGATGTCCCGGGATGGGTCGTAGGGCTCTTCGAAATAGAGGCTGATGCCGGTCTTTTGTTCAATGCTGTCGATAAGCGCTTCGTAATACGAGCTTTCTGTGGTGTCGCTTTCTTCGGCGAAACGATGGTAGAATCCGGCAATCTGCGCCAGCAGTTCCAGCGCATGGTCGATGCCGCTCATGTGGGATTTGTTTTCTTCATAGTATCGGTGGGCGAGCAAGGCGTATTGCCCGGCAAGTTGGTACTGGGCTTGGTCCAAAGCCTTCTGCGCCACCTCGCAATGGGCGTTGTAGATGCCTTGGTGCGCCCGGTTTTCCATCAGTCTTTCCCGGTACACGAGGTAATGGAGGGGGAATCCCGGCTGGCAATAGGTGTGCAGCAAGCCGCAGAGGCTGAGCGCGTCTCGGTAATGCCGCTGGTCTATCATCAGTTCTACCTGCCGGAGCAGGGCGTTATAGGTCGTCTGGGCCATCTTCCTCAGTTTTTCCGGCCGGGAAAACTCCTGGAGTGTGCTGTTGAGGTATCTCAGGCAGGTTTCGGCGTTTTTTTCGTGTTTTAGCAGGTAATTCATTTTGAAGATGACCGAGCGGGTGAAGAAACGGTTGTGCAGCAATGACTTTTCTATGTTTTCCATGGCCTCGTCCCAGTCAGGCGTGTTTTGGTTGAGGGCTTGCAAGGCTTGCATGTAGTACAGGCTGTCGATATGGCTTCGCATAAAGTCCATCTGCTGGCGTTTACGCTGCAACGGGACTTTGACTTGCAATGGAATTTCCTGGCCTTGCGCGTAGTATGTCCTGAATATTTCCTGTTCTAGCTGGTCTAGCTTGCAGTCGGAGGTTGGCAGCAGTTCCAGCGGACGGGTCTTGATCTGGTCTATCCGGCGCAGGAATCCCTTTTCCTCGTTTTCCTGGTTCTGCCAGATGCCTTGGTCGCTTTTGCCGGGGCAAGAGGGTTCCTCGTTCTGGCTGCGAGCCGGACCGGACATGCCGATTCCTGCCAGGCAGGCAAGAATGGCGGCGATACGGAGGAAGGGTTTTGTCTTCATGAGGCGATGTTTTTCTCGTAGGCTTCGATGATCCGAGCCACTAATTTATGGCGTACCACGTCCTTGCCGTCCAGCTGGACGAACGCTATTCCCGGGACATTCTGGAGAAGCCGCGATGCCTGGATCAGGCCCGAACCTTGGCGGAAAGGAAGGTCTACCTGGGTTATGTCGCCGGTGATGACGAACTTGGCGTTTCTGCCCATCCGGGTCAGGAACATCTTCATCTGGCTTTCAGTGGCATTCTGGGCTTCGTCCAGGATCACGAAGGCATTGTCCAGGGTTCGTCCGCGCATGAACGCGAGGGGGGCTATCTCGATGGTGTTTTCTTCCAGCAAGCCGAGAAGCTTGCGGTAGGGAAGCATCTCGCGCAGGGCATCGTAAAGGGGCTGCATGTAAGGGTCTAGCTTTTCTTTCATGTCGCCGGGCAGGAATCCGAGGTTTTCGCCGGCTTCCACGGCGGGACGGGTCAGAATGATCCGTTTCACTTCTTTTTCTTTGAGGGCTCTGACGGCCAAGGCGACGGCAGTGTAGGTCTTGCCCGATCCGGCCGGGCCGATGGCGAATACCATGTCCTGCTTCTGGATCGCCGATACGATTTTCTGCTGGTTGTCGGTCAGGGCCCGGACAGGTTTGCCGTTGGCTCCTGTCAGGATCAGGGGATTGCCTGAATGGGATCCAGCCTCTCCGGCTGTGTGTCCGTCCTCTGCTTTTGCGTTCGGAGCATCTGAAGGCTGCCGTTCGCCGTTGCATCCTTCGGTTTGGGACTCTTGAGGGATGTCTTGCGATTTCCCTTTGTTTGCCCGGTGGTTGCCGTTTTCGCTCAGGATGTCGTCTATATCACTCTCTGTGAGACGGTTGAAGCGTTCAAAATGAAACAGTACCAATTTGAGTTTGTTTTCAAAGTCGGCCAGATGGGCAGGGTCGCCGATGGCTTTGACCAGGTCTCCTCGCAGGACTATGTTGAGGTAGGGGAAGTACCGGCGGATCCGGTTCAGCTTTTCTTCTTCGAGGCCGAAGATGTCTATAGGGTGGTTCGGTGCTATTTCTATGTAAATCTCGCTCATTGGAATCCTGTTTCGCGTGTTCGGGGAGCAAAAGTAAGAAATTCTGCCATGAGGGAGGAACGGCTGGCCGGGCGACTGCGCCGGGGACTCTCCTGGCGCCATGGCCGGACAAATCCGGGAATGTTTGCAGGAATCCAGGCCAGGATGCTCTTTGCACTTGTGCCTATGCGGCATGGGAATCGGAATTTTATGTAAATTTGTAAATTCATGCAGGAACAGACGGGTTCCCGGGCGGTATCCCGCGGGACGGCAGGGCTGAAGGGGAGCTGGTCTGAAAAACACGAAAACGATGCCATTGATAAGCTTGTTGAGCGATTGGGGGCAAGAAGACCACTATTTGGCTGAGGTGAAGCTCAGGCTTTATACCTGTGTGCCGGATTGCCGCATACTGGATATTTCCCATGGATTGAAGCGGAACGATTTGCTTTCAGCAGCTTTCATGATAAGCGACCTGCTCCCTTCCATGCCTGAAGGGTCGGTCCATATCATCGGCATACAGGATATTTCCTCGGAAGACTATGTTCACGTGGCTGCCCGCGCAGGTTCTCAGTTCATCATCGGGACTGATAGCGGATTCTTCGAGTATTTCCAGTGGATTTCGGGACGGAAGGTGGATGAGGTTCGACTGATCGGTTCCGGGATGGATGCAGGAGGGGATTCCTGCACGTTCCCGTCCCGGGATTTTTTCCCGGAAGTGGCGGCAAGGCTGATCAGGACGGGTTCCTTGGACGGTGTGGGTGTGCCGGGGTCTCTTTCCCCGAAAGTCATGGCAAGCCCGATGGCAGTCAAGGTGACAGAGAAGGACAGGGAAGGCAACACGATAGGTTGCAGGCTGAACGGGAAGGTCTTGTATGTGGATCACTTCGGCAATGCCTGCACTAATATCCGGAAGTCCCAGTACCAGGAATGTCTCAGCCAGTATCCGTTCACATGCATGACAGTGAACGGGAAAAGATTGAGCAAGCCTCCAGTGCGTTCTTACCAGGACGTGGCGGAAGGCTCGTTGTTGGGACTGTTCCTGAAAAATGGATTCCTGGAGGTATCTATCAACGGGGACCGGATGGCGGATTTGCTGGGCTTCGGGCCTAGCAGCCAGGTCAATATCTTGTTCGGGCAAAGCCTGTTCGTTTGGTGAGCCCGGCTCGTTCGCGGGATTCGGGACGCATGGGAGGCTGCCTCCGGGCGCAAAGCCCTGCGGGCCGGGTCGAGGGATTCCTGCCTGCATGTGGCACGCGCGGAAAAGAGGAAAAAGAAGGGAAAAGGAAAAGTTCGGTTATGCTATCATTGCTGGAAAAGGAAATACGGCTTTTTTTCTCAGGGCCGTTGGCCTATTTGGCCTTGTTTGTGTTTTTTGTTGCCAATGCGTTGATATTGTTTGTCTTGCCGACAAGGTTCAATATCTTCGACGGAGGCTATGCGACCTTGGAGCCTTTTTTCGACTGGATTCCATGGGTCTTTCTTTTCCTGATCCCGGCTATCTGCATGAGGGCTTTCTCGGAAGAGAAGAAAACGGGGACGATGGAAGTGCTGCTGACCCGCCCTTTGTCGAGCCGGCAGATTGTCATGGCCAAGTATGCGGCTTGTTTGCTGCTGATGTTCGTCAGCTTGCTGCCCACTTTCTCGTACTTGCATACGGTGTCGGCATTGGCTGCGCCCCGGGGAAACATAGACCTGGGGGCGTTCTGGGGGGCTTACCTGGGCTTGTTGCTGATAGGTGCGGCCTTCACCGCCGTGTGCCTTTTCATGTCTTCCCTGACCGATAACCAAGTGGTGGCCTTTGTATTGTCGGTAGTGGCTTGCGCGGTATTGTACCAAGGCTTCGGGCTGTTTGGCGCAATGAGCCGGCAGGGGAGCATCGGGATGGCTTTGGCCTCCTTGGGAATGCAGCATCATTACGTTTCAATGAGCCGAGGAGTGATCGATCTGCGGGATGTGGCCTATTTCTTGCTTGTCATTGTGGTGTTTCTGGCTTTGACGGAGCGAGTTGCCGGTATGCGGGCGGCTTTTTCGTGGAAAAAGGATCTGCTTCTTGCCTGCATTCTTGCGGTAATGTCTGTGCTGGCTTCTCTTTTGCCGGTCCGTCTGGATCTGACTTCGGACAATCGTTATACCTTGATGCCTGTCACCAAGCAGATTTTGAGGGAAAACCCTGCTCCTGTCTATGTGAGGGTCTATTTGACGGGCGATTTGCCGGCAGGTTTCAAGCGTCTGGAAAAGGCAGTGCGGGAAATGCTGGACGAGTTCCGGGTGCATGATCCGTCAATCCGCTACCAGTTCGTGGATTTGTATGAGATGGAGGACGATGCCCGGCGTCAGGAACGGATGCAGGAACTGGCGCAGCGAGGGATTGCGCCGACCCAGCTGGAAGTCAGGACGAAGGAGGGGCTGGTCCGTCGCCTGGTATTCCCGGCGGCGGAATTGATGGCAGGCGATCGCAGCGTGGCTGTGGGGCTTTTGCAGGAGCAGCTGGGACGCGGCGCGGAAGAAACTTTGAATCATTCCATCGAGAATGTGGAGGTGCAGTTGGCTGCAGCCATGCGGGCATTGTTCGACAGAAATCCGGATGCAGTGGCCTTCCTGGAGGGGAACGGGGAATTGGGGTATAGGCAGACTTTGTCGTTCGGGAATGCGTTGAGCATGTTTTACAACACGAGCAGGGTGAGACTGGATGCGGATCCGCATTGCCTTCTGGTCGAAGACAGTGCCGGCCGGTGGCGGCCGCGTTATTCCTGTCTCGTCGTGGCGCATCCGACCTTGCCCTTCGAGGATGCGCCTAAGGCTGTTCTGGACCAATATGTCATGTATGGAGGGAAGGTGCTCTGGCTGCTGGATCCTGGCGACGGATCGGTGGATTCCTTGAGAGGGAAGGATCTGCATAATGCCATGCTGTATGACTTGAGGCTGGATGACATGTTCTTCCGCTACGGTTTCCGGCTCCGCGATGAGATGCTGCTGGACCGGAACGCCTCGGCATCTCCTGTCGTGACAGGCTACATGGGGAATCAGCCGGTCATCGAGTACATCCCCAATTTCTATTGCCCGGTCATTGAGGCTGAAGCAGGCCGTCTGCCGGCCAAGTTCCGGCCTCTGGCCGAAGGTGTGGCTGCCATTCGGATGCAGGTTGCCGCAGGCATAGATACGATAGAGAACAGCGTCGGGAAGACTGTCCTTCTGCAGACTTCCCCTTATTCTTTCCGGGTAAGCCTGCCTCATGCCATGAGCGCGGATTTGATGAGAGAGCATATCGACATAGCCCGTTTCAATCAAGGGCCGCAGATTGTGGCTGTGTGGCTTGAGGGTTCGTTCCCGACGGCATTCCCTTTGATCAAGCCTGCTTTGGAGGAAGCCGGAGGCTTCGCCTACCGTCGCGCCAGCGTCCCGACGGCCATGATGGTGGTGGGCGATGGCGACATGGCTCGCAATGACTGGAGCATGGATGGCCAAGTCCCGTTCCCCTTGGGGTTCGACCGGTACACAGGGCAGATGTACGGCAATGGGGATTTCTTGGTCAATGCGGTGCATTTGCTCACCGGTCATCCCCAATGGGCGATGCTGAAGCCTCGCGTCTTGCCGATGAGGCTGCTGGACAAGGCCGGGCTGGAGCAGAAACGGCAGTTCTACACGGTGTTCAATTTCGCGGTTCCTTTGGGTTGTGTCCTGGCCTTCGGGCTTTGGTTTACGTGGAGGCGCAAGCGCAAGTACGGACGGCCGGTGCCGGGAAGCTTCGAACCGGCTCCGGCCGGCTCGGAAGCTCCGGGGAACGGGGAGTAGGCATAAAAGGAAGTTGCAAGAAGTTTGTTTTGAGAGATGCGTGCGAGAAGGATTCCGGTAGTCGTTGCCGTGCTGGCAGTCGCAGCTTTGTGCGTCATGGCTGTACGATTCCGTCTGGGAGGCAGGGTGCGGGAGCCATTGCTTTCTGCCGGCCAGATAGAGCGGATCGACAGGGTGGTATTGGAACGTCCCGATGGTTTGGGGATGCGTTTTGAAAAGAAGCAGGGGAGTTGGGTGATGGAAGTTCGGAAAGGGCATTTTCCGGAGCGGGATTCCTTGTGTGCGGCGGATGCCTCCGGAAGGATTCCGCGGCGGGGTTCCCCTTGCCCGGTTGATGATTCGCAAGTGTCCGATTTTCTGAATGTTTTTAATTTCTGGGAAATAGCCCGCCTTCCTTCTGAAGACGAGAATCGTTGCTGGAAGTCTTTTCTCCGGCGAAATGGCGGGCGCCTCAGGCTTTCGGAGGGGTGCCGGACTGTGCTCCGGCTGGATTTTGCCTGCCGGGACGATTCCCTTCTGGTGCAGGCAGGCCGCCAGTGCTATCTTATGCGGTCTGGATGGAAGCCTTCCTCGTGGACGGGTTTCTTCAGCAGTGCCCCAGGTTTCTGGCAGAATCGCTTGCTGATGGATTTCGATTACCTGGAGATAGCTTCGGTGGAGGTTCGTTATGCGGGTTTCCCGGGCGGGGAAGGAATAGCCGCTATGGATGGATTCGCTTTTGGCGATACCTTGTCGTACAAGCTGGAGCTTGCGCCTTCAGGCGCGGGAAGCTCGCCCGGTCCGGGGGACGAGGCCGCGGAGGATTCCCCCCTTGCGGATTCTTGCATGCCTTGCAGTCTGCTGACTTCTTGCGGGCGTCGTGCGGTCGCCCCGGATGTGGCAGCGGGGTATTTGTCCGCTTTCAGCCAGGTGTATTTCGAGGATTTGGGCGATGCCCGCCGGGGAAGGCTGCTTTACGAGTTGACGGTCGAACCGGTACAAGGCGGGGCTGTCAGGGTGGAAGTGTTTGAAAAGCTGGATCCCTGCGGTGGCTCCGAGCCGGATATTTTCAAGGCGGTGGCAGCTGTTGAACGTGCTTCTGGAACGGATACGGTCCAGATACCCTACCTTGTCCTGGACAAGATGGCCAAGAACGCGGCTTGGTTCCGGGCAGAAGCGGGAAGATGCCCGACAGCCTCGTCCTCGAAATCAGAAACGGCTCCGGCGTGCCTGATGACCGATTCGGGCTGAAATCAGGTTCGCATGGCATTCGGCTATGCGGGGGGCCGGCTTGCCTTTGCTGGAAGCAAGACAGTTTCGGGCCGCTTGGTTTGCATTGCGCTCGACTTTTCGTATATTTGCCTGCTTTTTGGCTCTTTTCCAGCAGGCGCAGGCAAAGGGGAGTCGCGGCATGTCTGCCGGGGAAGGGCAGGGCGTTTTTTTCGGTCGAAAAAACAGGACAATAGATATGAGATTTATAATCAATAGCCAATTGCTTTTGGAGAATCTCCAGAGCATCAGCAGCCTTTTGACGGAGAACAAGGCGTTGCCCATTCTGGAAAAATGCTTGTTCAGAGTGGAAGGCGGCAAGCTTACTTTGGTAGCCTCCGACTCCGAATCGGTGGCGGTAGTGGACATCGGACTGGAAGAAGTGATAGGCGAAGGCTCCATTGCTGTTCCGGCCCGGCAATTGATGGACACGGTCAAGACCATAGCCGACATGCCTTTGGTGTTCGATATCGATCCGGCTACGTCCGCAATCGATTTTTCGGCAGGCACGGGGCAGTTCAAGCTGGTGGGCGAACCGGCCGAGACCTATCCCGAGATACCGCAGATGGACAGCGGGGATGTGAGTCTGCAGATCAAGTCGGATGTGCTTGCAAGGGCTGTCAGCAAGACCATTTTCGCCACGGGCAACGACCAGCTTCGCCCGGCCATGTGCGGAGTCTTGTTCGAGATGAAGCCGGAGGGAGTCACCTTTGTGGCTACCGATGCCCATAAGTTGGTCCGTTACCGCCGTTCGGATGCGACCCCGGTGAAGGAACGCTCGTTCGTGGTACCCAAGAAGGCGCTGATGTTGCTGAAGAACATGCTTTCCCTGCGCAAGGATCCTGTGGAAGTGAATATGGATGCCAACGAGAAAAACGTGTTCTTCTCGTTCGAGAACGTGCATGTCAGCTGCCGTTTGATTGATGGCCGTTACCCTAATTACGAAGCGGTCATTCCCAAAGACAATCCTAATAAGCTGACAATAGAACGCGCGCCGTTCCTGGGCTGTATCCGCCGTGCCTGCATTTTCTCCAGCAAGGCGATGCCTCAGATCCGCTTGAGCTTGAGCGGGGCGACCGAAATGGTGGTCATGGCCGAGGATATCGACAGTTCGAGCGCGGCCAAGGAGCGTCTGGCTTGCCAGTACGAGGGGGATCCGATGGAAATAGGCTTCAATGCCCGGTATTTTCTGGAGATGCTCAATAATGTGGAGACCAATGATATCTGTCTTGAAATGTCTTCGCCCAGCCGTGCGGGCATCATCCTGCCGGTCAACGAGGAGGGGAACGGAGAGGATTTGCTGATGCTGGTAATGCCTGTCATGCTTAATTGATTCGTTGGGGGATGCCGGGAATTCTGCGTTTCCATCGCCCAGCCTGTCCCGGAGCGATGCTCCAGGCTGCGGGGCGGGGAATCGCCTTATGGCGCGTGGCCCGCGGGCGATGCCGCGGATCGCGGTTCCGGCGCTCAGAAAAGAAATCTGTAAAAAAACAAAACAATATGGCAAAGTTTCAAGGTGCTATCGTAGTCGACAGGGAAAAATGCAAAGGTTGCGGAATCTGCGCGTCGATCTGTCCTACAAAGTCAATCGGAATGTCGAAGGAAGTGAACGGCAAAGGTTATCACTTCGCGATTCTGGCCAATGAAGAAACCTGCGTGGGTTGCGCTTCGTGCGGCCATATCTGCCCGGATGGTGTGATCACTGTGTACAGGGCGAAAGTGGGATAGTCCTGGCTTTTGGCATGCAGGCTCGCGGTTCTGGCTTGCTGCCTGCTGCCATTCGGAATCCGGGGTCGGGCCTTTCCCCGGGCTTTGGATTGCCAAGACGTATTATTAATCAAGAATCAAACCTAAAAAAAAGTAACAAAATGGAAGACTTGCGGTTAATGAAAGGAAACGAGGCTTTCGCCGAAGCAGCCATCCGCGCAGGGTGTGACGGCTATTTCGGTTATCCCATCACGCCCCAGTCGGAGGTGATGGAATACCTCATGAAGGAACAGCCGGAAAATCGTACCGGGATGGTAGTTCTCCAGGCCGAAAGTGAAGTTTCGTCGATCAATATGGTCTATGCCGGTGCTGCTTGCGGCAAGCGTGTCATGACATCTACTTCCAGTCCCGGATACAGTTTGATGCAAGAAGGCATTTCTTATATTGCAGGTGCCGAATTGCCCTGCTTGGTGTTGAACGTGGTACGTGGAGGTCCGGGTCTGGGTACGATCCAGCCTTCGCAGAGCGACTACTTCCAGGCCACCAAAGGAGGCGGCCACGGGGATTACCGTCTTATCGTGCTGGCGCCGTCTTCGGTTCAGGAAATGGCTGACTTCGTAGGCCTTGGTTTCGACCTGGCTTTCAAATACCGCAACCCGGTATTGATGCTGGCCGACGGGGTTATCGGGCAGACGATGGAAAAGGTGGTCATGCCTCCGCAACGTCCCCGCTTCACCGAAGAGGAAATCCGCAGGAACACGCCTTGGGCTACGGTGGGCAAGAGCATCGACCGCGAGCACAATATCGTGACTTCCTTGGATTTGCAGGCTGACAGCCAGGAACGCCATGTATTGCACTTGCAGGAAAAATACAACGAAATCGAAGCTAACGAAGTCCGTTGCGAACAGATCAAGTGCGAGGATGCCGAGTATGTGCTGGTCGCTTACGGTTCTTCAGCCCGTATCTGCCAGAAAGCGGTGGACTTGCTGCGAGCCAAGGGCATCAAGGTAGGCCTGTTGCGTCCTATCACCTTGTGGCCTTTCCCGACCAAGGAAATCCAGGCATTGGTTCCCCATGTAAAGGGTTTCATGTCGGTGGAAATGAGCCTCGGCCAGATGGTGGAAGACGTAAGGCTTGCCGTGGAAGGCAAGGTGAAGGTGGAATTCTTCGGACGTTGCGGCGGTATCGTCCCGGCTCCCGAAGAAGTAGTCCACGCTGTAGAAACCAAATTATTATAGGAGGAAGTTTCGATGACACTGAATGAGATTTGCAAACCTGAAAATTTAGTTTACAAGAAGACTTCTCTGCTCACCGACAAGGTGATGCACTACTGCCCCGGTTGCGGTCACGGAACTATCCACCGTGCGTTGATGGAAGTGGTAGACGAAATGGGTCTTCAGGACAAGACCATCGGTGTGGCTCCTGTGGGTTGCTCCGTATTGGCTTATGATTATATGAACGTGGATATGCAGGAAGCCGCCCACGGGCGCGCGCCTGCGCTGGCTACGGCGATCAAGCGTCTGATGCCCGAAAAGTTCGTGTTCACCTACCAGGGTGACGGCGACTTGGCGGCCATCGGTACGGCAGAAACGATTCATTGCTGCAACCGTGGCGAACCTATCCTGATGATTTTCGTCAACAACGCGATTTACGGGATGACCGGCGGCCAGATGGCGCCTACCACCTTGGAAGGCATGAAGACGGCCACTTCTCCTTACGGCCGTGATGTGCATAAGGTGGGCTGGCCTTTGCGCATCACCGAAATGATTGCGCCTCTGAACGGGGTATGGAGCGTTTCCCGCCATACAGTCCACACGCCGGCTGCCGTGCAGAAACTCAAGAGGGCTATCAAGAAAGGCATCGAAGACTCGATGGCGCACAAGGGAACCTGCTTCATTGAAGTATGTTCCTCCTGCAATTCGGGCTGGAAGCTGAGTCCTGTGGATGCCAACAAGTGGATGGCCGAACACGTATTGGAATACTTCGTGCCTGGAGATATCAAGGTCGACGGGCAAATGGTTAGATAGAGCGGCGTGTGATAACGGGTAATCTGCTTCGTTGCACTCCCTGGGCAAATCTTCACGTACGGAAGTACGCTCCGGTTTGCCTGCGGTCGTGCGCCTCGCATCTCACCCGTTCTGACACATCGACGGGGTGTTCTGGCACAACGATGGGGCGTTCAGGCTTTCTTGTCGGTGTGCCAGGCACCGTAGTACAAGCTCTTCAATGGGGGACCTGGGAAGTAGAGGTCGGAACCTTGGAGGGTTTTAATCATTAAATTTTTACAACAATGACAGAAGAAATCATCATTGCCGGTTTTGGTGGACAAGGGGTTTTGTCGATGGGCAAGATTCTGGCCTATTCCGGTGTTATGGAAAACAAGGAAGTGAGCTGGATGCCTTCCTACGGTCCTGAAATGCGCGGGGGTACCGCCAACGTGACGGTCATCATCAGCGACGAGCGTATCTCTTCGCCGGTCATCACCAAATACGATACCGCCATTATCCTCAACCAGCAGTCTCTGGACAAGTTCGAAAGCCGTGTTCAGCCCGGCGGCACTTTGATTTACGACCCGAACGGCATCACCCACAAGCCGACCCGTAAGGATATCAATATCTATACGATCGAAGCCAACGATGCCGCCAACAAGATGGGCATGAACAAGGTGTTCAACATGATTGTATTGGGCGGTTTCTTGAAAATCAAGCCTTTGGTTCAGCCTGAGTTCATCCACAAAGGTCTGGAAAAATCCTTGCCTCCGCGTCACCACAACTTGATTCCTGAAAACGAAAAGGCTATCGAGCTGGGGAGGACGCTGATCAAGCTTGAGCACAAAGCCGAATGATTTTTGGCGCGTGATAAGGTTCTGGCACGCCAAGGTATTGCTAAGGCTTTGCTGTGAAGAGAGTCCCTGCTGTGCGGCGAGAGCATGGCAGGGATTTTTTTCTCCGCGGGGAAGCTTTTCCGTGAATTTTGCGAGGATTCCGAGCATTGCGGGCCTCATCGAAGACCGGCTTCGACCAAGCCTGTTCCAAGCCCTGCGTCTCGGCATGCCGCAGGGAAACCGCGTCAGGGTGCAAGAACGGCATGACCGGGCAAATTTGGGTATGCGCCCGACTTTTAGTACCTTTGGCTTTCGTTGAGGATAGGATGCGTCCTGGCGGGCAAAGGGAACTCGATTGCTTGCGCTGGTTCGGCTTTCGCTATTTTCGACTGTCTTTGAAAAACGGATTTTATTAACCCAATAAATGAAATTCTTATGGAAAACACTACATCTTTGTGGAAATCCAGCGTGCAGAAAGCCTTTTACGGTTTTATCGCTTTTACGGTCGGCGGTTTCCTCTCCGGAATCGCCAGCGCGGTGGACCGCGCTTCCAGCGTGGCCAGTTTCATGGACGGCGAATTGAGTCTGGGTCCCAGTCTCTTTTCGATTATCGCCAGCCTGGTTGTCATTGCGGGCTATGTCTATTATTTCCTTGGAATCAATGGGATGAAGAAAAGCCTGGCAGGAACGCCCGATTTTCCTGCAGCCAATAACCTCTACCTTGGCGTATTGCTGGGGTTGATCGGTTCTGTGGTGGCCTTGATTCCTTTTATAGGTTTCCTCGGCACGCTCAGTTCTTTTGTCGGCTTCATTTTCATGATGATTGCTTTTAACAAGATGAAGGTTTCGACGACGTTGCCGGCATTGGCTGTTTCCGGTTCCTCGAAACTTTTTGTTTCGATGCTGCTGGCTTTGATCGGTGGCGTGCTTGGACTCATACCGATTGCTGGAGGCATTCTGGAAGCGATTATGAGCATCATCGTCCTGATATTCGGCTTCATGGGATGGTCTGCCATTTCCAGGTCAGAATTGCAGGGGCCGTCTTCCATCGACCAGCAATAGGACAGGCAGGGGCTTGCTGGTAGCCGGTTTTCAAGGCATGCCTGGCCTGGGTTCTTGCCTCGCGGTGCGCCGGAATAGGGAGATGCACGGTTGTGCAGCGGATTCCCTGTTGCGGCGCACTGTTTTTCCGGGGGGCTTTTCTTTTCCTGTTTCTCCTCTTCCTGCTTTTGTGAACAAAATGTTACGATGTTTTTCGGGATATTGCTACCTTTGCACAGTTTTGGGTAAGTGGGGGCGAGCGATGAGCTTTTCTGGGTTTTCAGAACCCTGGATTCCAAGACGAGAGTATCATTTTAAAGTCTTTTCGGATGAAGAACACGTTTTTTAGTCGTCTGGCTCCCAAAGAGTCCAAATTCTATCCTTTGTTGGATCAATTAGCTGAAACCTTGGTCAAAGCGGCGGATACCCTGGTATCGAGCCTGCCTAAGTCCAGTCCTGAGGAAAGGGAGGAAACCTATCGTAAAATCAAGGATCTGGAACATGAGGGCGATAAGCTGAGCCAGAAAATCCTGGACGAACTGAGTTCCACTTTCATCACGCCTTTCGACCGGGAAGACATCCATGACCTGGCTTCCTCCTTGGATGATGTCATTGACGGAATCAACAGTTGTGCCGAACGCATTTCCCTTTATAATCCCCGGCCGATTTCCAATAGCGGGCGTACTATCGGCGATTTGATCCGTCAAGGGGCCAACTGTTTGAATAAGGCTGTCCATGAACTGGATCGTTTCCGGGATAAGCCGAAGACTTTGCGCGAGTGCTGCAATGAATTGCATGATATCGAAAATCAGGCAGATATTGTTTACGCGCTTTTTATCAAGCAGTTGTTTGAAGAGGAGAAGGATGCCATCGAGATTATCAAGATCAAGGACATTATGGAAAAATTGGAAGAGACGACGGATGCTGCTGACCATGTAGGCAAGCTTTTAGCGAACTTGATTGTGAAATACGCATAAAAGAAACGCGCCATGGATTCGCTTACCTTATTGCTGGTTATCATTGTCCTTTCTCTCGTTTTCGACTTTATCAACGGCTTCCATGATGCGGCTAACTCCATTGCGACCATTGTCTCTACCAAGGTTCTGACTCCGTTCCAAGCTGTGCTTTGGGCGGCTTTCTTCAACTTTGTGGCCTTTTTCATCGCCAAGCATGTCATCGGGGAGTTCGGCATCGCCAACACGGTATCCAAGACGGTTTATTCCCAATTCATTACTTTGCCTATCATTCTTTCGGGGGTTATCGCGGCCATTATCTGGAATCTTTTCACATGGTGGAAAGGCATTCCGTCTTCGTCCTCGCATACATTGATCGGCGGCTTTGCCGGCGCGGCGGTCATGGCCGCCGGCTGGGGGGCGATCCAGACTCCGGTCATTATCAAGATTGCGGCTTTTATCTTTTTGGCACCCATCATCGGCATGGTGGTGGCTTTCGGCATCACGCTTGTCGTGCTGTATCTCTGCCGCAGGGCTAACCCTCACCGGGCCGAGAAATGGTTCAAGCATCTGCAGCTGGTTTCATCGGCTTTGTTCAGCATCGGACACGGTCTCAACGACTCGCAGAAGGTGATGGGAATCATCGCGGCGGCTTTGATTGCTTCGAACCATCCGGAATGGGGTATCCGGAGCATCAACGATTTGCCGGACTGGGTTCCGTTGTGCTGCTTTACGGCCATTGCCTTGGGTACGATGTCGGGCGGCTGGAAGATTGTCAAGACGATGGGCACGAGGATTACCAAGGTGACGCCTTTGGAAGGCGTCGTGGCCGAGACGGCAGGCGCGCTCACTTTGTACCTCACCGAGTATCTGAAGATTCCGGTGAGCACGACGCATACGATTACCGGGGCGATTATCGGGGTAGGGGCTACCAAGCGTCTGTCGGCAGTCCGCTGGGGCGTGACCAAAAGCCTGATGACAGCTTGGATCCTGACTATTCCGGTCAGCGCGCTCCTGGCTGCCGGTGTCTACTGCATCGTGCGCTTGTTCCTTTAGGATTTTCAGATGACCCCGATCCATTCCAGTATCAGCGGGGTCAGCAAGGCGGTCAGGATGCCGTTCATCGTAAGGCCGAGGCTGGCGAAGGCACCGTATTTGGGACTCCGGCTCATGGCGGTGGCCGTGCCGACCGCGTGGGAAGCCGTTCCCATCGAAAGTCCTTGCGCCATCGGGCTGTCCACATGGATCCAAGTCAGCACTTTGAAACCGGCGGCTGCCCCGAAGAGCCCTACGCAAATCACAATCGCTGCGGTCAATGCCGGGATGCCGCCCAAGGTTTCGGTCACTTCTATCGCGATAGGGGTCGTGACCGATTTGGCCGCCAAGGATACGATGACCTCTTGCGAAGCTCCCGCCCATTTGGCAATCAAGGAAACCGATATGACACCGACCGCGCAACCGGCCATCTGGCTCATGAGGATAGGGATGATCTGTTTCCGGATCGATTCCAATTGCAGGTAGAGAGGAACGCCCAAGGCCACCACGGCGGGCTTGAGCCAGAAGTCGATGACCTGCCCGGCTTCCTGATAGGTTTGGTAGCTGATGCCGGTTAGCTTCAGGAAAACGATGAGCAGCACGATGCAGACCAGAATCGGATTGAGCAGCAGCCATCCGGTTTTTTCTTGCAGGATTTTGGCCAGCAGGAAAACCACAAAAGTCAGAGCCAGCAAAAAGAATTCATTTTCTAAAAAGGCCATCGAACCAATCTCCTATGTGCATGTTTTCAAAATGTATTTTCCGGCGGAAGAACTGATGAACCCAGCCGGTGACCGCCAACACCAGTACCGTGCTGGCCAAGGTGGCCAGCACGATGGGCCAGAATTCGGCTCTGATGATGTCCAAGCAGAGCATCAGCCCCACGCCGGCCGGCACGAAGAAAAAGCCCATATTGGAAATCAGGAAATCGCTCAAACCTTTGACCCATTCCAGTTTGATCCATCCCAGTTTCAGGAACAGGGTGAGCAGCAGCATCCCGGCGACGCTTCCCGGCAAGGGGAGCCCCGTCAGGTAGACGAAAAGCTCGCCTAAAGCCAAGCAGCCGAAGATTATGGCGCATTGCAATACCATCATGTCGTTGATTTTTAGAATTTTCAGCTGCCTTGCAGGGCAAGACGGCTGCAGGAAAAAGGCTGCAAAAATACGAGTTCTGAGGCAAGTTCGATGGGGCGATGCGATTTTCAGTCCGAATCGGGCATCAGGCTGGGGGAGGTAGTCCGTTTGCGTCAGGCCGCAGGATTCTCGTTCAGCCGAAGGCGTAGCGGGCTGCGTCGAGGCGTAGCGAGAAACAGGATGCGGACAGAAGCGGGCAAGATGCCCGAAAGCCTCATTTTCCCAATCAGAACGGACACGGCGTGTCTAATGACCGATTTGGGTTGAACCTGCACGGAATCATTCTGAGGAAAGCAAGTGCCGGTTGCAAGCCGCTGATTTCGTATATTCGCATCTATTATGGTCGATCGGACTCAATGCGTTTTTTCCCTGTTTTTCCTTTTGCTGGCAGGGACTCCTGGGTTACCGGCAAGGGAGGCTTTGCCTTTGCACCCGGCAGGTAGCGTTTATGCCGAGGCAGAGCTTCGGAGGGAGCGGGATTGCGCTGTCAGTGCCTGGTGCAATCGTCTCATTGCGCTCGATAGTGCAGGGGCAGTGGGCCTGGAGCCGCGATGGGCGGCGGATTCTGGGCGGGCATGGCAGGATGTGTTGTTCGATGTCGATGTCAAGGCTTGGGCGGATAGCTTGTCGGCCAAGCGGAAGAGGAAGAAAGCCGCGAAAGATTCCCTTGCGGCATCGGGTCCTTTTAAGGACAGGAAGACGGTCAATCCGCAGCCTGTGTCGAAGACAGAAAACGTTTCGATGGTTGGCCGGGATTCGGTGCCGGTCGCTTCTTCCCGGAAAAAGCGTTCCGACTCTGCCAAGCAGAACAAGGATGGCAATTTCTGGCAGCGGACCGTGAGCGGCCACGAGGATCGGACTTTCGAGCAGGCTTTCGATTACAGCTTGGTTTTGTTCCCGACCTACACTCAGGAGGGGAGCATTGGCCTTGGCGGGATAGGAGCGGCGCTTTTCCGTCTTGACCGGAGCGATTCCCTGATGCCGCCTTCGGATTTGAGTTTGGAAGGGAACGCTTCCTTGCGGGGCTTCTTCTACGCCGGAGCCTATGGGACTTTGTATTTTCCCGGTCGTCGTTCCCGGCTTTACTATGAGGTCTCCTTTTCTCAGCAAAACTTGGATTTCTGGGGCATTTGCTACGATTCCTGCCATGTCCGTCCGCCGGCGAGACAGACCCGCTGGAATGTGATGGCTTTAGGCTATTACGATTACCGGGTTCTGGAAAACTTCTATGTCGGGGCCGCTTTGGATTTTTCCTGCAACCATGCCGTCAAGATGGAGAATCCGGCTTATCTGGATGGGCAAAGACCTTCCTATATCCTTGCCGGCATCGGCCTTTCCTTGCAATACGACAGCCGGGATTACGCCCAGAATCCTACGCATGGCCTGAACCTCTTGCTGCGTCAGATGGTTTATCCCTCTTTCATGGGCGATGCCGGACGGACTTTATGGCGGACCACTTTCACGGCTTCCTATTATCAAAGACTTTGGCGGGGTGCCGTGCTGGCCACCGAACTCTATGCAGAGTGCAACGCCAAGGATATGCCTTGGCCGCTGAAGGAAAGCGTGGGCGGGTATTATCGTTTGCGCGGGTATTATCAAGGCCGGTACGTGGACGACAATTTGTTCTCTTTCCAGATGGAACTGAGGCAGAAACTCTTCTGGCGGGTCGGGATCGCGGCATTCGGCGGTTTCGGCTCGGTCTTTTCTTCTTTCCAGGATTGGCGCGCCGACCAATTGTTGCCTGCTTACGGTGCCGGTCTCCGTTTCGAGTTCAAGCATAACCTGAACGTGCGGCTGGATTGCGGTTGGGGGAGGGATGCTTTTGGGGTTGTTTTTGCGATAGGCGAATCCTTTTAAAAAGCGTTTCCGGCAGGCATCTGCTTCGTTGCGAGCCTTGTGCAGGTCGGTCACGTACGGAAGTACGCTCCCTCCCTGCCCGGCGGCTCGACGCCTCGTATAATGGAAAAGCCGGGTCGCCCCGGCTCTTCGTGGAAAGTGATTCATGAAAAAGATTATGCTCTGAGTTCGGATTTGGCGATAGAGGCCCATCCCATGATACCTAAGATTAAGCAAACGATGCCGAGGATGACATTGATGATGGCACCGGCAACAGGAATAAGACCCAAAAGGCCACCGACCAATCCAATGATCATGGCTATGAATAGCTTGGAACTTCCTGATGCGGCTAAGGCAGGCAATGTGGTTGAATTTTTCATCTTGTTGAAACCGATTAGCATGAAGATGAGGCCTACAAAGCCTACGATGCTGCCCACAAGTCCGATAACAGGGATGAAACCTATTATTGCACCTACCAGTTCTAGGATGACACCGATGAACAGATTGTTGGTGGCTGCCGCATCAGGGCCGCCTGCTGTGGCTTTTTTGATTCCGTTGATACCAATCAGGTAAATGATGTAGCCGACAACCGTGGCGATGCCCAAAAGGATGGACAGAATCATAGGCCCGACCCTGATTTCGCCTTGCAGAAGCCCGGCTATGCCTGCTCCCGCGCCGATGATGCCGACGATGGCGGCCAGGATGGAACCTAAGTTCTGGATCAAGAATCCGTAGTAAGCTTTTTTTACGCTCGATTTCCAAATAGTTGCTTTTTCCATGACGCAATTTTTTTAGTGGTGTTTATTGTGTTTATTGTGTATGAATACTATAAGAAATGGTTTTTGGGAGTATGAGGGTTTTAAGAAGCTGTTTAAAATTTTTTACAATCCTGAAAAGGCTGGATTTTCAGGAACCGGGTTCAGGATTTTGTTTGCCCATCGGGGGCTATTTCGGGTCTGGCTTGCGTTTTTCACGTCAGATAGCTTGGCTATCCTCCTTTGAAAAACGCGGCGCCATTCCTCGAAATCCCCTCCCGATGGCCTAAACAAATAAATTTAAACAGCTTCTAAGGTTTTTATATTTATATGAGTACGTTTTTAAGTGGTATGCTTGGTCGTTTTTCCCGTTAACGGTTGTACGTGTGCAGGCGATAATGGGATGCCTTGTGTAATATCTTGGTGCAAAGATATGGTATTAGAATCGCTTTTAGAGGTGGTAAAGGATGAAAATCGCATGGTGAAAAGGAAAAGCACGAAACGGAAAAGAAAAATATTCGTTCAAAAAAGAAAAAATGCCATACTTGTATGGATGTGGCAGGTACGATTTTTCCGGATAGTCATGACTTGCCGAAACAGCTGCCATACAGTGAATGCGAAGGGATATATTTTTGAATATGATACGTCTTTCTCTCTTTCTTTCTCTCTCTCTCTCTCTCTCTCTCTCTAAAGGGCTGCATCGATCGATTGATTATAAATACTTAAAAGTCGTGCGGGTAGCATTCTGGGGCTGTTGGGGGCTTTTGCGGACTTGTTGCAAGAATCGTACTTTTGCCGTGCTGCAAGCGGTTTTTGTCTTGAATTTGTAAGGACGGTATGGAAAAAATTTATCTGTTGGTAGCAGGCGGGACTGCAGCCCTGTTCCTGTTTTGGGGAATCAATCTGCTGATTCATCGCAAAGGAGATGCCATGTCTTCTGCTTGCGATGCTTTGGGTGTTGTGTCCTTGTTCTGGGCGGCCTTGTTTTTCAAGGATTGCGTGAATCTAGCCTTGGGTAATCCCGTCCAATGGGGGCAGGTATCTTCGGCTTTGGATTTCATGGCTGTCCCGATTACCTCGATCTATCTTTTCGGGTTGTGTCGTCCGCAATGGGTCATACGCCGTTGCCTGACGGCCTTGTCCTTTTATGTGATTCCTTGCGCCGGTCTGTTTGCCTGGATGATGCTTTCGGAACGGTATTCCCGGCTCTGCTTTATCTTGCTTTTGGTATTGGCGGCCGTGTATTCTTTGATTATGCTGGCTTTTATCATCCATTCGATTCATACCTATCACCGCTACTTGCGCGAGAATTTCTCGTATGACGATAGGATGAATCTTCGCTGGGTGGTTTATGCCAGTGCGCTGTTTTTCTTGAACTGCCTCTTGTATTTCCTTTCTTATCTGGCCGATTGGTGGGACATCGTGTATTATGTTTCCATTGTTTTGATATGGTGGATTCTGTATCGGCATACGGTTCGCCAGCGTTATGTACCGGTAGGATCGGGTTCCGGGCTTCCCCGGACTTCCCCGGACGGCAGATGGAGCCAAGCAGGACGAAGGGGGCTGGCAGAGTTTGCAGAGGAAAAGATGCTTCCGGATTATGCCAATGTCAGGATGGATGTCCTGGAGGAAATAGGCAGCAAGATAGAGGCCACAATGCAATCAGAGAGTCTGTATTTGGATCCGGAATTGAACTTGTCCATGCTGGCATCCCGTGCGGGGACGAACAAGACCTATGTATATCAATATCTGAAATATTGCAAGAAGGTGTCGTTTTTGGACTATGTCAATAATATGCGGATTGAAAAGAAAGCGGTTCCGATGCTGGAAGAAGAAAAGGTCTATACGATTAACGAGATAGCCTACGCATCAGGGTTCCAAAGCACGGCCACTTTCCGCCGGGCCTTTGCCAAGAAGTGCGGTTGCGCTCCCAGCCAATACAAGGGAAAAGTGGCAGGTTCGGAAAGAAAAGCGTAATTTCGCGTTCCGGAAAGGGAGATGCCGGAAAGGCGCGGCCGTTCTGGGCCGTCATGGCGCCCTCCATAGAAATCGATACGCTATGCAAGTTATTACCAACATCAAAGGCTTGGTGCAGATTCTGCCCGCCTCCGTTTCTTGTGTCAAAGGCAAGGATATGCAGAAGCTGGAAGTCCTGCCGGACGCATTCCTGTTGTTCGACGAAAACGGGATTGCGGGCTTCGGCACGATGGAACAGTGGAAATCCAAAGAGGCGGATTATGCCGGAGCGGAAGAAACCGATGCCAAAGGCGGCTTCGTGTTCCCGGCCTTTTGCGATTCCCATACCCATATCGTTTATGCGGGCAGCCGGGAGATTGAATACAACGACAAGATACGCGGGTTGAGTTATGAGGAAATCGCAAAGCGGGGCGGGGGTATCCTCAATTCGGTCGACCGTTTGCGGCAGACTTCCGAGGACGAGTTGTTTGAATCCGCTTGCGAACGTCTGCAGACGATGTGCGCCTACGGGACCGGGGCTGTCGAGATAAAGAGCGGTTACGGCCTGGATTTGGAAAATGAGCTGAAGATGCTCCGGGTGATAGCCCGTCTCAAGGAAAAATCCCCGATGACGATCCGGGCTAACTTTTTGGCGGCTCATGCCGTGCCGAGGGAATACATCGGGCGGCAGGCCGAATATGTGGATTTGATAGTGCGCGAGATGATTCCGGCGGTGGCGGCCGAGAAGCTGGCGGATTTCGTGGATGTTTTCTGCGATCAAGGATTCTTTACCGTGGAGGATACCGAACGGATTCTGGATGCCGGGGCCAAATACGGCTTGCAGCCGAAAATCCATGCCAACGAGCTGGCTGCATCGGGCGGCATCCAGGTAGGGGTCAAGTACAAGGCTTTGTCGGTAGACCATCTGGAACATGTGGGCAAGGCCGAAATCGAGGCTTTGCTGGGTAGCAACACGATGCCGACAGTTCTGCCGGGCGCAGCGTTCTTCCTGGGAATGCCTCTCAGTCCGGTTCGGGAAATGATGGAAGCCGGTCTTCCGGTGGCTTTGGCTTCGGATTTCAACCCGGGATCCTCTCCTTCAGGCAATATGCAGTTTGTGATGTCCTTGGGTTGCATCCGTTACAGGATGTATCCGGAAGAAGTGGTTCATGCCACTACCATCAACACCGCTTGCGCGATGGGCGTGGAAAAGGAATTGGGCAGCATAACCAGAGGCAAGAAGGCTGATTTCTTTATCACCAAGCCGATACCTACTTACGAATATATGCCGTATTCTTATGGGGACAACAAGGTGGCATCCGTTTACCTGAACGGGAAGAAAGTGATATAAGAAAGGCGGAGGATGAACGGGATTGTCAATTTCGTCAAGAACTGGGCTTTGATTATCGCCTTGCTGATAGGCAGCGTTGGCAACAAGTTTTTTGTGCAGTATGCCGACAAGACGGTTTACCTGATTTTTGTCATGCTGCTGTTCACTTTTTGCAGGATTGATCCTTCGCAGTTGAAGTTCAGGAAAGTGCATGCGTTGTTCCTGTTGATCCAGGTTGGCGGGGCAATGGCGATGTATTACGCGCTTTCTGCTTTGGGATGGAACGATATGGCAGAAAGCTGCATGCTGTGTTTCTTGTGCCCGACGGCGGCGGCTTCGGCGGTGGTAACGATGAAGCTGGGTGGGGACGGGGCTTCGAATACTACGTATGTGCTGCTGTCCAGCCTTATGGTGGCTTTGGTCGTGCCTCTTTGGTTCCCTCTGATTCATGAGCCGACCCAGGAGATTCCGTTCTGGCAGGCGTTCTGGAGCATATTGAAGCGGGTGCTGCCGCTTCTGGCCGGGCCGTTCCTGCTGGCGATGCTGCTCAAATATACGTTGAGGAAAGTACACGATGCGTTTGCCCGCTGGCATGAGGTTTCTTTTTACCTTTGGGCTTCCTGCTTGATTTTTGCCGCGGCTCAGATGGTGGACGCGATGAACCATAGTTCGGCGGGATTGGGCATGATGGCGGTCTTGGCTTTAGGTTCTCTGGCGATTTGTTCCTTGCAGTTTTTCCTTGGAAAACGCTTGGGAGGGCATTACGGGGATAGGATTAGCGGTGGCCAGAGCTTGGGGCAGAAAAATATTATCCTGGGAATCTGGATTGCGGGGATGTTCCTGATGCCTTCTACCGGAGAAACGCCTTTGGCGATTGTCGGCTTGGGTACTTATATTATATGGCAGAACATTGTCAATAGCTGGCAGCTGTACCGGAAGCGGATGCGGGATTTGGGAGAGAAGGTGCACCATGCGGAGCTGGTTCCTTGATTCCCCGGCATGGATATGTTCCTATGCTGGTTCTGTGAACCGGGTTTGCATGGCATCCGGACGGCTTTCGCCCGCCCATCGGAGAAATCCTCTCGGCCTGCTTTGCGGAACCTGCCTGTGGGGCAATCTTTATGCTGTACCATGGCTGCAAAAAGCCAGATTTTCCTCTTGGGGCTGCCGAAGGAAACCGTGGGGAATTGCAATGGGTTGATAGTCATTGGTATTTGTGCCGACCGACAGGTGTTCTCTGGCGCGGCGTCAATTGCAAATCAGGTAGTTGGATGTTGCATGCGGTTCTGGTGCGGCCTCCCTTGGCGGTTCGCTTAAAAATTTGATTATCTCAAATAAATGATGTACCTTTGCGCTCCATTTTGCGAAAAAGAGTAACAGAGATATGTATTTGACCACAGAAAGAAAGAGAGAAATCTTCAAGACCTATGGCGGTTCGGAAAGCAATACCGGAAGCGCGGAAGGTCAGATTGCATTGTTCACGGAAAGGATTCTTCATCTGTCCGAGCATGTGAAGCAGCACAAGAAGGACCGTTTTACCCAGCGTGCGCTGGTGACTTTGGTAGGCAAGCGCCGCAAGATGCTCGATTATTTGAAGGAAAAGGACATCGAGCGTTATCGTGCAATCCTGCAAAAGTTGAATCTGCGTAAATAGGCAGGCTGTGGATACAGACAGCTCTGGCAATGGAAGGCAATTATGTTTCGTAATTGCCTTTTGTTGTATTGTGTAAAATGTAAATTACTGATTTTCAGTGTAATGCGCTGTTTTGCGCTGTTCCTTGGAGGGCAGCGGCGCGCAGGGCGGCTTGGGTGTGTCCTTCTTCCTTGAAACGAGGAGGCGGGTGCGGAAGCGGCGGGCTTGCCGAGTCTCGGTTGCCGCTTTGCCGTTTGGTTCGCGTGAGATGTCTGGGCGCATTGGAAGTCGTTTCTTGGAAGTTGTCCGGATTCATTTGCCCGGATCGCCGGGCGGGACTTTCGGAGGAGAGCGGTGTGCCTCGATCGGCTTCGGCTGCGTCTAGGCATGTTTCGGGCTTCGTTTGGCTTCACCGGGATTCCTCTTCTTGCATTCCAGGCAGGGCAATGCAGTCTGGCATGGTGTCCGGCTCGATCGAGGTTCTGACTCTGCGCTCGGCTTGCATTTTCTTGTACAGTGTTTCCAGAAGAGGAGAGGTTTTCCAGAGGAGGATGCCGGATTGCCCGAGGTGAAAGATGGCAAGGGGTCTCCGCTTCTTGGTCGATTGGAAGGCAGTAAGCAAAAACAAAGAATAAATGCCCCGGCGGATCCATCGTTGCAAGGATGGTGTTCGCTCGAACGGGGTAAGTAATTTAAAGTTATGGTATTAGGTACTCAAAAAACATTCAACTTGCCCGATGGACGGGAAGTTGTGATTGAAACTGGCAAGATTGCCAAGCAGGCCGATGGTTCGGCTGTTGTGCGGTGTGGCGATACGGTGTTGCTCGCCACGGTTTGCAGCAAGACCGAAGTAGGGGAAGATGTGGATTTCATGCCCCTTACGGTTGATTATCAGGAAAAATACTACTCGGTAGGCCGTTTTCCGGGCGGTTTCTTCAAGCGCGAAGCCCGTCTGTCGGAATACGAAATCCTTATCTCCCGTCTGATCGACCGCGCTTTGCGGCCTTTGTTCCCGGACAATTACCACGCAGACACGCAGGTGCTGGTTTACCTGATTTCTGGCGACAAGGAAAACTTGCCCGATGCGTTCGCCGCTTTGGCTGCTTCGACCGCTTTGACCATTTCGGATATTCCTTTCAACGGGCCTATTTCCGAAGTGCGCGTGGCCCGCGTGGACGGCCAGTTCGTGATCAATCCTTCGGTTTCGCAGATGGAAAAGGCCGACTTGGAATTGATGGTCGGTGCCACGATCAACGATATTTCGATGGTGGAAGGCGAGATGAAGGAAGTGAGCGAGGAAGTGATGGTGGAAGCCCTCAAGGCCGCTCATGAAGCTATCAAGGTGCAGTGCCGGGTGCAGATGGAGCTGGCCAAGGAAGTGGGCAAGCCCAAGCGGGAATATTGCCATGAAGTGAACGATGAAGCCATCCGGGCTTTGGTTCACGAGAAGTGCTACCAGAAGTGCTACGATTGCGCTCGCGAATGCGTGGCCGACAAGAAGCTCCGCGCTCAGAAGATTGATGAAATCAAGAAGGCTTTCATCGAAGAGAACTTCACGCCGGAGACCTTGGCCGGAAAGGAATTCATGATTAGCCGTTATTTCCACGATGTGCACCGTGAAGCCGTGCGCGATATGATTCTCAAGGAACGTATCCGTCTGGACGGCCGTGGTTTGGAAGACATCCGTCCTATCTGGTGCGAAGTGGATGTGCTGCCCGGTCCTCACGGTTCGGCTATCTTCACTCGTGGCGAGACCCAGTCGCTCAGCACCGTGACTTTGGGTTCCAAACTGGACGAACAGACCATCGACGGGGCGATTGTGGAAGGTTCCAACCGCTTCCTGTTGCACTACAATTTCCCGCCTTTTGCTACCGGCGAGGTGAAACCGGTCCGCGGCACAGGCCGTCGTGAAATCGGTCATGGCAACTTGGCCATGCGTGCCTTGAAGCAGGTGCTGCCGTCCCAAGACAAATGCCCTTACACGATCCGGGTGGTTTCGGACATCCTCGAATCGAACGGTTCATCTTCGATGGCTACGGTTTGCGCCGGATGCTTGGCTTTGATGGATGCCGGGGTGCAGATCAGCAAGCCGGTGAGCGGCATTGCGATGGGCTTGATTACCGACCCGAAGACAGGCAATTACGCGGTTCTATCCGATATTTTAGGCGATGAAGACCACTTGGGCGATATGGACTTCAAGGTCTGCGGTACGCCCGATGGCATCACTGCTTGCCAGATGGATATAAAGATCGACGGTCTTTCGTATGAAATCCTGGCCAAGGCTCTGGCGCAGGCGCATCGCGGCCGTGCCCATATCCTGGGCAAGATGCTGGAAGTGATGCCGGCACCTCGGGCCGATTACAAGCCTCATGCTCCGAGAATCGTCCAGATTCGGATCCCGCGCGAATTCATCGGTGCGGTTATCGGAACCGGTGGCAAGGTTATCCAGGAAATGCAGCGTGAAAGCGGTTGCGAAATCTCGATCGAGGAAGTGGGCGAGTTCGGCATCGTGGACATTGCCGGAAGCAACAAGGAGAGCATGGATATGGTGTTGGATCGCATCAAGGCTCTTACCTCGGTGCCTGAAGTGGGAGAAGTTTACGATGGGCTTGTCAAGACGATACAGCCGTTCGGCGCTTTCGTGGAGATCCTGCCCGGCAAGGACGGCTTGCTGCACATTTCGGAAATCAGCTGGAAACGTGTTGAAAAGGTAGAAGATGTCTTGAAGGAAGGCGACCACATCCAAGTGAAGCTGATCGAGGTGGATCCGCGTACCGGCAAGCTCCGTCTGAGCCATCGTGTGCTGGAACCCAAACCGGAAGGCTATGTGGAGCGTGCTCCGCGTGGCGATCGTCCGGAACGGGGCGAACGTCCTGAGCGTCGTAACGGCGAGCGTCGGGAACGTCCGGAACGAGGCTATGATCGCGGCGAGCGTTACGACCGTGGCGAAAGGGGCGAACGTCCGGAACGTCACGAACATCGTCTGAGCGCTCCTCGTCTGCGGAACAACCCGCCGATGGAAGAGGGCGAGGGGAGTGCTTCGGCTCCGGTGGTGCCGCAGGATCCTGCTGACGACATGATGTAAATCCGTTTTCTCGTTTTATCTTATAAATAAAAGCGGCCAAGTTACAGTGTAGCTTGGCCGCTTTTGCGTGTTCAGGCCTATTGGAGGATGAACTTCATGAGGCAGGAGCCGTTCGAGGTGGTGATTTCTGCCAGATAGAGCCCTGGTTGCAGGTCGGAAATGTTGTAGCCGAGGTGGTTGCTATGCAGGTTCTGTTCCTGTCTGACCACTCTGCCGCTGAGGTCGATGATTCTCAGTCCCAGGATGCGGGCATCGCTCGAATAAAGATGGATTTGCCCCTTGGCCGGGTTAGGATACAGCCGGATTTGGGCGGACAAGGGATCGCTGTTGTGCGACGAGGGTTTGTTGATGAGAATATCATCTATCATGAAGATGAATTTGTTTTCGGATACGCATTGGATGGCGATATGTATATCCTTGCCTGCGTAGTCTGACAAATCTATCTCCACTTGTTCCCATTCTACGGACGTGGCTTCTCGGGTGCCCCCTACCATTTGGAAGCTATTCGGGTTCATATCGGTTTCGGATACAAGCACATTGAATAATTCCGGATTGTAGTCGGCAGCGAGAATCTTTACCCAGAAACTTATTTTCGCGTTTTCCGCGGGCATGGTCAATTTGGGGGAGATCAGCCAGTCATCGTTGGGCCCGCCGCCGATGGGACAGATGCTGACACCTAGTTTTTTGCCGCTGTGCGGGTACAGGTTGCTGGCTTCGAGCGAAGGTGTCGCCTGGGAAGGATTGAATGCCATGAAGGCGAAGGGTTCGTTCATGTGCGGGAAAGTTGCATTATTGGGAGCATACGTGGGGCTGCCGTCCCTGTCTAAGGTGCTCCAGGCCGGGTTGAATCTTTCCACGGAGAAGTCTTGGCAGTGTTCCCAGTCCATTATGTAAGGATCTGAAGGGACTTCGGACTGGATTTCTCGCTGGACTGAATCGTTTTCCGGTACTTCGTCCTCTGGCAGTCCGGATGCGACGGTCAGCAAATAAGTCCCGGGCCGGGACAAGTCGGCTTCGAACTCGACCATTTTGCTTTCGTAGGGTAACAGGTCTATGGTGGTGGTGATGTCTTTCTTGCCGGTATTCAGCGAGACAGGTACATTTTCAAGGTTCAGGTATCCATTGTTCCGGATAGTGGCTGTTACGGATTCGTTGGCAGCGAGAATCCCGTTTTCGGCAGGGCTGTCTATGGAAACGGTTTCCACGTCTTTGCCAAGGACATGCCCGTGATGGCCCAAGATGGCCCGGAGTGCGATATTCCCGTATTCTCCAATGATTTCCGTCTGCTTGTCCAGGACTACGATGAATGAACCGGAAGGAGTGTCGTCGTAGGCGATGGCGATATTGTCTGTGCCTGTTTGGTAGAGTGCGATCAAGTAATGCCCGGCAGGCAGCAGGCGGTCGGGAATATCGTAGGCGACGAGCCCTCCGCGCAGCGGCCGGGTTATGGTTTCCTCGAGGAGAAGCCTGCCGGGCATTCCTGTCGAGGTGTCTGCTGCATATATCCGGACTTCCATTTCAAAATCCTGTTCTGCTATCCCGGTCATGTCCATCATCCCTATCTCGATGCCTGTCAAGGTGTCTGTCTGGCTCAGGCTGAACAGGTTCGCGAATCCGAATGCCTGGGTTCCGATGCCGTCGGCATAGGAACGGCAGCTATCATGCGCGTACATTGTGTCGGATATGGAAAAACTGTATGTCCTTGCATTGTCGCCGGGATAGGCGTCTTGGCCTTGCGGGCAGGCTTCGATTCTGAAACTGCCTGTATCCGTGGCGGCAGGCGGCACGATGTTCTGGAAGAATACTGAACGGATTTCTCCTGCGTCCAGGAGGAATGGCTTTGATTGTGCCATAAGGGTGCTTCCGTTCCAGATATTGATGTGGCACTGCTGTTTCAAAGCGCCTCGGTTCTCTGCCTGTACAAGGAAGGCAGGCTTTTCGGTATGTCCGGATGGGGTCAGGCGCGCCAGAGACGAAGTGGCTTCGTTGATTCGGATGTCGCATTCCGGGACTTCAATGATGGAAACAGATTGGACATAGAGCAGGCATGTGAGGGATTCAGGCAAGATTGCCAGGTTGAATGCGCCTTCTTCTGGAATGGCGAAGTCGACATCGAAGGTCTGGAACTTCTCCTGCGTGTAGCAATTGGTGAATTCCTGTATTAGCTGGTATTCTTCAAAGGGGCTGCCCGGCACTCCGATCAGGATGGCGAAATTCTCGTAGGCCTGGATTCCCAGAATGTTCATTCCGGCTCGAATCTTCAGGGAAAGGCGGTACATTGTGTTTCCCTTGAGGTGTATGCAACGAGAATAGAGAGGGGAGATGGCAAGGTCTCTCATGCCATGCAGCACGGAGTCGTATGTCCAGCACCCTTCTTCATGCACCCATTCCGCTCTTTGGCCGGCTTCTGTCAGATCGGCAAAGTAGGGCGGATCTTGAGGGGAAAAGTGCGTGACATGCCCTTTCGACATGTCATTCTCCGGATACGCATCGGGCAAGGCTCCATTGGCGGCATCGGCGAATGCTGTCACGGAGACCTCGTATGCGCCGGTGTCGGATAAGTCGGCGGGCTGCGTGAAATATACGTCCCTGCTTTTGCCGACGGGCAGGCTGTCGAGGAATCTTTCTTCCACGGGCTTGCCTCCGTTGATGGTGTAAGCCAGTTTGTAGCCGGGGATGGGAACGTTGCCTCCGTTATGGAGGCGGATGCCGATAGGGGTTTCCTGGCTGAGTCCGCAGGCGGATTTCGGCAGGAGCACTTCTCCGGCAATCAAGTCGGTGGTTCCCGTGAAATCGCCGGCGCTGATTTCTACATCGTCTATCTGGACGCGGTTCATGTTGGTATCCGAAGAGGCGTGGAAAGCTATGTAGTAATTGCCGGCGTTTGCTGTCCTGAATTCAAAACGGGCGAATTCCCATTCGTCAGTGATGAAATCCTTTACCAGGCCGATGGTGTCGGCGTTTTCCATGCCGGCAGAGCTGCTGATGAGGATCTCGACGTTTTCGGGCAGGTGATCCGATCCTGATTTGTAGTAAAATACGATGTGGTTGTTCCCTTCGGGCAGTGCGACGGGATAACGGCAGACGAGGTAGTCGTCAGCATTCGATGTCGCGTTGTACAAGGCGCTGACATATCCAGTCCGTTCCCCTTGGGCATCGATGCCTGTTTCATACTGCCAGGTCCTGCCATCTTGATTGGCATCGATGACTGTCCATAGCTGCATGTCTTCCTGGTTGGAGAAATCGCAAGCGAAATGCCCGGCGCTCGGGCCGAACTTGTACACTGGCGTAAAAATGGAATCATTGGCCTGGAACGGGTCGTCTTCGGCTTTGACAAAGGCAGTGACCAGATGTTTCCCTGTTTCGGAAAAGTCTGCCTTTTGCAGGAAGGTGTATGTCATGCTGTCTTTCGGGGCTAGTTTCAGTGCGGATTTTTCTTCGACAGTCTGCCCGTCGAGCATGTAACCGACCGTGAAGGACGAGACGGTGTCTCTGCCGGCATTGCAGATTCGGACAGATATGCTTTCGTTACCGGACAAGGTATCGCAGGACTGCGGGCTGAGCAGGTCGATGAGGGCGAGGTCGGTGCTGGCCTGCCGGGTCAGGATGCATATCTCGCCCCAGGAATCCGGGAAGATAGTGAAGATGTATTCGATACCGGCCTCAAAGACGAAGTCGTCCTCTCGCGTGTCTCCGTAAGCTACTTGGATTCCGTAATTTCCATCGGGGTGCGTGATGACGAAATCATAAGTGCCTGGAGCGATTTCAATGGATGCGGATTCGTTGAAAGAGAGCCATTTCTCTTCCGCAATGATTCCGTTGGCATCGCCCGGGATCTTGTACTCGAACACATCGTACACGCCATCTTCTGCGTCTGTGCTGTTGGTGAGGTCTCCGTACTCGGGAATCTGCGTCCCGTAAGCGGTGGCATCGGCATCCAGCAGTAGTTGGTAACCGTTGCCTTCGCCGCAGTCGTATAAGACCTCTAATGTGACAGTAGCTGTGCTGTCGATGGATTTTGCCGGCCGGGAAACCTTCTGGATCCGCAGGTGCGCGGCTTTTCCCGCTGCTTTGACGCCAGGTTGTTTTCTGCCGAGCTGGTCGATGCCGGGAGCATCGGCCGTTTTTGAGATGCTGGGCGGCATTTTGCCGGATTGCCCGATGCTGAGGGCGGGCAGCAGGCAGATTCCTGCCAGAAAGAAAAATAGACGTTTCATGCTCTTTTGTATTTTTGTTCGATATAGCGGATTCCTTTCGGGACAGGGCAAAAATAAGCATGAACATCTTAGGCCGAGGCCGGGAAAATGTAAGGATTTAAGAAATCATACTGATAAATTGTTTGTTTAATTGGTTGATTATGTGTTTTGTTTTTTGCTGGAAGCTCAGAGCGTTTTCTTTCTTTGCTGGAGGCCGAGCCGCTGGTATTGGGAGGGTGTCAAACCCGTATGTTTCTTGAAGGCTGCGTAGAATGTGGTTTTATTGGCGTAACCGACCGATTGGGCGACATATTCGATAGTATACCGGTTGTATTCGGGGTCTTCCAGATACTGGCAGGCTTGGCGGATCCTGTATTCATTGACAAGGGCATTGAAATTCTTCCCGTAGTGTTCGTTAATGGCTGTTGAAACGTAAGATGTGTTGGATTTGACCTGCCGTGCCAAGCTTGCCAGGCTGAAATTGTTTTTCAGGAAGGCATTTCCTTCGAACACTTTGATTATCTTTTCCAGAAGTTCCTGCCGTGAAGTGTCGGTCGCATTGCTTGCGCCATTCTTTGTCTGCCCTTTGTCGTGCAGCGGTGCCTGGATGGAGCTTGATTCGATTTTCAAATCGGATAATTGCTTTTCAAGAGCGTTTTTCTGGATTTGGTATTGCTGGGCATCTTTCCATAGCTGGGAGTTCTTCTCATATAGTAGGAGCAGGTGCTTGCCTTGCTGCTTTTTCTGGTAGTAGACGATGATGAGGAGTATTAACGCTAACCCTCCTCCGGCAATCAAGGAGGCCAAGGTGACGTTTTTGGACTTGATGAGGCGGTTCTGGTATTCTGTCGTTATCCTGAGGTCTGATATCTCCAGGTCTTTGAGGTGCTTTTGCGTGGCGGACTCCAGATTCTTCAGCCGCAGGGTCCGGTCTTGGACCATGATGCTGTCGGTGGTGTTCCAGTATTGGTCCAAGGCGGCGAGCGCGGAGGAAATCCTGCCTTGTTTCCGGAATATCCCGATGCTTTGGCGCAAGCAGTTCTGCAGGAATGCATGGTTTTTCCTGCTATGTGCTATTTGAGCCACTTTTTGATAGTAAAAGAGGGCGGAATCGGGTTCCCCGCATTTCTCGAAGCGGTCTGCTAACGAGAGGTATTGGTGGGAGAAGAATTCTATGGAGTCTGCCGGCAGAGGCCAGCAGCGGAGAGCCTGACGTATATGGGCTATGCTTTTCTCGATATTGCCTTTCCGGTATTCCTGTTCTGACAAGCTGGCCTGTATCCCGAATCTTTGGATCGGAGTATTGTTGAATTCAGGCTGCATCAATAATTCAAGGCAGGAATCTTCCATGCCGGTATCGGTAGTCCATGATGCCATCGTGAGCATGTTCATCAGGATTTCTTCCTTATGCGGGCCTTGGTCCGGGCTGGCGATGCTGAAAGCTTGTTTGAATGATCGGTATGCTTGCCCGTATGCTTGCAGCTTGGCGTAGAGGACACCCGTGTTGTTCAGTATGATTTGTTTGTGAAGGCTGTCTTGGATGCGGTCGCACCAGAAGCTGGCATCGGCAAAGTACTGCATGGCCTGCTCGTCATGGGAATGTATCATGTGGATGATTCCGGCACAGTTGCAAGCCTGGATGCCGAAGCTGATGTCTGAATCCTGAAGTCTGCGGTTGTCGAGGCGGAAAATCAGCTCTTCAAAGAAAGGGAGAGCCGAGTCGTATTGGTAATTGTCGAAAAAGGTTTCCCCGATGAAGAAAAGACTGTCGGCAGGGCGGATTTCCAATTGCCGAGGCGTGGAGCATGCCTGGGATGGCAGGACGGCGAATGACAAGGCAAGCAGCAGCCCCGCGATTTTCAGGGAATCGTTTTTCATGCTGAACAGGCCATGTCCCATGGTTAGGAAGATTGCTGCTATTTCTGAAAGAGAGGGTGTGCGGTGGTTGATGGTGCACACCCTCCCGGTGAATCAGGCGGATTCGAAGACAGCTTCCAGGAACGGAGTTATTTCTTCACGTTGGGGAGTTCCAGACCGTATCCCTTGCGCTTGTCTTCAGCCTTGAGCCAGATGCCTAAGAGGAAGGCTGCCACGCCGAATGAAGCGAAGATGATCATCGGCACGGTGTAGTCGTAAGCCGGCATGGCGCCACCTTGCGCCATGGCCTGGTTGCGGGCTTCGGCCACGCCGGGATTGGTGGAGTTGAGCACGTTCCCGATGATTTTGGGGACGAAGCAAAGACCGATGTTCTGGACCCAGAAAATCAATGCGTACGCACTTCCGAGAATCTTTCCGTCGATAACTTTGGGAACACTGGGCCAAAGTGCTGCCGGTACCAAGGAGAAGGAAACCCCCAGCACGACAGTGATGACGAAAGCCAACCATTTGGCCGGGTACGCCGGCAGGATGAAAGCGTAAGAAAGATGGCAGATGATCATGATTAAGGCACCGTACATCAGCATGGAGGCACCTTTCCCCTTGTAGTCGATGAAAGAACCTAAGACCGGAGTCAGTATCATGGCCAGGATCGGGAACCAGCGGAAAATGTTGGCTGCTTCATCAGCAGGAATCGTCAATGTGGATTCCAGGAAGTTGGTGGCGTAACGCTGGAAGGGGAAGATGGCCGAGTAATACAGCACGCAAAGCAATGCGATGAGCCAGAACATCTTGCTGCCGAAGATGTATTTGATATCGCTGAACTTGAACTGGTCTTCTTCCGCACCGGCTTCCTTGCCTGTACCCAGCTGCTTGTCCAGTTTGCGGTCCATCACTGAGAATACAATGAAGTTGATAAGGCCAATCAGCAGTAATACGGTGCAGAAAGCGATAGGAGCTACTACCGATTGGTCGAACTTGGCAGCCAGGAACGGAGAGAGCGATAGGACGGCGAATACTCCCAAGCGGGCGATGGCCATTTCCAATCCCATGGCGAGGGCCATTTCCTTGCCGGCGAACCATTTGGCAATGGCGCGGGATACCGTGATTCCTGCCATTTCGCAGCCGCAGCCGAAAATCATGAAGCCGAGGCAGGCTAGTTTGGCGCTTCCCGGCATCGCAGTCCACCAAGATCCCAGCCAAGTGCAGAGAGCCGAATCCTGGAAGAAATCGCTGATGGCAATGTACTTGATAGCGGCACCTACTACCATCAATGAGGCGGACAGCGTCCCTGTGAAGCGGACTCCCATCTTGTCGAGGATGATACCGGCCAGGATGAGGAAACCGCAGACATTCAAGATGTATTCGGATGCGGCATAAGTCCCGAACACATTCGGGGTCCATCCGCGTTCGGATTCGATAAGGGTTTGCAGCGGGGACATCACATCCACGAACATGTAGGCGAAGAACATCATCAAGGCGATGAGGATCAATGCCGCCCATCGGGCTCCGGCGGAGTCGCGGAGCGTTTGTTGTAATTTTTCTGTCATTGCTTGAAATTTTTTGTTTTGTCTTTTCTCGCAGCTGTTCAGGCTGGGATGCTGTTTGATTGCCAGCACCCCGGAAAAGGCGTTCCCGCCTTTATTTTTTCTGAGGGTACATGTATTTGAGATGGGTGGCATAGAGTGTGACGAACACTCCGGTCCACAATACCGAAGCCCAAGGTACTCCGGCGTTCGGCATCATCAGCATGGAAATCAGGATCAGGATACATTGGGAGATTGTGTAGAGATGGAAGCCCTTGCGTTGCAGCCGCCACATCCAGACGGCTCCGGTCACCGATCCGATGTAGGCGAGAGCCGACAATAGATAGAAATAGGAGGGGACTTCCAGCATGGCCATGAACTGGGTCTCGATTTCCGGGAACAGGGCGAAATAGCTTTCGTACAAATCCGTGGCCAGCATGGCATCTTTCAAGGCAGGCAGGCTGATCCACATCACGGCATTGGAGAATGCCGACAGGCCGCTGCCGATGAAAGTGAGCACGCAGAGTACGCTCAGCAGGGAAGGCCGCTGTATTTTGTATACTTGGCCAGGCGTGTAGTTTTTCGTATCGTCCGTGTCCATGTCCCCGTCCGAGACCTCGAAATCTTCCGCCTCGTCCGGTTCCGGCTTGTCTTCGATTCCGGTTTTCCGCGTTTCCGGTTCTTCGGGTTTCGCTTCTTCCTTTGCGGTTTCCTTATTGTATTCCATATGAGGCCAAGGTTTGGTGAAGGTTATTGACAAGGTTGTTTACAGAGGGTATCTCTGTATGCGGGGCGAGCCGTCTGGCCGTCTCGTACAAGACCCCGAGGCATTCCATCCGTTCGTATTGGACGCTGCGGGCGAACCGGCTGGGAAAACCATCCACATAGTCTAACCGCTGCATGTATATTTCCTCTATCCGTCCTGCCAAGGCAATGCCTTTGTCGATAGCCCCGGCCTTGAGGTATTCTTCCATGAGATAGACCATGATGCCATCGAACGGTACCTTCCGGTCTGGAAAGAACTCTATGCATCTGTCCAGGACACGGACGGCGGAATCCTGTCTGCCTTCAAAGTTCAATGCTTTGGCCAAGAGAGCGTACTGGTAACGGATGGTACCCGCGTAACCGGCGCTCTCCGGATCGACGGCTGTTCGGGGATCTTGGAGGTTCCCCCAACGGAACTGGTTGACAAACAAGTCGTAGGATTTTCCGGTATTGATGCCGTTTCCACCTACGGCTACCCGGTTAGGGTTATGGTAAGGGACTATGCGGTAGACGGTCCCTTCCCCTTGCGCGTATTCCGAGACCGGCAGCACGTTGTTCTGCGCGTACTGGCTGGCCAAGTGTATGGGGCGTTCGAAGCCGTTGGAGGCGAAGATGTCGAGGAATGCCAGGTCGGCCCGGAACAGCATATCTCCTTCGGAGGGTTTCAATTCATACCGGATCGCATCGGGGACATGGGCAGCTTGGGATTCCGTTATCAAGCCTTTGCTTAGCAGATCGGCTGTATCCAAGCTGAGTCTGACCTTCCTGACCGGCAGCACGGGTATTTTGCTGCCATCCATCATGGTTTGCTTGGTGGCGGGGTCTTCGCTGGCCGCATAAGCCAGAAGCTGGGGCAGTTCCACATAGTAGCCCAAGTCGATATCGCCTAAGTAGACGTAATCGTTGCCTTGGCCGTATGCTCCGCAGGGCAGTGTGAAGCGGAGAGGATCTGCTTCGTGCATTTTGCGGAACAATGGTTGTATATGCCAGAAGCTATTGGCTAACGCGCTGTTGATGATGCGTATGTCCGGACGGATGCCTTCCACTTCCTGGCAGTACCAGACCGGGAAGGTATCGTTGTCGCCATTGGCAATCAAGACCCCGTTGGCTTCGCATGAAAGAAGGCTGTTTTTCCCGAAGTCGTAGGCGGCAGTCCTGCGGGATCGGTCGTGGTCGTCCCAGCCTTGCTGCGCCATCAGGCCGGGGACGAATACCAGGCTTAGCACGGAGACCGCCGGGAAAACGATCCTGGTGTCGAATCTGCGTCCGATCCAGTCGGTGAGTGCCATGATGCCGAGTCCGATCCATATGGCGAACGCATAGAACGAACCCGCGAACGAGTAGTCCCGTTCACGCGGTTCGGTGGAAGGCTGGTTCAGGTACAAGACAATGGCCAGGCCGGTCATGAAGAACAGCAGGAAGACTACGAACCCGCTGTGCTTGAACTTGCGGCACTGGTAGACAAGGCCGCACAGCCCGAGCAGCAGCGGCAACATGAAGAAGGTGTTGCGCCCTTGGTTCCCGGCCAGATAGTCTGGAAGGTTGTCCTGCGGGCCGAGGCGCATCTTGTCGATGAATTTTATGCCGCTGATCCAATTGCCGTGGAAGAGATCGCGGCTGCCGTCGCGGTTGTAACCGAGGCCTTGGATGTTGTTCTGCCGTCCGGCAAAGTTCCACATGAAGTAGCGGAAGTACATCCATCCGCATTGGTATCGGACAAGGAACCGCATGTTCTCGATGCCGGAAGGCTTGCCTGTGTTTTCGTCGGCATCGGTGCCGCTCCAGAACCGGTAATAGTCCTGATGGGGGCGGCCTGCGCTGTTTTCTCTCGAATACATGCGAGGGAACAGGCCGCAGTCTTCAGGTTCGTAGATGTATTCCGTATTGTGCCCGACTATTTTGTATCGGCCAGAAGCAGAGTCTTTGGCGTAAATGGCCGCGCCTTCTTTCAGGTCGATTGGCACGGCATTGAAATAAGCACCGTACAGCAAAGGGCGGGAACCGTACTGTTCCCGGTTCAGGTATGCCAGCAGACTGTATGCATCCTTGGGTTCATTCTCGTTGATAGGCACGTCTGCATTGGAACGGATGACCAGAGTGAGGAAAGTGGAATAACCTATGAGCATGAAGCAGAGGCTCAGCAATGCCGTATGCAGGATGACCCTCCCCCTCCGGCGCGAGCGGTACAGCCCCCATGCCAAAGCCCCGACCAGCAAGGCAAAGTAAGCTATCGTCCCTGAATTGAACGGCAATCCCAGGCTGTTGACGAAGAAGACATCGAAATATCCCGCCAGTTTGACAGTCCATGGAATGATGACCCACAATATCAGACCCAGCAGGACAACCGAGAGTATCATGGCTGACCAGAATCCCTTGCGGGATGGCTTGAATTTCTTGTAGTATACCGTGAATACGATAGCAGGTAGCACGAGAAGGTTCAGCAGATGGACCCCGATGGCCAACCCGATCATGAAAGCGATGAAGACGAGCCAGCGGAGGTTGCCCGGCTGGTCAGCCACGGCTTCCCAGCGGAGAATCGCCCAGAAAGTGATGGCCGTGAAGAAAGAGGACATGGCATATACTTCCCCTTCGGCAGAAGAAAACCAGAACGAATCGGAAAAGGTGTACGCAAGAGCCCCGATAGCCCCGCAAGCGTAAATGACCGCTTGCTGGAACACCCCTAGTCCTTCCGGATGCCGCTGCTCCATCATCTTCTTTGCAATCATGGCGATGGTCCAGTACAGGAACAATATCGTGAAGCTGCTGCAAAGAGCCGACATGATGTTTATCGCGAAAGCGGTATGTTCAGCATGCCCGAAAGTGAAGATGCTGGCAATGGCTCCCAGAATCTGGAAGGTGGGCGCTCCGGGAGGATGCCCCACCATCAGCTTGCTGGCGGTGGATATGTACTCCCCGCAATCCCACCAGCTGACAGTCCGTTCCGCGCAGGCGATGTATACCGCCGTGGCGATGGCCCAGATGACCCATCCAAGGAGATTGTTGTACCGTTGGTAGTTTTTCATGCTTTCCCTATTGAATCCCCTGCTGTTCGAAGAAAAGTTCGAGCCTGTCGGTTATTTCGTTTGCATTGTTCTGGTTGGCAATGTAATAAGTGGAGCCAAGCACATTCACGGTTTCCTGGATCTCTTGCTGGAGCCCTCTTTGGAATCTGGGCCTTGAGAAGGAGGTGTAGTATTGCAAGCGTTGGATGTAGTTGTCAGCCACCTTGTTGAGAATCTCAAGCCCCTTTTCTTTTTCTCCGCAGCGGAAATAAGCCTCAGCATAGAGCAGCGTATGCTCGTTGTATTCCAGTACTTCGTCCGGGAAGAAGTACAGCCCTTTGTCCAAGGCCTGGACTGCCGAATCAGGCTTGTTTTCGGCAAGCAGCCCCATTGCCAGGGTGGCGTACTGGTGCCGTGCCTGCTCGGACCACGCCCTTGTTTCCGGATCCAGCTTCTGTTTGCCGGAATTGATTTCGCCCCAGTTGAACTTGTTGACTAACAAATCAAAAGTCCGGCTGGTGCTGATGCCGTTGCTGCCGGCTCCCAAGGCAAAGCGGTTGTCGTTCTTGAAAGGCACGAAGCGGTAAACCATCCCTTCCACTTGGGAGTATTCCAAGGACGGCAGGAAGCTGTTGTGGCTGTACGGGCTGATGAAATAAATCGGGCGATCGTACAGGTTGTTGGCTATCAAGTCCAGCAGAATCAGGTCGGACTTGCTCAGCCCGTCGCTGGGCAGGTCCCAGCGGAGCATGTCCGGAGTCCTGGCTATTTCGTCCTCGCTGTACAAGCCCGAAGCCCGCATCTTTTCTTTGTCGATGGTCAGTTTCAAATGCCGTCCGGGGATGAAAGATATCGCCTCGCCTCTCATGGGATGCAGCTTGGTCTGCGGATTGTCCGAGTTGATGAAGTCCAGTACATCCTTCACTTCCAGGCTGGAGGTTATCTGATCCTGGACATAGACATGTTCGTTCTTGCCGCCGCCGTAGTTCTCGGGCGAAATGGACAGGTTGAAAGGCTCGGACTCGTAGACTTTGCGGAACAAAGGCTGGATATGCCACGAGCTATGCGCCAACATGCTGTTGATCAAGCGTACATCCGTGCGTGTCCTTTCCACATAGAGGTTGTACCAGAGCGGGTAAGTATCGTTGTCGCCATCGGATATCAGGATGGCGCCAGGTTTGCAGGATTCCATGTTGTTTCTACCGAAATCGCGAGCCGAAGTCCGGTGCGATCGGTCGTGGTCATCCCATCCTTGCCGGGCCATGAGCGCAGGAACAGCCAGCAGGCAGATAGCCGAAATCCCGGCGCAAGCGGCGGCCTTGGCTGCTTCAGGCTTCTTGTCCAGCCATTTTTTCAGGGCATGGCCGATGCCTGCCACGCCGAGGCCGATCCAGATGGCGAAGGCGTAAAACGAGCCGACGACGGCATAATCCCGTTCGCGCGGTTCGGTGGAAGGCTGGTTCAGGTAAAGGATGATGGCCAAGCCGGTCATGAAGAACAAGAGGAACACGATGAAGCTGTTGCGATTGTCGTAACGGCTTTGGACGAAAAGCCCGATCAGCCCCAGGATCAGTGGCAGGAAATAGAATGTGTTCCTTGCCGGGTTTTCCTTGAGGTATCGGGGCAGGTTGTCCTGCGGGCCGAGACGCATCTCGTCTATGAACTTGATGCCGCTGATCCAGTTGCCGTGCAGTACGTCTACCGAGCCATCGGTATTGTATCCCCGGCCCATGATGTCGTTCTGGCGTCCGACGAAGTTCCACATGAAGTAACGGCCGTACATCCAGCCGATCTGGTATTTCCACAGGTATCGGAGGTTCTCTCCCAGGGACGGGCGTCCGTTGCCATCATGCCCGCTCCAGATCTTGTTGTATGTGACACAAGGCCGCCCACCGCTTTGCATGGAACTCCACATGCGAGGGAAAAGCCCGCAATGCTCGTCGTCGTAGGTGAGTTTCTGGGACGAATATCCGGCCTGCTCGTAGCGTCCGGTGCTATCGTTTCGCACGTATTGAGGGTTGGCCTCTTCCACCTCTATCAGTTTCGCATTGTAGAATTGCCCGTAGACCAGAGGCGTGGAGCCGTACTGATCCCTGTTCAGGTAAGACAGGAGGCTGATAGCGTTCTTTACCTCGCCTTGGTTCAAGGGCACGTTAGCGTTGGCCCGGATGACCAAAGTGATGAAAGTCGAATATCCGATCAGGAGGAAACTGAGGCAGAGCAGCGCGGTATGCAGGATCACGTGCTGTTTCTTCAGCGCGTACCGCAAGCCGGCGACAATGGCCGCGGTCAAAATGACGAAGAAAAGGATGGTCCCTACGTTGAAAGGCATCCCTAAGCTGTTGACGCAGAAAAGTTCGATGTATCCGGCTAGTTTGACTGTCCATGGGATGATGACCCAGAGTGTCAGGCCCAGGATCAGGACGGACAGGAGCATGGACACCCAGAATCCTTTCCGGGAGGGTTGGAATTTCTTGTAGTAAATGACGAACACGATGGCTGGAATAACCAGCAAATTCAGCAAATGGACTCCGATGGCCAAGCCGATCATGAAGGCAATCAAGATAATCCAGCGGAGGTTGTGCGGCTGGTCGGCCACGGCTTCCCAGCGGAGTATGGCCCAGAAAGTCACTGCCGTGAAGAAAGAGGACATGGCATAGACTTCGCCTTCCACCGCGCTGAACCAGAACGAGTCGGAGAAGGTGTAGGCCAAGGCTCCCACGATACCTGAACCGAAAATCAGGATGCTTTGGGACAGCGTTGGAATCCAGGAAGAAGCTTCGGGCGCGCCAGGAAGCAGGATGCGTTTTTTCGTCTTGGCATCATGCGCAGTATAGTTGAACCGGAACACAAGTTTGCGGGCCAGCATGGTGATGGACCAGTACAGGAAAAGGATGGTGAAACTGCTGCACAAGGCTGACATGCAGTTGACCATGAATCCGATCTTGGCAGGGTCTCCGAAAGCGAAGATGCTGGCAATGGCGCCGAGGAGCTGGAAGGTGGGGGCTCCGGGAGGATGGCCGACCATCAATTGGGAGGCGGAGGAAATATATTCCCCGCAATCCCACCAACTAGCCGCCCTTTCGGCGGTCCCGATGAAGACACAAGTGGCCACGAGCCACACTGTCCATCCGATGAGGTTGTTCCAAAGCTTATATTTGCCCATGGGTTCTGGTTTTAGCAAGCGGCCTTGGCCACGGTTTGGATGTCCGGGCGGGCCGAAAACTTGCAAAGATAGCGAAAGTCGAGCGCAGAGCCAAGCGTTTTCCTCTTGAGCTATGCCGAGATCAAGCTATTTTCGCCGATAGGCAACGTCGGCAACGATAGCGGAAAGTCCTTTTCTTTCGCTTTTGCCCCTCGCGAAAGCGAAAGAAAAGAGACCCAAAGAAAGAGAATGCCCCGACCCGGCGTTGGCAGGTTTGTGGCGGTGGATTTTTGTGGATAGGTTCGGATGAAAACTGGGGTTTGGGGCGCGCTGGAGGCTGTTGGCGGGCACTGCCAACGCTTATTATGCCAGGCGCAGTATCCATAGGAGGGGGCTTTCCCCGCGTCCTTCCTGCCCATCGTGCAGTGCTTGGCGCGTGCCGGCCGGCCACTATCGGCTTGGAATCGATGCAGGAACAATCTTCCACCATCCATTTCCCGGGTAATCCTTTGGCGGATGCGTTGGCAGAGCGGGACTGTGGACTTGTGCCGGTCATTGTATTGCCACCGGGATATGAGGTGGGGCATCTCGCGCCGATATACCTTCAGCCTGGAAAACAACAGGAACTCGCTGTCGAAGCCTGGGGCCTCGGCCGCCAAGCCCGAGGCGGCCACCTCCAGGTCGGAGAACCGGGGAATGACACCCGGGCGAGGCATGTTCCCTTGTTCATTGAACCCAAATCGGTCATTAGACATTGGGGAGATTGCCCGCTTGTGTCATGCAGCATGCTTCTCGCCTAGCCGAAGGCG